>NZ_JBEGHG010000006.1:0-209561 GCF_040675865.1 Burkholderia sp. LMU1-1-1.1 | reverse complement strand
CGGCCGGCGCGCGCGGACGGCGGCGCCGACGCCAGCGCCGCATGGGCCGCCGGCGCGCCGCCCTGCTGGGCCAGCAGCCACTGCGCCTCGACCGAGCCGGAACGGGCGGCCGTGTCGAGCGCCTGCAGCGCCTTGTCGCGCAGCTGGGCGTGATGGGGGACTTGGGCGGCGTCGTGCAGCGCCGGCTGGTTCAGCACCAGTTGCGCCAGCACCACACCGGCTTGCTCGACACCGGCGTCGTACGCGCGGTCGTACCAGGACAGCACGGCTGGAAGGCAATGTTGGGCGTGTTCGAAAGGGACGTAACTACCGATCAGCATCCAGGCTTCATCCTGGTCCTGCAGCGCGGCGCGGTTCAGCCAGTGCAGCGCCGTTGGCAAGCTCAACGGCAAACTGGCGCCACCAAACAGATACAGCTTCCCCAACGCCAGCTGGCAGACCGCGTCTCCCGCGCGGGCGCCCCGTATGATCCCTAACTCTTCTCGATTTGCCATCGTCTCACTATGAATGTGATTTATCGAAGCGGGCGGTGCATTGGCGCCGTTGCCAGGCGGGCCGGATCACCATGAGACTCCAAGTGTAGCGTGCCATCGACGCCACACCCTAGACATAATGCGCGGCCCCTTGATCTGCCACAAGCCCGAACCCCCTGCCGCCCCTGTACGCTGGAGCTGTTTTGATGCTTCCATGAAAAGAAATAATGCAACAACAGCAGGTTAGTCCCTGTGACGGGGCGGGCCAAGAGCGCGGCTTGTGGAGCACCGATCAAGCGTTTCGAAAATACAACAAGAAGCCGCGATTCCCCTGCTTTTGACACAAACAAGCCGCCATAGTCGACCATTCCAACGCGTTTGTCCCGGTGAGCCTTTAAGGTTCGATCCAACCGGGGAGAGATGAAGCGGCCGGACAGCATTAGACCTTTGTACGTTTTACTCTAAAAAGGAATAACTCAAATGATCAAAAAATCTTTAGTGACCGTGGCACTCATGGGCGCGTTCGGCGCTGCATCCGCGCAATCGTCCGTCGCCATTTATGGCACTCTGGATGCTGGCCTTTCCAAGCGCACCAACTCCGGCAACACCTCCACCATGGTTGGCAAACGCGACAACAACAAACTGGGTTTCCGCGGCGTCGAGGACCTGGGCAACGGCCTCAAGGCCTTGTTCCAGCTGGAGATCCGCTATGAGCCGGACACCGGCGTCATCGAAAACACCACCCGTCCGCTGTTCCAGGGCCAGAGCCGGGTCGGCCTGCAGGGCGGCTTCGGCACCGTGCGCATCGGCCGCGGCCTGACCGCGTTCCAGGAAACCAGCACCGCCTTCGAGCCATGGAGCGGCATGCCGGCCACCGCCGGCTACCAGACCGACCTGCAAGTGGCCGGCTATACCAGCGATCCGCTGAGCGCCGCCGGCAACTCGGCCAACCGCTTCTCGAACGCCGTGTTCTACAACACGCCCGTGATCGGCGGCATCTTCCAGTTGAACGTCACCGTGGCCTCCAAGGACGCCAACAACAACCCGGTCATCATCGGCCGCGGCACCACGCTGGCGCCGCAGTTCCCGGCCAACAGCATGGCCGCCGTGGTGCCGTACTCGCTCAGCGCCACTGCCACCACCGGCCCGTTCGCCGCCTACGGCGCCTACGAGCGCAACGCCGTCGACACCAAGCTGTGGTCGGTCGGCGCGTCGTTCAAGCCGATCCCGGACTTGAAACTGATGGGCTCCTACCAAAAGCAGGACCAGGAAGAAAGCGTCCTGATCAATCCTGAAACCAAGGCATGGCTGGTCGGCGCCAACTACACCATCGGCCCGGGCATGATACGCGCCGGTTACGGCCAGAAAAAACCCGACAACCAAGCCAACAATCCGAACATCGCCAAGACCAAACAGGTCTCGGTCGGTTACGACTACAACCTGTCGGCCCGCACCTATCTGTACGTGGACGCGGCCCGCAAAAAAATCACCCCTGCCGCGACGTTCAATTTCTACAGTCTCGGCATACATCACAACTTCTAAACCTCGCGGTCGGCAAGAACCGCTGGTGTGACGTTGGGGATACGGACAAGGGCGACCTTGTCCGTTTTTTTTTCGCGCGGCGCAGCGTGCAGTTTTCGTTCAGTACAAAGCCTTGCGTCGGTTAAAATATGTGACTAGCCCCAACCTTGCAGATAGAGTACCCATGACCGTCCCACTGGATTCCACACTTGTCGCGCAGTATCTGACAGACCACCCGCACTTCTTCGAAGAACACGCTGACTTGCTCGGTGAAATCAAACTGGCCAGCCCCATCACCGGCCGCGCCGTCTCGCTGCAGGAGCGGCAGATGGAAGTGATGCGCGATAAGTACAAGGCGCTGGAACTGCGCATGAGCAACCTGATGCGCCTGGCTTCCGAAAACGAAGCCATCGCCAACAAATTCCACCGCTGGACCAAGGTGCTGCTGGAGGCCGAGGATGTGGGCTCCATGCCACACTCGGTCGTCAGCGGGCTGAAGTCGGCCTTCGACGTGCCGCAGGTGACCTTGCGCATCTGGGACACCGAGCCCGAGTACGACGGCGAATGGTTCGTCAAAGGCGTGTCGGAGGACGCGCGCATCTTCGCCAACAGCCTGATGGCGCCGTATTGCGGCACCAACAAGGACTTCGAAGCGGTGCGCTGGCTCGACGACGCCTCGGGCATCACGTCCACCGTGATCATCCCGCTGCGCAAGCCTGGCAACAAGAACGCCTTCGGCCTGCTGATCCTGGGCTCGGCCGATCCGGCCCGCTTCACCTCGCTGATGGCGACCGACTTCCTGGTCCACATCGGCGAAACCTCCAGCACCGCGCTGGCCTGGCTGCTGGCCTGAGCCGCCATGGGCGCCGAACCGGACAGCAAGCTGGCCTGGATCGACGCCTATCTCGGCTATTTGCGCACCGAGCGCAAGCTGTCGGCGCACACCACCTCCGCCTACGCGCACGACTTGCGGGAACTGGCCGCGCTGTCGGACGGCCACGACTGGCAGGACATCGACCATTTCCTGATCCGCCGGCTGACCGCCAAACTGCACGCAAAAGACCTCGATCCGCGCTCTATCGCGCGCAAACTCTCCAGCTGGCGCGGATTTTTCGGCTGGCTCGGCGACCGCATCGCGCTCTCCGCCAATCCGGTCCAGGGCGTGCGCGCGCCCAAACGCGCCAAGACGCTGCCGCGCGCCCTGTCGGTCGACGACGCGGTGCGGCTGGTGGCGCCGTCGACGCCGCGCGCCGGCACCGGCACCGAGCCGGCCGACCTGTGCAACCGCGCCATGTTCGAACTGTTGTATTCCAGCGGCCTGCGGGTGTCCGAGCTGGCCGGCCTGGACCTGGCCGCCGGCAAGGACGCGCTGGGCTGGGTCGACCTCGACAACCGTGAAGTGATCGTCACCGGCAAGGGCAACAAGCGCCGCGTGGTGCCGGTCGGCGCCGCCGCGCTCGAGGCGCTGGCGGCATGGATCGCCGTGCGCCCGGCCCCGCGCGACGGCGGCGACGCGCTGTTCGTCAGCACCCGCGGCACGCGCGTCTCGCCGCGCGTGATCCAGCAGCGTTTGCAGGCCCACGGCGTGGCCGGCGGCGCCCCGGTGCGCGTGCACCCGCACATGCTGCGCCATTCCTTCGCCTCGCACGTGCTGCAATCGTCGGGCGACCTGCGCGCGGTGCAGGAAATGCTGGGCCATTCGAGCATCAGCTCGACGCAGGTCTACACGGCGCTCGATTTCCAGCATCTGGCCGAGGTGTACGACAAGGCGCACCCGCGCGCGAAGGTGAAATAAGGCGCACTACCCCGGTAAATCCGGCCCGTGCTGACGTTGCTCAATCGGACCAATTGCTAGCACAATTGAAATTCCGGCATAATCGGCCGATTGTATTTTTGCGGTTGAGCCCAATATAGGGTTCCCGACCACCAGACTCAGGCTGCTAGAACATGGAACTGATCCCCACCACCATCCTGACCGGCTTCCTTGGCGCCGGCAAGACCACGTTGCTCAACCGCATCTTGCAGGAACAGCACGGCATGCGCATCGCCGTCATCGAGAACGAGTTCGGGCAGGAAAACATCGACAACGAAATCCTGGTCCAGGATAGCGGCGAGCAGATCGTCGAAATGAACAATGGCTGCATCTGCTGCACCGTGCGCGGCGACCTGATCGTGGCGCTGACCGGCCTGGCGCAAAAGCGCGCCGCCGGCGAACTGCATTTCGACCGCGTCGTCATCGAGACCACCGGCCTGGCCAATCCGGGACCGGTGGCGCAGACCTTCTTCGTCGACGAGGAAGTGGGCACTCACTATATGCTGGACGCGGTGGTCACGGTGGTCGACGCCCGCCACGCCATGGACCAGCTGGACCAGCACGAGGAAGCGCAGCGCCAGGTCGGGTTCGCCGACAAGATGCTGCTGTCCAAGACCGACCTGGTCACCGAGGAGGAGTTGGCGGCCTTGACCGCCCGCCTCAAGCGCATCAATCCGCGCGCACCGATCGGCAAGGCCGATTTCGGGCGCGCTCCGCTGACGGACGTGCTGGACCTCAAAGGCTTCAACCTGAACGACAAGCTCGAGCTGGACCCCGATTTCCTGGCGACCGACCAGGCCCACGACGACGACCACGTGCACGACGAGCACTGCGGCCACGATCATGGCCACGAAGGCCACGGACACGACGGCCACGACCACAACCACCATCACGGCCACCACAGCGACGACATCGCCGCGTTTGTGTTCAAAAGTACACGCCCGTTCGACACGGCCAAGCTGGACGAATTCCTCGGCGGGCTGGTAAACGTCTATGGTCCTCGCATGCTGCGCTACAAAGGCGTATTGTTGATGCAGGGCGCCGACCGCAAGGTGGTGTTCCAGGGCGTGCACCAGATCATGGGCAGCGATCTGGGCGCGAAATGGGGAGAAAACGACGTTCGCGGCAGCAAAATGGTGTTTATAGGTAAAAATCTGCCAAAAGACATCTTTATTAGCGGTTTGGAACAATGTCTGGTATAAACTATCCGGGTTTTGTGGGGATGGCTAAATTGCTACTGAATTGCCACGATAATTGCCACGAAATCCGGGCTGATTAATTTGAAAACTCTGTCGTATCGAAGGTAAGCGAAGTTATGACCAAAACTAATAAATCGACCCCCGCCGCCGCCGACCACATCCTGACCGAAGAAGAAATTCTGAAGATGGATGAAAAGGACTATATGAATCCGGCGCAAATGGCATTTTTCAAAGCAAAGCTGCAAGCCCTTGAGAAGGAGCTGCTGAAAAACGCCGGCGAAACCACCGAACACCTGCGCGAAACCGTGCTCGTGCCGGACCCGGCCGACCGCGCCACGATCGAAGAGGAACACGCGCTGGAACTGCGCACCCGCGACCGCGAGCGCAAGCTGCTCAAGAAGGTCCAGCAGTCGATCGTCGCCATCGACGGCGGCGACTACGGCTGGTGCGAGGAAACCGGCGAGCCGATCGGCATCCCGCGCCTGATCGCCCGCCCGACCGCCACCCTGTCGCTAGAAGCGCAACAGCGCCGCGAACTGAAGCAGAAATTGTACGGCGACTGATCACGCCGGCCGGCCCCCTGCGGCCGGCCGTCGCCAAGCCGGACCGGAAAGCACGCGCCCGCCGCGTGCTTTTTTACGTGCTTTTGCATACCCTTCCCATCCGTAACACGAAAACCGCTTTCCCTTCCGCTACACTATGTCGCAGGCGCCAGGTGCCGGCGCCGACGACGACGAGGAAAGCGTGGGACTGTTTTCGATTTTCAAAAAAACCGATCAACCGCGCCCGGACGAGGCGCCGGACCCGCTCAGCGACGACGACGCCGCGCGCCTGGCCGCCAACAGCGAAACGGCGCGCCAGCACCAGCAGGCGCGCCAGCGCGAGATCGCCCGCGCCACCGCCATGAAAATCGACGCCATCGAATCGGCGATGGCGTTCGACATCTTCAACGAACCCGAGCCGGCCTGGGGCAGCCAGCGCCCGTCCGCGCGGCGCCACAACGGCGCCGACAGCGGCGACGCGGACGCCGGCGCGCCGGCCGACGTCCCCACCACCCTGCTGCTGCGCGACGACGACCTGCCGGAGGCGGCGGTGGCGGCGCAGACCGCGCCGGTGGTCGAGGAAATCGCCATCCTCTACGCCAACGGCCAGGGCGCGGCGGCCGAGCAGATGCTGACCGACAGCGTGGGCGCCAGCCAGGACCGCACCGTCTGGTGGATGCTGTTCGACCTGTACCAGGTCAGTGGCCGGCAGGAGCGCTTCGACAACCTGTCGATCGACTACGTCAGCACCTTCGAGACCTCGCCGCCGTCGTGGAGCGCGCCGGCCGACCTGGCGGCCGCGTCGCCCGGCTGGGCCGGCGTCACGCCCACCACCACCTTCGGCGGCGTGCTTGGCGAATCCATCGCCGGCCAGCTCGAACACCTGCTGCGGCTGGCCGACGACCACCCGGTGCTGCGGCTGGAATTCCACCGCGTCACCGAGATCGAGGCGCCGGCCTGCTGGCTGCTGCTCGACACCCTACGCCGGCTGCAGGCCCGCCAGCGCGAGCTGATCCTGGTGGGCGCGGCCGAGCTGGCCGCGCAGATCCGCGCCGGCATCGCCATCGGCCGCCCCGACGACACCGAGGGGCCGTGGCTGCTGTTGCTCGAACTGCTGCAACTGCTCAACCGCGAGAAGGAATTCGAGGAGACCGGCATGGACTATTGCGTCACCTTCGAGGTGTCGCCGCCATCGTTCGTCGCCCCGCACAAGGTGGCGATGGCGCCGGCCCAGCGGGCGCCGGCCTCGCCGGACCGCTTCATGTTGCCACCGGTCATGGAAAACCAGCTCGGCCCCCTGCTGCCCGCCATCGAGCGCTACGCCGGCCAATACCAGAACATCGTGTTCGATTGCTCGCGGCTGCTGCGCATCGACTACCCGGCCGCCATCGGCCTGCACGCCTGCCTGCAGCCGCTCGCCGCCGAGGGCCGCAAAATCGAATTCCGCGACGTGAACCATCTGGTCACGGCCCTGTTAAGATTGCTCGGTTACGGCGACATCGCCCGGCTCTACCCGCACAAGTACTAACTTGCAATTCCGGTTTCCAGCCCCACTTTTCAAGTCTTGAAGCAGTTCGCGTCATTACTCTGAGGTCAATATGGAACAATTTCACGGTACCACCATCCTGTGCGTGCGCCGCGGCAAAGACGTCGCCCTCGGCGGCGACGGCCAGGTCACGCTGGGCAACATCGTCATGAAGGGCACGGCCCGCAAGGTGCGCAAGGTCTACCAGGGCAAGGTCCTGGTCGGCTTCGCCGGCGGCACCGCCGACGCCTTCACCCTGCTCGACCGCTTTGAAGGCAAGCTGGAAAAACACCAGGGCAATCTGCTGCGCGCCTCCGTCGAGCTGGCCAAGGACTGGCGCACCGACCGCGTGCTGCGCCGCCTGGAGGCGATGCTGCTGGTGGCCGACCACGAATCGACCCTGGTCATCACCGGCAACGGCGACGTGCTCGAGCCCGAGGACGGCATCGGCGCCATCGGCTCGGGCGGCACCTATGCCCAGTCCGCCGCCAAGGCTTTGGTGGAAAACACGGAACTGTCGCCCGCCGAAATCGTCAAAAAGTCACTGACCATCGCGGGCGAGTTGTGCATCTACACCAACTTGAACCACATCGTTGAAACACTGGAACCAGCATGAACATGACTCCCCATGAAATCGTCGGCGAACTCGACAAACACGTGGTCGGCCAGGGCAAGGCCAAGAAGGCGGTCGCCATCGCGCTGCGCAACCGCTGGCGCCGCCAGCAGGTCGAGGAGCCGCTGCGCCACGAGATCACGCCCAAGAACATCCTGATGATCGGCCCGACCGGCGTCGGCAAGACCGAGATCGCGCGCCGCCTGGCCAAGCTGGCCGACGCGCCGTTCATCAAGATCGAGGCCACCAAGTTCACCGAGGTCGGCTATGTGGGCCGCGACGTCGACACCATCATCCGCGACCTGATCGATATCGGCATCAAGCAGACCCGCTCGGCCGAAATGGCCAAGGTGCGCACCCGCGCCGAGGACGCCGCCGAGGACCGCGTGATCGACATCCTGCTGCCGCCGGCGCGCGACTTCGGCTTCCACCAGTCGACGCCGTCGGACGCGCCGCAGGCCGGCGACGCCACGCGCCAGACCTTCCGCAAGCGTCTGCGCCAGGGCGAGCTGGACGACAAGGAAATCGAGATCGAACTGGCCGAGACCGGCCCGCAGATGGAAATCATGGCCCCGCCGGGCATGGAGGAAATGACCGAGCAGATCAAGTCGATGTTCTCCGGCATCGGCGGCGCGCGCAAGAAGGCGCGCAAGGTCAAGATCAAGGAGGCGATGAAGTTCCTCATCGACGAGGAGGCCGCCAAGCTGGTCAACGACGACGAGATGAAACAGAAGGCGATCCAGAACGTCGAGCAGAACGGCATCGTCTTCCTCGACGAGATCGACAAGATCGCCTCGCGCTCGGAAGTGGGCGGTGCCGACGTCTCGCGCGCCGGCGTGCAGCGCGACCTGCTGCCGCTGGTCGAGGGCACCACCGTCAACACCAAGTACGGCATGATCCGCACCGACCACATCCTGTTCATCGCGTCGGGCGCCTTCCACCTGGCCAAGCCGTCCGACCTGATCCCGGAGCTGCAGGGCCGCTTCCCGATCCGGGTCGAACTGGAGTCGCTGTCGATCGCCGATTTCGAGCGCATCCTCACCAGCACCGACGCCTGCCTGACCAAGCAGTACGAGGCGCTGCTGGCGACCGAGAACGTCAAGATCGAGTTCTCGCCGGAAGGCATCACGCGCCTGGCGGAGATCGCCTATTCGGTCAACGAGCGCACCGAGAACATCGGCGCGCGGCGCCTGTACACGGTGATGGAAAAGCTGCTGGAGGAACTGTCGTTCACCGCCAGCGAGGACGGCGGCAAGGTCATCACGATCGACGCGGCCTATGTCAACGAGCGTCTGGATGCGCTGGCGGTCAACGAAGACCTGTCGCGCTACGTGTTGTAAGAAGGGGGGACGGCGATGGCGAACAAGGCCTTGTCGACGCGGCAGAAGATGACGATCCGCGTCGAGCCGTCGCAAAAGCCGCCGCGCAACCCGGTGGCGCTGGCGGCCAAGGCGCGCGCCGGCGGCGCCGGTCCGCACGCCAAACCGGCTGCTTCCGAACGCCAGGCCGCCAAGCGCCTGCTGGCCAAGGCCAGGCTGAAGCCGGACCCGGACGAGCAGTAAAAACCGTCAGCGGGCGCCGGTGGTGGCGCCCGCTCTCGGGTAATCTTAGAAGTTGTATTTGAGGCCGGCGCTCACCACCGCCGGATCGCTCTTGCTATAGCTGTCGAGCTTGATGGGCATGTAGTTTACGTCCACCGTGGCGGAAATGTTGGGGCTGAGCTTATAGGCCGCGCCAACGCCTGCGATGACGTTGGCCGTGTCACGACTCCAGTTGTAAGAGTTTGGGAGTTCGTAGCTGCGCTTGGTGTGAGTGTACGTCGCGCCCAGCCTGCTGGTCAGCGACCACTTGTCGTTCAGCTTCACGGCGGTGGTCCAGCTCAGGGCCGCGCCGTTGGCCTGGGTTTTGATGCCCGGAATGTAATAGTCGGCATACATGCCATAAGCGTCCTCTTTCATCCTGGTCGTATACAACATCAATTCCAACGCATGCACCTGCTGCAAGTCGAACGCCGTGCTGCTGCCTATCGTCAGACCGCCGTACACACGGGTGATCGCCCTGGTGTTGCCGTCGGCGACAATTGCGCCAATATCGGCGCCCAAATAACCGGGCGAAACCGGCGCGGCATCGGCCGCCTGGACGTTGGAGAAGCTGGACAGCGCGGCAATCATGCCCGCGCACAGGGTTTTGATCATGGTGGACATAGGTTTCCTGGATTGAAGTGGTTCGGGGCGCCGTCCCTTCTACGAGGGACAGCGGACGCAGTGTGGCCCACATCCGCGCGTTGTCCTATTTGAATGTTCCAGGAACCACTTTTCAGCACAGCAAGTACCGTGCTACGATACCTTTGTTTTTTTACTAAGGGCATCCATGAGTTCACCGGAATTGCTGTTGCAGGTACTGCGGACGCAGATGCGGACCGCCGGCGTCACCTACAAAATGCTCGCCGAGCGCATCGCCATGAGCGAGTCGAGCGTCAAGCGCATGTTCGGCCAGCAGGACATGTCGCTGTCGCGGCTGGCGCAGATCTGCAAGGCGGCCGGGGTGGCGATGGAGGACGTGCTGCGCGGCGCTGCCGACGCCACGCCACAGGCCGACGCGCTGACGTTGACCCAGGAAAAATCGCTGCTGACGCAGCCGCATCTGCTGTTGATGGCGATCTGCTGCCTCGGCCACTGGACCCTGGAGCAGGTGCTGGAAACCTACGACCTGACCGAACCCGAATGCATCATGCTGCTGGCCGAGCTGGACCGCCTTGGCGTGATCGAGCTCAAGCCGATGAACCGCTACCGCCTGCGCGTATCGAACGCGTTCCGCTGGCTGCCGGACGGCCCGGTGCAGCAATTTTTCCGCGAGCACGCGGTGGCCGACTACTTCGGCGGCAGCTTCGACGGCGCCGGCGAAACCTTGCTGTGCCTGCCCGCGCGGCTGTCGCTGCCGAGCGCGCAGGAGCTGGTGGGCCGCATCCAGCAGCTGGCGGGCGAGCTGGCGCGGCTGCACCAGGGCGACCGCAAGCTGGCGCCGCAGGAGCGCGACGGCTTCACCCTGCTGGTCGGCTTCCGCTCATGGGAATTCGCCGCCTTCACGGCGCTGCGGAGGGCGCGGGCGCAGCCCGAATCCAAGCCAACATGACGGCCTTGTCCTCGCGGCGCTTTTACCTCAAGCTTAGTGCCCGTAACCAGGCATCGACCTGTCCGAAAGCGTCTTGCTGCCATTGATCCGGGCTGCGAACGCCAAGCATGTTCGTATCTTCGACGAAGCGGCGCACACATGTCGGGCCGAAACCGTCGACGTTATCGAATTTGCCGGCGATGAAGCCGTAACCCGCCGCGCCGCTGGCATGATCAAGTAACGGTCGACACGCTTCGGCGAGCACCTCTGGGCCTCCGGGATAGTTCCGAATGCAGTAATAGATGTCGTAGGCGTCCTTCTGTTTGTAGCGTCCCTCGATGGCGTGGCCTTTCATCGCAAGGAGGGCAGGGATCGAGCAAACGGCGATCTCGACCCGGTTCATCCCTCCAGCGGGCATCGTGCCACTGATCGCCACCAACTGATAAAACCGCACGGCCAAATCGGCGCCGTCCGCTCTTTGCACCGCAAAGTCGCTGATCAGCGGCGGGACGTTCTTAACGATCTCGGCGTCGCGAGGCATCAGGAAATCAACAATGATGTCGATGGGTTTGCCACCATCTCCTGTGGCAACCTGACGGACGAGCTGAAAGCGGCGAAGCTCTCGACGCTGCAGATAGCCATGTCCCTGTAACGCTTCGATCAGGGTGGCGTATTCACCATCACCCAAAGCCTGCGCATCCAAGCCAAGATCGACGTCGAGCGTACCGACGTGTGGCATGTCCTCATTGCTGAGCAAAAGCCACGGTACGGCGCCGCCAACGACCGCGAATTTTCCCTTGAAGCTGCCAAGAATCTGGCCGATCTCGATCAGCACCATTTTGACGGCGGTGGTCGTGCGGTCGTCGTAGTCGGCGGCCGACTGCGGCTCGCCGGGAGTCATTTCATCCATACGAGCCTTTCTTGCCGCAAATGATCCGCCGCCTCGCGCCCGCGTTCGCCGGCGTTGGCAAGATCGAGATAGACTTGAACCGGGCTTGTGCAAACGGCTCCGGGTGCGGGTTCCTCCGTGTCGCGCAACAGGCCGGTATCATTGAGCAGCGTGACCACCACGTTTTCGCCTTTGGAAATCGCCGAGAGCTTCAAAGCTGCCTGTAGGCGTTCAAGGCCAACTTCGTCCGCATAGAAATATTGCGTCCCTGTCCTGGCATATGGCGCGAGCCAATGAGCCGCCGAGAACGATGCAAATGCCGCCAGGCCGATCTCGCCATCGGAGCGAAGCACGCGGCGGGCGGCTTCTTCCAACGCGCCGCCATGCAGGGTTGTATAGAAAGCCAAACGCTTCCCAACCGGTGGCTCGTAGGCGTCCCGCCATTCGTCAAGCAACGCATCCGGCTCCGATAGAAACAGGCCCTCGTCAGATACTTGCGCCCACTCCCGGTCAAGCAGGGCTACACGAACGTTGCTGACGTGGCCGAGGCTTACGCCGGCAACCTGGGCGAGCTCCGTCACGCGCCATGCCCGTTGGGGATCACGTAGCAACACCCGCAACACCTGCGCGGATTTTGGCTTGAACAGCGACTTGAGTTCACGCCGATCGGCGATCGGTTTATTTGCGACCTGACGTTCGATAAAGACGCTGTCGAAGACCAGGCGGGCGTTACCTTCGAGGTCGAGAAAGCCCACGTCGTTCTCGCGGCACAGTGCCTGGGCGCCGGGAGAGAGGTAGGGGGCGATGAAAACAGGCGTGGCCCCTCGCTCATGGCGGCTTAAATATTCGCGCAGCTGGAATAAGGCCATCCGCACATGGCGCGGCTGGCCGCTGGATTTTACTTCGCATGCGAGCACGTGCCGCCGGCCGCAAACATCGATATTTGCGACGATGTCAATGCCCCGGTCTAGCCCGCGGATCTGGTTCCCAAGGTCCAAAACCTTAATCGCAGGTACTTGCTCCAACAGCGAACGAAGCGCCTCGGCAGCTTGGACTTCCAGATTTTTCATTGAATAAGCACATTTCAGCATTTGTTGAAAATAGCACTTTTAGTGAAATTGTCAAGATTATTAGCCGTTTAGCTTAGCTATTCACCAAAGGTCACCAAATCGGCCCGAGGAACAGATACATGCTGCTATCGCCCGACTTGGTGGCGCCGGAACCGAAATACAGCGGCCCGAAGCGCGTATCGACCGCCACGAAGCCGCTGGCGGCATGCTTGAGCGAACCCACCTTGAGCGGGTTGTCGGGCCCGTAGGCGGCGCCGGTTTCCAGCGAAAAGCCCAGCCGCACGTCGCCGCCCAGCGCGGTCGGCATGACGCCGATCCGCTTGGCCATGACCACCCGGCCCAGCACCGTGCGGCTGCCCAGCACCGAGTCGGTGGTGGTGCCTGACAGCCGCAAGAAGCCGCCCAAGGTCGATTGCGCCGCACCGCCCTGGTTGCGCGCCCACTCGCCATACACGTGGCCGGCCCAGCTGCCGAAGCTGAACGCCTTCAGCCACTGCACGCTCTGCCGCGCCGGCACCGGGCCGTCGCGCCCGCGCGTCATCAGCCGCTGCAACTCCACGTTGAACAAGGTGCCGCGCGTCGGGAAAGCCACCGTGTCCAGGCTGTCGATATTGAACGACAGCACCCCGACGTTTTGCGACTCGCGCACCTCGCCCGGCTCGTGCGGGATGGTCTGCTGGGACGTGACCGTCTGGCGCACCGCCGTGTAGCGCACGTCGCCCCAGTTGCCGAGCTGGCGGCCCAGCGCCACCGACACGCTCTTGGCGTTGTAGCCGAAGCGCGCCTGGCGGAAGCCGGAGGCATCGAAGACGTCGAACGCCGACGAGCCGTACTGCAACTCGGGCGCGATGTACCATTGCGACCCCGCCCCCAGCGGCTGCCACCACTGCGTGCCGATCACGCGCTCGGTGCCCACGCGCGCGACCGTGCGCAGCTCCGCGCCCCAGTCGTTGAGCGAGGACAGCACATGCATGACCTTGAGCTCATAGGCGTTGTTGTCGGTGAAGTCGCTGTTCAATTCCAGGCCCACGCGCAGGCGGCTGCGCGCCCAGTCGGCCTCGGTCGGCTTGATCAACACGCTGCGGCCGTCCTGGTCGTCGCGGATCTCGGTTTCCACGCGCGCCAGGTCGCCGCGCCCGAACAGCTGGTTGCCCGCGCGCTGCGCCTGTTCGCTGGTGATCATTTGCCCGACCTTGAGTCCCGACTGCACGGCCAGCGCCTGCGGATTGATGCGTCCGCTGGGCGCGACCTCCAGCTTGGCCAGCCGGACCGGCTGGTCGATCGGCACCGGCGCCGACAGGCGGTTGGTCTCATACGCGGCGTACTGCGCCTCGGGCAGCGCCAGCCGCACCAGCTTGTCGCTCATGGACCGCACCGCCGCCTCGCCCTCCTTCATCGCGCGGTCGTGGCTGCCGAAATCGAGGAAGCCGATGCCGCCCAAATCCGGCGCCAGCAGGATGTCGCCGGGACGCAGGTCCTTGAGCGAGCGCTGGACGTTTTGCTCGGTCAGGATCTGCAGCATCTGCTGCGCGACGCTGACCGCGCTGACCAGTTCCTTCTCCTGCGCCAGCGGCGTGCCGACGTTGACGGCGATGATGATGTCGGCGCCCATCTCGCGCGCCACGTCGACCGGCAGGTTGCGCACCAGGCCGCCGTCGACCAGCAGGCGCTGGTTGACGCGCACCGGCGCGAACACGCCCGGCACCGCCAGCGAGGCGCGCATCGCCAGGAACAGCGGCGTGTCGCGCAGCTCCACCAGCTCGCCGGTGACGAGGTCCGAGGCGACCGAGCGGAACGGCAGTTGCAGCAGGTCGACCGGCTTGTCGCGCGCGCCGTGCGGCAGCACCCGCGTCAGCGCCAGCTCCAGCGCCTCGTTGCCGGCGGCGGCCGGCGGCAAGGTGACGCCGTCCATGCGGGCACCCAGCTCGATGCGCGACGGCAGCAGCAAATCCTCCTCGCGGCGGCGGAACACCAGCTGGTCGCGCGGCGGACGGTCCGCCACCACCGCGTTCCAGTCGGTGCGGCGCACCAGCTGCTCGAGCTGCTCGACCGAGCTGCCGGCGGCGAAGGCGCCGCCGACCACGCTGCCCATGCTGGTGCCGACGACGAAATCGACCGGGATGCGCAACTCCTGCAACGCGCGCAGCACGCCGATGTGGGCGAAGCCGCGCGCGCCGCCGCCGGACAGCACCAGCGCGATCTTGGGACGCGCCTTGGCGTCGGTGTCGGCGGGCGGCGGCGCGACCGCCGGCGCCACCGAGGCGGCGTTCGGATGGACGGGCGTCTGCGCCGACGCGCCGAGGCAGGCGATGGACAAGAAAAAGCCGCAGCAAACGGCTGCGGCCAGGGAGCGGGCGATAACCATAAGCCTCTCTTATTGTTGACGGTCGAAGCCGGGAACGGGCGCGATGGTGGTCGATGACGTGCTGGAACGTGGCGGATTCTGCTGCTGTTGCTGCTGTTGCTGCTGTAACTGCTGCTGTTGTTGCGGCGTCTGCATCGACGGCGGCGGTTGCATGGCCGGCGCCGGCTGCATCGCCGGCGGTGGCACCGGCGCGGGCGCCGGCGGCGCCCCCTGAGGCCCCTGCTGCCCCGGTTGCATCGACTGATACGGCTGGCCGCCGGCCGGCCCCGGCGAACTGGCGGCGCCGGCATCGCTCGGCAAATCGATGCGCTTGATGGCGCCGCCCTCGGACAGCAGCACGTACTTCGGATGCACTTCCTTGACGGTCACGCCCGGCACCACTTCCTTGCCGATGCCCAGCGCCAGCGCCGGCTTGTTGTCGACGGCCAGGATGGCGGCGCTGCCGGAGCCCTGCGAAGCGACCACGCCCTTGAGCTGGTAATTGCTGGCGGCGGCGACCGAGATCTGGCCGCCGAACAGGCCCTTGGCGGCGTCCAGGTTGAGCGCCACCGGCGGTGGCGGCGGCGGCGCGGCGATCGCGCGCTGTGGCGGCTTGAACAACTGCAAGCCCCAATACGCCAGCGACGCCGACAGCAGCACCACGGCCAGCACGCTGCCGACCAGGGGCAAACGCTTCATAGATTCATGCTTCATAACTTCCCTTGTCAGCGTACCAGCTGATTGATTTCGATGATAGGCATCAGCACGGCCAGCACGATCAGCAGCACCACCACGCCCATCGCCAGGATCAGCGCCGGTTCCAGCAGGCCGGCGATGGTCAAGGTGCGGCGCTCCAGGTCGGCCTCCTGCGCGGCGGCCGCGCGGTCCAGCATGGCCGGCAGTTCGCCGGTGATCTCGCCGGCGCGGATCATGTGGATCAGCATCGGCGGAAAATGCTTTTGCGCCGACAGCGAGCGCGCCAGGCTCACGCCCTCGCGCACGGCGTCGCTGGCCTCCTCCACCAGCTCCTTCATGGCGACGTTGGACAGGGTGTCGCGGCTGGTCTCCAGCGCGCGCAAAATCGGCACGCCGGAACCGGTGGTGATCGCCAAGGTGCTGGCGAAGCGCGCCGTGTTAAGGCTGCGCTCGAACTTGCCGTACAGCGGCGCCGTCAGCAGCCAGGTGTGCCAGCGGCGCTTCAGCGCCGGGTTCTGCAGCGCCCGGCGCCACATGAACCACGCGCCCACCAGCAGGATCGCCACCACGATGCCGTAGTTGCGCACGAAGTCCGACACGGCCAGCATGATGATGGTCAGCACCGGCAGCTTCTGCTTGGTGTTGGCGAACACCGAGACGATCTGCGGCACCACGTAGGTCAGCAGGAAGATCACGATCGAGAACGCCACCACGGTGACGATGGCCGGATAGGTGAACGCCAGCCGCACCTTTTGCACCAGCGCGTTGCGGCGCTCGATGTAGTCGGCCAGGCGTGAGAGCACGCGCGACAGTTGGCCGATCTGCTCGCCCGAGGCGACCAGCGCGCGGTAGATCTCGGCGAAGTCGCGCGGATGGCGTCCCAGCACGTCCGACAGCGCGGCGCCGCCGATCACCTCCGAGCGGATCGAGGCGATCAGGTCGCGCATGTACGGACGCTCGGCCTGCTCCAGCAGCGCGGTGAAGGCTTGCTCCAGCGGCAGGCCGGCCTCCAGCAGGCTGGCCAGCTGGCGCGTGAACAACGCCAGCTCGGTGGTCGACAGGCGCTCGCCGAAGCCGCGGCTCTTGGCCACGCCGGCGGCGTCGATCTGCGCGGCGATGGCGTCGACCTTCAGCGGCACCAGCCCCAGGGAGCGCAACTCCGAGCGGGCCGAACGCGCGCTGTCGGAGTTGAGCACGCCTTTTTTGGTGGCGCCGCCGGCGTCGACGGCTTCATAGCGGAATGCGGGCATCGTCGCTTACCTATCCTCTAGTCTTTGGTCACGCGCAGCAACTCGGCCTGCGTGGTGATGCCGGCGGCCAGCCAGCGCTCGCCGTCGTCGCGCATGGTTTGCATGCCGCTGCCGATGGCGGCGGCCTTCACTTCGGCCTCCGAGGCGCGGTTGTGGATCTGGGCGCGGATCTGCTCCGTCGTTTCCAGGAATTCGTAGACGCCGACGCGGCCCTGGTAGCCGGTGTGGCCGCAGTGCTCGCAGCCGACCGCGTGCCACAGCTGGCCGTCGAAGCTCTTGCAGTGGCCGCACAGCTTGCGCACCAGCCGCTGCGCCAGCACGCCCAGCAGCGAGGACGACAGCAGGAACGGTTCGATCCCCATGTCGAGCAGACGGGTGACGGCGGCGGCGGCGTCGTTGGTGTGCAGGGTCGCCAGCACCAGGTGGCCGGTCAGCGAAGCCTGCACGGCGATCTGCGCCGTTTCGAGGTCGCGGATCTCGCCGATCATGATCACGTCCGGGTCCTGGCGCAGGATCGCGCGCAGCGCCTTGGCGAAGGTCATGTCGATGCGCGGATTGACCTGCGTCTGGCCGACGCCGTTCAAGTCGTACTCGATCGGGTCTTCCACCGTCATGATGTTGGTGGTGGCCGCGTTCAGCAGCGACAGCGCCGCGTACAGGGTGGTGGTCTTGCCGGAGCCGGTCGGCCCGGTCACCAGCACGATGCCGTGCGGCTGGTTGATCAGGGCGTCGAACTTGGGCAGCATGGTCTCGCTCATGCCCAGGTGGTTCAGGTCGAGGCGGCCCGCCTCCTTGTCCAGCAGACGCAGCACGGCGCGCTCGCCGTGCCCGGTGGGCAAGGTCGAGACGCGCACGTCGACCGGCTTGCCGCCGATGCGCAAGGTGATGCGGCCGTCCTGCGGCAGGCGCTTCTCGGCGATGTCGAGCTGCGCCATGATCTTGATACGCGAGATCAGCGAGCCGTGGATCGCCTTGCGCGGGCGCACGATGTCGCGCAGCGAGCCGTCGACGCGGAAGCGCACCACCGAGGTCTGCTCGAACGGCTCGATGTGGATGTCGGAGGCGCTGTCGCGCAGCGCCTGCGTCAGCAGCGCGTTGATCATGCGGATCACCGGCGCGTCGTCGGACGATTCGAGCAAGTCCTCGATCGCCGGCACGTCCTGCAGCAGCTTGGTCAGGTCGAGCTCGGCGTCGAACTCGTCGGCCACCATCGAGGCGTTGCCGCCGGCGCTGGCGTAGGCGGTGGCGATGGCCGTCTCCAGGTCGGCGCGCGTCATGCTCTTGAGCTGGATGCGGCCGAAGCGGCGCGACACCTCGGCGATGGCGGCCGGCGCCGTGGCGCCGCACACCATGACGTCCACCGTGTGCTCGGCGGCGTCGCTCTGCTGCGCCAGCACGACGAAGTCGCGGGCGAAGGCGTAGGGTAGAAGATTACTCATCTCGTCGGCTCATCTCACTGCTGCGGTTGCTGCTGTTGCGGCTGCGGCTGCACATTGTCGGCGCGCCCCGGCACGCGCGGAATCGGCGCCGGCGGGATCGGCTTGGCGACCACGCCGCCACCGCTGAGCACGCCGTTCTGCAGCGCGGGCAGCACCGGCTGGCCCAGATCCTCGACCAGCACGCTTTGCGGCGGCTTGATCGCCTCCTGCGACGAGCGCATGTAGTCGTAGCGGTCGGTCGCCAGGCTGGTGCTCTGCTCCTGGTTGCGGATCACGACCGGGCGCAGGAACACCATCAGGTTGGTCTTCTTGCGGCTGCGCGTCTGGTACTTGAACAGGTTGCCGATGACGGGAATGTCGCCCAGGCCGCGCGTCTTGTCGGTGCTGTCGCCCTCGGTGTCCTCGATCAGGCCGCCGAGCACGATGATCTGGCCGTCGTCGGCGATCACGTTGTTCTCGATCACGCGCTTGTTGATGGTGATGCCGGCGGTGGCCGTCAACGTCGATTTGTCGACGCTCGACGTCTCGTGGTAGATCGCCAGCTTGATGGTGCCGCCTTCGGATATCTGCGGGCGCACCTTCAGCGTCAGGCCCACTTCCTTGCGGTCGATGGTCTGGAACGGGTTGCTGTTGGTGCCGGACGTGGTGGTGAACTGGCCGGTCAGGATCGGCACGTTCTGGCCGACCGAGATCGTCGCCAGTTCGTTGTCGAGCGTGATCATGTTCGGCGTCGACAGCACGTTGGCGTTGCCGTCGGACTCCAGCGAGCGCGCCAGCAAACCCAGGCCGAGGCCGCCGGCGACCTGCTTGAACAGGCCCACCGTCAGGCCCGAGCCGGGCAAGGTCGGCGTGGTGGTCGACGACGAGCCGTTGAGCAAGGACAGGGCGACGTTGCCGATGTTGTTGTTGCTGCCGCCGATCGACGACTGCTGCAGGCCGCCGAGCCGGTACTTGCTGTCGGAGTTGCCGGTCGCGCCCAGCCACTGCACGCCGAACTCGGACGCCTTGTCGGACGTCACCTCGACGATCAGCGACTCGATGTAGACCTGGGCGCGGCGCACGTCGAGCTGATCGATGACGGCGCGCAGGTTGCGGTACACCGATTCCGGCGCCGTGATGATCAGCGTGTTGGTGGTGGCGTCGGCCTGGATGTAGCCGGCCTGGCCGCCGCCGCCCTGCTGTTGCTGCGAATTGCCGCTGCCGGTCAGCAGGGGATTGGTCGGGCCGGTGCTGCCGCCGCTGGCCGAGCTGCCGCTGCTGGCGCCGCCGAAGCCGCCGGTGTTGCTGCTCTGGCCGCCCATGCCCTGGCCGCCCTGGCCGGTGCCGCCGGTGCCGGTGCCGCCCTGCTGGTTGGGCGACGAGGTGTCGCCCGACACCAGCGCGCGCAACGTCTGCGCCAGCTTGGTGGCCTCGGCGTTCTTCAGGTAGACCACGTGCACGTTGCCCAGTTCCTGGGTCGGCTGGTCGAGCTTGGCGATCAGCGACTTGGCCAGGTTGGAGCGGGCCGCCGACGGCGCGCGCAGGATCAGGGAATTGGTGCGCGGATCGGCCAGCACGCTGACCCGGCCGGCGTCGCCGCCGCCGGCGCCCGGCGCGCCACCGCCGCCGCTCGCGTCCATCAGTTTGTTGACCATCGACGCCAGGTCACTGGCGATGGCGTAGCGCACCGGGATCACGTCGAGGTCGGCCGTGGCCGGCGCGTCGAGCGCAGAGATGATCTTGGCCAGGCGTTTCAGGTTGTCGGCGTAGTCGGTGATCACCACCGTGTTGTTGCCCGGGTTGGCGTTGATGGTGTTGTTCGGCGAGATCAGCGGACGCAGCACAGTGACGACGTTGCCGGCCGACTCGTAGTTCAGGTGGAAGATCTGGCTGACGATCTGGTCGCCCTTGATCTGCGTCGGCGCCGAGCCGATCTGGGTCGGGCCCGACTGCAGCTTGGCGTCCGCCTCCGGCACCACCTTGGCGTAGCCGTCGCCGCTGACAACGGCGTAGCCCTGCAGGCGCAGCGCCGAGGTCAGCAGGCTGAAGGCCTGCGACTTGCTGATCGATTTTTCCGACACCAGCGTGATCGTGCCCTTGACGCGGGGGTCGATGACGAAGGTGATGTTGGTGTAGTGGCCGACGGCCTTGATCACCGACTCGATGTCGGCGCCGACAAAGTTCAGCGCGGCGTCATCGGCGGCGGCGTGGGCCAGGGCCGGCCACAGCAGCCCGGTGGTCGGCACGGCGCCGAGCGCACAGCACAGCATCGCACCCGCGCTCAAGCGGCGCAGCGCGGGAAGATTGGATTTGCTCACGGACTGTTTTTTCATTGTCTGAACTTTGTATCTAGTGTTGTTGTGACCACGATTGAAACTAATAATGACGACGTCGGCGGCGCTTGGCCGATTACGCGCTGCGCGCTAATCCGCCCTACGAAAAACACGTCTATCGAGAAACCTCTCAACGGACCTCCAACGCGATGACGTTGCGGTCGCTGCCGGGACGGCGCTGGCCGAGCAAATTCAACAGATTGGCCAGCGTGTCCTCGTATCCCTTCGCCGCCTCCGCCTGCCCGGAAAACTGCAGACGGCCATTATTCAGGTTGCCGCGACCGCTCAGCAACAGCGGCCCCTTGACGGAATCGAGCGTCAAGGCCGCCTGCTGGCCGCGCCAGTCGAGCGCCAGCGTGTAGCTGCCCAGCGGGCTGATCGGCGCCAGCCGCGACGACATGTCCGTCATCTCCAGCGTGGTGCGGCCGTTGACGGCGACCTGGCGGTCCTGCAGCGCCAGCTCCAGCGCGGTCCACGACAGGCGCATGATGCCGCTCGGCGCCAGCGTGTTGAGCGGCGCGCCCAGCCCGGCCAGGCCCTGCGCCGGCAACAGCAGCGCCGACGGACTCAATTGCCACTGCGACCAGCTGCCGCGGAAGGTCACCGGCTGCGCCAGCGCCTCGCTGTTTTCCAGCCGCAGGTCGACCATGCCGACCAGCGCCAGCGGCGAGATCCTCCAGCTGAAACGTCCTGGCAGCAAAGGCGTGACCGGCCTGTTGCCGCCGGCCGCGCCGCCGATGAAGGCCGAGCCGCGCCACAGCGTACCCTGCGCGTCACCCAAGGTCAAACGGCCGCCGGTGCGCTGCTCGACGATGGACCCGAGCCACGTGGCCGGGAAAAACACCGCCAGGGTCACCAGCACGCTGAGCGCGATGGTCAGCAACCATAGCACGGCGCGCTTCATGCATGGCCTTTTTGCGCAACCCGCACGCTCATCGCGCGCCCTGGCGCAAGGTCAGCGTGGCGTTGACCATGCCGGCCGTGTCCTGGGCCGAGAAATTGGCGTCCTGGACGGCGATGCGGCTCTCGTTGCGCACCGCGTCCAGCCAGACGACGATGCCGGCGAAGGCCACGTTGTTGAGCTGGACCTTGGCGTACTCGCCGGTGATGTTGACCGACTGCGGCGTCAGGCCGCGCGCGGCCAGGCTGGCCGTCAGGCTGTCGCGCGTCATCGGCGTCGGCTCGATGGTGTTCTGGCCGCGCAGCGCGGCCGCCTCCAGCGCCATCGCCTGCAACTCGGCGGCCTGCTGGCGCAGCACCGGCAACTCCTTGCTCAGTTTCTCGCGGCCCTCGAGCGCCGGCGACAGCAGCACGCCGTAGAACAGGCCCAGCACGACCACGACGCCGCCGATGACCAGCAGGCGGCGCTCCTGCTCGGTGCGCGCCAGCCAGAAGGCCGACGCGCGGGCACGGTAGTCCTGTATCGTTTGATCGAGTTTGCTCATGCCGTTGTGCTCATGGTTCTATTCATCGTGATGCTCATGGTTTGCCTGCGCCGGTGGTGGCGACGCGGATTTGCCAGGTGCCGGGATTGGCCTCCGTCAATTCCAGCTTGCGGGCCTGCAGCGCGGCGCGGATTTGCGTCATCGCGGCGGCGTCGACGGTATTGGGTTTGACCTTGGCCTGAAGAGCGCGTTCCCTATAGTCCAACGTGGCGATCACATCGCGCTTGGGCAACACGCTCAGCGCCTCGGCCAGGTTGGCGCTCATGGCGATGAAGCCGTCGGGCGCGGCCTGGCCGTCGTCGGCCTTGGCCAGCGAAATGTTCTTGCGCATTTGCGCGGCCGGATCGAGGATCACGGTCTCCTTCGGATAGGCCGCCTTGAAGGTTTGCATCATGGCCTGGCGCACTTCGTTCGCTTCGCGCTTGAGGCGCATCCACTCGACGTTCAGCCCGACCACGTTGACCAGCACCGCCAGCGCGGCGATGCGCAACGGCCAGCGCCAGCGTTGCCATTCGCGCGCCGAGGCGCCCGCAGCGCCCAGCGCCGGCGCGAGGTCCAGTCCTGCCGAGCGCGACGCCGCCACCCAATGCTGCCAATGGTCGTCGGCCAGGCTGATGCCATGCGGCGCCGTGGCGGCGTCGGCCAACAGCGGCTCGAACTGCTGCATTTGCTCCTGCGACAGGTACAAGGTGACCGGCTCGTCGCCGGCCATCGCGCGCAGGGTGTGCAGCGCCGCCACCGGCTCGGCCGGCAACGCCAGGCCCATGCCGTCGTATTGCGAGCGGCGCAGGATCAGCTCGTAGCCGGCGTCGCCCAGGCTCAGCGCTGCCGACACCGATCCGGGCTGGAACGGCAGGCACAGCTGCATCGGCAGCACCGAGACGCTGTGCGCGCCCTGCGCCAGCAGCGCCTTGACCAGCACTTCCAGCCAGGCGCGCTGCACCACGGCGACGGTGCGCACGCCGTCATCGTCGGCCGCGCCGGCGGCCAGCACGCAATCGGCCGTGTCGCCCAGCACTTGTTCCTCGACCAGCGCCGGCAGCGCCGCCTTCAGGCGCGAGGCCGACAGCGGCGGCGCCTTCACGCGCAGCAAGGTCGCGTCCGACGCGGCCAGCATCAGCACCACGCGGCGCGAGGCGGCGATCAGCTCCCCCAGATTGCCCAGCGGCGACGTGCCCTGCCGCTCCAGATGGCCGCCGTCGCCGACCAGCGCGAACGGACAGGTCTGGGCCGCGCCGCTGTCGACGCTGGCCTTGGCCGGATAGCGGATAAATAATGTACTCAAAAGGTCTCGCTTTCGTTGATCGCTCTAAATCGCTGCTCTAGTTTTCCCGTATCCAAACCACCGTGGTCAGGCCTGTCGGCGCCCGCGACAGCAAGGACACCGTGTCCAGCGCCGCGCGGTCCAGCTTGACCTGGCTGAAGGCCAGGAAATAGTCGCTGCGGACATCCACCGGCACCGCCGTCTTGCGCTGCGCCGCGCCCATCTGCGGCTGCTGCGTGAAATCGGCCATCTGCCGATAATAAGCGCCCTTGCGGGTGTTGACCATCGCCGCCGCGTCGCCCAGCGACAGGCCCGGCACCAGCGCCGCGATCAGCTCCGCCGGCGCGGTGTTCACGTTGACCTTGGTCGCCTGCGGCAGCACGATGACAAACTCGCGCAGCCGCTCGATCGCCTGCGGCGTGAAGCCGCTGACGGCCAGCAAGTCCTCCAGCCGGACGAAGCCCATCGGCTCGACGCTGCCCGAGACCGGCACCGTGCCCGCCGGTGCGCCGGTGCCGGTGGTCGTGCCGCCGGTGCCTGTGGTGGTGCCAGTCCCGGTGCCGCCCGTGCCGGACGTCGGCACGGTCTGGACCGGTTGCGCCATCGCCACCTGCATCGCCACCTGCTGCGCCAGATTCGGGTCTAATTGCAGATTTGTCAAGAGGCGCTGGAAGACGCCGATCTCCAGCTTGTCCGGAACCCGCGCGGCCGCCAGGTTGGCGAGATTGTAGCGCGACTGCGCGTCGACAATCTTGCCTGACAGGGTGGCGTTGAAATCCTCGCCCTCCCGGCGCTCGCGCTCGACGTAATCGTCCAGCCGCGTCTCCTCCAGCGGCGTCGACCAGATGCCGTTCTGGCGCGTGTACATCTGCGAATCCAGGAAGTCCTGGAACAGGATCAGGCGGCTCAAGTCCAGCGCGCCGCGCACGATCCAGCGCGTTTGCAGTTGCAGCCGCTGGTTTTCCATCGAGCGCACCTGTACCTGCTGCTGCCAGAACAGGCTGGTGACGATGGTCACGGCCAGGGTCGTCAGCAGCAGCGCCGTGATGACCGCCACGCCGCGTTGGCGGATCGGCGCGCGGCGTCGCAGCGCCGGCCGCGTCACAGCGCCCCCAGCAGGAAGGATTTGACCATCGGCACTTCCTGGCCCTGCAAGGCCAGCGACACTTCCAGCCCGGTCGGCGCGTTGCCGGAGCCGCCCGTGGTCACCCCGGCCGCCGGGCGCCACTCGGTGTTGATCCAGTAACGCGCGCCCATCGACAGCACGTCGGACTGCAGCGCCACGCTGGCGGCGGTGTCGGTATCGTTGAGCGCCGCCTGCCACAGCGCGTCCAGTTGCAGCAGATCGCGCGTGGCGTTCGATTCGCGCCGCGTCAGCACGCCGTCGCGCACGCGGTAGGCCACCACCTGCAGCCGGGTCGGCTCGTTTTCCGTCATCACCACGCGCACGAAGGTGAGGCGGTCGTTATCGGCCAGCATATAGGCGCGGTTGTTCAGCAAGCTTGCCGTGGCCAGGCTGGCGCAATCGCTCTGCAGCTGCGCGAACGCCAGTTGCAGGCCGCGCGTCTGCTCCATCTTGGCCGTCAGCGACTCGCGCGAACGGATGATGCCGTCCAGGCCGCGCCAGCCCAGCACGGCGACGATGGCGAGGATGGAGATGGCCACCAGCAGTTCGATCAAGGTGAAGCCACCGCGTCGGCCCCTCGTGCCCCTCATGCCGGTCATGCTCATGAATTCAGCACCAGTTGGACCAGCTTGATGATGCGGCGTTCCGGCTGCGCCTGGTCGTAGACGCTGACCTCGACCCGCCGGAAGCGCGGATTCGGGCTGGCGATGACTTCCTCTTCGCACATCAGCTTCATGTCGCCCTGCGGGCATTCGTAGGTTTGCTTGCCGACCGCCGGGAAGGTCTTGGACAGGCGCAGCTGCACCAGCCGGTTTTCGGCCGACCAGGTCGCCATCATGGCGCCACGCAGGCCGTTGCTGTTCTGGGTCAGGCTGCCGACCGCGCGCAGCGAGGCGCCCAGCGCGGTGCCGACGATGACCAGCGCCACCAGCACTTCGAGCAGGGTGAAGCCTTGGTTTTTGTGGGAGGGTCGACGCGTCTTGTCCATGATCAGTCCACCGTGAAATGGCCGATGCCGTCGGCGCGGATGGCCACGCTGCTGCCGCCGCCGGTCATGGTCAGCACGAACGGCTTGTCGACCGGTTCGCGGCCGAAGATGATGCGCAGGTTGTTGTCGTTCTGGGCGTTCGACGGCGGATCGAGCATCAACGTCACCGGCCCCTGCTTGAACTCGCGCTCGCGCAGCAGGTCGTCCTGCACCGCCAGGTCCCATTGCTTGTCGTTGCGGATCAGGAAGCGGTAGCCGTCCGGTCCGGCCTCGAAAGCGATCTGGCGGTTGCGCACGATCGCCTCGTCGCGCGCCAGTTGCAGCAGCAGCGCGATGCGTTGCGCGTCCTGCAGCATCGCCTGCTTCTGGCCGGGCATCGCGCTGAGCGAGACGATGCCCAAGGTGATGCCCAGGATGACCATCACCACCAGCAACTCAATCAGCGTGAAGCCTCGGCTGGGCCGGCACGCGGCGCGCATGATGGGCAAGCTCCGCGCGGTCAGTTTTCCCAGGAGCCGATGTCGGCGTCGTCGCCGGTGCCGCCCGGCGCGCCGTCGGCGCCCAGCGAGTACACATCGACTTCGCCCTTGATGCCCGGCGACAGGAACTGGTACGGCGCGCCCCACGGGTCCTTCGGCATCTTTTCCAGGTAGCCGCCGCTCTTCCAGCCGTTGGCGGCCGGGCCGCTGGTCGGCTTGGTCAGCAGCGCCTGCAGGCCCTGCTCCGTGGTCGGATAGCGCTGGTTGTCCAGCTTGTAGAGCTTGAGCGCCTGCATGACGGTGGCGATATCGACCTTGGCGGCGGCCACTTTCGATTCACCGGTGCGGCTCAGCAGCTTGGGCACGACCAGCGCCGCCAGCACACCCATGATGACCACCACCACCATGATTTCGATCAGGGTGAAACCGCGCGCGGCGCGACGTTGAGGTGTTGCTTTTTTCATAATCCACTACCAAATTAAAGTGAGTGCAGAGTATAAGGCCGAAACAGCGGTCTCAGAGCAAGCAGAGGTATGATTTTTGCGCGCCGGGGCTTAAACATGCCTTAATAATCGGCGGGTTTAACCGCCTTTTACACGCCTGTCACGAGTTTGTCATGGCATTGTCACACCGCTGTCATACCGGGTCCTTAGTCGTGTTTGCGGGCGGTCGCCTCGATGCGGTTGCGGGCGCCGTCGTTGCCGCCGCCGTGGCCGGCCTCGGCCACGGCGGCGGTCTTGGCCACCTGCGGCGCCTCCTTGACGAACGGGGCGATGCCCAGCGCGGCGTCGATTTCGCGCGGGTAAATCACATAGCCGCGCGTGATTACCGCCGACACCTTGCGCACATCCTTGATGTCCCTGGTCGGATCGCCGTCCACCAGCACCAGGTCGGCCAGCTTGCCCGGCGTGATGCTGCCGCGATCGTTGCTGGTGCGGGTATAGCGGGCGCCGTTGCGCGTGGCCACCTGCAAGGCCTGGGCCGGCGTCAAGCCCGCCTTGACCAGCAGCGCCAGCTCTGAATGCAAGGTGAAACCGGCGATGTCGTCGGTGCCGGCGACGATCGGCACGCCGGCGCGGTACATGACGCCGACGAAGTCGACCATCTTGCCGTACGACTTCTCGTAGCGCTTGAGCTGGTCGGCGCCGTCGATCTTCATGGTGCCGACGGAGAAGCCGCGCGCCACGTCGGGCGGCATGTTGGCGGCGAAGTCGGCGTACGGCTCGTTGACGTCGCCGTCGCGCTGCTTGAGGAAGGCGAACGCCGACATCGTCGGGTCGATGGCGATTTGCTTTTTGGCCAGCTGGGCGACGAAGTCCTTGACCGGCTTCGAATTGAAATCAAGATCGGCCACCTTTTCGGCGGGCAGCACGAAGCGGTTCAGGTTGCGCGTTTCGGTGTCGGGCTTGACGAAGAAGTTCAGCAGCACCTGGTTGATGTGCTGGATTTCGTCGTAGCCGGCGTCGAGCGCCTGCTGCGCGCGCAGGCCGGCCGGCACGTGGCCGGAGACGCGCATGCCGCGCGTGTGGGCGTAGGCGACCGTGTCCTTGAGGATGTCCTTGGGGAAGGAGTTGTAGATCTTCAACTGCGGATAGCCGCGTTGCGCGTACCAGTCGATCGCGTCCTTGGCGCCCTGCAGGTCCTTGACGACGAAACCGCCGCTGGCGCTGTACTGGCTCTCGCCTTCGAGGAAGCCGGCCGGCACCACCTGCGGACCGAGCAGCTTGCCGTCGGTGGTTTCGTCGAGCATCGCCTGCAGCTGGGCGTTGTCGTTGCCCATGTCGCGCACGCTGGTGACGCCGGCCGAGATGTTGAGCGCGCCGGACCAGCGGTCGACGTGGCCGTGCATGTCGAACAGGCCCGGCAGCACGATGCGGCCGCCGGCGTCGATGGTGTTGGCGGCGTCGCGCGCCAGCGAGCCGGCCGGCTGCACCGAGGTGATGCGTCCGCGCAGGATGTAGATGTCCGATGGCGCGCCGACGGTGGCTTTCTCGCTGTCGAACACGCGGGCGTTCTTGACCAGGGTCAGGCCCGGCAACGGGTGCTGCAACTTCTGCGCGACATCGGCCAGCATCTTGCTCTCGGCGGCCTTCTGGCGCTTGGCCAGTTCCGGGATGACGTTCTGCCAGCCCTCTTCCAGCGCGTTCATAAAGCCGGGAATGATGACGGCGAACAAGCGCGGCTTGGCGCCGGTGGTGGCCCACATGAACGAGGGCGACAGGCCGATGCCGGTTTGCGCCAGCAGCTGCACCGTCTGCTTTTGGCCGGAGGCGCTGGTGATTTCCAGCGAATCAAGCTTGGTCTGCGACAAGGTGCCGGACGGCAGCAGCGGCAGCTTGTTGTCCGGCGCGGCGGCCAGCGCGGTGATGGCGGTGGAGATGACCTCGAAGGAACTGTTCAGCGGCACATAGGCGGCCGGGCCGGCGACGGTTTTCTTGCCCTGCTCCGACGTCGATTTCCATTCGGCTTGGTCGCCCCTGCGCTCGAAGCGCTCGTCGACCACGGCGCCGAAGGTGGAATTGCCTTTGACGGCGTATTCGGTCATGGTGCCGTCCGGACCGACGCGGAATTGTTCGGTCAGCTCCGGGCCGCGGCCGTTGTTCTTGTAGATGAAACGCACCTTGGTCAGGCCGTCGTCCTGCTGCTCGACCACCTGCTCCCCCATCTGCTTGCCGCTTTCGGTGTAGATCAGATATTTGGTGGTGCTGGCGGCCTGCGCGCTGAAGGCGGCGGCCAGTGCCAGCGGAAGTACGGCGAGTCGTTTCATCAGCAAGGTCTTCTCCTGGTGGTGGTTTTGGCGGATTCTACGTTGTATTTTTCGTTGTCATTTTACCAGCGCCGCACACCGGGCAGGCGTCATTTCCACCGACGCCGATGCTGGTCCATTCCATGTTCAGGCCGTCGAGCATCAGCAGCCGCCCGGCCAGCGAGTTGCCAACGCCCATCAGCAGCTTGAGCGCCTCGGCCGCCTGCATGGCGCCGACCACGCCCACCAGCGGCGCGAACACGCCCATGGTGGAACAGGCGACGTCCTCGAACTGCTGATCCTGCGGGAACAGGCACGAATAACAGGGGTTGCCTTCCTTGCGCGGATCGAACACGCTGATCTGGCCGTCGAAGCGGATCACCGCGCCGGACACCAGCGGCTTGCCCAGCGCCACGCAAGCGCGGTTGACGGCGTGGCGGGTGGCGAAGTTGTCGGTGCAATCGAGCACGACGTCGGCGTCGGCCACCAGTTCGGCCAGGCGGGCGTCGTCGGCCCTTTCGGTGAGCGCGCTGACGACGACGCCGGGATTGATCTCCTGCAAGGTAATGCGCGCCGAGGCGGCCTTGGGCTGGCCGACCCGCGCCGTGGTGTGGGCGATCTGGCGCTGCAGGTTGGTCAGGTCGACGGTGTCGTCGTCGACCAGGGTGATGTGGCCGACGCCGGCCGACGCCAGGTACAGCGCCGCCGGCGAGCCGAGGCCGCCGGCGCCGATCACCAGCGCGTGCGCGGCCAGCAGCTTTTGCTGGCCTTCGATGCCGATTTCGTCGAGCAGGATGTGGCGCGAGTAGCGCAGCAGTTGCGAATCGTCCATGGTCTCAACCGGCGGCCGGGCCGCCATTCGGTGGTGTTATTCGGCGGTTGGCTGTTTCGCGGCTGGCTTGGTGTCGCTGGCTTTGGATTTGGCTTCGGGCTTGGCGGACGGCTTGTTGCCCGGCTTGGTGGCCGGCTTGCCGTCCGGCTTCACGTCCGACTTGATGTCCGGGACGCTATCCGACTTGATCTCGCCGACGCCGTCACCGCCGGCCGCCGCACCCGCCTCGACCTTCGACAGTTTGACCGGCAGGCCCTTGAAGTGGTTCAGCGCCTGCGCCAGCTGGAAGTCGTCCTTGGAGCCGAATTCGACCGGCTTGGATTTCTTCGCCAGCGACGCCAGGCGCTGCGCGTCCTCCAGCCCGTCGCGCTGGGCGTTCAGGGCCTTCTGCGCGATGCTCTCGCCCTCCGGGTCCTTGTCGTTGCCCAGGTGTTTTTGCAGATCGGCTTCGCGCATGCGCAGGCTGTTCAAGCCGTCGCCGTCGGCGGTCTCGTCGACCATCAGGTCCGGCACGATGCCGCGCGCCTGGATCGAGCGGTTTTGCGGCGTGTAATAGCGCGCCGTGGTCAGCTTGACGGCGGTGTCGGCGGTCAGCTGGCGCAAGGTCTGCACCGAGCCCTTGCCGAAAGTCTGCGTGCCCATGATGGTGGCACGCTTGTAATCCTGCAGCGCGCCGGCGACGATTTCCGACGCCGAGGCCGAACCGGCGTTGACCAGCACCACCATCGGCACATCCTTCAGGCCGGCCGGCAGCTTGGCCAGCGGATCGGTCTTGGCGCGCGGCGCGTAGAACTCGGGGCGGCCGTAGAAGGTTTCCTTGGACGACATCAGTTGTCCGTTGGTCGAAACGATGACCGCGTCCTTGGGCAGGAAGGCTGCCGAGACGCCGATCGCGCCCGGCACCAGGCCGCCCGGATCGTTGCGCAGGTCCAGCACCAGGCCCTTGATTTTCGGGTCTTGCGCGTAGAGCGCGGTGATTTGCTTGGCCATGTCGTCCAGGGTCGGTTCCTGGAACTGCGAGATGCGCACCCAGGCGTAGCCCGGCTCGACGATCTTGGTCTTGACGCTTTGCACGCGGATTTCCTCGCGCGTGATGGTCATGACCAGCGGCTTGTCCTCGTCCTTGCGGCTGATGGTGACGGCCACCTTGGAACCGGGCTCGCCGCGCATCTTCTTGACACTCTCGTCGAGCGACATGTTCTTGATCGGCGTGCCGTCGATGCGGGTGATCAGGTCGCCCGTCTTGATGCCGGCCTTGAAGGCGGGCGTGTCCTCGATCGGGGAGACGACCTTGATGTAGCCGTCCTCGATGCCGACCTCGACGCCGATGCCGACGAATTTGCCGGCGACGGTCTCCTTCATCTCGCGGAAGGCTTTCTTGTCCAGGTAGACCGAATGCGGGTCCAGCGAGGACACCATGCCGGAAATGGCGTCGGTGACGAGTTTCTTGTCGTCGACGTTTTCGACGTAGTCGGACTTGATCAGGCCGAACACGTCCGACAGCTGGCGCAGTTCCTCCAGCGGCAACGGGGTGCCGCCGGCTTTCTGCGCGATGGCGGGGAACTGCAACGAGGCGGTGACGCCGGCGATGGCGCCGAGTCCGATCAAAGCGATGCTCTTAAACTTGTTGCCCATTTTCTCCGCGAACCTTAAAACTTGACCCAGCCAGCCGGATCGAATGCCGTGCCCTGATGGCGAAGCTCGAAGTATAGCCCTGATTCCTCGTTGCCGCCGCTGTTGCCCGCGCTCGCTATCGGGTCGCCCGATTTGACGATGTCGCCGGCCCTTTTCAGCAACGATTGATTATTGCCGTAAATACTCATGTACTGGCCACCGTGGTCGACGATGATCAGGTTGCCGAAGCCGCGCAGCCATTCGGCGAACACGACCCGGCCGCCGGCGACGGCGCGCACGTCGGCCCCCTCGGCGGCGCGGATGAAGACACCCTTCCAGCTCGGCCCCTGGCCGCGCTTGCTGCCGAACCTGGCCGCGACCTGGCCGCTGACCGGCGAGCGCATCTGGCCTTTGAGGCTGGCGAAGGCGCCGGCCGGCGCGGCGGGCGCCAGCGCGATGTCGGCGGCGCGGGCCGGCGGACGGGCCGGCTCCTCGACCGGTGCCGGCGCCGGCTCGGGCTTGGCCGCGACTTTCGGTTCGTCGGCGTCGATCGGGTCGGGCCTGGCCGGCGCCGGCGGCTTGGTCGGTTGGGCCGGCTGCGCCGGCTTGATGGTGCCGGATTTGTTGGCGTTGGCCTTGGCCAGGCGTTCGCGCTCGGCCTGCGCGGCGGCGGCGGCTTTCGCGCGCGCCTGCGCCTGGGCCAGCAGCTGGGCCTTTTTCTCGGCGTCGGCCTTGGCCTTGGCGGCGGCGCGCGCGGCCGCCAGTTGTTCCTGGCGCTTTTTCTCGGCGGCGGCGGCGATCGCCTGCTCCTCGATCAGCTTGTTCAGCCTGTCGACCAGGCCGCTGATGCGCTGCTCGTCGCGTTCGACCGCGCCCGCTTCCTTGCGCTGGGCCACCAGCTTTTGCGACAAGGTCGACAGCAAGGCCGCGCGGCGCGTCTTTTCCTGTTCCAGCTTGGCTTTCTGCTGCATTTGTTCCTGCGCGATTTCGGCCAGCTCGTCGTTGGCGTTCTGCGCCTCGGCCTGGTTCTCCTCGACGGCCTTGAGGTTGGCGCGCAGCGCGTCCAGCAGACGGGCCTGTGCCTGCGACACATAGGCCATCATCTGCAGATCGCGGTTGATGCGGTTGGGGTTATCGCCAGAGAGCAATAATTTGATGCGGTCTTCATTGCCGGCGACATAGTGCTCGCGCAGCAGCTTGGCCAGCTGCTGTTTCTGCAGCGCGACCGTGGCCGTCAACCGTTCGCGCTCGGCGGTCAGCTGCTGCAGTTTGCTGTGGGTGTCGCCCTGCTCCTGCTGCAGGTCGCGCAGCGCGCGGTTGGCGTCCGAAATCGCCTGTTCCGACTCGGCCAGGGTATCGGCCGCGTCGTCCTTGGCGCTTTCGGTCTTGCTGATGTCCTTTTTGAGCGCCGACAGCTTTTGCTGCAAGCCGGCGCGTTCGGCCTCGGCCAGCGCCTTCTGCTTGCTGCGCTCGGTGGGCTTGCCGGACCGGGCGGCTTGGGCGTGGACGCCCAGGGACGTTATCAACAGCAGGGCCGCGCCGGTGGCGGCGGCGGCCTTGCGCCAACCTCTAAATGAAGAATGAGACAAATTACTTGGCCTTGCCCTGGTTGGCGACGGCGGCCTGGGCCGCTGCGATGGCGTCGGCGTCGCCGAGGTAGTAGTGGCGGATCGGCTTCAGGTCGGCGTCCAGTTCATACACCAGCGGCTGGCCGTTGGGGATGTTGAGGCCGACGATGTCGTTGTCGCTGATGCCGTCGAGCATCTTGATCAGCGCGCGCAGGCTGTTGCCGTGGGCCGAGATGATGATCTTCTTGCCGGCGCGGATGGCCGGGGCGATTTCCTCGTCCCAGGCCGGCATCACGCGCGCCACGGTGTCCTTCAGGCATTCGGTCAGCGGGATCTGCGACTTGTCCAGGCCGGCGTAGCGCGGGTCGTTGAACGAGGCGCGGTCGTCGCCCTCTTCCAGTGGTGGCGGCGGCGTGTCGTAGCTGCGGCGCCATACCAGCACCTGCTCGTCGCCGTACTTGGCGGCGGTCTCGCCCTTGTCCAGGCCCTGCAGCGCGCCGTAGTGGCGCTCGTTCAGGCGCCAGTCGTTCTTGATCGGCAGGTACATCATATCCATCTCGTCGAGCGACAGCCACAGCGTGCGGATGGCGCGCTTGAGCACCGAGGTGTAGGCCAGGTCGAAGGTGAAGCCCGATTCCTTAAGCACCTTGCCGGCGGCCTTGGCTTCGGCCACGCCTTTTTCGGTCAGATCGACATCGGTCCAGCCGGTGAAGCGGTTCGACAGGTTCCAGGTGGATTCGCCATGGCGCATGAATACGATTTTATACATGTGGACTATCTTCAAAAAAGGAGTGAATCGGAGGATTACCAGTGCTTTAAGAACTCTTCCAGCTTCTATTTTATAATGCGCGGATTAAGTTAAACCATTGGAACCCCGTGAAATTCTTCATTGACAATATTTTCATCATCGCCGTCGTCGTTCTGTCCGGCGGCGCGCTGCTGTGGCCCTTGCTGACCCAGCGCGGCAAACGGGCGACCCCGCAAGACGTGACGATGTTGATTAATCGTAGCAAAGCCACCATTGTAGACGTACGGGACGCGAAAGAATTCGCCAACGGTTCCCTGCCGGACGCGAAGAACATCCCACTGGCCGAACTGGACCAGCGGATCGGTGAACTGGACAAGTTCAAGAGCAAGAGCGTGGTGGTGGTTTGCCAATCCGGCGCCCGTGCCTCGTCCGCTGCGGCTAAACTGTCCAAAGCAGGCTTCACCGACGTGGTGAATCTGGAAGGTGGCATTGCCGCATGGCAAAAAGCCGGTCTACCGCTGGCCAAGCCATCGGCGACACCGCCGAAGCCATCGGTCACGCTAACCAAGCCGCAGGCAAAATAATTGGAAGGAAGCATCATGACGACCGAAGTGATCATGTACACCACCGCCGTGTGCCCGTACTGCACCCGCGCCGAGCGCCTGCTCGAAGCCAAGGGCGTGACCGAACTGAAGAAAATCCGCGTCGACCTCGACCCGGAGCAGCGAGTGCTGATGATGCAAAAAACCGGCCGCCGCACCGTGCCGCAAATCTACATCGGCGACAAGCATGTCGGCGGTTTCGACGATTTGTATGCGCTCGATCAAGCCGGCGGCCTGTCACCCTTGTTAAATGGCTAACTGGCGCCAAATACAACGAGCGGGCGGAAATCCTTTGCATCGATAGTGGTTTTGATACAATTGCCCTCGCGTTTGATTTGAGCTTTTATTCGGCCATCCCAAGCCAACATCATCTGAGCGGCGCGTGCCGCTCGTTTTCACTATAACGAAAGCGTTCCATGTCTGAAGAAAACCTGCAACCAGTATTCCAAATCCAACGCGTCTACCTGAAAGACATGTCGCTGGAGCAACCGAATTCCCCAGCTATCTTCCTGGAACAGGAAGCGCCGACCATCGAAGTGGCCCTGGACGTGGGCGCCGAGCCGCTGGCCGACGGCATCTTCGAATCGACCGTCACCATCACCGTGACCGCCAAAGTCAAAGACAAAGTCGCTTTCCTGGTCGAAGGCAAGCAAGCCGGTATCTTCGAAGCCCGTAACATCCCTGCCGATCAACTCGATCCGCTGCTGGGCATCGGTTGCCCGAACATCGTCTACCCTTACCTGCGCGCCAACATCGCCGACGTGATCACCCGTGCCGGTTTCCCACCAGTGCACCTGGCAGAGATCAACTTCGAAGTGTTCTACCAGCAGCGCCTGCAAGCAGTGGCCGACGCCGCCGCAGCAGCACCGGCCGCCGACGGCGCCACCACGCACTAATAAGCGTAGCAATCCGCTTAGAGTTATACTGTAGCAACGTCGCCGGACGCTCGTCCGGCGGCTGTTTCACCCGATTAGCCGCGCCCCGCGCGCTGTCCTCCATCAGCAAGGTAAGCCATGACATTTCCCCGTTTGATCGCAGGTTTGAGCCTGATGCTGGCCGCCGCGAGCAGCCACGCGTTCGACTTCAAAACGGTGGGCGCCGCGCCCGTGGTGCTGTACGACGCCCCGTCGACCAAGGGCGGCAAGCTGTTTGTCGTGCCGCGCGGCGCACCGCTCGAAGTGGTGCTGGCCTACGGCGAATGGCTCAAGGTGCGCGACGTCAACGGCGAAATGGCCTGGACCGAGGCCAAGGGCCTGACCGCCAAGCGTAATGTCATCTCGCGCGTCGCCAACCTGAAGGTCCGCGCCACGCCGGACGATGCCGCCGCCGCCGTCTTCACCGCCGACAAGGGCGTGTTGATGGAAGTGACCGAAGTGGCCGCCGGTGGCTGGGTCAAGGTGCGTCATCGCGACGGCCTGGTCGGTTACGTCAAGAATGCCGAGATCTGGGGCATATAATCCCAGGATCTGAACAACGGCCCATACATTGGCGCCGAACGGGATCCCATGCTAGATAATCAAACCAAACAAGCGGCGCCCGGCGTGCGCAAGGTGACCGTGCTCGGCGCGGGTGCCTGGGGCACCGCCGTCGCCATCGCGCTGGCCCAGCGCCACGACGTGCTGCTGTGGGGCCGCAACGGCGCCGCCCTGCAAGCCATGGGCGAGGCCCGCGAGAACACCGAATACCTTCCCGGCCATCCGTTTCCCGACCGTTTGCAAGTCGCCGCCGGCTTCGACGCCGCGCTGGCGCACGCGGCCGGCGCCGACGGCCTGCTGATCGCCGCCTGCCCGGTGGCGGGCCTGCGTCCGCTGCTGGAGCAGCTCAAGCCGCACGCGGTATCGCATGTGGTGTGGCTGTGCAAGGGCTTCGAATACGGCACCGGCCTGCTGCCGCATCAGATCGTGCGTGAAGTGCTGGGCGACGGCGTCGCCGGTGGCGCGCTGTCGGGACCGTCGTTCGCGCAGGAAGTGGCGCGCGGCTTGCCGTGCGCGCTGACCATCGCCTCAAGCTCGGCCGCGCTGCGCGATTGCGTGGTCGCGGCCGTCCATGGCGGCAATATCCGCGTCTACTCCAGCGAGGACTTGGTCGGCGTGGAGGTCGGCGGCGCGGTCAAGAACGTGCTGGCGATCGCCACCGGCGTCGCCGACGGGCTGGGGCTTGGATTGAACGCGCGCGCCGCGCTGATCACGCGTGGGTTGGCGGAAATCACGCGCCTGGGCACCGCCCTGGGCGGGCAGACCGAAACGTTCATGGGGCTGACCGGCATGGGCGACTTGATACTGACCTGCACCGGCGATCTGTCGCGCAACCGGCGCGTAGGCTTGGGACTGGCGCAGGGCAAGGCGCTGGATACCATCGTGCAAGAGCTGGGGCATGTGGCCGAAGGCGTGCCGTGCTCGAAGGCGGTGCGCGAGCTGGCGGCCAAAATGGGGGTCGACATGCCGATCACCAACGCCGTGGCCGGCGTGCTGTTCGACGGCGACCAGCCGCAGGCGATGGTGGCGAGATTGCTGTCGCGCGATCCGCGCGATGAAAAGGTCAAACGCTGAACCCGTGAGCCGTCTCCGCTGATCAACCGGTGCGGCCATGGGGTCGTACCCCGTACGGGGTACGACCCCGCCACACGAGACCGGTAGGCCGCCGCTCAATCCTCGGGTTGCTCTTCTTCCTTGGCTTCGCGCATCCACGCCACCAGCGGGAACGCATCCTTCAATCCGTTGACGATCAGCGGTACCAGCAACTCCGGCTTGTTCATCGGCACGTCGATCTCGGTCCACACAAAGAAACTCTTCAGCTTGATGTACTCGATGTGCTCGTGATCGGCGTCGAAGCCCTTCGGCGGACGCATCAGCTTGCCCTCGTCGCGGATATCCCCAAACGTCAGGCGCAGCTTCTTGTTCTTCAGTACCTTCTTGAACCCGGCCGCGTCGTCGACCATGTGCTGGCGCAAGGCCTTCAAGCGGCCCGCCGGCGGCATGTACTCGCCCGCGCCGAACAGCAACCTGCCGTGCCCGTCGATCTGCATGTAGTAGGTCGGCCCGCCGGTCTGGCTCGGGCGGCGCATGTCGTTCGGCGCCACCGCCGCCGAGAACCGCGTCTTGTACGGACTCTTGTCATGCGCGAAGCGCACGTCGCGGTTGATCCGGAACATCGCCTTCTTCGGATTGCTGAACTTGACCGCCGGATCGAACTTGCCGACCCCGGCGATCATTTCGGTGACCACTTGCAAGAATTCTTCGCGCAAAATATCGTAGCGCGGCTTGTTCATGATGAACCATGGACGGTTGTTGTTGTCAGCCAGTTCTTTGAGGAATTGAGTCAGGTCGCGTAAATGCATGGGCTAGGTTTACTTTATTTTGGCGCTGGCCGGACGCTTGCCGACCGTGACGTCGATCGTCGTTTCGCGGCTCTTGCGCAAGATCGTCATTTTAGCTTTTTCGCCCGGAGTCAGTTGGGCGATGAGGTTGAGCATGCCGTTGGTGTCGGTGACCGGCTTGCCGTCGACCGTCAACAGGATGTCGCCCGGCTTGATGCCGCCCTTGTCGGCCGGGCCGTGGCGCACCACGCCGGCGATGATGGCGCCGCTCTGGCGCTTCAGGCCGAAGCTGCTGGCCATCTCCGGCGTGATCTCCTGCGTTTCCACGCCGATCCAGCCGCGCACCACGTGGCCGGACTTGATGATCGCTTCCATCACCGTCTTGGCGGTCGATACCGGAATGGCGAAGCCGATGCCGACCGAGCCGCCGCTCTGCGAATAGATCGCCGAGTTGATGCCCAGCAGGTTGCCGGTGACGTCGACCAGCGCCCCGCCCGAGTTGCCGAAGTTGATCGCGGCGTCGGTCTGTATGAAGTTCTCGAAGTGGTTGATGTGCAGGTTGTTGCGCCCCAGCGCGGAGATGATGCCCATCGTCACCGTCTGGCCGACGCCGAAGGGATTGCCGATCGCCAGCACCACGTCGCCCACCTGCGCCTGCTCGGCTTGGCCCAGCACGATCACCGGCAGCTTGTCGAGCGTGATCTTGATGACCGCCAGGTCGGTCTCCGGATCGGTACCCACCACCTTGGCGGCGGCCTTGCGGCCGTCGGCCAGCACGACCTCGATCTCGTCGGCGGCCTCGACCACATGGTTGTTGGTCAGGATATAGCCCTCGGCCGAGACGATCACGCCCGAGCCGAGGCTGGCCTCGTCGTCGTCGCCCTCGCCGTCGCGGTCGCCGAAGAATTTCTTGAAGAAGGGGTCGCGCAGCAGCGGATGCTTGCGGTGCTTGGGCTTTTTGCTGGTGATGATGTTGACCACGGCCGGCATCGCGCGCCCGGCGGCGGCCCGGTAGGAGCCGACGGCCGACGCCGGCGCCTTGCCCGGGCCGGCCTCCATCATCACGGCCGGCCGCTCGGGACTGCCCATCTGCTGCAGGCGCACCGGCGCGCCGCCCTGCGGCCCCACGGCCGCGTAGACGAAGTACAGCGCCAAAACGACGGTCACCGTTTGCGCAAACAATAACCAGAGTCGTCGCATAGCTTGCATCTGCCGCCCGGCGGGCGGCGTCCCGTGGTTATTCCTGATTATTTCTTGAGGGCGTCGCGGATTTCGCGCAGCAACACGATGTCCTCGGCCGGCGGCGCCGGCGGCGGGGTCACCACCGGATGCTCGCGCAGGTTGCGCGCGCGGTTCATCAACCGCACCATCTGGAAGATGACGAAGGCCAGGATGATGAAGTTGAGCAGGATCGTGGCGAAGTTGCCGTAGGCGAACACCGCGCCCAGCTTTTTGGCTTCCGCCAGGCTCAGGCCGGCCGCCTGGCCGTTCAGGCCGATGTAGTAGTTGGCGAAGTCGAGCCCGCCGAACAGCTTGCTGATCGGCGGCATGATGATGTCGGTCACCAGCGAATCGACGATCTTACCGAAGGCGCCGCCGATGATCACGCCAACGGCGAGGTCGACCACATTGCCCTTCATCGCGAATTCTTTAAATTCTTGCATCATTGCCATTTCTATATCCTCGACATGTGGTCATTTGTGAACAAAACCGCGTGTGGATCATACTATTTTTTCAATTAGATTCCAAACACGCTTGCTGTTCGCGCATTTGGACAGCGATTTACGTTATAAGTTTGACCTATATCAATTGCCGCAACCCGGCCCTCCCCTCATAGGGCAGAGTCCGCTAAAAATCAAGCCCAAAACGGTGCGCAAATCGCCCCAATTGGGGTTACGGCAACGTTTTTGCTTTAATTCGCTACACGGTTACCTTATAATTTAAGGTTGCTAGAAGCTACATTCGTGCTTCATCAAGTTTTCAGTTTTCAGGTTTGTTCGCGGTTTCCAGATTTTGTTCGCACTTTGACTGATTGGGGTTTGTATGAGTAACGAAAAGCAGGTCGATTCCGGCCGTCGCGGTTTGCTCGTCGCAACAGGCGCGGCGGGTGGTGTAGTGGGTCTGGCAACCGCGGGGGCGCTGGTGAGCACCTTCCAGCCGTCGGAACGGGCGAAAGCCGCCGGCGCGCCGGTCGAGGTGGACATCTCGGCGCTCAACCCCGGGGAAATGACGACCGTCGAATGGCGCGGCAAGCCGGTCTGGATCATCAAGCGCACGCCCGAAATGGTGGCGTCGCTGAAAAAGACCGACGGCAAAGTGGCCGACGCCGACTCCAAACGCAATCCCGAAGAATTCACGCCCGAATACGCCCGCAACGAATGGCGCTCGCGCAAGCCTGACATCCTCGTCGCCGTCGGCATCTGTACCCACCTCGGCTGTTCGCCCTCGTCCAAGTTCGCCCCCGGTCCGCAGCCCTCGCTGCCGGACGACTGGGAGGGCGGCTTCCTGTGCCCATGCCACGGCTCGACCTTCGACATGGCCGGCCGCGTCTTTAAAAACAAGCCGGCGCCGGACAATCTGCAGGTTCCGCGCTACATGTTCTTGAGCGACAACAAGCTGGTCATTGGCAAAGACGAGAAAGGCGAGGCGTAAATCATGGCGGCTTTCAAAGAGACAAAACTGCCGGCGAACGCGCCGGTGGCACAAAAAGCACTAGGCTGGGTCGACGACCGCTTCCCCCTGACCAAACTGTGGAACGATCAATGGGGCAAATACTACGCCCCGAAAAATTTCAACTTCTGGTACATCTTCGGCTCGCTGGCGATGCTGGTGCTGGTGCTGCAGATCGTCACCGGCATCTTCCTGACCATGCACTACAAGCCGGACGCCAACCTGGCCTTCGGCTCGGTCGAATACATCATGCGCGAAGTACCGTGGGGCTGGCTGGTGCGCTACATGCACTCGACCGGCGCCTCCGCCTTCTTCATCATCATCTACCTGCACATGACGCGCGGCCTGCTGTACGGCTCGTACCGCAAGCCACGTGAACTGATCTGGCTGTTCGGCTTCGCCATCTTCCTGTGCCTGATGGCCGAGGCCTTCTTCGGCTACCTGCTGCCATGGGGCCAGATGTCGTACTGGGGCGCCCAGGTGATCGTCAACCTGTTCGGCGCCATCCCGCTGATCGGACCGGACCTGTCGCTGTGGATCCGCGGCGACTACGTCGTCTCCGACGCCACCCTGAACCGCTTCTTCGCCTTCCACGTGATCGCCATCCCGCTGGTGCTGCTGGGCCTGGTGGCCGCGCACTTGATCGCGCTGCACGAAGTCGGCTCGAGCAACCCGGACGGCATCGAAGTCAAAGAGAACCTGGGCCCGGACGGCCACCCGGTCGACTCGATCCCGTCGCACCCGTACTACACGGTGCACGACCTGTTCGGCGTGTCGGTGTTCCTGCTAATCTTCAGCACCGTCGTGTTCTTCGCGCCGGAAATGGGCGGCTACTTCCTCGAGTACAACAACTTCCTGCCGGGCGACTCGCTCAAGACCCCGCTGCACATCGCCCCGACCTGGTACTTCACCGCGTTCTACTCGGTGCTGCGCGCCACCACCGCCGACTTCATGTGGGTGCTGATGTTCTTCGTGGCCGCCTACGTGGTGTTCGTCTGGCTCAAGTCCAACCTGCCGCGCCTGGTGAAGATCGCCATCGCCGTCATCGCGCTGGTGGCCATCATCGGCATGCTGCCGCAGATCCTCGACGCCAAGTTCTGGGGCGTGGTGTTCTTCGGCGGCTCGGTCGTGATCCTGGCCTTCCTGCCGTGGCTGGACAAGTCGCCGGTCAAGTCGATCCGCTACCGTCCGACCTGGCACAAGTATGTGTACGCCGTGTTCTTCCTGTCGTTCCTGACCTTGGGCTACCTCGGCACCCTGGCGCCGACCGACGGCCGCACCCTGGTGTCGCAAGTGTGCACCCTGCTGTACTTTAGCTTCTTCCTGTTCATGCCATGGTGGAGCGCCATGGGCACGTTCAAAAAAGTGCCCGACCGCGTCGTCTTCCACGCGCACTGATCGTACCTTGGCTAAAGTATATAAAGGACATGACATGAATTTTGCAAAGAAACTGCTCGCCGCGCTGGCCCTGCTGCCGGCACTGGCGTTCGCCAACGAAGGCGGCGTCGCGCTCGACAAGGCACCGGACCGGTCGAACAACATGGCCGCGTTGCAACATGGCGCCAAGCTGTTCGTCAACTATTGCCTGAACTGCCACAACGCCTCGTCGATGCGCTACAACCGCCTCAAGGACCTGGGCCTGAGCGAGGAGCAAATCAAGGGCAACCTGCTGTTCACCGGCGAGAAGGTCGGCGAGATGATGACCACCAACATGCACGCGAAGGATGCCAAGGTCTGGTTCGGCGTGGTGCCGCCGGATCTGTCGGTCATTTCGCGGGCCAAATCGTCGGGCGCCGGCACCGGCGGCGACTATCTGTATACTTACCTGCGTAATTTCTACAAGGACGACACCCGTCCGACCGGCTGGAACAACCGGGTGCTGGAAAACGTGGCCATGCCGCACGTGCTGTGGGAATTGCAGGGTATCCAGAAGATCAAGACGGTCGAGGTGGAAGATCCCCACGAACACGGCAAGATGGTGCAGCAGTTCGCCGGCTTCGAGCAGGTCAAGGCCGGCAGCATGAACAAGTTGGAATTCGACACCGCGGTGGCCGACCTGGTCGGCTACATGGAGTGGATGGCGGAGCCTGCGGCGCAGACCCGCAAAAAATTGGGCGTGGCGGTGGTATTGTTCATGTCCCTGTTCGTCTTGCTGGCATGGCGCCTGAACGCGTCGTTCTGGAAAGAAGTTAAATAATCGAGAGCGCCGGCTGGCCCGGCGCTTGTTTTGCGATGCCCGCCGTTGGCGGGCGATCGATCCGGGGTGATCCGTTCGCGGGCTCACCCCCTTAGTTTTTAAGGAACTACAAAAAATGATGGTTCTCTACTCGGGTACAACCTGCCCATTTTCGCAGCGCTGCCGTCTGGTCCTGTTCGAAAAGGGCATGGACTTTGAAGTGCGCGACGTCGACTTGTTCAACAAGCCGGAAGATATCTCGACCATGAATCCGTATGGTCAGGTGCCGATTCTGGTCGAGCGTGAATTGATTCTGTACGAATCGAATATCATCAACGAATACATCGACGAGCGCTTCCCGCATCCGCAACTGATGCCGGCCGACCCGCTGATGCGCGCGCGCGCGCGCCTGATGCTGTTCAATTTCGAGAAGGAATTGTTCGTCCATGTGCACGTGCTCGAGAGCGAGCGCGCCAAGGGCAACGACAAGAGCCACGACAAGGCGCGCGCGGAAATCCGCGACCGCCTGACGACCCTGGCGCCGCTGTTCCTGAAGAACAAGTACATGCTCGGCGACGAATTCTCGATGCTCGACGTGGCCGTCGCGCCGCTGCTGTGGCGTCTGGACCACTACGGCATCGAACTGTCGAAGACCGCCGCCCCGCTGATGAAGTACGCCGAGCGCATCTTCTCGCGCCCGGCCTACATCGAAGCGCTGACGCCGTCGGAAAAGGTCATGCGCCGCTGATCGGTTCGATCGCGGAAACGCCGATGTTTAGTTGAAATTATCGGCGCGCCCACCGTGTTGAACCGGGGGCGTGCCGTGTTTTACCGTAGTCTGGAATACCATGTCCGAAATCTCTACCAAGCCCTACATGCTGCGCGCCATTTATGAGTGGTGCACCGACAGCGGCTACACGCCCTACCTGGCCGTCAAGGTCGACGCCTCGACCACCGTGCCGATGGAATATGTGAAGAAAGGCGAAATCGTCCTCAACATCAGTTTCGGCGCCACGTCGGGGTTGAAGATGGACAACGACAGCATCCGCTTCCACGCCCGCTTCGGCGGCGTCTCGCGCGAAATCTACGTCCCGGTCAACAACGTCATGGCGATCTACGCCAACGAAAACGGCCAGGGCATGGCGTTCGAGCCGCAGACCGGCGGGACCGAAGCGCCGCCGCAGACCGAGGAAACCAGCGTGCCGGGACCGTCCTTGGCGGCCGTGCCGACGCCGGCGCCGGAGGGCAAAAGCGAGGCAGCAGGCGCACCGCAGGACGACAACGACCCACCCAAAAAGGGCGGGCGCCCCACCCTCACGCGGATCAAATAGCGTATAATTTGCCGCGTACAAGTTTCGCCGACTTAGCTCATTTGGTAGAGCAGTTGATTTGTAATCATCAGGTGGCCAGTTCGAAACCGGCAGTCGGCACCAATAAAATCAGACACTTAGCCCAGCCCTTACCGGCTGGGCTTTTTGTTCTGAAATCCGATGTATGCATCATCCAGCTTTTTTAGCACGCCGGCCTCGATTGCGCTGGATGTGAGCAAACCAGCGTGTTCAGCGCGCGCGTAACAGTAGGATCCGGCAGGCTCAAGCCGCCAAAGGCGCAGGTTGGACTTGCAACGGAGTTTTCGCGAAGCGCTGTTCAGCTTGCCACAAATCATATGCGCTCTGCTCCGCCAGCCACAGCCGCGCTTCGCCGCCCCGCTTTATGCCCAGCCATGCCTCGATACACAAAGCCATCTCCGGCGAAATAGCGGCGTGCCCGTTTAGGACACGAGAAAGCGTGACACGATTGACGTCCAGCTGCTGCGCGGCTTCAGTCACTGACAGACCCAGCGCTGGTAGCACGTCATCACGTAAAGTCAGTCCCGGATGTGGTGGGTTAAACATGCGTGCCATGATATTCCTAATGATAATCTTGATAGTCGACAAGGATGGCATCCGTTCCCTCGAATCTGAAGGTCAACCGCCAGGAATTAGCGCTTGCCACCCGAACTAACCGCGCCGCCGACACGCGCCAAACTTGCGCGCGCTCCGGCCACGGCTTGCAATCGCTCTTGCAGGTAGGTGCTCAGGCGTGGATGCTGGCTAAAAGCGACGTTGAAACGGATGTGCCGGTCCGGTGTGTCATTCACCGAGAAGGCGGCGCCACGCATGAGCAGGATCTTGTTGCGGTAGGCGTCTTGCACCAACAGATCAACGTCCAGACCTTCCGGCATCGTGCCCCACAAGAAAATGCCGGCGTCGCCAGGCTGCTCGAAAAGCACGCCCGCCGCGCTCAATTGGCGCGCGCTAGCGTTGCGTGCCACCATGATCTTGCGTTGTAGACGATCCAGATGTTTGCGCAAGTTGCCGGCTCTGAGCACTTCCAGCAGCACATATTCATTCAGCGCCGGCATCGTCATGATGGAATGGATCTTGGTCCGCATCAGCACTCTGAGCAAGGCGGGGGCGGCGGCGAGATAGCCCATGCGCAAGGCAGGGCTCAGCGCCTTGCAAAAGCTGGAATAATAAATCACACCATCAAGCCCGGAGAGGGATGCCAGCCGCGTACTATGGCCTTGCTGAAAATGGCCGTGCACGTCGTCTTCGGCGATCAAGAAACCGTATTGCTGCGCCAACATCAAGACCTTGTGCAAATTGGCGGCGCTGCTGCTCCAGCCTGTGGGATTATGCAAGGCCGTTTGCATGAAGAGTAGGCGTGGGCGGTGCTCGCGGCAGGCGGCCTCCAATTCGTCCAGATCGAGTCCATCGGGGCACCGCTTGATTGACACCAAACGTATGCCGTCCTGGCGCAGCCTGCCGAACATCAGAAAATAACCCGGGTCTTCCACTAGCACCGTGTCGCCAGGTTGCAAAAAACTACGGCAGATCAAGTCGATCGCATGGGTGCCGCCAAAGGTCGTGAGTATGTGGCCGGCGTCAAAGGCGGCGCCGATGCCGCGCAGCAGCAGCGCGATGTGCTCACGTAATTCCGGCAGCCCCTGGGGCGGACAGCGCGAGGCCATGCCGGCGGCGCTACGCGCCAAGGCCCTCTGCACGGCGGTGGCCGGTACCGCGTCTTGCAGCCAGGTCGGCGGCAATGCGCCACTGCTGGCCAGCAATATACCAGCGCGTTGGTCGTTTCCTTGCTGCGCCAACCAGACCGGCTCTTGCTCCTCGCCCGCTTCCAACGCGACCTCATCGGGAAGCGATTTGCTGGTGTCGTTCCTTGTGGAGACAAAAAATCCCGCCGTGCCATGGGAATCAATGACGCCTGCCGCGACCAACCTATCATAGGCCACCACGACGGTATTCGTGCTGACCGCCAACTGGGCGGCCAGCTGGCGTATCGACAACAGTTTGGCGCCTCCAGCCAGGGCCCGGCTCTCGACCATGTGGCGCAACTTTGCCTCAATCTGCTTGGACAGGGCGATGGGAGAGGAGCGGTCGATGGCGAACATGACGAAAGTCTAGCGTAAAAACATGATGGCCAACACGAGCAAAGTTGCGCCCATCGTTAAATTGAAGACGCGCTGCTTGCGCGGATCTTTTAGCAAGCGACGAATCGAGACGCCAAACAAGGCCCACATGACATTGCAAGGCATTCCCACCAGGGTGCCAATCACCGCCACCAGGAGCGCGCTACCGACCGTGTTGTGCCCCGCGGGCATGAAAACCGATGCCACGGTTATGGCCTTCACCCAGCTCTTGGGGTTAAGCGCTTGAAATGCCGTCGCCTGGGCGAACGACACCGCCTTGGGCGCATGTGCTCCCCCCACCGATGCGCCGCTGAGCTTCCATGCCAAAAACACCAGGTACAACGATCCCGCGATACGCAGCGCTTGTTGCGCCAACGGGTAGGCGATAAAAACACTTCCCAGCCCCACGCACATCAGCATGGTTTGCACGAACATGCCGGCCTGGATGCCCAGAATGGCCGGCAGCGCGCCGCGCGCACCAAAATTGGCGCCAGTGGTGGCGAGCATGACGTTGTTCGGTCCGGGGGAGGCCGACATTACGAGGCAATAGCTCATCAAGGGCAACAGTTCGATCATGGTGTGCAATTCGCGGCATGGAAATGGCACAAGTCTAGGAGTGCGGCGCGGCGGGGACAAGGCACAAGACAGAAGGGACAGACCCATGCTGTATCAATCGATGTACAGCTACAGTTGCCTCCTTGATGGATGCCCCATCACACCAAACATTTCCTTCGCGGCCCGGCCACGGACGATTGGCGACCGCCTGATCAGCATCTGCCAATTAATACTGATCCAGCCTCACCTCCCGCAATCTTGCTACAATCGTCCCATGCGACAATTCCTTGCACTCGTCATCGCGCTGGTCTTCGTGCTGCACAGCTCCCTGCTGGCGGCCGCGCCCGCTCGCATGTGCTGCAAGAGCGCCGATTGCCCCATGACGCAATGCGTGGCGACGGATTGCCTGCCGACCGCCATGCCCGCGATCGCCACCGATATCGCACTGCCCGCGCCGACGCTGACGCGCCTGCCAGGCCACTGCCCCGCCCCGACCATCTCTCCGGCACCGGTGAGAGATGTGTGGTGCCCGCCCGATTAGCACGCCGAGGTGATGTTACGACCAACTCAACTTCTAGCTAATAAAGGAAACACCATGAAATCAATCATCATCAAAGCAAGCGCCGTGACGGCCATCCTGCTGGCTTCGGCTGGCGCCTATGCGGCGACCACCATGGACTGCTGCGGCAGCCTGGAATGCTGCCTGAAGATGCTCGCCTGCTGCTTCTAACAGGTAGCAATTAAAAGGCCCGCCGGCGAGGGATCGCCGGCGGGCCTTTCGCCAATCTGCAAACACCTCGTGGGTTACTTGGCGCCGTCATCCGGGCATGGCATTCCCGCATCCGCCCATTTCTCCAATACCTGCACAAACTCCTCGTGCGACATCGGCGGTTGCGTGCGGTTGGCGCCCGGATTCCAGGCCCACAACACCAACGGATCGGTTTTCATATGTTCGATGACCTGCTCGCCGGTCTTGCGGTTGCCGTTGCGGACCGGATCGCGCATCTGCCGGCAGACTGCTTTCTTGTCCAACCCCTGCCAGCGCATGCTGAGCGGCGCCAGATGCCAGTTCGGCGCGCCAGGCACCTTGCCCTGCGCGGTGTTGGTAGCCTGGTGACAGGCAGCGCATTGCAGCACCGCCGAACCATGGCCGTCTTTTCCCCGCACCACCTGCTGCGCGTGGAGCACCGCGAAATCCTTCTGGCGCGGGGCGTCGGCCTGATGGCAATTCACGCAGCGCGGCGTCATCACCACGCTGGCGACCGGGTCGAACAGCGCGCCGGAAGCCTTCTCCGGCGCGGCATGAGCCACGCCCGCCGACCCAAGCAGACCCATTCCCAAGGCCAGAAACCGCGCCAACCCCGCACGCCGCATCATGCCTGCCCCGCCGCCTTGTGGATCGCCGCGCGGATGCGCGGGTAGGTGCCACAGCGGCAGATGTTGCCCGACATCGCCTGGTCGATATCCTTGTCGCTGGGTTTGGGGATCGCGCGCAACAGCGCGGTCGCCGCCATGATCTGGCCGGACTGGCAATAGCCACATTGCGGCACGTCGATCTCGGCCCAGGCGAGCGCCACGCGCTTGCCCACCGGCGTGGCGCCGATCGCCTCGATGGTCGTCACCTTCTTGCCCGCCGCCGCCGACACCGGCAGCACGCACGCGCGCGTCGGCTGGCCGTCGATGTGGACGGTGCAGGCACCGCACAGCGCCATGCCGCAGCCGAACTTGGTGCCGGACAGGTGCAGCTCGTCGCGCAGCACCCACAACAGCGGCGTGTCGGGTTCGGCGTGCACGGGGACGACCTTGCCGTTGATGTTCAGTGAAATCATATCTGCTCCTGTGGGGTTGCCTGTAACGCCGTGGCGATCGGCAGTTTGCGGATACGTCGGCCGGTGGCGGCGTAGACGGCGTTGGCCAGCGCCGGCATCAGCGCCGAGGTGCCCGGTTCGCCCATGCCGCCGGGCGCTTCGTCGCTGGCGACGATGTGGGTTTCGATGACCGGCGTTTCGTACATGCGCAGCACGCGGTAATCGTGGAAGTTGCTTTGTTCGACGCGGCCGTTCCGGAACGTGATGTCGCCCCACAGCGCGCCGGAGATGCCGAAGACGACGGCGCTTTCGACCTGCGCCCGCACGGTGTCTGGATTGACCACGATGCCGCAGTCGAGCGCGCAGACGACGCGCTGGACGCGCACCTCGCCATCGACGATACGCGCGTCGACAACCATCGCCATGTAGGTGCCAAAGGCGAATTGAACCGACAGGCCACGGCCAATGTCGCCGTCGCGCGGCCCCCGCCAGTTGGCCTTTTCCGCCGCCAGCTTCAACACCCTTTCCGCGCGCGGATTCTTCTCCAGCAACGCCAGCCGGTAGCGCAGCGGATCGGCCTTGGCGGCAGCCGCCAGTTCGTCGATGAAGCTCTCGACCACGAACACGTTGTGGCTCGGCCCGACGCCGCGCCAGAACGCGGTCGGTATCATCGGCGGTTCGTGCCGCGTGTACGCCACCTTGATGGCCTTGAAGGCGTAGGGTGGCGCCTCGGCGCCGTCGACGGTTTCCGTGTCGAAGCCGTTGTTGAAGGCCGGCGGCAGGAAGCGCGCCAGGATCGACGAACCCGTCACGTGATGCGACCACGCCACCGGCATGCCCTGCTCGTCGAGGCCGGCGCGCATGTGGTCGTAGAAGTACGGGCGGTACATATCGTGCTGGATATCCTCCTCGCGGCTCCAGATCACCTTGACCGGATGCCGGACCGCGCGCGCGATGCGCACGGCGCGCTCGACGCCGTCGATTTCCAGCCGACGCCCGAAGCCTCCGCCGAGCAGAAAGTTATGGACGGTGACGTTCGCTTCCGGCAGGCCTGTGACCTTGGCGGCCACGGCCACGGCACGGGTGACGACCTGGGTGCCGGTCCAGACGTCGCAGCGGTCCGCCTGCACGTGCACGGTGCAGTTCATCGGTTCCATCGGCGCGTGCGCCAGGAAGGGCAGCTCGTAGACCGCTTCCACCACGTGCGCCGCTTTGGCAAAGGCCTGTTCCGGTTCGCCGTCGCTGCGCACCTTGGCCGCGCCCTGGCCGGCGGCACGGGCCATGTCGGCAACGATGCCGGCGGTGGACAGATGCGCGTTCGGGCCATCGTCCCAGCGCAACGCCAGCAGCGACAGACCCTTCTGCGCCGCGCCGTAGTTGTCCGCGACCACGGCGGCGCAGTCTTCCAGGCGCACCACCTGGCGTACGCCGGGCACCTTGAGCGCTGCCGCCTCGTCCAGGTCCAGCAAGCGGCCGCCATAGGCCGGCGTGATGGCCAGCGCCGCCACCTTCATGCCCGGCAGCTGTACGTCGATGCCGTACCGTGCCGAGCCATCGAGCTTGCCCGGCGTGTCGAGGCGGCGCGCGGCCTTGCCGATCAGGCGGAAGTCCTTCGGCTGCTTCAATACGATCGCCTCGGGCGCGGGCAACGGTAGTTTGGCCGCCGCCGCCGTCAGCGCACCATAGCGCAGCCTGCGGCCGCTGGCCGCGTGGATCACCGCGCCCTTCTGCGCGCGACAGCTTGCGGGATCGACGCGCCACGCCTCGGCCGCCGCCCGCACCAGCAGCATGCGCGCGGCGGCGCCGGCCTGGCGCATCGGCAGCCAGGCGGCGCGGATCGTGGTCGAACCGCCCGTCACCTGGAAGCCCAGCGCCGGATTGATGTAACGCTTATCGTCGGCGCCGGCGTGTTCGAGTACGACGTCGCGCAAATCGACCTCAAGCTCCTCGGCAATCAACATCGGGATCGAGGTGTACGTGCCCTGTCCCATCTCGACATAGGGCATCGTCATGTGGACCTTGCCGTCGGCGGCGATGCGCACCACCGCGTTGGCTTCCCAGTCCGCAGTGGCGGCGCTGTCGCGCGCGCGGACGGACGGGATGGCGACCTGCAGCAGCAGGCCGCTCCCCGCCGCCACGGCTTTGAGAAATAAACGGCGATCGGTCATGCAAACTCCTTGCGCGGCGCGCTCATACTTTGGTGGGTGCTCAATGGCCAACGGGGATCGGATTGTCTTTGAGCGACTGGTTGAAGGCGTTGACGAACGCGTGTTCACCGGAGCCCGGGTTGTCGCGCAGCGCCCGCACCTGCTCGACGTAGACCTCATCCTTGCCGCTGGCCAGGCCCGCCATAGTGGCGGCGACGAAGTCCGGCAGCGGCATGGCGCGCGCATCGCCGCTCTTGTAGACCAGGTCGGTATCGACCCACGGCGGCGAAATCTCCACCACGCGCACACCGCTGTCGGCCAGCATGAAGCGCTGCGACAGCGCATACGAATGCATCGCGGCCTTGGTGGCGGAGTAAACGGCCGTGCTGGCCAGCGGCACGAAGGCGAGCACCGACGAGTTGTGGATCACCAAGGCGTCCTTCTGCCGCTTGAGGTGCGGCAGCAGCGCCGATGTCATGCGCACCGGACCGAGCAGGTTGGTGGTGACCGTCTGCACGGCGGCGGCGTCGTCGATCTCGCCGGCGGCGTCGTCGAAGGGCATGATGCCGGCGTTATTGAACAACACGTTCAGTGCGGGGAAGTCCTTGACCAATTGGGCGGCCACCGCCTTGATCTGTTGCGGATTCTGGATGTCCAGTTGCACGCCGTGCATGCCAGGGTTGGCCTTGGTCACTTCGTCGAGCAGCGCCGCGCGGCGGCCGCTGATGATGACCTGGTTGCCGAGGCGATGGAATGCTTCGGCGATGCCGCGTCCGATGCCCGACGTGCCGCCGGTGATGAAGATCGTATTGCCGCTCGGTTTCATGATGCCTGCCTTCGTTCGGTTGGTTGGGTGCTTGCAATTCTGAACGCACTTCACCGCCCGCAGCGGACGTACTTCCCGCAATAAAGGACATCTTGGGATCAATGTCCGAAAGCGAGGGTTTCCTGTCCGTTTCGGTGGCGCGGGCGCTCCTATAATCGGTGGCACTATCGATTCGAAAGGAAATCATGCACACGCTGCTCGACAAAGTCATCGAAGCACACGGCGGCACGGCGCGCTGGAACGGATTTAGCACCTTGTCGGCGCATCTGTCGCAGGGGGGTGTCATCTGGCCGCTCAAAGGCAAGCCGGGCATGCTCGACGAAGTGGACGTCCAAATCAAGCTGCATCAACCGTGGACGTCGCACAGCCCGTTCGGCGCTGCGGCGCGCACCGAAGTGACGCCGCAGCGTGTCGCGCTGGTCGGCGCGGACGGCGCGCTTATCGAGGAAGCCCTGGCGCCACGCTCCAGCTTTGCCGGCCACCAGCTCGACACGCCGTGGAGCAATACGCAGTTGGCCTATTTTGTTGGCTATGCGATCTGGAACTATTTCACGATGCCTTTCATGCTCGCTGGTCCCGGTTTTTCACTCTCCGATCTGTCTTCCTGGGAAGAAAACGGCCAAGTGTGGCGCCGGTTGCAGGCCACCTTTCCAACCGACCTGGCGACCCACAGCCCGGTGCAGACCTTCTATTTTTCCGACGACGGCTTGCTGCGCAGGCATGACTACGACGTCGACATCAGCGGCGGCGCGCCGGCGGTGCACTATCTGTCCGAACATGTGGTGGTGCAAGGCATCACGGTGCCGACGCGACACATGATTTACGTGCGCGACGCCGACGGCGGCCATCAACCCGAGCCCCTGGTGGTATCGATCAGTGCCAGCGACATCCGGTTTGCCTGAATCGGCGGCGCGGCTGGTCCACGTCCACATCCGTCATCCGGAGGCCATCGTCAGCGCCGGCCTGGCCGCGCTGCTGGCGGATTGCCAGCATGCCCGGATTGCGGACCAGCCGCCCGGCCGGCGCGGCGGTGTGGACGTGGTCGTCACCGATTACGCCGATGCCATGAACCGCTTGCCCGGCGCGATCGAGCGCGGCGAGCGCATCATGATCATCAGCCAGCGCGAGCGCGAATGGGATGTGCGCGCCGCGATGGCGGCCGGTGTCCATGGCTATGTTCCCCAGCGCTGCGATGTGGCCGAGCTGCATGCCGCCTTGCGCGCGCTCGGCGAGGGACAACGGTATTTCAACAAGGAGCTGCTGGCGCGCGCGACGCAGAATCTCTCCGCCGGCGCGCTGACGTCGCGCGAGGGCGAAGTGTTGGAGCTGCTCGCCCTGGGATCGTCCAACAAGCGCATCGCCATCACGCTCGACATCGGCGTCGGCACGGTCAAGAGCCACATCAAATCACTGTTTTGCAAGCTAGGCGCCACGGCGCGGACCCATGCGGTCGTGCTGGCAACGCAGCGCGGGTTGGTGTCCTACCGGAGCGGTCTTTCCCTGCAAGCGTCGGTGGTCAGACTGCCGGATTGAAGCGCGTAGAATATGGCGTTCATCTTATCAACTTACCGGTTTCCAGCGAGGCATCCGTGGCAGCAAAAGTGGCATTGGTGGTGTTCCCCGATTTTCACATACTCGACTTGTCGATCCTGTCGGTGCTTGGCATCGCCAATCATTTCGTTCCGGACAGCTACGACGTCGAAATTGTGTCGATGACGGGCGGGCTGATCCCCAGCAAGACCGGCCTGAGCATCGATACCAAGGTCTTCGCCGACCAGGTGTACGACACGGTGATCGTGGGCAGCTCGCCCGGCATACCGGCGGCGTACCCGCTCATGGTGGAGCGGCTGAAAGCCGCCGCAGCCACGTCGCGCCGGATCGCCAGCATTTGCACCGGTGCCTTCATTCTGGCCGAGGCCGGCGTGTTTAACGGCCGCTCGGTGACCACCCACTGGTACTTCGCGGACGCCTTGAAGACCCAGTTTCCCCACACCAAGGTCGATCCCGACAAAATATTCATCCGCGATGGGAACGTCTGGAGCTCGGCCGGCATGACCGCCTGCATCGACCTGGTGCTGGGGTTGGTGGAGGCCGACCTCGGACACGATGTCACCAAGCAGATTTGCAAGACGATGGTCCTCTACCATCGCCGCTCCGGCGGGCAGAGCCAGTTCTCCTTGCTTGCCGAGATCGACCCCAAACAGGAGCGCATTCGCCGCATACTGTCCTTCATCAAGGATAATTTGAGCGAACCGCTGAGCATCCAGCAGCTGGCCGACCAGGTCAACTGGAGTCCACGCCATTTCAGCCGCGCCTTCCAGGCCGAAACCGGGATGTCGCCCGCCAAGGCGATCGAGAAGCTGCGTGTGGAGGCGGCGCAGGCGCTGATCGAGAGCGGCCACACGTCGGCGGCGCGCATCGCGGCGCAAACGGGGTTTGGCGACGACGAGCGAATGCGCCGCGCCTTCGCACGCGTGCTGGGCGCGTCGCCCCGCGACCTCGTGCGGGAGTCACGTTCGAGCAAGATCGCGGTCGGCCGCTGACGACGGCCTTTGCACGCGAGCTCCCTTTCTACGATCCGCCATCGATGATCGTCCCGATTCATCCGGCCGCCACAGCGCAGCCAGCATGCGCCCGCCTGCGTCGCGTTGATTAACGAGTTCTTAAAAACTCGAATAATTCATTAATCCCACCTCGGCAATATCCGTCTGGTAGGCGTGTCGTCCCGACCAACGCCTATGGCTTCGACACGCCCGCTAACCTCATTCGCCATGGGTACCCTGCCTATGGCAAAGGATCTTTCAGATGAAAATTATCCAATCCCTCGTGCTTGCGGCGATCGTGCTGGGCACCAGCGCATGCGCCAGCACTGCCACCAAGCAGCAACCGACGGCTTCCCCATCCGTCATGGAATCCGCCGCCGTGACGCCCGCCGCCACCCCGGCCGACGCCACCCAAGCCAACGATCCGTGGGAAGGCTACAACCGCAGCATGTACAGCTTTAACACCAAGGTGGACAAGTACGTCATGCGTCCCATTGGGGTGGCCTACGACAAGGTGATGCCGGACGTGGTGCAGCGCCGGATCACGTCCTTCTTCGCCAACCTGCAGGAACCGCGCACGATGGTCAACCAGGTCCTCCAGGGACGCCCCGTCGGCGCCGCCAAAACGCTGGGCCGCTTCGTGGTCAACACCACCGCCGGCGTCGGCGGCATTTTCGACCCGGCCAGCGGCCTGAAACTCGACCGCGCCAACGAGGATCTCGGCCAGACGCTGGCGGTGTGGGGGTGGGAAGACTCGCGCTACTTTGTCGTGCCGCTCCAGGGGCCCAAGACGGTGCGGGACTTCGTCAGCGGATTCGGCGACAAGCCATTGGATCCGACCGGATACATCGACGATAGCGGCGTGAGCATGGGCGTCACGCTGCTCAAGATCGGCAGCATGCGGGCCGCCGCCCTACCGCTGGACCAGATGCGCGCCGGGGCGCTTGACGAGTACGCGTTCGTCCGCGACATGTGGATGAAAAAGCGCAAATCCCAGATTCAAGCGCACTGACGGTTCGGCGCTACCGCTGCCGCGGCGACGCCGTCCCCGGACGCCATGTCCGCCAACGTTTGCGTCAGCTCCAGAGTGAGCGTCGCCAGCTGCGGCCTCACGGCATCGAGCTCGCCGGCGTCGGCCAGCTGCTCGATCCGCGCGCAACGCGCGTGCAGGGTGTCCGCGCCGAGGAACGCCGCCCCGCCCATCAGGCTGTGCGCGGCCAGCGCGACCGCCAGGGCGTCGCCTTCGTCCAGCCCCTGCCACGCCGCAGTCAGCAAGCGCGGCCCTTCGATCACGAAAGCCGACCGCATGGCGCGGTGCAACTTGGCGTCCACCTCCGGCGAGCGCGCGGCGGCGGGCAGCTGCGCCACGCCGAACATGTCGTCGAGCTCGCTCAACGCCGGCGCGCCCGCCGCCATGGCGCGCTGCTCGCCGATCAATGGCCTGCCGTTCGCCAGCAGCGCTTCCAGCTGGCGCGCGATCTCGGTGTGCAACGCGATTTCATCGATGGGCTTGGCGAGGAAGCCGCTGGCGCCGGCCGCCATGAAGCGTTGCCGCTCCTCGGCCGTGGCATTGGCCGTCAGCGCGATCACCGGCACGGCGGCGTCGCGCACGCCGTCCAGCCCGGCGCGCAGGCGCTGCAGGGCGGCCATGCCATCCATGCGCGGCATGCGGCCGTCCATGATCACCAGGTCGTAGTCGCGCGCCGCCAACTCCTCCAGCGCCGCCAGGCCGTCCTCGACGATGGTCAAGGTGTGGCCCATGTTGCTCAACAGCTCGGTCAAGATAACCTGGTTGGTGCTGCCGTCCTCCGCGCACAGCACGGCCAGGCGGGCGGCGTGCGGACGGCGCGCTTCCTCCACCTGCACGGCAACCGGCGCGCCGTGCTCCAGCGGCAGACGCACACGGAACACGCTGCCGAAGCCGGGTTCGCTAGTCGCCTCGATGCGTCCGCCCATGGCGGTGACGATGTTCTTGCAAATGGCCAGGCCCAATCCGGCGCCGCCGTATTTGCGGGACGTGGCGGCGTCGGCCTGCTCGAACTTCTGGAACAGCCTGCCGAGCGCCTCGGCCTCGATGCCGATGCCAGTGTCGCGCACGGTCAGGACGATGCCGTGCGCGCCGTCTTCCGCCACGCTTACGCGCACTTCGCCGCGCTCGGTGAACTTGACGCCGTTGCCGACCAGGTTCACGACCACCTGCCGAAGCCGCGTCGGATCGCCGCGCCACCAGGCCGGCATCCCGGGGGCGAACTCGGCGATGAGCGACACGCCCTTGGCCTCGGCGCGGTCCGCCAACAGGCCCACCACGTCGTTGAGCAAGCTCGCGAGGTCGAAGTCCAGCACCTCCAGCGGCATCTTGCCGGCCTCCAGGCGGGAGAAGTCGAGGATGTCGTTGATGATTTGCAGTAGCACCTCGGCGTTGCTCAGACTGAGGCGCAGCTTGTCGCGGGTATTGGGCGCCACGCCGGCGTCCTTCATGGCCGAGCGCAGCATGCCGATGACGCCGCCCAGCGGAGTGCGCACTTCGTGGCTGATCATCGCCAGGAAGTCGCTCTTGAGCTGGTTCGACACTTCCGCCGCCCGCTGCGCCGCCAGCGATTCAGCCTGGCGCGCTTGCGAGGCATGCAGATCCGCCTCGCGCGCGCGCAAGGTGGCGATCTGCGCCTCCAGCGTTTGCCGGTAGCGGATTTCATTGTCGTGGCTGCGGGCGTGGATGACGCGCTGACGCGCCAGGGCGCCGTCGAGCCCGTGCAGCAGATAGGTGCACGACACCGTCAACACGGACGAGACCAGCAGGAAATTCACGCTCAGGATGAACCAGTGCGCCAACATGCCGACCTCCACCACGGCCAGGCCGGGCTCTATCCCGCCCAGATAGCCGGCCAGGAACAAGGTGGCGCCACACCACAGCAGCGCCAGGATGGCGGCCCTGCTGCCGATCAGCACCGTGCACAGTACCGGGACCGCCATCAGATAAATCTGCGACAACGGCCCGAGGGAAAACAGCAGCACCACGGCGATCATGTAGGCGATGCCGAGAAGCAGGCCCGCGCGCCACTGATAAGCGATGCCGCGCTGATAGTGCAGCCAGCCTATGCCGGTCAGGGCGATGACATCCGTCGCCACCATGGGCAAGCGGCCTTGTCGCAAGCCGGCCCACATGCTGGGCACGAAGGCCATCAGGCCCAGCCAGAAGGCGACGGCGCACAAGCCGTTCAACAGCCGGTTGCGCCAGCCCTGCAGATCCTGGTCGCCGTGCTCCGGCCGTTCCATGCGCCGGTACAGGGCGGCGCGCAGGGCGCGTACCGGTTGGCTGTCTATCAAGGGGGCTCTCGCGGAAGTGGGAATTGGGGCGATTCTACTACTTTCCGTCACATATTAATATTTCGACATGAAAGCTGTGCCACCCCGATGACCTCCCTTTTACGCCAGCCGGCGTGTTCACTTCGGCGGCGGGTAATTCTTGAGTAGCTCGACCAGCTTGCGGGTCGAGTTTTCACCCCACCAGTTCCACAAAGCCTCCATTTGCTCGCCGTTCCGCTCGAAGTAGGCGTTGCTGGCCGACAGCCACAACGTCGAGGTCCGCACCGGAATCGCCAGCCGGGTCAGGCCACCACCGTAGCGCGCCGCGATGACGGCGTCCATCGCCTCGATGTTGGCGATCGAAAAGGCGAAGCCGTCGGCGCGCCGCAACGCCACCTTGTCCATATTGCTGTAAGTGTCGAGCGAGCCGTCGTCGACTTTGAAGCCTTCATCCCTGAGCTGCTCGCCCAGCGGCGATCCCTGGTTGGTCACCAGCGTGCGGCCCTTGAAATAGTTGCGTGGATCGATGTTGGGCGGCAAGCCGTCGGCCGTGCGCACATACACGACGGCCCTCATCCGCATGCCGCGCCGCGCGTCCAGCTGGCCCGCCTTCATCGGCAGGGCGGAGTATGGCTGCTCGCCGTCGCGCAGGTCGACCGGGGCCAAATCGGCGCTGCCATTGATCAGCGCCAGCTTGATCCTCGCGTTCGGCAAACGGATCATTTCAGGCGTGCAACCAACGCTGCGGACCGCCAAGCGCAGCAGATCGACGCCGGCGCCGGCGGGCTCCGGTACCACGGAGCCGTTGCCGAAATAATACGGCGGCCGCTCGCGGTCGGGATAAGCCACCCGGATCACGCATTCGCGCGCGGAAGCCTGTCCACAGATCAGCAGCAAGCATGCGGCAAACGCCATGACGTTCATGCGAAAACTCCGGTTGACTTGCTGGAGTATAACGTCACACAGGCGGGCCTCGATCATCGTCGGCCCGCCTTGCTCACTTTTGCAACAATCAGGATTTGGCGAACGCCAGGAAGTCGGCGTTGAACTTCTCTTTATGCGTGTCGGTCAGGCCGTGCGGCGCGCCCGGGTAGACGATCAGCTTGGCGTGCTTGACGATGGCGGCCGAGGCTTTGCCGGCGGCGTCGATCGGCACGATCTGGTCGTCGTCGCCGTGGATGATCAGGGTCGGCTTGTCGAACTTTTTCAGGTCGTCACGGAAATCGGTCTCCGAGAACGCCTTGATCGAGTCGTAGGTGTTCTTGTGGCCACCCTGCATGCCCTGGGCGTACCAGGCGTTGATGATGCCTTGCGACGGTTTGGCGCCAGGGCGGTTGTAGCCGTAGAACGGACCCGAGGCGATGTCCAGATACAACTGGGCGCGGTTGGCGACCGAGCCGGCGCGGATGCCGTCGAACACTTCGATCGGCAGGCCGCCGGGGTTGGTGGCGGTCTTGAGCATCAGCGGCGGCACCGCCGAGATCAGGCCCAGCTTGGCGATGCGCTTGGTGCCGTGGCGGCCGACGTAGCGCGCCACCTCGCCGCCGCCGGTCGAGAATCCGGCCAGGATGATGTTTTTCAGGTCCAGCTTTTCGATCAGCTGCGCCAGGTCGTCGGCGTAGTGGTCCATGTCGTTGCCGTCCCAAGGCTGGCTCGAGCGGCCGTGGCCGCGGCGGTCGTGGGTGATGACGCGGAAACCGTTGTTGGCCAGGTGGAAGGCGGCCGATTCCCAGCTGTCGGCGTTCAGCGGCCAGCCGTGGCTGAGCACGACCGGTTGGCCGGTGCGCGGACCCCAATCCTTGTAGTAGATCTCGACGCCGTCGCGGGTGGTGATGGTGCTGACCGAGTGGGCCACCGGGCCGCCTTTGACGACCGGCGCGGCTTCGGCGGCGGTGCTCAGCGCGGCCAATGGCACGGCAACGGCTGCGGCGGCAGCGCCGACGCTGCTGAACAGGGCGGTACGACGGGAGAGGCTGACTGCTTGGTTTTGGGTGTCTTTGCTCATGATTGGCTCCTGGTTTAATTAGATAACTGACGATTTAGTAGCTCGCTATGCGATTCCTGCTTGTTTCGCTGTTGAGCCGCCGATGTGAGAACTATATATCGCTCGCTATTCAATAGCAAGCGATTTCTATAAATATTTTTGCTTGGTCGGAGACCGCCACCGGCGGCCCCTCCGCCCCGCCGCGATCAGGATTTGGCGAACGCCAGGAAGTCGGCGTTGAACTTCTCTTTATGCGTGTCGGTCAGGCCGTGCGGCGCGCCCGGATAGACGATCAGCTTGGCGTGCTTGACGATGGCGGCCGAGGCTTTGCCGGCGGCGTCGATCGGCACGATCTGGTCGTCGTCGCCGTGGATGATCAGGGTCGGCTTGTCGAACTTTTTCAGGTCGTCACGGAAGTCGGTCTCCGAGAACGCCTTGATCGAGTCGTAGGTGTTCTTGTGGCCACCCTGCATGCCCTGGGCGTACCAGGCGTTGATAATGCCTTGCGACGGTTTGGCGCCAGGGCGGTTGTAGCCGTAGAACGGACCCGAGGCGATGTCCAGATACAACTGGGCGCGGTTGGCGACCGAGCCGGCGCGGATGCCGTCGAACACTTCGATCGGCAGGCCGCCGGGGTTGGTGGCGGTCTTGAGCATCAGTGGCGGCACCGCCGAGATCAGGCCCAGCTTGGCGATGCGCTTGGTGCCGTGGCGGCCGACGTAGCGCGCCACCTCGCCGCCGCCGGTCGAGAAGCCGGCCAGGATGATGTTTTTCAGGTCCAGCTTTTCGATCAGCTGCGCCAGGTCGTCGGCGTAGTGGTCCATGTCGTTGCCATCCCAAGGCTGGCTCGAGCGGCCGTGGCCGCGGCGGTCGTGGGTGATGACGCGGAAACCGTTGTTGGCCAGGTGGAAGGCTGCCGATTCCCAGCTGTCGGCGTTCAGCGGCCAGCCGTGGCTGAGCACGACCGGTTGGCCGGTGCGCGGACCCCAGTCCTTGTAGTAAATCTCGACGCCGTCGCGGGTGGTGATGGTGCTGACCGAGTGGGCCACCGGGCCGCCCTTGACGACCGGGGCGGCTTCGGCGGCGCCGCTGATCGTCGCCAATGGCACGGCGACTGCCGCGACGGCTGCTGCGGCGGCGCCGGCGCTGCTGAACAGGGCGGTGCGGCGGGAGAGGTTGACGGTGGTGTCTTGAGCGGCGTTATTCATGATGGTCTTCCTTTTAGTTGATGTTTGGATATAAGGGTCTGTGCTACGATTCTTTGCAAGTTTGGCCTTGCGATGGGTTGAATCTTAGGCCCGTCACCGCGTTTGTGGAACAGACAGCCATGCAAGCCCACTTTGCAGAAATGCACAGCCCCCCACTTCATCCCCTACGCCGACAAAGATGCCAAGCAGTAACGACTTCGACTGGAACGATATTCCGCTGATCCTGGCGCTGGCCCGCAGCGGCAGCATGAGCGCCACCGGGCGCCAGTTGGGCGTGGACGCGTCGACCATCAGCCGCCGCATCGCCGCCGCCGAGAAAGCGCTGAAACTGCGCCTGTTCATCCGCGACAACACCGGCTACCAGCTGACCGACGCCGGCCGGGTCTTCGTCGCGCACGGCGAGACCGTCTACGGCAATGTGGAGAGCATGCTGCAAGCGTCGTCGCAGGAGGCGGACGCCACCGCCGGACCGGTCAACATCACCTCGATCGATTTCCTGTTCGACTACTGGCTGCTGGACCACGTGCCCGAACTGCACGCGCAGCATCCGCACCTGCAACTGACCTTGCAGGCGGAAAACCAGAACCTGTCGTTCACGCGGCGCGAGGCCGACTTCGCCCTGCGCATGGGCAAGCCGGGCGAGGACGCGGCGCTGGTGATGCGCAAGCTGGGCGATCTCGGCTTCGCCGTCTATGGCCACCCCCGCTACGCCGGCACGCCGCGCGCCTGCTGGGGCACCCAGCCGTGGATCGCCTACGACGACACCCTGGCCGGCACCGGTGAAATGCAGTGGCTGGCGGCGATGGAGCCGCAGCCGCGTCGCGTGCTCAAGGTCAACAGCCTGAGCACGATGGTGCGCGCCTGCCGCGCCGGGGTCGGCATGGCGCTGCTGCCGTGCATCATGGGCGAGCCGGAAGGCTTGCGGCGCATCGGCGCCGGCGTGGAGGTGCAGCGCGACATCTGGCTGCTGAGCCATCGCGACGCCGGGTCGATCGCCCGCTTCAAGGCCGTCTCCGCCTGGCTGACGCAGCTCTACGCCAGCCACCAGGACCTGCTGTGCGGCGCAGGGCTCAACCACTGATCCCGCCGCCCGATCGCGGCGTATAAGCCGCCAAATCGCAGTCTGCCCCCTCCTTTTTGCAGTTCGTCACATCCCGGTGGCTGGCCGGATGGCCCTTGTCTATAGTTCACTCAACGCAACGAACTATTCAACCCCAAGGAGCTCAAAATGAACATCGCAAAAAACATGGAAGCCATCTTCGTCGCCGCCATCGTCGTCGCCAGCGCCACCACCTTCGCCACCGCCGCAGTGCCGGCAACGCGCGCCGCCACGCCGGCCGCCGCGCCAACGGCGGCAGTCATCGCCAAGGCCGACACCGGGGCCATGCCAGTGGTGACGGTCACCGCCAAGCGCCTGACCGCCGCCGAAAAAGCCGCACTGTGATTTCACAGTAACCCCCACCGACGAAGATGGAGCGCATCATGAAAAAATATCTGAAGGCCGCGATGCTGGCCACGGTGTTGTGCAGCGGCGCCAGCGCCGCGCTGGCCGCGGACATCATCAGCGAGAGCCGCAGTGTCGATGCGCGCGCCGTCAACGTCGATCTCGATGGCGTCATCAGCCTGAAGATCAAACAGGGCGCCGTGGCTTCGCTGACCTTGTACGGCGAACCGGACGCGCTGAAAAAAGTGACGGTGCAGCAGACCGGCGACACGCTGCGCATCGGCACCGTCAAGACCAACACCATCAACTTCGGCGGCAAAAAGGATTTGCGCGCCGAACTGACCCTGCCGAATCTGCGCGCGCTGGTATCGGGTGGCGTGGGCGCCACCGAAGTCACGGGATTCAGCGGCGACAACCTGCGCCTGGCATTGGAAGGCGCAGGCGCGGTGAAGGTCAACGCGCAATACCGCAATGTCGACGTGAAGCTGGGCGGGGTGGGCGGCATGACCGTCAACACCGGCAGCAGCGACAACGTCGAACTGCATCTTAACGGTGCTGGCCGCATAGAGATGATCGGCCAGACCAAGCAATTGAACGCCAGCCTCGGTGGCGTCGGCAGTCTGGACGCGCAGCAGCTGCGCGCCGAAGCGGTCGACGTCAACATGACGGGCCTGGGCAGCGCGTCGGTCTATGCGAGGAGTACCGCCAACCTCAAACTGACAGGTCTCGGTTCGGCCACCGTGTACGGCAACCCGACCAATCGCAAGTCCGTCGCCAATGGCTTGGGCAGCGTGAGCTGGCAGTAAGGAATGCGCCGGAACGCTCGTTGCGCGCCGGCGGCAACAGGAAACACATGGGTGTGTTTTTTTCCGTCCGGGAGGATGATCTCCACCCGGACGGTTTTTTTTATTTGAAGCGGCCGCCCAGGGCGGCGTCGTGTCCCAGGACGATGCGCATATCAACGTTGGGCGAGTTCCCGCTTTGCGCTTTCAGCGGCAGGCCCAAACGCTCCGACAGCGATTCCGCCATCGCTTGCTGCTCCCGCTGGTATTCGATGCGGCTGATCGGCACATCGAAGTTCTTCATATTCGTCAGCCGCACGGTTTTCAATCCTTCCACGCGCAGCGAGCGCGCCAGCCGCGCGGCTGCGCCGTTGATGCCGTTGCCGTTGCTGATTTCCAGACGCACCGGCGCGGGCAAGGCCGGTGCCGCCGCCGTGGGACCGGCCGGCTTTGCCGGAACCGGCGCCGTTCCCGGCATCGCGGCCGATTTCACCGTGGCCGCCGGCGCGATGCGCAGCACCTCCACCAGCGCCGCGCCGAGCTGCCGCACCTCGGTGCGCGGCATCGACGCCAGCGGGTCCGGCGCGGATGCTTGCGTGCCGGCGGCCTTCTCCCGCAGCAGCGCATAGTCGCGCCGCACATCGTGGGCGCGCAAGGTGGCCGCCTGCTCGTACATCCTGAACGCCCGCTCGCGCTGGCCGTCCGCTTCCAGCGCCGCCGCCAGCGCCTCCCATTTGGCCGCGTCCATCGGATCGGACAGGCAGGCACGCTCCAGTGCCGCGATGACCTGGCCGCCCGGCGCCACGGCGGGTGGCGGCGCGATCGGCGGTGTCTGGTTCCGCATGCCGCCGCATGCGACCAGCAGCAAGCCGGCGGCTGTCGCCAGTAGTGATTTTTTCATCGCGGACCTCCTGTCAACGCACCATGCCTGGCAACACCGAACGATAAATCTGTATCCCGGCAGGGCCGATCAACACCAGCATCAACGTCGGGAAGATGCAGAAGATCAGCGGGAACAGCAGCTTCAACGCGATCTTCGCCGCCGCCTCCTCGGCCTGCACGCTGCGCTTGCCGCGCAGATTATCCGAATGCACGCGCAGCGAATCGCCCATGCTGGTGCCGAACCGCTCCGACTGGATCAGCATCGCCACCAGCGTGTCGACATCTTCGACGCCGCTGCGCAGGGCCAGGTTGCGCAACGCGCGCTCCTTGCTGAAGCCCGCCCGCATCTCCATCAGCACCAGCTGCAACTCCTGCGCCAGCGCCACGCTCTTGATGTGGATCTCGCCGGCCACCTTGGCCAGCGCGCGCTCCAGACTCAGGCCGGCCTCCACGCACACCGTCAGCAGATCCAGCGCATCGGGAAAGGTCTCGAAGATCTCGCGGCAACGGCCGGCCGCCCTGCGCGACAAAACAAAGTTGGGCAGGTAGTAGCCGATGCTGGCCGACAGCAGAAGCAGGAACATGAAGCCCTTCTGCGGCACGGCGCTCAGCATCGTCATCGACAACAACGCGGTTATACCCGGCAGTCCCAGCGCCAGCACGGTTTTGGCGGCGAAGTACAATGACGGCGCCGACGGGCTGCGCCACCCGGCGTTCATGAAGCGGGTGCGCAATGGCGAGCGCTCCCACCCCTCCTCCGGCAACGACAGGCGCGAAAACGGCTGCGCCACGTGCGCCACCTTCTCGACCCAGCCGCCGGTCACCTCCGGCATGGTGAGCTCCGGCTCGACCACCTCGGTCAAGCGCTCGCGCACCTGCACCGGCGAAAAGACTTTCAACGCCAGCATCACGATGCCGACGACGACGATGAACACTATCGCCAGAAAGAGTATGTGCTGTCCGTCCATGCCGTGCTCCTTTTATATCCGGATGCGTATCAGTTTGCGCATCCAGAAAATGCCGCCCACGGCGACCGCGCCCGAGTACCACATCAGCCGAACGCCGATTGGATCGGTCCATAGAACCCGGATGTAGGCCGGATTCGATATCGACATCAACAGCAGCACCGCGAGCGGCAGGATGCCCAATATCCAGGCCGACATCCGGCCCTCGGCGGACATCACGCGCACTTGTCCCAGCAGCTTCAGACGGGCGCGTATCAGGCGGCTGATATTGCCCAGCACCTCTGCCAGGTTGCCGCCGGACTCGCGCTGTATGAGCACCGCGATGACCAGGTAGCGCAGGTCGGTCAGCGGCACGCGCACCGCCAGGTTGTGCAGCGCCTCGTTCATCGGCACGCCGTAATTGATCTCCTCGTAGGCGAACTTGAACTCGCCGGCGATCGGCTCCGGCATCTCCTCGCCCACCATCTGCATGACGTTGGCGAAGGAATGGCCGGCGCGCAAAGCGCGGCCGAGAAAGTCCGCCGCCTCCGGCAATTGCTCCTCCAGCTTGGACAGGCGCTCGCGCCGCGTGCGCATCAACAGTATCCACGGCACCGCCATCGCCATCGCCACCACGCCGCACGCCGCCAGCACCGGCATGTCCAGCGCGCGCGCGGCCACCAGGCCGACCACCAGCATCACCAGCGAGCAGCCAAGAAATTGCGCCACCGACCACTGGACACCGGCCTGTAGCAACAGATTGTCGAGCGCTGCCAGACGGGCGATGCGGCGCAGCTGCTTTTCCAGCGCCGGCGAGCGGCTGTAGGTGCGCCGTTTGAGGATGTCGACCCGTTCGACGCCGCCCTCGCCCCTTTCGGCCATCAACCGCAGGCGTTTGGCGATGCGCCGCGCGCCGCTGCCGTGGGCGCCGGACCACCATAGCCACGCGCCCTCGACCATCAGGATCACGGCCGCGAACAGCAGCACCACGAAGGAGGAGAAGATGGCGTCCATGCGGCTACTCGTAGATCCGGTCGGGATCGAAGACCGAATCGGGCACCGGCACGCCGAACATGCGCAGGCGCTCGGCAAAGCGCGGCCGCACGCCCGTGGCGGAAAAGGCGCCCTGCACCTTGCCGTTGGCGTCAACGCCCTTTTGCTCGTAGCGGAAGATCTCGTGCATGGCGATCACCTCCCCCTCCATGCCGGTCACCTCCTGCAGGCTGACCAGTTTGCGCGTGCCGTCCGTCAGGCGCGAGACCTGCATCACTACCGTCACGGCGGCGCAAATCTGCTGGCGCGTGGCGCGCGACGTCAGGTTGACGCCGGCCATGCTGACCATGTTCTCCAGCCGCGCCAGGGCGTCGCGCGGGGTGTTCGAGTGGACGGTGGCGAGCGAACCCTCGTGGCCGGTGTTCATCGCCTGCAGCATGTCGAGCGCCTCGGCGCCACGCACCTCGCCCAGGATGATGCGGTCCGGCCGCATCCGCAGCGCGTTGCGCACCAGCGAGCGTTGATTGACCTCGCCCTTGCCCTCGATATTGGGCGGGCGCGTCTCCAGCCGCACCACGTGCGGCTGGCGCATCTGCAGCTCGGCCGCGTCCTCGATGGTGACGATGCGCTCGGACGCGGGAATGAAGCCGGACAGCACGTTGAGCATGGTGGTCTTGCCGCTGCCGGTGCCGCCCGAGATCAGGATGTTGATCTTGGCGTGGCCCAGCGCCTTGAGCACCTGCACCATGGGCGGCGTCAGGCTGCGGTTGTCGAGCAGGTTTTCGATCGTCAGCGGATTAACGGAAAAGCGCCGGATCGACAGGATGGGGCCATCGATCGCCAGCGGCGGGATGATGGCGTTCACGCGCGAGCCGTCCGGCAGGCGGGCATCGACCATCGGACTCGATTCGTCCACCCGCCGGCCCACGCGCGAGACGATCTTCTCGATGATCTTCATCAGGTGGGCGTTGTCGTTGAAGGTGACGCTGGTCAGCTCCAGCCGGCCGGAGCGCTCGACATACACCTTGGCGTGGGTGTTGACCAGGATGTCCGACACGCCGGGATCGGCCAGCAGCGGCTCCAGCGGACCGAAGCCGAGCATCTCGTGCTGGATGTCGAGCACCAGGTTGTGCCGCTCGTGCTGGTTCAGCACGATGCGCTCCTCCTCGATGATGCGCTGGACCAGCAGCGCCAGCTCGTGCTTGAACTGCTCCGGCGTGAGCCGCTGCAGCCGTTCCAGATCGATCCGGTCCATGATCGTCTGGTGCATGCTTTTCTTCAGTTCCTGGTAGGCCGCGGCGGCCAGGCCGGGCGGACCGTTGCTGCCCTGCCGGCCGTCCTCGCCGCTGGCCAAACGCTCGCGTAAGCTCATTTTCTACTCCAGAAATCAATCGTTATCGGTGCGCCCGAACAGTCGGTCGAACAGGCCCTTGCTTTCGGAAACGCGGCGCGCCGTCACCAGTTCCACCAGGTCGGCCAGGCTGCGCGCCACCGCGCTGCTGCGCGACAGCTGCAGCACCGGTATGCCCTGGTTGACCGAGTCCGTGGCCGACATGTAATCGTTGGGCACCGTGTGCATCACTTCCGCGCCCAGCGCCTGCTCCAGGTCCATCAGCCGCAGCTTGCCGCCCTTTTCGTAGCGGTTGACGATCAGGCGGGTGCGGTCGCTCGGATAGCCCAGCGAACGGAAGATGTCCAGCAGGCGGCGGCCGTCGCGGATGTCCGGCAGCGCCAGTTGCAGCACCGGATAGATGGCGTCCGCCTGGTCGACCGCGCGCAGCGAGATGGCGTCGATCTGGCGGCCGACATCGAGCACGATGTAGTCGTAGTGCTGGCGCGCCACGCGCAGGATGGTGTCCATGTGCTCGGGCTTCATGTCGACCAGGTGGTTGGGATCGTCGGCGGCCGCCAGCACGCCGAAGTTCGAGGCCACGTGCACCAGGCAGGAATCGAGGAAGGAACCGTCCATCCGGCTGATCTGGCCGCAAATGTCGGACAGCGTCATCGCCGGCTTCTGGTCCGACACGTACAACGTGGCGTCGCCGAACTGGCCGTGCAGGTCGATCAGCAGCACCTTCTTGTCGGCCAGCGCGGCCAGCGCGTAGCCGAAATTGGTCGACAAGAACGTGGCGCCGCTGCCGCCCTTGCAGGAGATGAAGGCCAGTACCTTCCCGTCGCGCATCTGGCTCACGCCGGCCGCCACCTCGATGCGGTCCATCGACTCGTGGAAGGCCTTGTGCACCAGCGGCAGCTGCAGCACTTCGCGCATGCCGGCCCGCATCGCGCGGATCAGCAAATCCTGCTGCGGCTCGCGCGTCAGCAGCATGAACGACGCCGAAGGGTAGGTCTTGCCCAGGCGTTCGACCAGGTCGGCCTCGGCGGGTTCGACATCGCTGGCGTCGAAGATCACCAGCTCCGGCGACTCCGGCAGCAGTCGTTCGACGGCGTCGCGCAGGCCGTTGCGCGACGCCACCAGCTGCACCGCCGGCATGCGCGCCGAACCCTGGGCGGCAATTTCCGCGTGTAGCAGGCTATCCCTGCTGATCATCAGTGCTTTCATGATCGGCCCTTACTTGGCGTCGCCGCTGATCATGAACGTCGGCGCCTGCGGGGCGGTGCCGCTGAAGGTGCGCTGATAACGTTCGTAGGCGCCGTGCGCGGCCTTGCCGTTCATGCCGGCGACCGGATCGGCGTTGCGGCGCGCTTTCGGATCGATGACCTGCTGCGCCAGCGCGGTGCGGGTGCTGCTGCCGAATTGGCCGTCCCATTGCGGCGTGGTCTTGCCCAGGGGCGTGTTGACGCAGGCGGCCAACGCGCATACCGCCAGCATGCTGAATAAAATTCGCATAGTGATTCCCAAGAGATGGTTAACGTTTTTCAGTAGCCGACAAAGGCGCCGGCACCGGCGGCAGTCCTTCCATTTTCCCGCCGAGGAAAAGCCGTGCGCGGCTTGGCGCCGTGGCGCCATCGGTCGGCAGCTTGTAGTCGGCCGGCAGCGGCTTCACCAGATGCGGGGTGACCACAAACAGCAATTCGGTGCGGTCCTGCTGGAAGTCGGTGCTGCGGAACAGCGCACCGAGCACCGGTATCTCGCCCAGTATCGGCAAGCCATGGATATTGGTGGTGCGGTTGTTCTTGATCAGTCCACCGATGGCGAAGCTCTGGCCGTCGAACAGTTCCACCGTGGTGGAGGCGCGCCGCGTCGTGATCAGCGGCAGGACGGCGCCGCCGGAGAACCCGACCGCCGTGATGCCGATGCCCTCGCGCGATATCTCCGACACTTCCGGCGCCACCCTCAGGTTGATGCGGCCGCCGGCCAGCACCGTCGGCGTAAAGCGCAGGCCGACGCCGAACTCCTTCTCCTCCAGGGTCACCTTGTTGTTGTCCTGCGCGACCGGGACGAAGATCTTGCCGCCGGCGAGGAAGCTGCCTTCCTGGCCGCTGATCGCCATCACCGTCGGTTCGGCCAGGATGCGTACCATGCCTTCCTTCCGGTCCGCCTCGACGCCCACGTGGTTGCCGTCCGGGCGCCCCATGCCCAGCATCCCTTTGAGCGTGCCGCTGACGAAGTTCGCCGCCAACGTGGTTTGCCAGCCACCACCGCCGATGCTCAACAGCAGCCCGGCCTCCAGCTTGTCGAGCAGCGTCTTGGAGACTTCGGCGATCTTCACCTCCAGCATGACCTGCTGCGGCGCGCTGACGTTGAGGAAATTGACGATGCGCGCGCCGCCGGCCGCGTTGGCGCCCTTGGCCGAGGTGGACGGCGCGGGCGCGTCCTTCTCGCCGGTCGAGGCGGCGGCCGGCAAAGGATGTATCGGCCGCCGCACGAAAGCCGAGGCCAGATCCAGCACTCGCGCCGCGGTCTGCGCGTCGTCGACCATGCCGCTGATGACCAGCGTGTCGCCGGCGCCGCTGATGTGGATGTTTTTCTCCTCCGGCATCAGCGCGGCGATCGAGGCCTGCAGCGCCGACGGATCGATGCCGACCACCACTTCGACCACGTTGCACATGCCGCTGCGGCCCTGCACGATCATATTGCTGGTGCCGATATCGACGCCGACCACGTACAAGGTATCCGGCGCCACCAGCATCGTCTGCAGCACGGCCGGGTTGCCGACGCTGCGCGCCTGCACCGCCTCGGGCATGCGCATCAACGTCGACTTCCCCAACTGTAGCGCCATGCCGCCCGGCGCGGCGGCCTGGCCGCTGCAACGCAAACCCTTGGCTTCGACCGGGGGCACGGGGGCGGGTTTGGCGGCGCTCGCGGCGGCGGTTTTCGGCGCGGACGCGGGCGCCGAAGCAGGCGCGTTCGCCGGCTCCAGGGCGGCCGGCGTCACCGCCTGCAGCGGGAGCGTTGCCGCCGCCAGTATCAGCAAGGTCGAAGTGCGGAGTGGATTCTTCATGGCGTCCTCACAGACATTCCTGCGTGCGCTGCGTGCCGACGATGACGCCGACGCAAGCGCGCGCGCGCGGGGCGGCCGCCACCTGGGGGCGGAGCTTGGCCACGACCGCCGGTTCGGGCGCCGGCTCGGCAGGCTTGGCGGCGACGCCGAGCAACGAGGACTTGGTGGCGCCGTCCGTGACACCCGGGCGCGGATCGACCTGGTTGCGCAGCACCAGCGACAAGGTGCCGACACTGCGCGCCAGATCCAGGTTCTCCGCCTGTGACGGCGTCACTTCCAGGGTGACGGCGTTGACCACGCGCGGCTTGGTCTCGTCGCGGCCCACGTCCTGGGCGACGGCCAGCACCAATATCCGTTCCAGCACGATTTTCGAGATCGCGTTCTCGTTGCCATTGCCGTTACCCGCCGACTGCGTATTGACCAGGATATCGACGAAATTGCCCGGCAACGCGAAACCGGCGACGCCCACCACGTCGTTGACGCGCACCGTGATGGCGCGCTTGCCTTCGGTGATCAGCGCCGACAGCCCGCCGACCGTGCCGGCCGGCGCCAGCTTCACTTCGCTCAATGGTTCGTCGCGCAGCACGCTGGTTTTCAGCACGCGGCCCACCAGCTTGGACGCGTCGTGCAGCGCGCCGCGCGGCAGGTTGTCGGCAGGCCAGTCCAGCGATTTCATCATCTCCGGCGTCAGCCGCTGACCGAGGCTGACATCGGCGGCGGCCACCACGATGCGGTTGGCCGTCGTCGGCGTCTGCCGCAGCAGCCAGCGCGACGCCATCAGCACGGCCCCCAGTCCGAATATGACGGCCAGCGCCATCATCCACAGTGCGCGTCGGTTTTTCATAGGATGTGTTGGGCCAGTTGGTCAAGGGTGTCGCCGCCGCCAATGGTGGCGATGGCGGCCGGCTGTCCGCCGCCGGCGAACATGCTGCTCCAGGCCTGGTCGATGGTGGCGATGGTCAGGCGCGGCGACTCGCCGTTGAAGCCGGCGAAATCGACGACGCGGCCGATGATCTCCTGCGGGCAGCTGGCCAGCAGCGGCAAGCCGCTGCCCGCGTGCAGTTCGTCGATCAGATAGCGCAGCGAGGGCTCGTCGTACACCACCCCGGCGCTCAGGCAGCGCTGGCGGAACAGCGTGCGGTAGTTGGCCGCGCTGAGCGCGCCGACCGCGATCTTGTAGCCGACGCGGCGCAGCGCCGAGGCGTCGAGCAGCGCGTCCGGCGCCTGGCTGGTGGCGAACAGGAGGCGCATCCGGCACGGTGCGCTGAAATGGTAGCCGCCCGCCAGCGACAACTGGCTGCGCTGCAGCTCCTGCGCCTGCGAGAAACGGTTGAACAAGTCGGTCGACGACATGCGCTGGCGGCCCAGGTCATCGACGATCAGCAGGCCGTTGTTGGCCATCAGCTGGGGGGGCGCCCGGTAGCAGCCGTTGGGCATGTCCGGCTGCGGGTCGAGCATGTCCTCGCTCAAGTCGCCGTCGAGCGCCACCACGGGCCGCTGGCACAGCACCCAGCGCGGATCGCTGCTGCGCCGCTCGGGCGCCTGGCGCACCTGGCGCGGCAGCGGCGCGCGGTGCAGCGCCGGATCGTAGACCTGGATGATGTCCTGCCCCACCATCAGCGCGTGCGGCAAGGCGACCAATCCCTGCTGCAGGGCGCCGAGGCGGCGCGCCAGGGTCGACTTGCCGCCGCCCGACGGTCCATACAGCAGCATGGTGCGGCCCGAGTACATCGCCGCGCCGAGCATCTGCTGCACCGACGGCGGCAGAAAATCGTCGGAGAACTCGGCGGCCAGATCGTCCGCGCACAGCTGCGGCGCCTGGCCGGCCTGGCGTTCGACCATGGCGCGGTAGGCCTCCAGCGTGACGGGCGCGGGGCCGACGTAGCGGCAGCGCTCCATCCAGCCGCTGGCGCGCTGCTTGCCGGCGGCCGTCAACTGGTACTGGACGTCGATGTCGGACTCGCCGCGCCACGCCACCTCGGCCACGTGCTCGGCGACCAGGAAGTCGAGCGCCTCGCGCAGCACGTTGATCGACAGGTGCATCTTGGTGGTGAGCACCGGCAAATGGGTCCTGCCGCCGACGTAGATAGCCTTGGCGATCAGCTCGACAATCAGCTGTTGCGGCAGGCCGGTGTCGCGCAAGGTTTTGGGCTGCGGCGGCAGCGCGTGACCCGGCTCCGTCTCCGCAGTGGATGCATAGGGTGAGGGATCGAGGCTGAGCATGGAGGTCTCCGCGGACTGAATTGTTTCATTGAGGAATTAAGTTTATCGGGCGGTGCCCGGCGGGCATTGATTCGCAGCAAATGCGGACCAAGCGTGCCGCTCAGCGATGCGCCCACGCCACAAAGCCGCCGGTGCCCAGCGCGATGGCCACGCCATACGGAATCCCGCCGACGCTGCGGATCGAGGCCAGCGGCACGGGCGCCAGCGGCAGGCCGAGCAGACGCCACATCAGCGGTTTGCAAATCAGCACGACATTGCGCCAGCTCTCGCGCCAGCGGCCGCTAAAGAACAGCATCAGCAACGCCATGACGCCGCCGATCAGGTAGGCCAGCACGCCGATCTGCAGCGCCGCCTGCGGCCCGACAAAGGCGCCGACCATGGCCATCAGCTTGACGTCGCCGGCGGCCATGCCACGCAGCAAGTACAACGGGAGGAATAAAAAAAAGCCGGCCAACATGCCGGCCAGCCATTGCGATACCGGTGCCCAGTGCTGTCCGCCGAGCAGATGCAGTATCATCGCCAACAGCAGACCGCTTAATATGAGGACGTTGGGAATCTTGCGCATGGCCAAATCGGTCACCGCCGCCTGGGCGACCAGGCAGATCAGAATGACTTCGATGGCGTTCAACATGGGAGGCTTTCGACGAAAAAAGGCTTTCCAGCCGGGGGGCGACTGGAAAGCCAAGCGGTTTAAGTCGTTGCGTCGGTGATCTCGGCGGCAATGCTGTTAAACGCCTGCGTCAGCACCGGCGTCAGGAAGGCGAACGCGGCGACGACCGCGGCGACCATGGTCGCCGCGATCAGGCCATACTCGATGGCCGTGATCCCCTGTTCGTCCGACGCAAACGCCTTTGCTGCTGCGATAAGTGAGTTCATGATGTACTCCCTAGTTGAGTCGATTAAAGAAAAAAACCCCTCTGAGGCGGACGGCCGGCCTGCAGACCGCCGTTTCCGCGCCATTGGGATCACTATACGACTAGCAGCTTTATAGGGATTGACTTGACGCAAGTTTTCCGTATGGAACTATTTTGGTCATTTTGATCATCCAAGCGGCGCGCCGCGCACCGCGCACTGGCCTATGTCAAACCGGCGGCTGTTGCCCGCTAGTAAGATGAAAGCGGCCCGGGAGTCGGCTGAGCTGTCGGAAAATGGTTGCAACAAGCTTCGAGGACATTTTTTTTCGCACACAAGAATTGCCTTGATTGCAAAAAGCTATTATCCTGCTTAGCTGTTCTTTGGAAAGGCCCCGTATTGCTTCTTTACCGTGCGCCTGACTATCAGAGAAATCGTGCTTGATAGGCGTGAACAAAAGCGTGGCTGACCGTAAGGTTGTGTGTTAATTTTCCAGAGAAGAAAATGGATTCCCTACTGAAACACATGGTGGACATGACTGGCCACCGAGATCACACGATGCTCGACATCTCCGTGATTTCGGCGGTGCAGGAACTTGCCCGCGCCAGTCAGGCCCGCGTGCTGACCCTGGCCACCGTGCGGGGCAAGGTATTCGTGCGGCCGCGCGCCATCGTCGTCGCCGGCGAGCCGGCCTGCATGGTCGATACCACCGACCTGCACAACCCCGGCGAGCCGATCGAGAACTTCCCGGCGCTGGCGCACTGCATCGCCCACCACGAGTCGGGCGCCGACGTCGCCAACGAGGCCGGCGAGCATACCTTGTGGCTGCCGATCTGGCTGGGCGACAAGGCCGACACCTGCCTGGAGATCGTCAACCCGACGCCGTACACCAGCGACACCATCCATATCATCGGCGGCATCGTCAGCGTCTACCGCAACTTCCAGAACCTGCTCGACTACAGCGAGCGCGATTCGCTCACCGGCTTACTCAACCGCAAGACCTTCGACGACCAGCTCTCCAAGATGCTGGCCGCCAGCATCGAGCAGGACTCGGTCACCCTGCCCGGCGAGCCGGAGCGCCGCCACCACGGCGACGAGGAAAAGCAATGGCTGGCGGTGGTCGATGTCGACCATTTCAAGCACGTTAACGACCGTTTCGGCCATTTGTACGGCGATGAGGTGCTGATCCTGATCGCCAACCTGCTCACCTCGTCGTTCCGCGCGCAAGACCGCGTGTTCCGCTTCGGCGGCGAGGAATTCGTCGTGCTGCTGCGCTCGACCACGCTCGACAACGCCAAAAAGATCATCGAACGCTTCCGCCTGAACGTGGCGTCGCATGATTTCCCGCAGGTGGGCAAGGTGACGGTGAGCGTGGGCTTTGTCAGCATCAGCGCGCTGGAGGCGCCGGTGATCATCCTGGGACACGCCGATCAGGCGCTGTATTACGCGAAGAGCCACGGCCGCAACCTGGTGTGCCATTACGACGAGCTGCTCAGCGGCGGCCTGCTGCAGACGACCGCTTCGAACGATACCGCCGAATTCTTCTAATTCGGCGCTAAACGGCACTAAGCCAGCGTCAAAAACCGCATCGGATCGACGTTCCACTTGGCCGCCGACTCGTGGCCGACGATCTTGTCGCCGCCGCCGAAGCCCAGACCTCGCGACAAATCGACCGTTTCCGGCTTGATATACCGATTCTGCTTGGTGTTGAAAAAGACGTTGACCTTGGGCGCCAGCAGATTGGTTTCGTGTGGCTCGATCACCACGCCGAGCCGGCCCGATTCCAGCATCACCATCGTCCCCACCGGATAAATGCCGACGCAGCGCATGAACTCCTGCGCGTACTGCGGGTTGAAGTGGAACTTGCTCCACTCATAGATCTTGCGCAGCGCCGCCGCCGCCGACATGCCCTTGTGATAACAACGATCGGCGGTGATGGCGTCATAGACATCGACGATGGCCGCCATTTGCGCCAGTTCGCTGATCTGTTCGTTGGCCTGCTTGCCGGGATAGCCGCTGCCGTCGCGCCGCTCGTGGTGGTGCAAGGTGATGTCGAGCGGAATCGGACCGACCTCCGGGGTTTTGCGCAGGATGTCATAGCCGTCGCGCGGATGGAGCTTGATGATGGCGAACTCCTCGTCGGTCAGCGGTCCCGGCTTGTTGAGGATGGAATCGGGCACCAGCGCCTTGCCGGTATCGTGCAACAAACCGCCCAGGCCGGCCTGATGGGTCACGTCGGCGGCGATGTTACGCGATCGGCAAAACGCAACCAGCAGCGTACAGACGCTAACGGAGTGCAAAAAAGTGTAATCGTCCTTGGTTTTGATGCGCAACAGGCCCACCAGCGCGCCCGGATTGCGCAGGATGGACTCGGTGATGTTCTGCACCACGGGCTCCACCTGGTCGAGTTCGATCGCCTTGCCCAGACGGGCGTCCTGCATCACGGCGCGCACCAGGGTCGAGGCCTGATGGCGGATCTGCACCGCGCGCCGCATCTCGTCGCCCAGCGACACGCGGGTGATGACGGGCGTCTTGGCGGCGATTTCAACGATTTCGCGCTCGGTCGCCGCTTGCGCCTCGGCCAGCGACGGCGCATCCTCCACGTCCAGGCCCTTGCCGCTGTCTATGACAACGTCATGGATGCCCGCGTGGAGGATCTTGCGGATTTCGTCTTCGCTGGTCAGCAAAAACCGGTTGCGGACAAACGGGTGCGTCATCCAGTCGCAACTCAGGTCATGTATATACATGCCCACTTTTAATTGGGATGAGTCGACTTTCTTTAACATACATGCACCCGCGAAAAGTCTGGAGGGAGGAAGTTTTGATTTGAGTATAACAAATAGTTTCCTGTCAGGATCATATTTGCAAGTGTTACCATGTATTTTGTCCATGACTATCCCGGGTCAGTCGCCGCGCCGCCACTATGGAACTACGCCAACTTCGCTATTTTGTCGCCATCGTCGATCATGGGTCGCTATCGCGGGCGGCGCTGGTCTTGCACGTGGCGCAACCGGCGCTGACACAGCAGCTGCGCCAGCTCGAGGAGGAACTGGGCGTGCAACTGCTGCACCGCTCGGCGCAGGGCGTGCTCAGCACCGACGCCGGCAAGATCTTCTACGAACACGCACAAGCCATCCTCAAGCAGGTGGCCGACGCCCGCTCGGCGGTCACGCAATCGGCGGAGCGGCCCAGCGGCGGCGTCACGCTCGGGCTGCCGCACAGCATCTCGGGCGCGCTGGCGCTGCCGCTGCTGACGGCCGCGCGCGCCACCTACCCGGAAATCACGCTGCAATTGACGGAGGAACTGACCGGCAACCTGAGCGAACAGCTCAAATCGGGGCGCGTCAACCTGGCCGTGCTGTTTGATGACGGCCAACTGGCGCAATTCGCCACCACCCCGCTGGTGGAGGAGGAGTTGCGCTTCATCTGCCGCGCCGACGCCGCCTTCGCGCTCGGCCAGGAAACGCTCACGCTGGAGCAGACGCTGGGCACCACCCTGATCCTGCCGGGCCTGCAGCACGGCGTACGTCCGCGCATCGAAAGCATGGTGCGCGCGGCCGGGCTCAAGCTGTCGAACGTCATCGAAATCAATTCCATCGCCATCCTCAAATCGGCGCTGCTGGCAGACATGGGCGCCACCTTGCTGCCGGCGGCGCCGGTGCTGGACGAGCTGCAACGCGGCACGCTGCGCGCCCATCCGATCCGGCAGCCGGCCATCTCGCGCACGGTGGTGCTGTGCGCCTCGAAGAACATCCCCCTGACCAACGCCGCCAGCGCCATCAGCCGGCTCGTGCAGCAAGTCAGCGTCCAACTCTGCCAGTCCGGCACCTGGCCCGGCGCCACCCCGCTCCCCTAAAGTTGCTTGCTTTGGAGGGGTATCACTTTTTCTTATGCCCCGATTGGCAAACACTATTTCCGTATACGTCAACTCGCGCCCATACTAGGCCCAATTCCGCTCACCATGCGGCCCTGGCCCGATCCTGGCGCGCCTACCCGGCGTGACCAAGTTCAGGTGCGATCTGATACCAAAAACGGAGACCTTCCATGCCAGATACCACGGCACCCGGCCCTGCAACGTCCGCCAGAGACGACAGCGCCCGGCTGACCACCGTCAGCCTCGACGACAAATACACAGCAACCCATGGCGACATCTTCCTGTCCGGCATCCAGGCGCTGGTGCGGCTGCCGATGATGCAGCGCGTGCGCGACCAGGCGGCAGGCTTGAACACGGCCGGCTTCATCTCCGGCTACCGCGGTTCGCCGCTGGGCGGCCTCGATGAGAATCTGTGGAAGGCCAAGCCGCACCTGGAGGCGCACCACGTGCAGTTCGTGCCGGGCGTGAACGAGGACCTGGCGGCGACCGCCGTCTGGGGCTCGCAGCAGGTCGACCTGATCGGCGAAGCGAAGTATGACGGCGTGTTCGCCATGTGGTACGGCAAAGGCCCGGGCGTGGACCGCTGCGGCGACGTCTTCAAACACATGAACCACGCCGGCACTTCCAAGCACGGCGGCGTGCTGCTGGTGGCGGGCGACGACCATGGCGCCTATTCGTCGACGTTGCCGCACCAGTCGGACCATCTGTTTTCGGCGTCGATGATCCCGGTGCTGTATCCCTGTAACGTCCAGGAGTATCTGGACCTCGGGATCCACGGCTGGGCGATGTCGCGCTTTTCCGGCTGCACGGTGGCCTTCAAGGCGCTGGCCGACACGGTCGAATCGTCGGCCTCCGTCGATGCCGATCCGTTCCGCGTCGATGTCAAAATCCCGCTCGATTTCGTCATGCCCGAAGGCGGCCTGAATGCCCGCCTGTCGAGCATCCCCCTCGGCCAGCAGGCGCGCAATCAGGAAGCGCTGATGCAGGACTATAAAATCTACGCGGCGCTGGCCTACGCGCGCGAGAACAAACTCAATCACACCACCATCACCAGCCCGGACGCGAAGCTGGGCATCATCGCCTCCGGCAAATCCTACCTGGACGTGCTCGAGGCGCTCGAGGAACTGGGCATCGACGAGAAGATGGCGGCCGACGTCGGCCTGCGCCTGTTCAAGGTGGCGATGCCTTGGCCGCTGGAGCCGGACAGCGTGCGCGAATTCGCCCAGGGCCTCGACGAGATCCTGGTGGTCGAGGAAAAGCGCCAGATCGTCGAGTACCAGCTGAAGGAACAGTTGTACAACTGGCGCGACGACGTGCGCCCGCGCGTGATCGGCAAGTTCGACGAAAAAGGCGAATGGGTGGCGCCGCGCGGCGAATGGCTGCTGACCTCCAAGGCCGACTTCTCGGTCTCGCAGGTGGCGCGCGTGATCGCCTCGCGCGTCAAGCGCCTGATCTCCGACCCGGTCACCTGCGACCATATCAAGGCGCGCCTGGCCTTCCTCGACGCCAAGGATGCGGTGCTGAAGAAGGCCATCAGCACGCCATTCCGTCCCGCCTTCTACTGCTCCGGGTGCCCGCACAACACCTCGACCAAGGTCCCGGAGGGCAGCCTGGCGCTGGCCGGCATCGGCTGCCACGTGATGGCGACGTCGATCTACCCGGAGTTCAACAAGCTGACCACGCACATGGGCGGCGAAGGCGCGCCGTGGATCGGCCAGGCCGCGTTCTCGAAGATCCCTCACGTGTTCCAGAACCTCGGCGACGGCACCTATTTCCACTCCGGTTATCTGGCTATCCGCGCGGCGGTGGCGGCCAGGGTCAACATGACCTACAAGATCCTGTACAACGACGCGGTGGCGATGACGGGCGGCCAGCCGGTCGACGGCATCACGTCGGTGCCGATGATCGCGCAGCAGATGGCCGCCGAGGGGGTGAAACGCATCGCGCTGGTGACCGAGGATCTTGGCCGCTACACCGATCGCGGCGCCCTGCCGTCGCTGGTCAGCCTGCACGACCGCAAGGACATGGACGCCGTCCAGCGCGAGCTGCGCGAAGTCGAGGGCGTGTCGGTGCTGATCTACGACCAGACCTGCGCGGCCGAGAAGCGCCGCCGCCGCAAGAAAGGCGAATACCCCGACCCGGCCAAGCGCATGGTCATCAACGAAGCCGTATGCGAAGGCTGCGGCGATTGCGGCGTGCAGTCGAACTGCACCTCCATTCTGCCGAAGGAGACGGAGTTCGGCCGCAAGCGCACCATCGATCAATCGTCGTGCAACAAGGACTACTCGTGCGTGAAGGGCTTCTGCCCGAGCTTTGTCACCGTCGAAGGCGGAACGCTGAAGAAAACCAAGACCGGCGTCAGCAAGCCGGACACCGACGACGGCTTCGGCGCGCTGCCGGAACCCGAGCTGCCATCGTGCGAACAGCCCTACAACATCCTGATCAACGGCATCGGCGGCACCGGCGTGATCACCGTCGGCGCCCTGATGGGCATGGCCGCGCATCTGGAAGGCAAAGGCGCGTCGGTGCTGGACATGACCGGCATGTCGCAGAAAAACGGCTCCGTCACGTCGCACGTCAAAGTGGCGAAAACGCCGGCGCACCTGCGCGCGCAGCGCATCGCCACCGGCGAGGCCGACGTCATCCTCGGCTGCGACATGCTGACCGCCGGCGCCGCCGACGCGGTATCCAAGATGCGTCCCGGCCGCACGCTGGCCGTCATCAACCTGCACGAGCAGCCGCCCGGCACCTTCGCGCAGAACGCCGACTGGCAGTATCCGGTGGCCGAGGTGCGCGCGCTGATCGAGGAATCGGTCGGCGGCCCAGGCGCCGCCGATTTCATCGACGCGACCAAGCTGGCCACGGCGCTGATGGGCGACTCCATCGCCGCCAACCTGTTCATGCTCGGTTACGCGTGGCAGCGGGGCCGGATTCCGCTGACCGAGGCCTCGCTGCTACGCGCGATCGAGCTCAATGGCGTCGGCATCGCGTCCAATAAAAAGAGCTTCCTGTGGGGCCGCCGCGCCGCCGTGGATCTGAAGCGCGTCGAGCGTGTTGCGACGCCCACGCAGGCGATCGTCGTGCAGATGCCGCAAAGCCTGGAGAACGTCGTCGCCAAGCGCGTGCAATTCCTGACCGAATATCAGAACGCCGCGTACGCCGCCGTCTACGAGCAGCTGGTGTCGCAGGTGCGCGCCAAGGAGACCGCGTTGGGATTGGGGAACAAGCTTTCCACCGCCGTGGCCAAGTACTATTTCAAGCTGATGGCGTACAAGGACGAATACGAGGTGGCGCGCCTGTACACCGACGGACGCTTCGTCGAGCAGCTCAAACAGCAGTTCGAGGGCGACTTCTCGATCAAGTTCAATCTGGCGCCGCCGCTGTTCGCCAAGAAGGACGCCAAGGGCCACCTGGTCAAGGCGGAATTCGGCTCGTGGATGTGGAGCGCCTTCAAGCTGCTGGCCAAGTTCAAAGGCCTGCGCGGCGGCGCGTTCGATATCTTCGGCCGCAGCGCCGAGCGCAAGATGGAGCGCGCGCTGATCGTCGAATATCGCGGGATGGTCACCGCTTTGATCGGGCAGCTTACCGTGGAAAACCATGCGCTGGCCGTCGAACTGGCGGGGCTGCCGGAAAAAGTGCGCGGCTACGGTCACGTGAAGGAGAAGGCAGTGGCGGTCTTCCACGCCGAGAAGGCACGCTTGATGGCGCAATTCGGCCAGCAGCGCGCCGCTTGACTTTACGGACTTACGTTTACGTAAACGTCATATAATAAACGCACGACACAGATCGACGCACAGAATAGAAGGGACACCATGAACGACCTCTCCGCTCCGACCATCGCAGCAGTGCCGGACCAGCCGCGCCTGAACAACAAAATCCGTTTCGTCACCGCCGCCTCGCTGTTCGACGGCCACGACGCCTCGATCAACATCATGCGCCGCATCCTGCAATCGAACGGCGTGGAGGTGGTCCACCTGGGCCACAACCGCTCGGTCGACGAGGTGGTCACCGCCGCCCTGGCCGAGGACGTGCAGGGCATCGCCATCTCCAGCTACCAGGGCGGCCATGTCGAATACTTCAAGTACATGATCGACCTGCTGCGCCAGCGCGGCGGCGCCCACATCAAGGTGTTCGGCGGCGGCGGTGGCGTCATTGTCCCCGACGAAATCGCCGACCTGCACGCCTACGGCGTCACCCGGATTTTCAGTCCGGAGGACGGCCAGCGCATGGGCCTCGTCGGCATGATCCAATGGATGGTGCGGCAGTGCGACATCGACCTGTCGCAGTATTCCCCGACGTCGCTGGCGCCGCTGCGCGAAGGCGATGTGGCCTCGCGCCACCGCCCATTGGCCCAGTTGATCACCGCGCTGGAAAACGACAAGGCCGCGCCGTCGCTGCGCACCGACATCCTGGCCGCCGCCGAGGACCTGCCGGTGCCGACGTTGGGCATCACCGGCACCGGCGGCGCCGGCAAATCGTCATTGACCGACGAACTGATACGCCGTATCCGCCTCGACCAGGCCGACGCGCTCAACATCGCCGTCATCTCGATCGACCCGTCGCGCCGCAAATCGGGCGGCGCGCTGCTGGGCGACCGTATCCGCATGAACGCGATCAATCCGTGGGCAGGCCAGACGCGCGTGTTCATGCGGTCGCTGGCCACGCGCGAGGCAGGCTCCGAGATCTCGGAGGCGCTGCCGGACGTCATCGCAGCCTGCAAGGTGGCCGGCTTCGATCTGGTCATCGTCGAAACCTCCGGCATCGGCCAGGGCGACGCCGCCATCGTGCCGCACGTGGACGTGTCGATGTATGTGATGACACCGGAATTCGGCGCCGCCTCGCAGTTGGAAAAGATCGACATGCTCGATTTCGCCGACTTCATTGCGATTAACAAGTTCGATCGCAAGGGATCGCAGGACGCACTGCGCGACGTCGCCAAGCAGTATCAGCGCAACCGCGAGCTGTGGAGCCAGCGCCCGGAGGAAATGCCGGTCTACGGCACGCAGGCGTCGCGCTTCAACGACGACGGCGTCACCGCGCTGTATCAGGGCCTGTTGCCGAAGCTGGCGCAATTCGGCCTGCCGACGAAACCGGGCAAGCTGCCGGCGGTCGCGCTGCGCCACTCCAGCGGTAAAAACGTGATCGTGCCGCCGGCGCGCGCCCGCTACCTTGCGGAGATCGCCGACACCGTGCGCGGCTACCATCGTTTCACCCGCAAGCAGGTGACGCTGGCGCGCGAACGCCAGCAACTGACGGAATCCAAGCGCATGCTGGCCCTGGCGCATAAAACCGCGGATTTCGACGATGTCATCGCCGACCGCGACGCGGCGATGGACGCCGGCGCGAAGAAGCTGCTGGCCGGATGGCCGGAGATGCAAGCCGCCTACGCCGGCGACGATTACGTCGTCAAAATCCGCGACAAGGAAATCCGTACGCGTCTGGTGCAGCACACGCTGTCCGGCACCAAGATCCGCAAGGTCGCCCTGCCCCGGTATGAGGACCACGGCGAGATCCTGCGCTTCCTGATGCTGGAGAACGTCCCCGGCTCGTTCCCGTTCACGGCCGGTGTGTTCCCGTTCAAGCGCGAGGGCGAAGACCCGACGCGCATGTTCGCCGGCGAAGGCGACGCTTTCCGCACCAACCGCCGTTTCAAGCTGGTCTCCACCGGCATGGACGCCAAGCGCCTGTCGACCGCGTTCGACTCGGTCACCTTGTACGGCGCCGATCCGGCGCCGCGTCCCGACATCTACGGCAAGGTTGGCAACTCCGGCGTCTCGATCGCCACGCTGGACGACATGAAGGTGCTGTACGACGGCTTCAACCTGTGCAGCCCGAGCACCTCGGTATCGATGACCATCAACGGCCCGGCGCCGACCATCCTGGCGATGTTCATGAACACCGCCGTCGACCAGCAAATCGACCGTTTCGTCGAAGAGCACAAGCGCCAGCCCGACGCCGGTGAAGCGGCCAAGCTGCGCGAATGGGTGCTGCAAAACGTGCGCGGCACCGTGCAGGCCGACATCCTGAAGGAAGACCAGGGCCAGAACACCTGCATCTTCTCGACCGAATTCTCGCTGAAGGTGATGGGCGACATCCAGCAGTACTTCGTCGAGCACCAAGTGCGCAATTTCTACTCGGTGTCGATCTCCGGCTACCACATCGCCGAAGCGGGCGCGAACCCGATCTCGCAACTGGCGTTCACCTTGTCGAACGGCTTCACGTTCGTCGAAGCCTACCTGGCGCGCGGCATGCACATCGACGACTTCGCGCCCAACCTGTCGTTCTTCTTCTCCAACGGCATGGACCCGGAATACACGGTGCTGGGCCGCGTCGCCCGCCGCCTGTGGGCGGTGGCGATGCGCGACAAATACGGCGCCAACGACCGCTCGCAAAAGCTCAAATACCACGTGCAAACGTCGGGCCGCTCGCTGCACGCGCAGGAGATCGACTTCAACGACATCCGCACCACCTTGCAGGCGCTGATCGCCATTTACGACAACTGCAACTCGCTGCACACCAACGCCTACGACGAAGCGATCACCACACCCACCGACGAATCGGTGCGCAGGGCATTGGCGATACAGCTGATCATCAACCGTGAATGGGGCCTGGCCAAGAACGAGAATCCGAACCAGGGCTCGTTCATCATGGAGGAGTTGACCGACCTGGTCGAGGAAGCGGTGTTGCAGGAGTTCGAGCGCATCGCCGAGCGTGGCGGCGTGCTGGGCGCGATGGAGACCGGCTACCAGCGCGGCAAGATCCAGGAAGAGTCGATGCTGTACGAGCACCAGAAGCACGACGGCACCCTGCCCATCATCGGCGTCAACACCTTCCGCAACCCGAAGGCGACCGGCGAACCGCAGAAGATCGAACTGGCCCGCTCCACCGACGACGAAAAGCAATCGCAGCTCAAGCGGCTCGAGGAGTTCCACAGCCGTCACGCGGCACACGCGCCGCGGGCGCTGGCGGCCTTGCAGCAAGCCGCGATCGACAACGAGAACGTATTCGAAAAGCTGATGGAAGCGGTACGCGTATGCTCGCTGGGGCAGATCACCACCGCGCTGTTCGAAGTCGGCGGCCAATACCGCCGCAACATGTAAAGATCCAACCCGCACGGCGGCGAATGGAGTCGTACCCGTACGGGTACGACTCCGCATGGCCTCACGGGTTGAATGAACCTCTAATCGGTCGCCGAAAAATGCGGCCCCGCCCCCTCCCGCGCCAAGGCATCCTGCGCATTACGAAGCGGACAAGCCTTCAACGACAAACATCCGCAACCGATGCACCCATCCAGCTGATCGCGCAACTGCGTCAGCGTGCGAATGCGTTCCTCCAACTCCAGTTTCCACGCGGCCGACAACCGGCGCCAATCCGCCACGGTCGGCGTGCGTCCGGACGGCAGCGCATTCAACGCCTCGGCGATGGCCGCCAGCGGCATACCGACCCGCTGCGCCACCTTGATCACGGCCAGCCGGCGCAGCACCGAGCGCGCATAGCGCCGCTGGTTGCCGCCGGAGCGCACGGAATGGATCAAGCCCTTGGCCTCATAAAAGTGCAGTGCCGATACCGCCACGCCGGCCCGCTCGGCGAGTTCGCCGACGCCCAGCTCCTTCGGTGGAGACGCCATATAAAATCCTTGACCTCAAGTTAAGTTGAGATTTTATAGTGTGCGCACATTTATCACACGAAAGGCCGCCATGACCCAGCTTTCCTTCATCAACCCACCCGGCTTGTACGACCCGCGTCCCAACGGCTACAGCCACGTGGTCGTCGCCCAAGCGCCGGCAAGCATCATCTACATCGCCGGCCAGGGCGGCGAAAACGCCGATGGCGTACTGTCGGGAGATTTCGAAACACAGGTGAAGCAGGCGTTGAGCAACCTGCAAACCGCGCTGAACGCGGCCGGCGCAGGGGTGGTCAACGTCGCCAAGCTCACGGTGCTGATCGTGGACCATAGCGAGCAAAAGCTGCAAATCTTCGGCAGCGCGCTGGCCGCCATGTGGGAAGACAATCCCGCCCCCGCCTGCACATTAATTCCGGTCCCGCGCCTGGCGCTGGACGGCATGCTATTCGAGATCGAAGCCACCGCGATCAGATAAACATCAGATGGGGGTCAAGTCTGGCAATCGGACACGAGATCAGCAGTATCGACCTAAGGCAGTTGAGTTCGTGTCCGAATGTCAGACTTGACCCCAATGCGCGAGATCAGCAGTATCGACCTAAGGCAGTTGAGTTCGTGTCCGAATGTCAGACTTGACCCCAATGCGAGATGCGCGATGCGCGATGCGACATCCTGGGCACGCTTTAATTGGGCAGACAAGGTCCGACCGTCGTGCCGGCCAAAAACACAGGCTGCCACAGTTCGTGCAATTCGCCCGCCGGTGTGCCGTCGATCAGCGCCAGCAGCATCTGGATCATGCGCGCGCCGGCCTTGGTCGGCTCCGGCTGGTCGATGGTGGTGACGTTGGCGCCGGCCAAGGTGTCGGCCATGCTGCCCCAGACGATGATGGACATTTCCTTGCCCATTTCCACGCTGGCGTCGCGCAACGCGCGCACCGCGCCGATGCCGGCGATGTTGTTGTCGACGATGACGGCGCTCGGGCGCGGCGAGCACGCCAGCAATTGCTGCATCGCCTGGTATCCGCTGCGCCGGTCCAGCTTGCTATCGACCAGGTAGCGCGGATCGACCGCCAGCCCCGCCGCCGCCATCGAGGAGACAAAACTGTCCCGGCGCTGGCGCGCGAAGTTCATTTCCAGCGGCGCGCTGATCAGCGCCACGCGCTTGTGCCCCCAGGCCAGCAAGCGCTCCATCGCCATGCTGGTGCCGGAGGCGTTGTCATAATCGAACCACGCGTACGGCGCGTCGAGCTCGGTGCGGCCGTAGGCGATGAACGGGAATTTGGACTTGCTGAGAAAGGCGACGCGCTCGTCACGCACCAGGGTGCGGGCCACCACCAACCCGTCGACGCGGCGTCCCAGCACGGTCTGCTGATAGGAGCGTTGCTCGGCGTTCGGTGACACCGGCGCGATGATCAGGTTCTTGCCGACATCCTCGAGCGCGGCCGACATGCCGGACACCACGTCCAGGAACATCGGATCGCCCAGGTCGGACGGCAGCAGCGGATAAATGATGCCGAACACATTGGTGCGGCCCAGTGCGAGGCTGCGCGCGAGCGGATTGGGCTGGTAGCCGGCCTCCTTGGCGGCCTTCAAAACACGCTCGCGCGTGCGGACATTGACCTCAGGGTAACCGTTTAACGCCCGGCTCACAGTAGTCTTCGACATGCCGAGAAACTTTGCGAGGAGCTGAAGATTCATAGAGAAACGCTCAATGTTGATCATTGATTATAGCGGCGCGGATGAGGCTGCCGCCACAGTGATCGCTTACACCATTGAGAAATACAACACTCGCCCGGGCGCGTCGGACCTTGCCTTTTTGCCCTCCATCACCTAATCTTCAGGGATTGATGTCAATTCTGCATCATCGCGTCCAGCTTTTTTAACCAGGGGAATATCGTGGCCACCGTAACGTCCGTCAATGCACTGCAAGCCTCGGTCGCACAAGCTGAACGGCAAGTGCAGCAGGGTCAGTCACGCGTGGATCAGGACGCCAGCCGCCTGGAACAGAGCCGCAGCCAGCTGACGAAAGACCGGCAAACCCTGGCCGACACCCAGCGGCAAAGCACCCAGGCCCAGCAACAGCAGGCCCCGGCGAGGTCGTCGGCCATCCAGCTGGGCGCCGTGCTGAGCGGCGCGATCGAACGCCCCAACCGCGCCGAGCAAATCCTGGCGGCCAATCCCACCACCGCCCGGCCTCAGCTGAACGCGCAGGGGCAAACCATCGGCAAGCTGATCAACATTACCGCCTAAGCACCCGATTTAGGCGCTGGCCACGGCCGCTTCGGCCGCCGCCATTTCCCGCTCCACCAGCGGCACCCACCATTTGCTATCCAGCGCTGGCCGCGTGATATCGAGCGCGAGGCCGATCTCCGGCGTCGCCAGCGGCAAACGGCGCTCGCCCGCCAGTTCCGCGATGCGGTTGAACGGGTCGTGCCACGCGTGCATCGACAAATCGAAGGTGCCGTTATGGATCGGCATCATGACTTTGCCCTGCAAGTCGATATGCGCCTGCAGCGACTCCTCCGGCTGCATATGGACGTCCGGCCATTGCGGATCGTAGGCGCCGGTCTCCACCATGGTCAGATCGAACGGACCGTATTGACGGCCGATCTCCTTAAATCCGTCGAAATAACCGCTATCGCCGCTGAAAAACACACGAACATCGCGGTCCTCGATGACAAACGACGCCCACAGCGTCTTGTTGCGATCGTTCAGGCCGCGACCTGAAAAATGCTGGGCCGGCGTGGCGACCAGCTTCAGGCCGGCGACCTGGGTGCTCTGCCACCAGCTCAACTGCCGCACCTTGGCGCGCGGGATGCCCCAGGCGATCAGGCGGTCGCCCACGCCCAGCGGCGTGATGAAGTGCTCGGTCTTGGCGGCCAGCTTGATCACCGCCGCCTTGTCCAGATGGTCGTAGTGGTCGTGCGACAGGATGATGCCCTTGATCGGCGGCAGTTCGTCGATGCTGATCGGCGGCTTGTGGAAGCGCTTCGGACCGGCCCATTGCACCGGCGAGGCGCGCTCGGCGAACACCGGATCGGTCAGCCAGAAGTTGCCGTTGAGCTTGAGCAGCACCGTCGAGTGGCCGAGGCGGAACAGAGTGCGATCCGGAGCATCCAATAACTGGCGCTGCGTGATCGCGTGAACGGGAATGGCCTGGCGCGGCACGGTGTCGGCCGGCTTGTCGAACAGCACGCGCAACATCAGGCTCAGGCCTTGCATCAGGCCCATCGCGTGCATCTTGACCGGATTGCGGAACTTGCCGGTGCGCGTGCGCGGGGCGGTGGGCACGGACAGGCCGTCAAGGCCGTCGAGACCGTTGGGGGACTTGGCGATAGCGGTTTGATAAGTCATCGGAACGCTCCAGGACAGATAATGTACACTACACAGTGTAGTTCCATTTTTTGAGAAAGTAAACCAGACGGTGTAAAATAAAGTCATGAACCTGCCCCTCAAACTCACCGACCGTAAGCGCCAGGCCGTCGTCGACGCCGCCATTGCCGAGTTCCGCGCCAGCGGTTTCGAGGCGACCAGCATGGACAAGATCGCCGCCACGGCCGGCGTATCGAAGCGCACCGTCTACAACCACTTCCCCAGTAAAGACGAACTGTTCGCGCAAATATTGCATCAATTGTGGGCCAGCACGGCGGCCCTGATGGAAACGCCCTACGTGCCGGAGTTGCCGTTGCGGCAACAGCTGATGGAGATCCTGGGCAAAAAGATGGCGATGCTGCAGGACGCGTACTTCCTGGATCTGGCGCGCGTGGCGATCGCCGAGACGATCCACTCGCCGGCGCGCGCGCACGAGATGGTGGCGCGGCTCAGCGCCAAGGAGGAAGCCGTCACGCAGTGGCTGCGCGCGGCGCAGGCCGACGGCAAGCTGTGCGACGCCGACCCGGTGCTGGCCTCACAGATGCTGCAGGGACAGCTCAAAACCTTCGCCTTCTGGCCGCAGGTCACGCTGAACCAGCCGCCGCTGGACCCGGCCACGCAGCAGAAGGTGCTCGACGCAACCGTCGACATGTTCCTGGCCTACTACGGCCGCGGGGCCGCCTGACCGTCAGGCGAAGCTGACCGCGTAAATCGGCGGCAGGGTGGTGGAGATGGTCTGCCACTGGCCGCCGCCGTCCTCCGACAGCCAGGCGCCGCCGGTAGTCGAACCCATCAGCAACAGCTGGCCGTCGTCGCTGACGGCCAGCCCGTGCCGGTAGACCAGGTCGTAGCAATGCTGCTGCGGCAGGCCGCCGCGCCAGGCGGTGAAACTCTCGCCGCCGTCGACGGTGCGGGTGACGGCCAGCGCCGCGCGCGGCGGCACCCGCTTGCTGTCGGCCTCGGCCGGCACGAACCAGGCGGTCTCGCCGTCGGCCGGGTGGACCGCCACCGCGAAACCGAAATTCGACAGCGGCGCCGCGCGCACCTCGGTCCAGTGGGCGCCGTTGTCGACGCTGCGCCAGATGCCGTTGTGATGCTGGCACCACAGCTTGTCCGGCTCGCCCGCGCAGCGCACGATGCGGTGCGGGTCCTGCACCGCCTCCACCTCGGCCAGCTCGGGCGGCATATAGGTCGCCACCATGCCCTTGGCGCGCGGCGCCCAGCTCTCGCCGCCGTCGCTGGTCAGCCAGGCGCCGCCGCACGACACGCCCACCAGCACCGAGCGGCTGTCGCGCGGATCGACGCAAATGCTGTGGATGCCCGGCACGTCGTAGCCGCCCCCCATCCATTGCGCGCGCTCGGGGAGGTTCCACAGCGGCTCCACCAGATGCCAGCTGTCGCCCCGGTCGTTGGAGCGAAACAAGCCGCCCGGCAGGGTCCCCGCCCACAGCACGCCCGGCTGGTCCGGCCCGCCGGCCGCCAGCGACCAGATTTGCTTGACGGCCCACTCGACCTTGTCGTCGCTGTCTTCCGGCTTGGGCGGAAACGCCGGCGCCGCGATCTCGGTCCACTCGGCCGCGCCCGGGTCGAGCCGGTGCAGCTTGCTGCCGAAATGGCCCAGGCTCAGCGCCGCGTACAGCGTGCCGTCGCGCCGGTCCGGCAGCACCATCGACACCGGATCGCCGAGGAAATGCTGCCGGTCCAGATGCCACGCCTCGTGCGTGCGGTAGATTTCGAACAAGCCCTTGCGGGTCGCGAGATAGGCGCGGTCGGACATATCAGCCTCCTGATAGAGCTTGCAAGATATAGACTTTGGACAGGGGCGCGAGCGCGTCGTTCAAGCGCTCGCGCTCGCGGGTGCGCTGGCCGTCGATGAAGATGACGACGTTTTCGCGCAGGCGGCCCTGCTCGTCGAGCACGTAGCCGCGCAGCCTCGGATGGGCGTCGAAAGCCTGGTCCAGGGCACCGCGTAGATCGGCCGCGTCGGTCTCCACCTGCGGCACGGTCATGAATCGACCCAGTTGCTGGGTAAAAATCAGTTGCGCCATGTTTATTTTCTCATTGGTCGACTGGATTCAACACGGATTCTAACGCGGATTGGCGCCGGTTTCGCTAAAATGAAAACGCGTCAACTACCGGAGCGCCGCATGACGATTACGCCGCAAGAGCTGGAACTGCTGATGCAAGAGGTGGAGAAGGAGGATCCGATCGATTTCGCCGACCTGCCGTTCGACGAGCATGACCTGCGGGGGCTGATTTCGAACCACCTGTGCGAGATGGCCGACGCCATGGAGAATTTCAGCGACGAGGACAAGCATTTGACCTTGCTGGCCGTCGCGGCCAAGCTGGTGCTGGAGAACATGGTGCTCAACATCCAACTGTTGCGGCGCCACGGCGTGCCGCTCAGCGAATCGGCCGACGCGCTGCTGAGCCGCCTGCGCAAAGGGCCCGGGTCGTAGAAATCACGGCACGCGCCTGGCCGCCGGCGCCACGATGACCAGATCTGTTTCCGCCACGGCCACGCACGGCAAGATATACCCTTCGCGCTTCTCGTCCAGGCTCAGTCCCGGCCATTCGATCTTGTAGCGCACCGTGCCGCTCGTGCCCAGGCAGATGCAGGTGCGGCAGGTGCCGTTGCGGCACGAACTGGGCAAACGCACGCCGGCCCGCTCGGCCGCCTCCAGCACCGTCGCCGGCGCCGCCGCGTCGAAACTCCACCCCTGCCCCGCCAATGTCACCGTGCCGCCCATGCCGTCGATTCCAGATCGTCAAAACAGCATGATAAGCGCTATCGGCCCGTCACCCGTGCACGACCAGCTTGAGCTTGGCCTTGGCGGCCGGCTTGACCGGCGGCGGTGCCATCGGCGCGCGCACCGTCCGCTTGGCGTTTTGCAGCTTGAACACCGCGATCGCCTGCGCCACGCAACGGGTCTGCTGCGCCAGGTTGCCCGCCGCGGCGGCGGCCTGCTCCACCAGCGCCGCGTTCTGCTGCGTGATGTCGTCGATCTGGATCACCGCCTCGTTGACCTGGCCGATGCCGGTGCTCTGCTCGCGCGTGGAATTGGAGATCTCCCCCATCACCGCCGACACCTTGCTGACCGACTCGATCACCTCGCCCATGGTCACGCCGGCGCTGTTGGTCAGCAGCGTGCCCGCCTGCACCTTGGAGATCGACATGTCGATCAGCGTCTTGATCTCCTTGGCGGCCGTGGCCGAACGCTGCGCCAGCCCGCGCACCTCGCTGGCGACGACGGCGAAGCCGCGCCCCTGCTCGCCGGCGCGGGCCGCCTCCACCGCTGCGTTCAGCGCCAGGATATTGGTCTGGAAGGCGATGCCATCGATCAGGCCGATGATGTCGAGGATCTTGTTCGACGAGGCGCTGATGTCGCCCATCGTCGACACCACCTGCGAGACGATGCTGCCGCCTTGCGCCGCCACCTGTTTCGCGTGGTCGGCCAGGTCGTTGGCGCTGGCCACGTTGGTGGCGCTCTGCTGCACGGTGGAGGTCAGTTGCTCCATGCTGGCGGCGGTCTGCTGCAGGCTCGACGCCTGCGACTCGGTGCGGCCCGACAGGTCCAGGTTGCCGTTGGCGATTTCGCCGGTCGCCTGCGAGATCTCGTCGAAATTGGCGCGGACGTCGCCGATGATGCTATGCAGGTTGATATTGGTCTGGCGCAGCGCCGCGAGCAGGCGCCCCACCTCGTCGTCGCGGCGCACCTCGATGGTCGCCGTCAGATCGCCGCCGGCCATCATGCGCGCCGCCTTGGTCGCGTGCCCCAGCGGCAGCGCCACATGCAGATACAGGCTGCGGCCGAACACCGCCATGCCCAGCATCGCCAGCGCCGCCAGCCCGCCCAGCCAGCCGCGCGCCTGGTTGATGCCGGCGTCGCCCATGCCCAGCAGGCAGGCCGCCAGCAACGCCAAGGTCGCGCCCATCAGCGCGCAGGCCATGCCGATCTGCGTCCCCAGCGACATGCGCGTCAATCCCGCCACGCGCGCCCACACGCCGGTGGACACGCCACGGCCGTTGACGATGCGCAGGCGGCGCGGATTGCCCGCCTTGAACTGCCGGTACAGGTCGTCCGCCGCGCGCACTTGCTCGCGCGTGGGCTTGGTGCGCACCGACAGGTAGCCGACCGGCTTGCCGTGCTCGATCACCGGCGTGACGTTGGCCAGCACCCAGTAGTAGTCGCCGTTCTTGCAGCGGTTCTTCACCAGGCCGGTCCATGGCATGCCCCCCTTGATGGTCGCCCACAGGTCGGCGAACGCCTCGACCGGCATGTCCGGATGGCGCACGATGTTCTGCGGCGCGCCCATCAGCTCTTCCTCGGTGAAGCCGCTCACTTCGATGAAATAGGGGTTGGCGTAGTTGATATTGCCCTGTAAGTCCGTGCTGGAGACGATGGTCTTGCCATCCTCCATGACGTATTCGTTTTGGGTGATTGGAGTATTGGTGCGCATGGCCCATCCCTCATAGGTTTTATGGATAAAACTTGGAAGTGGACGAACCGGGGGCTGGGGGCCGTCGCGGAACGGCGGCGAAGCCGCCGCCGCTCGATAACGGCAGGATAGATTGAAACCGTTGGTCAAAATCTCTCGAATTGTCGCAATGCTTGTTTATGACAAACAAGAACGGGTATTTGCTGCGTCGAAACAACAGATCAATCCGCTTTGAAGTTCTGCCCCAACGACATTGGTTTGTTGAGCAAGATTGTCTGCGGATTACGGCAGATAATCACCAGCACCACAATGGTGGCCAGATAAGGCAGCATCGACAGGAACTCCGACGGGATCGCCAGTCCCAGCCCTTGGCCGTGGAACTGCAGCACCGTCACGCCACCGAACAGGTAGGCGCCCACCAGCACGCCGCGCGGCTTCCACGTCGCGAACACCACCTGGGCCAGCGCGATCCAGCCGCGTCCCGCCGTCATGCCCTCAACCCACATCGGCGTCAGCGCCAGCGACAAATAGGCGCCACCCAGGCCGGCCATGGCGCCGCCGAACAGCACCGTGCCATAACGCAGCGCGATGACCGGAAAGCCGATCGCGTGGGCGCTGTGCGGCGACTCGCCGACGGCGCGTATCACCAGCCCCAGGCGGGTGCGCGCCAGCATCCAGCCGATCGACACCACCAGCACCACCGACGCGTAGACCATGCCGTCGAAGCGGAACAGCAGCGGGCCGACGAACGGAATCTCCGACAACAGCGGGAAGGTCAGCTGCGGCATGCGCTCCACCGTCTGTCCGACGAAACCGCGCCCCATGAACGCGGAGACGCCGATGCCGAACAAGGTCAGCGCCAGGCCGGTGGCCACCTGGTTGGTTTGCAGGGTCAACACCAGGAAACCGAAGATCAGCGACATCAGCATCCCCGCCGCCATCGCCGCGACAAGCCCGAGCCACATCTGGCCGGTGGCCAGGGTGACGCCGAAGCCTGTCACGGCGCCGACCAGCATCATGCCCTCCATGCCCAGATTGAGCACGCCGGAACGTTCGGTCACCAGCTCGCCCATCGAGGCCACCACCAGCGGCGTGGCGGCGCCCGCCGTGCTGGCGAGGAAAGCGATTAACAGCGCGGTATCGATCATGCGGATTCTCCAACGGCGGCGGTGGTTGCCGGGACGGGGCGCTTGCGCGGTTTGAACCGGTAGTGGATGAACAGGTCGGCCGCCAGCAGGTAAAACAGCAGCAGCCCCTGGAACATGCCGGTGATCGCCGACGGCACCTGCAGCTCGATCTGCGCGGTCTCGCCGCCGATGTACAGCAGCGACATCAGCAACGCCGACAGCACCACGCCCAGCGGATGCAGGCGGCCGACATAGGCGACGATGATCGCCGCGAAGCCGTAGCCGGCCGACACCGATGGCTGCATCTGCCCCAGCGGGCCGGCCACCTCGCCGACGCCGGCCACGCCGGCCAGCGCGCCGCTGACCATGAACGCCAGCCACACGTTGCGCGGTTCGCTGAAGCCAGCGTACAGCGCGGCCGCCGGCGCCATGCCGCTGACCTGCATACGGTAACCGGCGAAGGTGTGCTTGCAGAAGAACCAGGCCGCCGCCGCCGCAAGCAGCGACAGGATGAAGGCGGCGTTGACCCGCAAGCCCTCCACCAGCAGCGGCAGGGTGGCCGACTCGCCGAACATCTTCGACTGCGGAAAATTGAAACCGGCCGGATCGCGCATCGGTCCGTGCACCAGATAACTGAGTAAGTGATAAGCCACGTACACCAGCATCAGGCTGACCAGGATTTCGCTGGTGTTGAAACGGGTGCGCAGCAGCGCCGGTATCGCCGCCCACAGCATGCCGCCCAGCGCGCCGGCGGCCAGCATCAGCGGCAGCACCCACCAGGCCTCGACCTGGTCGAAATACAGCGCCACGGCGCCGGCGGCGATCGCGCCGACGGTCAGCTGGCCGTCGGCGCCGATGTTGGCGACGTTGGCGCGAAAGCCGATCGCCAGGCCCACGCCGCACAGGATCAACGGCGTCGCCTTCAGCAGCAGCTCGCCAACGCCGTACATGGTGGTCCACGGCTTGATGAAATACACGTGGAAGGCGTGCAGCGGTTCCTGTCCGAGGAAAAAGAACAGCACGGAGCCGGTCAGCAGCATGGCCGCCGCCGCGATCAGCGGCGACGCCAGCATCATGCGGCGCGAAGGTTCCGGACGTTTTTCAAGCCTGGACATGGTCCGCTCCCTCGTATGCGAAATCGCCGCTCATCCACACGCCGATCTGGTTGATGCTGGTGCCGGCGGCCGGCACGGCGCGCGACAGGCGGCCGTCGGCCAGCACCGCGATGCGGTCGCTCAGCATGAATAATTCGTCGAGCTCCTCGGACAGAACCAGTACCGCCACGCCCTGGTCGCGCATATCGAGGATGGCCTGGCGTATCAGCATGGCGGCGCCGACGTCCACGCCCCATGTCGGCTGCGCGAACACCATCACCTTCGGCGCCAGCGCGATCTCGCGGCCGACGATGAACTTCTGCAGATTGCCGCCGGAAAGGCTGGAGGCGGCCGACTGCTCGCCGCCGCACTTGACCTTGAAACGGTCGATGACCTTGCGCGCGAAGTCGCGCACCGCGCCGCGCTGTATCAGGCCGTTCCTGACCATGCCGGTGTTGGCCGCCGGCAGATAGCCGGTCAGCAGCGCGTTGTCGGCCAGCGACAGCTCCGGCGCGGCGCCGCGTCCCAGGCGCTCCTCCGGCACGAAGCCCAGCCCCAATTGCCGGCGCCGGGCCGCATCGAGCGCGCCCACATCCAGCGTGCCAAGGCGAATGGCGCCGGCACCTGCCCGGAGCGGACGCTCGCCGGAGATCGCCTTCAACAGCTCCTGCTGGCCGTTGCCGGAGATGCCGGCGATGCCGACGATCTCGCCGCCGCGCAGCTCAAGGTTGATGTCCTTGAGGCGCGTGCCGAAGGGGTCTTCGCTGTCGACGCTCAGGCCGTCGATGGAAAGCATCACCTCCCCCGGCGCGCGCGGCGTGTTGACGCACACCGGCAGCTCGCGCCCGATCATCAACTCGGCCAGCGAGCGCGCGCTTTCCTGTTTCGGGTTGGCGGTGCCGGACACGCGCCCGCCGCGCAGCACCGTCGCCTTGTCGCACAGCGACTGGATTTCGTCGAGTTTGTGGCTGATATACAGGATGCTCACCCCTTCGGAGGCCAGGCGTCGCAGCGATTCGAACAATTTAAGCACGGCGTCGGGCGTCAGCACGGAGGTCGGCTCGTCCATGATCAGCAGCCGTGGCGATTGCAACAGGCAGCGCACGATCTCCACCCGCTGCCGCTCGCCCACCGACATGCTGTGCACCAGCCGCTGCGGATCGAGCGGCAGGCCGTATTGTTCCGAGACGGTTCGGATGCGCGGCGCCAGTTCGGCCGGCGTCACCTTCTCGTCCAGCGCCAGCGCGATGTTCTCGGCCACCGTCAATGTCTCGAACACCGCGAAGTGCTGGAACACCATGCCGATGCCCAGCTTGCGCGCATCGTGCGGCGAATTGATATGGACCTGGCGTCCCTCCCAGATCACCTGGCCGTCATCGGGCTTGGTCACGCCGTAAATGATCTTCATCAGCGTGCTTTTGCCGGCGCCGTTCTCGCCCAGCACCGCATGGATCTCGCCCGGCATCACGGTCAGGTCGACGTCGGCGTTGGCCACCACGGACGGGTAGATCTTCGAGATGCCGAGCATCTGCAGGCGGGGTGCTTCCTTCATCCGCTGTCCTTATCGTATACAAAGTAGTCACGTCGTAAGACGCAAGTAACATGCCACGCGCGGCCCGGGGCGGCGCGCCCTTTTGGACGGAAGGACGCACTAAAGATGACCTGAACATCACCAAAAACGTGCGCCGCATGTTCAGGGTTGTACACAACCCGCATGCCAGTGTGAGCACACTTCCTGCTTATACATGCGTATGTATTCAACGGAGATTCAACAGATGTCATCCACCAGTTCCGCACGCCCACAAGGCAAACGCACCAGCGCAGGCAAGGCCGAACCGGCCGTACCGGCCACGGGCAAAGGCGCGCCGCTCAAGCGCGGCACCACCGGCGTCGACATGCGCATCTACCGCGCCGTCGTCAACGCCGTCATGAGCCACCGCCTGCCGCCCGGCACCCATCTGGGCGAAGCCGATTTCTGCGAGCTGTATCAAGTCAGCCGCACCACCGTGCGCAAGGCGCTGCAAAGGCTGGCGCACGACCACATCATCGAACTGCGTCCCAATCGCGGCGCCGTCATCGCCTCGCCCACGCCGGAGGAGGCGCGCGACATTTTCGCCGCGCGCCGCGCCATCGAACGCGAGATCATGCCGCTGGTGATACGCAACGCCACGCCGGCCTCGCTGCGGCAGATACGCGCCGCGCTCGAAGCGGAGGACCAGGCGCGCCTGACGGGCGACCGCGCCGGCTGGATACGACTGGGCGGCGAATTCCACATCCTGCTGGCCGAACTGGCCGGCAACCACGTACTGCAGCGCTTCATGGGCGAACTGGTATCGCGCTGTTCGCTGATCATCGCGCTCTACGAAAAGCCCGGCGCGCCGATGTGCGGCAACCACGAACACCAGGATCTGGCGACGCTGATCGAACAAGGAAAAGTCAGCGAAGCCACCCACCTGATCGAGCACCACCTGTTGGAGATAGAGGCACGCCTGCGCCTCGACACCACCCACAAAAAGGTCAACCTGGCCGAAGCCCTATCAGGCCTTTAAAAGCAAAGCCAGGCCAGAAAATCAAGCTCCGCCAACGAGCCGCCAACAGCGTATGGGAAAACAACTGGCCCGCAACTTGCTAGAAAAAGAAACCAAGATTGCATCCAATCCCAAAGCGAGATTGGATACAAAAATAGTTCGTTCATACCGCCCTTCACCCACTGACTGGAGTTCGCACGATGTCCCAACTCGCAACCCGCACCGCCGCTGTACTAGTACTTCTCGCCACCTGCGCCTGCGCAGCCCAAGCCGCGGACTGGAGCGACACCTCAATCGGCTACCGTTACGGCACCCGGTTCGCCGAGCCGTTCAACAACACCGACATCACCAAGAACATCGTCAACTTCAGCCACGTATCGGGCTACAAATACGGCAAGAACTTCTTCAACGTCGACTTCCTGATGTCTTCGCACGACGACCCCTCGTCGGCCGGAGCGGCCAGCGGTGCGCACGAAGCCTACGCGGTGTACCGCCACACGCTCGACCTGGGCAAGGTCACGGGAAGCAACTGGGCCTTCGGCCCGGTGCGCGGCGTCGGCGCCACCCTTGGCTTCGACTACAACAGCAAAACCGACGCCGGCTACAACTCCAAGAAACGCATGGTCGTCGCCGGCCCGACCCTGATGATGGACGTACCGGGCTTCCTCGATATCAGTCTGCTCGCGCTATGGGAGAGCAACGCGCCGTTCAACACCTACACCAATGTCGCCACGCCGCGCTACCGCTACGACACGCACGCCATGCTCACCGCCGCGTGGGGCATCCCGTTCAACATCGGCATTCCGCTGTCGTTCGAAGGCTACGCCAACTTCATCGACAAGAAAGGCAAGGACGAATTCGGCGGCGACACCGCGCGCGAAACCAACATCGACATGCAGATCATGTACGACGCCAGCGCCGTCGTCAGCGCGCCGAAGAACACCTTCAAGATCGGCGTCGAATACCAGTACTGGAAAAACAAATTCGGCAACTCCGACAAGAACAACCCCGGCGCCACGGCCAGAACGCCGATGGTCCGCGCGGAATACCACTTCTAATCCACACACTTCACCGCTAAAGGAAACCGCATGATGAATCGTCGCACACTGATCGCGCTGGCCACGCTGGCCGCCACCCTCGGCGCCGCCGCCCTCCCCGCGCTGGCGGCCGAACCGCTGAAGATCGGCTTCGTCTACGTCGGCCCAGTCGGCGACGCCGGCTGGACCTACGCCCACGACCAGGGCCGCCTGGCGATGGAAAAAGCGCTGGCCGGCAAAGTCAAATCCACCTACGTGGAAAACGTGCCGGAAGGCGCCGACGCCGAGCGCGTGATCCGCAAGCTGGTCGCCGAAGGGAACAAGCTGATTTTCACCACCTCGTTCGGCTACATGAACCCGACCGAGAAAGTGGCCAAGTCGGCTCCCGGCGTGGTGTTCCTGCACGCCACCGGCTTCAAGACCGGCAAGAACCTGGGCACCTACGAATCGCGCCTGTACGAGGGCGCGTACCTGAACGGCATCCTGGCCGGCAAAATGACCAAGTCCAAGACGCTGGGCTTCATCGCCTCGTTCCCGGTGCCTGAAGTCATCCGCAACATCAACGCCTTCACCTTGGGCGCGCAAAGCGTCAATCCCGGCATCAAGACCAAGGTGATCTGGGTGAACTCGTGGTACGACCCGGCCAAGGAACGCCAGGCGGCGGAAACCCTGGTGGCGCAGGGCGCCGACGTCATGGCGCAAAACACCGACTCGCCGGCCACCTTGCAGGTCGCGCAGGAAAAAGGCGTGTACGCCTTCGGCTGGGACTCGGACATGTCGCGCTTCGCACCGAAGGCCCACCTGACCGCCGCCACCAACGACTGGTCGGGCTACTACATCGATACCGCCAAGGCGGTCCTCGCCGGCACCTGGAAAACCGGCGACTACCGCGGCGGCATGAAGGAAGGCATGGTCAAGATGTCGAAGCTGAACGCGGTCGTACCGGCCGACGCGGCCAAGATCTTCGAGGAGAAGAAGGCCGCGCTGACGGCGGGCACCTTCAACCCGTTCACAGGTCCGATCAAGGACCAGTCGGGCGCGGTCAAATACGCGGCCGGCGTCGCCGTGCCGCTGAAGGACCTGCTGTCGATGAACTTCTACGTGCAGGGCGTGGACGGCGCGATTCCAAAATAGGGCGCAGGCCAAGGCGGAGCCCATCACGGCTCCGTCCAGCGGAACAACCATGATGATCGATCCCGTTCTATTTAACGACTGGCATCCGGTTGCGCTGTCCGCGCGGATCGTGGCCGGCGCCATCACCGCCACCGACCTGCTGGACACGCGCCTCGCCTTGTGGCGCGACAGCGGCGGCACCGTACACGCATGGGAAGACCGCTGCCCGCATCGCGGCACGCGCCTGTCGCTGGGCGGGATAGCCGACGACACGCTGCGCTGCGCCTATCACGGCTGGCGCTTCGACGGCGAAGGCCGCTGCCGGCACATCCCCGCGCTGCCGGACCTGGAACCCGACAAGCTGAAAGCGCGGGTCGGCACCTTCCACACGCAGGAAAAATACGGGATGGTATGGGTTTGCATCGGTACGCCTTCCATATCCGGGCCGCCGCGCTTTCCCGAATTCGCGGACGAACGTCTGCGCAAGGTCTGGTGCGGCCCGTATGACGTGCAAAGCAGCGGGCCGCGCATCGTCGAGAATTTCCTCGACATGGCGCACTTCGCCTTTGTGCACGACGGCATACTGGGCGTGCCGGAACAAGCGGCGATTCCCGACTACACGGTCGAGACCTTCGACGACGCCGACCACGGCAGCGGCGTGTGGGCCAAACAGTGCCGCGCATGGCAGCCGCAAGCCAGCAAGGCCGCCACCGGCGGCAGCGACATCGAATACACCTACCGCGTGGTGCGGCCGCTGACGGCGATACTGACCAAGCATCCGCCGGGCGGCATCGCCGAGGCGATCGCGCTGCTACCGCAGCCGCTGACCGAGACCACCACACGCGTGTGGATCATCATGGCGCTGGACGATTTCACCTCCGACGACGAGGCCCTACGCGCCTTCCAGGACACCATCTTCCTGCAGGACCTGCCGATTCTGGAAAGCCAGAGCCCCGCGCGGCTGCCGCTGATCCCCGGCGCGGAAGTGTCGGTGGCATGCGACCGCATGTCGCTGGCCTATCGCAATTACCTGAAGCGGCAGAACGTGCGCTACGGCGTGCTGCGCGAGGACTAAACAAAGGAACGATATGACGACACCAACCGCGCAAGACCACGAATTTCTCACCCGCGTACTGGCGCTGGCGCAGCGCTCGCGCGACGAGGGCCACCACCCGTTCGCGGCCATGGTGGTCGCCGCCGACGGCAGCGTCATCGCCGAGGCGATGAACGCCTCCAGCAGCGACCGCACCGCGCACGCCGAGATGAACGCGCTGCGCATGGCGTCGCAGCGTTACAGCCCCGCGCAGTTGGCCGGCGCCACCCTGTACGCCAACGCCGAACCGTGCGCGATGTGCGCCGGCGGCACCTACTGGAGTGGCGTCGGCCGCGTCGTTTATGCGATGTCGGAAGCGAGCCTGCTGGAACTGACCGGTAGCGATCCCGAAAATCCGACCTTGTCGCTGCCGTGCCGCGACGTCTTCGCGCGGGGCCAGCGTCCGACCGAGGTCATCGGTCCGCTGCGCGAAGAGGAGGCGCGTGTCGCCCACGCCGGTTTCTGGCGCAAATAGCAGGGCACAAAAACGAGATGTGAGGGCAAGTTTCTCAGCGCGTCCTGCCTATTTTTAAGGTAGTGACTTCGTTGATGCACCTTAAAGCTGAGCGTGCGCGACGGTCTAGTCTTGAAGCCATGCAGGCCGGTCCGGTCTGCCTTTTCAAGGAGTCGCCATGTTCTCACTTAACCTTCCCAAACTCTTAGCGTCGCGCGTCATGCGCCCCCTGGCCCTGCTGGCCATCGCCGCGCTGGCCGCACCTGGCGCCGCGCTGGCCAACAGCAACTGGACGTCGGTCGGCTCGACCGGTATCGTCGATGAATCGTGCTACTTCGCCGTACAGATGGAAAACTTCGAGGCGAGGTTGATGCCCGGCCTGCTGGTCCCCTGCAAGGTACGCTACCAGGTCACCGACACCTATGGCACCCCCGGGGGCCTGGTGCCGGCGCGCGCCCTGTTCGCGCACATCCGTGACACCAACATCAGTCCGGGGCGGGTCACGGCGCGCCTGCTCGCCTATCCCATCGCGGGCGGCGCGCCGGTCTCGGTGGCATTCATCGACAGCGACGCGCCCGGCCCCATCCCCGCCCCTCTGCCGAACGGGTTCAGGGAGTACCGCAACCCCACCACCTGCATCGGCGCTTTCAACCTCAATTTCTCGTTGAACAGCTATTGGATCGAGGTCGATCTGATTCCCGCGGTGCTCCCCGCCTTACCGGGGCCGCTGGCGATCGGCATGCTCCAGATACGCAATTGCTAATCCAGTAGGTCGCCGCCGAAGGCGGCGCCGCAATGGCGCCGCCCCTCCCCGTTCGACACCGCCAATTAATGCCTTCTGGCATACATTGCACACTTACCGATTAAACAAAATTTCCCTTCAAAACAAAGACTTACGTCCTCGAAATGATGTTTCCTGGCGACAAAATCGCACCGCACAATAGAAGGTGTTTGATTAATCCGCGCATTCGGATCAAAGTGTCAACCTGAGCCGTGCATCGATCGATGGCGGGGAGACAACCATGAACCTTTTGCATCCAATCCTACTGACAGCCCTGCTGGCCACGGCCAGCGCCGGCGCCCAAACCCCGCAAGCGGAAACGCCGGCGCCCGCCGTCCGGGCGGCGTCCGCCGCAGGCATGTCCACGCCCTATTCGGATTCGTACGTGCCGCGCTCGATGCGCCAGCCGCAGCGCGACATCGCGCCGGGGCCGGTGCTGCTGCGCTACACCGCGGTGCAAAAGCTGAAGAAACGTTTCGAGGACGCCGACACCGACCACAGCGGCACGTTGAGCCGCGAAGAGGCGCGCCAGGCGGGCCTGGGCGTGGTCGACAAGAACTTCGACAGCATCGACACCGCGCAGCGCGGCAACGTCAGCTTCGACGACCTGAACGCCTATCTGATCCAGCGCCGCGAGGAGTCCGGCTCGCGCTGAACCGCGCCGCCGCCAACGGTCCTTTACGCCGGCGGCGCGTCCCTGCGCGGCAACGTCAGGCTGAACACCGCGCCCTCGCCCGGCACGCTGGCCACCGTCAGCGTGCCCTCGTGCACCTCGGCCAGCTCGCGCGAGATATACAAGCCCAGCCCCAGGCCCGACGGCACCTCGTTGCCGACGCCGCGCTCGTACGGTTCAAAGATTTTCTGCTGCTGATCGGGCGCGATGCCCGGCCCCTGGTCGCGCACCTCGACCCGCACCGCATCCTGCCCGACCACCAGCGACACCGCCACCGGCTGCTGCGCGCCGTAGCGCAGCGCGTTGGTCAGCAGGTTGACGACGATCTGCTCGATGCGGAACTCGTCCCACCAGCCGCTGACCGGCGTGTCGGCGTCCAGGCTGATCGTGCAGCCGGCCGTGGTGGCCTGCGGCGTCAGGTCGTGCACCACCCGCCGCAGCAGGCCCGACAGCTCGACCCAGCCCGGCCGCAGCGACAGCTTGCCGCTGCGGATGCGCGAGACGTCGAGCATGTCGTCGATCAGGCGGATGATGCTCTGGATCTGGCGGTCGTCGCGCGCCACCATGCGCTGCAGCTGCTCGGCGCCGAAGGCGGCCATGTTGCCGCGCTCGAGCTGCATCTTGCGCAGCTGCGTCTCCAGATACAAGGTGTTGAGCGGCGTGCGCATCTCGTGCGACACCATCGACATGAACTCGTCGCGCATCGACAGCGCCCGCTGCAGCTGCGTCTGCGCCGCGTTCAGTTCGGCCAGCGTGGCCTCCTGCTTCTGCCGCGCCAGCTCCAGCGCCTGCACCTGGCGCCGCGTGGCCTCGCGCTGCTCGTACAGCGCGACGAAGACCTCGACCTTGCTGCGCACGGCGCGCGAGTCGAGCGGCTTGTACAGCACGTCGACGGCGCCGGCCTCGTAACCCTTGAACGAGTAATTGAGTTCCTTGCCGGCGGCGGTGACGAAGACGATGGGGATTTGCCGGGTGCGCTCGGTGCCGCGCATCAGCTCGGCCAGTTCGAAGCCGTCCATGCCGGGCATCTGCACGTCGAGGAAGGCCATCGCGAAGTCGTGCTGCAGCAGCAAGGCGAGCGCCTCCTCGCCGGAGCCGGCCTGGAAGATCTCGCGCCCGGCGCCGCGGATGACGGCGTTGAGCGCCTGCAGGTTTTCCGGCAGATCGTCGACGATCAGCAGTTTGGTCGGGTGCTCGGCTTGCATTAATTATTCTCCAGCATCAACAGCATTGTGTGTATCGCGTCCAGGGGCAGGATCAGGTCCGGCGCCCGAAGACGGATTGCTTCTTTCGGCATCGTGGCCACCTCGGCCTCGTCCGGGTCCTGCACCACGGTCAGGCCGCCGGCGCGGCCGATGGCGGCCAGGCCGGCGGCGCCGTCCTGATTGGCGCCGGTCAATAAAATGCCCAGCAAAGCCGGGCCGTAGGCGTCCGCCGCCGATTCCATGAGGAAATCAATCGCGGGGCGCGCGAAGTGCAGCGGCGCCTCGCAGCTGAGCGAAAAGCTGCGGTCCGACTCAACCGACAAATGGTAGCCGGAACCGCCGAAATACAGCGTCCCGGATGACAGCGGCTCCTTGTCGCCGGCCTCGCATACGCGCAGCGCCATGCGCTGGCGGAACACCTCGGCCAGCTGGCTTTGGCGGTTCTCCGGCAGGTGCAGCAGCGCCACCAGCGGCCGGCCGTAACCGGCGGGCAGGCCGGGCAGCAGCTTGAGCAGCGCGCCCACGCCGCCGGCCGAAGCGCCGATCACCACCGCCTCGATCTTGCGGCCGGCCAGCGCGGCGGCGATCGCCCGCGTGGCCGGCGAACTCTGTGGCGCATTCATCTCTAACGCTTCCTGAACAGCCGCTCACGCTTTTGCACCGGTTCGAAACTGGGCGCGTAGGCGGAAAAATCGATGCTTTCCTTGCTGCCGAGGCCGAGAAAACCGCGATGGCACAACGATTCGTGGAACAGCCCGAAGGCGCGCTCCTGTAGCCTCTTCTTAAAGTAGATCATCACGTTGCGGCAGCTGATCAAGTGGGTCTCGGCGAACACGGCGTCGGTTGCCAGGCTGTGGTCGGCGTAGGTGACGTTCTCGCACAGCGAACTGTCGAACAAGGCCGCATTATAGGCCGCCGTGTAGTAGTCGGAAAAGCTGCGCGTGCCGCCGGCGGCCTGGTAGTTGGCCGTGTATTCGCGCATGGCGTCGAGCGGGAACACGCCCTTGCGCGCCTTCTCCAGCGACTGCGGATTGATGTCGGTGGCGTAGATCATGCTGCGCTCGAGCAAGCCCTCCTCCTTGAGCAGGATCGCCATCGACACCACCTCCTCGCCGGTGCTGCAACCGGCGATCCAGATCTTCAGCGACGGATAGGTGCTCAGCACCGGCATGACCTGCTCGCGCAGCGCCTTGAAATAGCTGGGGTCGCGGAACATCGACGTCACCGGGATCGTCAGGTATTGCAGCAGCTGGCTGAACGCGGCCGGCTCGTGCATGATGCGCGCCTGCAGCGCCGAGATGCTGGCGCAATCCATTTCCTTGAGCGCATGCAGCACGCGGCGCTTCTGCGAGGCGCCGGTGTAGTCGCGGAAATCGTAGCTGTACTTCATGTAGATGGCTTCCATCAACACTTTGAGCTCGATGTCGGTGTCGCTATGTTGCATGCGCTCTCCTTCCCATCATGCGCCGCGCTCGCCGTTGGGCATCCACACCCGCAGCAGGGAATACAGGCGCGACAGGTCGATCGGCTTGGCCAGGTAATCGCTGGCGCCGGCCGCCAGGCACTGCTCCTGGTCGTCCTTCATCGCCTTGGCGGTGATGGCGATGATCGGCAGGCGGGCGAAGCGGGCGTCGGCGCGGATGTGGCGCGTCGCCTCCAGGCCGTCCATGCCCGGCATCATCACATCCATCAGCACCAGGTCGATGTCGGGATTCTGGTCGAGTTTTTCGATCGCCTCGAAGCCGTTGCGGCCCACCTCGACCAGCACGCCCTTCTGCTCCAGCGCGCTGGTCAGCGCGAAGATGTTGCGCACGTCGTCGTCGACCAGCAGGATGCGGCGGCCTTCGAACACGCGGTCGCGCGAGCGCACGGTGCGCAGCATGGTCTGGCGCTCGGACGACAGGTCGGCCTCGACCTTGTGCAGGAACAGCGTCACCTCGTCGAGCAGGCGCTCCGGCGAACGGGCGCCCTTGATGATGATCGAGCGCGAATACTTGTGCAGGTCGGCCTCCTCGGCGCGCGACAGGTTGCGGCCGGTGTAGACGATCACCGGCGGGAACGCCGCCAGCTGCTCGCCGGCCATGCGCTGCAACAGCTCGTTGCCCTGCATGTCGGGCAGCTTCAGGTCGATGATCATGCAATCGAACACGGTGGTGCGCAGCAGCGCCAGCGCCTCCTCGCCGCTGCCGACGTCGACGATGTCGACATCGTCGTCGGAGATCAGCCGCACCACGCTGTCGCGCTGGCGGTCGTCGTCCTCGACCAGCAGCACGCGCTTGATCTTTTGCGTCAGCTTGGTTTCGATGCGGCGGAACACTTCCATCAACTGCTCGCGCGTGGTCGGCTTGAGCGCGAAACCGATCGCGCCCAGGTGCAGCGCGGCCTCGCCGGCGTCCGTGCCGGACACCACGTGCACCGGGATGTGACGGGTCTGCGCGTCGTCCTTGAGCAGCTGCAGCACCGACAGGCCGGAACGGTCGGGCAGGCGGATGTCGAGCAGCACCGCGTTGGGGCGGTGCAGACGGGCCAGTTCCAGGCCCTCGTCGGCGTCGAACGCGACCAGGCAGCGGTATTGTTTTTCGTGGGCGAGATCGTAGAGGATGCGGGCGAAGGCGGGATCGTCCTCGATCACCAGCACCGAGCGGGCGTTGTCCACGCCCGGCGGCAATTGGTCGCGGTCATCGTCGAAGGCACGCACGCGCGGCGGCGCTTCTTCTTTATCGGCGCCGTGGCCTTGGGACGCGGGCGGCGACGTCGCGGCGATGGCCAGGCCGAGCGACGTGGCCGCGTAGGCGCCGACGCCGCCATTGTCATCCATGGCGGCCGGCGCGCTGGCGCTGCCGACGCGCGGCCCCGGCTCCGGCGCGGTCCAGCGCAGCGGCATGGTCAGGGTGAAGCAGCTGCCCTTGCCCGGCTCGCTGACCAGGCTGATCGCCCCGCCCAGCAGATGCGCCAGGTCGCGCGAGATCGACAGACCCAGGCCGGTGCCGCCGTACTTGCGGCTGGTGGTGCCGTCGGCCTGCTGGAAGGCGTTGAAAATGCCTTGCTGGTCTTCCTGGCGGATGCCGATGCCGGTGTCCTGCACCGAGAAGCCGACCGCGCCGTCGCCGGCGCCGTGCACGGCCAGCGTGATCTGGCCGCTGCTGGTGAACTTGAGCGCGTTCGACAGCAGGTTCTTGAGGATCTGCTCCAGGCGCTGGCGGTCGGTGACCATGTGCGTGGCGAGGTCGTCGGCCACCTGCACGTGGAAGGCCAGTTTCTTTTGCTGGGCCAGCGGTTCGAACACCATCGCCATGCCTTCGACCACGTGGCGCAGCGACAACTGCTCCGGCACCAGCTCCAGCTTGCCCGCCTCGACCTTGGAGATGTCGAGGATATCGTTGATCAGGTTCAGCAGGTCGTTGCCGGCCGAGTAAATCGTGTTGGCGAAGCGCACCTGCTCGTCGTTGAGGTTGCCGGCGGCGTTCTCCGACAGCAGCTTGGCCAGGATCAGCGAGCTGTTCAAAGGCGTGCGCAGCTCGTGCGACATGTTCGCCAGGAATTGCGACTTGTACTGGCTGGCGCGCTCCAGTTCGCGGGCGCGCTCCTCCAGGTCCAGCTGCGCCTTGACCAGCGCGGCGTTTTTCTGGTCCAGCGCGGTGCCCTGCTCGGCCAGTTGCTCGTTGGTCTGTTCCAGCTCAGCCTTCTGGTTCTCCAGGCTGGCCTGCGATTCCTCCAGCACGCGCGACTGTTCCTCCAGCTCCTCGTTGGCGGTGCGCAGTTCCTCCTGCTGCACCTGCAATTCCTCGTTGAGCTGCTGGGTTTCCTCCAGCACTTCCTGCAGGCGCTGGCGCGACTGGCTGGCCTCGATGGCGTTGCCGATGTTGCCCTTGACCAAGGTCAGGAAATCCATGTCGCGCACGGTGATCGGACGCAGCAGGCCGATTTCGATCACGCCGTTGATCTGGCCATCGTTGTCCAGCGGCGCCAGCAGCACGCTGGCCGGCGTCCCCGCGCCCAGGCCGGAGCTGACCTGGATGTAATCGGCCGGCACCCGGTCGAGGCGGATCAGGCGGCGTTCCAGCGCGGCCTGCGCCACCAGGCTCTCGCCGGATTTGAGCTGCTGGTCGCGCTGTTCCCATTCGGCGCTGAAGCCGTAAGATGCCACGCGGCGGAAACTGCCGTCCGGCCCGCGCAAATACAGCGCGCCGACCACCGCGTTCATGTAGCGCGCCAGGAACTGCAGCAAGGTCGACGACAGTTGCGGCAAGGCCAGCTGGCCGATGCCCTGCTGCGCCAGCTCGCTCTGGCCGGTGCGCAGCCAGGCCTGCTGCTGCAACAGATCGGCATGCTCGGTGTGCTGGCGCAGCACATCGTTATAGGTCTTCGACAGGCCGAGCAGCTCGCGCCGCCCGAACCAGGCCAGCGCGCCGCCCACGCCCAGGGTCAGCACCAGATACACCACCGCCACCAGCGAGGTCACGCTGCGCGCCGAGGCGTTGCGATCCTGGCGCATGCGCATCTCGACCTCGAGGAAGGCGTCGAGCTGGCGGCGGATCTCGTCGAACTGGTTCTTGCCGCGTCCGGTCTTGACCGGTCCGGTCACGTCGCCATTGGCGGCGCGCAGCCGTATCATTTCCTGCGCGTATAAATCCCATTGCTTGTGCTGGGCCTCGATCAGGCGCAGGCGGTCGAGCTGGGCGGGGTTGTCCTCCACCAGCTTCGCCAGGCTGGCGAGGCTGGAGACCACCTTCGGCTTGGCCAGCACGTACGGTTGCAGGAAGGATTCCTCGCCGGCCAGCATGTAGCCGCGCAGACCGGTCTCCATATCGACCATTTCCTTGCTGATCTCGCTGGCGTTGCCGATCACGCGCTCGCTGTGCTCGACCCAGTTCATGGTCGTGACCAGATACACCAGCAGCACAACGAACACGCCGGCACTGACGACGCCGGCCGCCAGCGGCAAGGTGATGTTTCGGGCGAGAATGCGACGAAAAGCGACGTCGTCGAGCGTTTTAGTAGGCATGACGCGGACCAAGATAACCGGGGAAGCAAGAGTTTATCTCAAATACAAGCTTAACCGGAGCGCCACTCCAACCGTGCGTGGGGGAAATAACATAGTCCCCACGCACATGTTGCTATGCCGCCGGGACCGCCGCCGCCATCGGCGCAGGCGCCGGTGTGGGATCGTGCCAGATCACGCCGTCGGCGCGCACCGTGGTGCGGTTGAGGATGCGGCGCGACTGCGGACCGATCGGCGTCGCCTTGTGCGCCACGTGCAGGTTGTCGGCCACCACCACGTCGCCCGGCAGCCAATGGTGGCGGTAGGTGGCGCCGTCGCGGGAATAGTGGCGGTCGACCGCCTGCATCAACGCTTGCGAACGGTCCGGACCATATCCCAGCACGCCGCCCGTCAATCCCACATTCAGGTACAGCGCGGGAATGCCGGTTTTCGGATGCTTGAGCACCAAAGGATGGACCACGCCGTTGCGATGCGCGGTGTCGAGGCCGTCGAACTCTTGCTTGATCTCGTCCTGCAACTCGGCGTAGGCGCGCTGCAGGTCCGTGAACAGCGTATCGCCGCCCTCGCTGGCCTGCGCCACCGAGTACCAGAAGCTGATCGGCGTCGGGTCGGCGCGGAACGAGCCGTCCGAGTGCCAGTAGCGGCCCACCTCGACATGGCCGTCCTCGGGCCGGCTGGCGACCCGGAAAATTTCCTCGAAGCCGTTCAGCTGGCCGCGCATGGTCGGGAAGGTCTCCAAGGTGCCGAACAAGCCGGTCGCGGCGATTTGTTCCTGCGGCGTCAAGGTCTGGTCGCGGATGACCAGCAGGCCGTGCTCGAGCAACGCCGAACGCAGCAGCCGGGCCGTGCCGGGACCGACGTTGCGCAAATCCAAACCTTCGATGGTGGCGCCAAAGCCGACCGGGAGCGGGGTGATATTCATATGGCCTCCTAAGCCTGAGATGTATGAAATCAATATATAGGCGCCACCCGCTGATGATAATATGACCGAGTTCGCATACACCTTTGCGCAGGACGCAACGCCGCCATGGACAGATTCGCCGAACTGAAAGCTTTTTGCCTGGTCGCCAGCAATGGCGGTTTTTCGGCCGCCGCGCGCCAGCTAGGCGTGGCCACCTCGTCGGTGACACGGCTGGTGGACGCGCTGGAGCGGCGCTTGGGCGCGCCGCTGCTGAACCGCTCGACCCGCAACATCAGCTTGACCGACAGCGGCCGCGCCTACGTCGAACATGCCACGCAAATCCTGGCCGCGCTGGATGAGGCCGACGACGCCGCCGCCGGCCGCGACGCCGAGCCCAGCGGCATGCTGCGCATCGCCGCGCCGGTCACGTTAGCGGTGCGCTATATCGCCCCGCTGCTGCCCGAGTTCGCGCGCCGCCATCCCAAGGTCGCGCTGGATGTGCGGCTCAGCGACAACTTCATCAACCTGGCCGAGGAGGCGGTCGACGTCGCCATCCGCATCGGCAGTCCGCAGCAGCAACCGAACCTGATCGCGCGCGAACTGGCGACGCACAAGCGGCATATTTGCGCCAGTCCCGCCTATCTCGCCACGCACGGCGCGCCGCGAACGCCGGCCGAGCTGGCGCAACACAATTGCCTGCAGTTTTCCTACGGCGCCAACCGCCACAGCTGGCGCTTGCGGCGCGACGGCCGGCAGGTGGACATCGACGTGCACGGCAGCCTGAACGTGAACAACTCGGAAATGCTGCGCCAGGCGGCGCTGGGAGGCATGGGCCTGGTACTGCTGGCCGACTGGCTGATCCGCGGCGACCTGGCCGCGGGCACCTTGGTGCCGGTGCTGCCGGAGTACGACGCCAACCCCGGCGACATGGATGTGGTGATCCACGCGGTGTATCCGGCCAGCCGGCGCGGCTCGGCCAAGATCCGCATCTTCACCGACATGCTGGCGGCGGCCCTGGAAGGCGCGGATTAACGCTTGGGTGGCGTGACGATCGGCTTGATCGTGCAAATCGGATTCTTCGGATCGGCGCAGCACGTCAACAGCTGGTTCAGCGATTCCAGGTTAGCCTGCTCCCAGAACTCCTTGCTTTGATCGTTATTGACCGGCATCCAGTGGCTCAACGGATAACTGTTGGCCCGCGCGTTGCCGTCCTTGGCCGGTATCCTGCCGGCCGCCATCGGCACGAACTGCGAGCAGCTGGCCTGGTCGCCGATGCGGTGGCAACCGACACAGGTGTTGTCGCGCGTGCTGATGCTGTTCGAATGCCACTGCGCGAACTCCTTGCCGATGTTGCTGTAGCGGCCCAGCGGATCGGCCGGCAACAGATACTTGAGCTGGCCGATCCACGGGCTGTACATGAAGGGATCGGCGTCATGGCAACTCAGGCAGTTCTTCGACGCGGTGGCCGCTGGCGCCCACCAGAACTGGCCGGCGGAGATGCGTTGCGGCGGCGGCGCCTTTTCGTTGGGCGGCGGCACGCGCGAGGCGTCGAGGCCGGTCTTCTGGCCCGGCTTGCCCTCGGCGTGGAACCAGCAGGTGTCGCCGGTGTCGACATTGTGGGCGACGATGTCGACCTCGTCGAAGAACTTGCTGTTCGGATCACGCAACTGCTCGCGCCGGCACATGGCCGAGATCTGCGTCTTGCCGTAGGACAGATTCAGCAACCGGGAATACGGCGTGCACTGGCCGAACGAATCGCCGCCATACGGCAGCAGCGCCGGGCGGTCGCACGTCATGCCCGGCTTGTACTCCGCCGGGGTCTTGCCGTCGACGGTGATCGGCACGATGGTGCCGTCCAAACAGTTGAAGGCCGGAATCTGGCCGATCATGTCGGCGCAGACCTGGCCGTACTCGACGGCGCTTTGCTTGCTGTATTTGCCGACGGCGGCCTTGGGCGCGGCCTGCGCCATACCCACCGTGGCGGCCAGCAACAGCGCCGGAATCAGCGACACCATTGTGGACAGGCTCATGATTTCACCCCGCCACCTTGCGTGTAGGGCAGCGCCACCTTGCGGATCGCCTCCATATAGCGCACGTAGCCGGTGCAACGGCACAGATTGCCACCGACCCAAGTCTCGATCACCTCGTCGAGCTGCGATGCCGGCACCGGCGCGCGCTTCAGGTGCGACAGCATGGCCGTGGCCGCCATCAGGAATCCGGGCGCACAGTAGCCGCACTGGAAGGAGAAATTCTCCAGGAAGGCTTGCTGCAACGGCGCCAGCGCCTGTTCCGAACCCAGGCTTTCGACCGTGTAGATCGACATGTTCTCGACCGCGCTGACGGACGTGGAGCAGGACAGTGTTTTTTCCAGTACCTCGTCGCCGCCCTCGCGGGTGGCGACGGTGCAGGCGCGGCAGACGCCGATACCGCAACAGAATTTGGTGCCGGTCAGGTCCTGGCGCTCATGCAGAAAATCGATCAGCGCCATGTCGGCATCGCCGGCGTCGGCCTGCACGGGTTTGTCGTTGATGTGGAAACGGATCGGTTGTGTCATTTCAGGGACTCCAGGACGGCGCGCGCGGTCACCGGCGTCGTCGTATAGCGTTTGCCGCCGGTGGCCATCGCCAGCGCGTTCAGGATGGAAGGACCGATCGGGCACATCACCGCCTCGGCGATGCCGCGCGCGGTGGTTTCGCCCGGCGCCGGCGGCAACACGATCAATTCCTGTTGCGGAATATCGGTCGAACGCGCGATGGCGTAGCGGTTCAGGTTCCAGGTGCCGTTGCCCGGCCCGGTGCGGTCGTTCGGACAATGCTCGAGCAACACGTTCCCCAGCGCCATCGCGATCGCCCCCTGCGACTGGCCGGACACCATCTGCGGGCAATGCTGGACGCCGGCGCTGAGCACCGAGACCACCGACTCGACCGCGATCACGCCGGTGCGCGGCTCGATCGTGGCCGCCACCAGCGAACCGCAAGGCGCGTAGGTGGTGCGGCCGAACCGGAAGTTGATGGACGGCGGATTGGCCACCTGGCCGCGCGGGACCGGCTGCAAGGTGTCGACCGTCAGGCCCATGGCGATATAGTCGAGCGGCAAAGTCGCCGCGCCGCTGCGGAAGGTGAACGGGGCCGTGGCGAAGCCGCCGACATAGCTGGCATGCACCACCGCCACCATCGGCAGCCGCATGCGCGTGGCCTGCTTGACCAGCGCCGACCACGGCAGCGACTTCACGCCCTCCGCGTGCAGCCGGTTGTCCTTCCAGCGCAACGCGGCGGCGGGCACCTCCCTGCCCCAAATGGCGTTGGCCGCCGGCAGCAATGTCTGCAAAACCAGCGCCAGTCCGGCCTGCTCCACCACGTGGTATTGGTAGAAGGCGCCCAGGCAGGCGCTGGCCGAGCCGGACGCCTTGAGCACGTAGTTCTGCGGCACGGGCGCGGGCGGTTTTGGCAAGGTGGTGGTCAGGTTGAGTGTATCGAACAATTGGGTCTCGCCCATGTTGATGCTGTTGGCGTTGCGTCCGAGGTATGACGCCGGCGCCAGCCCGAGCGCGGTGGCCGCGCCGTTGCCCATGTCGATGTAGGGCGTGTAGATGGTGATGGTGCCGGTGGGCTCGATCTGCACGGCGCCGAACATGCCGTCGCCGGAGGTGCCGTAGGCCTCGTTCGATAGCGCGAAACCGACGCCGTACAACAGTCCCTGGCGCTGTTTGGCCTGCTGCGTCAGCTTGCGGTTTTGCCACAGCGGATGCCGCTCCAGACGCTGCAGCATCTCTTCCAGTTGCAGGTCCTGCAGGATCGGCGCGCCCGTCACGGTAGCGCCACGGCCCTTGCCCAGCAGGTTGCGCCGGCGCAGCTCGAAGGGATCGATGTTGAGCGCCTGCGACGCTTCGTCGAGCAGGGTCTCGATCGCCATGAAGGCTTGCGGGCCGCCGAAGCCGCGCTGCGAACCGCCCATCAGTTGCGGCGTTTGCATCGACCTGGCGTTGGCGATCGCGCGCGGGATGTTGTAGCAGCTCATGGAACTGAGCGCGGCCAGTTGCGCCACGAACGGCGTCAGGTTCATCTGGTCGCCGCCATTGAGCGTGAAATCGCAGCGCAGCGCCTGGATCTTGCCGTTGGCGTCCACCGCCAGGGTCTCGCTGAAATCCGTCTCGCACCGCTTCAGGCCGACCTGGAACTGCTCGAAGCGGCTTTGCGCCCAGCGCAGCGGCCCGCTCGAGAACGGCGCGGCCAGGGCCAGGTACATCGAGAACAGCGACGAATCGCGCCCGCCGAAACCGCCGCCGGGGTAGCACGACAGCAAATCGATGTCCTTCACCGGGTAGGCGCTGCCGTCGAAGATGTCGGCCGCGTTGCGCAGGTCGCCGCTGGGCGACTGCGTGCCCAGCACCAGGTTCAGCTGCTGGGTGGCCGGGTCGTACCACGCCATGCCCGACTCCGGCTCCATGAACATCGGATCGATGGTCTGCGTGTAGAACCGGCGCGTGAAGGTCGGCCAGGTCTTGCCGTCGATCGCCGCCGAGATGCCGGCGGACACGGCGTCCTTGTTCGCCGCGTAGTTCGGCGTGTAGACGTAGTTGAAATTCTTGGCGTCGTCCCGGATATAACTGGTGACCGGCGTGTAGGTGCCGGTCGCGATGGAGGCCGGCGCGCCGTACTTGATCACGTCCGGATTGAACTGCAGGATTTTGACGGCGCGGCGGTAGGCGTCGAAATTGGCGAAAATCAGCATCGCCACCGGCTGTCCGAAAAAGTCCGCCGGCTTGCCGATGGTGGCCAGGAACGGACTGTTCATGCCGTCGGCCAGTTTCAGCTTTTTGTCGACCAGTGCCTGGGCGTCAATCACCGCCACCGGACGCAGGCCGGCGGGCAGCATGCCCAGGTCGTATCCCGTCACCACCTGGTCGTAGCGGTCGCAGCGCACCGCATACAGGAACTGCTCGTTCTGCGGCCAGTCCTTGAAATCGCGCGCCTTGAAATCTCGCGCGTAGATTTTTTGTCCCAGCACCTTGGGCAGTCCATCGATGCGCCATCGGGCCCGGCCCGGTTCGGGCGCCCAGGCGGGGACTTCAGTCAATCGCGGCCGGGACGCGTTCATCGCCATGCCCGGCAGGCTGGTCACCGACAAACCGACGGTCGCGCCGCTGGCCAATATTTTTAAAAAGGTACGACGTGTCACTTCTGGAGTAATACTCATGATTCCGTTCTCTAGAAACTTACTTCCGCACGCGGAAAGGTCGGGACAGCGACGATATCGGAATTGCCAGTAGGAATTATCGTACCATTAGGGTCAGGCGTGAAAAATCTCGAATTGTCACAACACAAAATTGCAACACCGAGCGGACTATGAAAAGACTGGCAGCGCTGTGCACCCTCGCCTTCGTGAGCTTGACCGCCTTGGCGCGGCCGGACGATCTCGTCGCGGTCTACCAAGGCAGCCGGCCACCTTTCTCGTTCAGTGACGCGCATGGCAAGGCCGAGGGTATCGAAGTGGACGTGGTCACCGAAGCGCTGCGGCGCGCCGGAAGCGGCGTGACGTTTCGCGAGACGCCCAACGTGCGGCTGCTGCCGTTCAGGGAGGGCGACGGCGTCGACCTGGCGGTGAGCGTGCGCGGCAGCGACGGCCGTGGCGTATATTTCTCGGACGAGTTCATCACGTTCCACAACATCGCGATCTCGCGGCGCGACCGGCACATCGTGCTCAAGACGATCGCCGATCTGGACCGCTACACCTTCGCCATCTGGCAAAACGGCTGGCGCGACCTGGGCCCCGCCTTCGAAGCGCGCTACCGGCCGGGCGCTGACGGCCGCTTCCCGTCCAACTATTTCCAGCCCTCCAACCAGCAGGCGCAAAACAAGATGTTCTGGTTCGGCCGGGTCGACGTGATCGTCGTCGACAAGCAAGTCTTCGAGTGGTATCGCAAGCAGTTCAGCACCGAGTTCAACACGCAGGTGGCACTCGACTACCATGCCATTTTCGACGCGACCACCGGCTTCAAGGTAGGCTTCCGCGACCGCGCCCTGCGCGACGCCTTCAACCGCGCGCTGATCGACATGCGCAAGGACCAAACCTACTCGCGCATATTGGCGCGGTACGCGCTGCCTTCGCGGCAATGAACTGCCCGCAGTTGGAAGGGCTCGATCAGAGGCTGGCTTCGCCGGCGAGATGCGGGTTCGCCTGGCGGTAGGCGGCCAACTCGGCACGAACTTGCGCGCGGGTTACCGCCGGCACGGCGGCTTCGGTCTGGAACTGCGGGTATTGTTCACCGCTCGCAAGTTCGCCGCGTTGCTGGGCGAGGCGCAGTTCGGCTCGGACTTCGTCACGGGTTTTAGACGAGACGGCCTCTGGGTTGCCCCCTGCGTAAAGTTCGCCGGAATTCGACGCTTGGCCCGCCGCGACGGCGGCTTTGTATTCGGCGATAACTTGGGCGCGGGTAACTTGAGGAGCTTCCTGGGCGTACACGACAGTGGATGCCAGCAGGGCGATGGAGAGGACGATGGCGACGTTTTTCATGGTATGGCTCCTTAAAGTGTTGGGATGGTGGCTGACTGCGGCATCGTCATATAACTTACGATTGAATCGCTAGCGATCTTTGTGTGGCTTGTTTCGTCCGCAGCGCGCCGATGCATGCACTTTACATAGTGCACGATCTAATAGCAAACAATTTAAACCTATCGGCCCGATAGAAGGAACCTAACCGTAAAGTCTCACTATGATGCTCTGGGCTCGAGACGGATAGAGCCAAGCACTGCTCACTCATTTTTGTGGGAGCTCATTGGGGGAACGCCAAAACTTTCAAGGTTTAATTCTGAGGAGGAAATTCGAAATTCCGGTAGCACTAGCTCGAGCATATAAATACTGACGATGCTAACTCCACGAATGTTTCTGGCGGGAGCACTTGCGCCACTTTCGTTGGCCGAGAAGATTGACATGCCGGCATGTCTATATGGATCGCTCGCGCGGATGGGATCATTTGTTGCTGATAGGTGTGAGATTTAGCGTATTTTGCAGGCCGGCAAGATGCTATCCTTATTTCTGTATGACAAGTAAGTACGCGTTGCTTGCTTGTTCGTTTGAAGAAAATAAAATTTTCCGATCGAGAGCTGAATGGAAGAGGGAAGAATAAATGAATTTTAAGTCAATTAGCGTGCATGAAGCCATGACCATGATATCGAGCGGAAAATTGTTTCTGCCACCGATTCAACGTTCTTTTGTATGGGACCGGGACCGTATTGAAAATCTATTCGACTCACTTTATCGCGACTATCCCATTGGGAACTGCATCTTTTGGAACATGCTGCCTCCAGCGACGAAAAAATATCCCTTGTACGTTTTTACCAAAGAATTCACAGAAAACAAGAAAACCAAAATTCCTAACGAACATGCACCGAAGAACCTGCTGCAGTCAGGAGCATTTTCGGTCGTCGATGGCCAGCAGCGGCTCAGCAGTCTCTATATCGGCCTTCTTGGTAAGTATAAATATAAAATCAGCGGAAAAGGGCGTCAAAATATTGACGCGAATTTTCCCGAATCGCGGCTCTACTTCAATCTGTTCGCTCGCGAGTCCGCTGAATTTGACGAATCCTTTTTCAAGTTCCTCGACGATCATGATTCTGCGCTCTTGACGGACAAAAGCCTGTGGTTCGAGGTTGGCGAGGCGATGAGCTGGAAAACCGAGCGCTACGTTCTCAAGTTTTTCGAAAATAGTCTGCTTCCGCAGGTCGCAGCAACGCGAAAGATGACGCTGATCACCAAAGTTGAAGCAAACAGGGACAAGATCCTGAGTATGTTGGCCGGCATAAGAGACATGCTCCATAAGGAACGTGTCTTCTACTTTGATATCGACAATCAGCAACTAGATGAGGTGGTCGACATCTTCACCAGGATCAATAGCGGTGGGATGACGTTAAAGAAATCGGATTTGCTGTTCTCACTGCTCGTATCGCAATGGCAAGAAGGGCGCGACGAGATTCGAAACCTGGTTCAGTCTATGCAGGATGCTGAAATCAATGTTACTCAGGATTTCGTAATGCGCTGCTGCCTGGTCCTATCAGGGTTGAAGGTCAAGCTTAACCTCGATTCGTTCAAGGCTGACAACATCAAAAAAATCCGGGAGAACTGGCCCCGCATAAAGGAAAGCATGCTGGTCATGTGCAATTTGCTTCCCGACATCGGCTACAACCCCCACCCTAGCTTATCGGAGAACGCACTGGTGCCGATTGCGTACTACATTATGTGCGGCGTGAATTGGAAGAGCGATACCACCAAGAGGCATCTGCGACGATATTACGCGGTGGCGCAGGTTCATGGCGTCTTTGGCGGCCGGAGCGACGAAGTACTGGAGAAGTTCATCGCTGAGGTGAATCGCCAGATGAGTGAAGGCAAGGCGATCGACATCGGCGCACTGATCGGGCTGAAGCTTCCCGGTGGAAAATCAATGAAACTTTCGCTGGAAGAGTTAGGTGACCTGGTCGATGACGCACCTTATGGCAGTCCACGCGCGCGATTTCTTTTGTCGCTCATTTTCCCAGAAATTAAACTGAAAGACGGGAGGTATGAAGTAGATCACATCCATCCGAGAAGAGGTTTTAGCGACAGGAATTTGCGTTCAATCAACGTGAAAGACCAAGCGCGCGTTATTGAGTGGCAGGAGTGGATGCACGACGCTTTGCCCAACCTTCAGCTGCTTGACTATTACGACAACGCCGCAAAGCGTTCGAAGACGATCGTCGAATACATACAGGCAAAGCCAGCGAAGGATCGTAAGGCCTTCGTTAAAGACAATTTGCTACCTGACCTCAACGATTCACTGCTCGAACTGGTAAATTTTGACGCGTTCTACGAGTGGCGAAAAAAGACGTTGGTGAAGAAGCTGAAGCCACACTTTGGCCTGTGAGCTGATCTGTACTAGCCCAAGCCTGACCTGACGAAAACTTGTAACGACCCACTAAATTCCTGCTCACGTCATAGTTGAGGAAATTGACAGTGAGTACAAAGATGGACGAAGAAGTAAAACGCTGGACGGCCAAGCGCAAGAGCGCGCTGGTGCTGGAGATCATCCAAGGTAAAACGACGATCGCGGAAGCGAGCCGCGCGTACAACCTGGCGCCGTCGGAAGTTGAAGCCTGGGTCGACGATAGCAAGCGTGGGATGGAGAACGCGCTGCGCGCCAACCCGCTCGATGTGAGGGAGCAGTACGAACGCCAGATTAAGGAGTTGCAGGAGGCCTATGGCGAAGCGATGTTGGAGCTGCGCGTACGAAAAAAGCTGCAGTCCCTGTTGGGCGAGGACGAGAAGTGATCGAAACGATCCGCCAGGGACTAAAAGAAGATGGGGTGCTCGTATCGGTGAGCAAGCTGTGCAAGTGGCTGGAGGTGCCGCGTCGCACGGCCTACTACAAGCCGACCAAAGCAACGCCGAAGGTCAAGCCAGAGCTCGCCGCGTCCATCAAGGCCATGATCGAGGAATCGCCGTCCTTCGGCTACCGCACGGTGGCCTACCTGTTATGTTAGGCATGAACAAAAACACCGTCCAACGCATTTTCCAGCTCAAGGGATGGCAGGTGCGCAAACGGGCCATCGGCTTTCGTCCGCGCATTCAGTCCCTGCCATCGGTGGCGCAGGCGCCCAACGAGCGTTGGTCAACGGGCATGTGCCGGATCTGGGCGGGCAAGGATGGCTGGGCGACCTTGGCCTTGGTGATCGACTGCCACACCCGAGAACTGCTGGGCTGGCAACTGTCGCGCAGCGGCAAGGCCTGCACGGCCTCAAGCGCGCTGGAACACGCTCTGATTGCCCGCTTTGGCACGCTGGGCCGTGTGCCGGCGCCGTTCCTGCTGCGCAGTGACAACGGTCTGGTCTTCACCAGCCGCAGCTTCACGGCCCTGGTGCGTGGCTATGGCCTCAAGCAGGAACTCATCACGCCGCACTGTCCGCAGCAAAACGGCATGGTGGAACGGGTAATCCGAACTTTGAAGGAACAATGCACGCACCGGCATCGTTTCGAGACTTTGCAGCACGCCAGCCGCGTGATCGGCGACTGGATTCAGTTTTACAACCACAAGCGCCCACATCAGGCGCTGCGGATGCAAACCCCGGCGGCTACTTTTGCATTAGCCGCGTAAGTTGAGCAGATTTCACTGGGTCATTACATCTCGGCACTATGTCGATGCGGGTAAGTTTTAAGCGAGTAGGAGAGAGGCCGCTAGGGCTTCGATGCAGCCCTCATCCGGCCCGGCGAAGCTACGCCAGCCGATAACGCCATCCGGCCGAACCAATGTCGCGCCGCACGCGGGAACGCCAAACACCTCAGCGAACGGTTGCGACGGCGGGAAAAGGACGTCGTTGCCGACCTCAATGAACCGGAGCCGCAGGCGCTCTGCCGCCGCCCGCCAGTCGGCGTTTGCGGTGAGCAGGACATACTCGCTGCCGAACAAGTCCAGCGAGGATATCGGCTGACCCGCCTGGTCTACCCACACGTGGGGCGCCCGCGTGCCGGGCTGGCCGGCCCATTGCTGGGGCGCGGCCGCAGCCGGCAACGCCGGCCCGGCGCCGGCCACCGCCGGGGACCGGACCAGCTGTCCAAATTCCATGGCATCATTGCTGAACAGCGCCTCCGGCACGAAAGCGGCGCCGGCGCGCGCCGCATAATCGGGGCGTGAAAACGTCTGCTGATGCCGCAGCCAGCCGATCGGACGCCGTTCCGCGTCGTAGGTGTCGAGCAAGGCCGGCGCGGCGTCGCCCTGGATCACACGCCGCAATTTCCAGGCGAGATTCCACGCATCGTCGATACCGGTGTTGGCGCCAAAGCCGCCCCGGGTGGGCGGCAGCTGGTGGGCCGCGTCGCCGGCCAGGAACACGCGGCCCTGACGGTAGGTATCGGCGATGCGGCCCGCCATCTCCCATCGCCCCGTCGTGATGATGTCGAAGGCCATGTCGGCGCCGAGCGCGCGGCGGATCGCCGCCCGCAGCGCGGCTTCGTCGCGCTCTTCGTCGCCGTCGAGCATCAGCACCCAGCGGCTGTCCCCGTACGTGGTGAGGAAGCTGCGGAAGCCCTCTTGTTCGATGGAGAATTGCTGCGCGCCGCGCCGCAGGTAGACATCCGCATCCGGGCAACGGAACAGCACGCTGCGAAGGACGCCGAGATGGCCGACCCCACTTCGCGTGATGCCAAGCGCCTCCCTTACCGGGCTATTGGCGCCGTCGGCGGCGATCATGTAATCCGCGCTGATCTCGTACCGACGTCCGCTGATGCGGTCGAGGACTTGGGCCAGCACGCCGCCTCCGGTCATCTGAATACCGGTGAGCTCGGTACTGGCGCGCAGCTCCGCGCCACGCGCGATCGCAGCACCCCGCAATATCGGCTCCAGCCTGTCCTGCGCGATGGCCGCGCCGGTGCAAGGGGATAGCTCGAGTGGGCGCACCGGCGCTTCGCCCGGCGTCCAGGCTTGCTCGCCGCGCCAGTCGCCGACCAGGCTGTCGACGGTCACGCGCCGCAGACGAGTGCCGGCGGACACTTGCGGAATTTGATCGGCAATACCGACCGCCCGGTAATGCTCCAACGTTGTTTCCGTAAAGCCCATGGCGCGGGGATGGGGCGAACTGCCCGGGTGTTTATCGATGAGAATGTGGGGTACGCCGTGCCAGCCGAGGAACAACGAAGTTGAAAGTCCAACGAGGGACCCACCGACAACGAGAATGGGAGTATGCATAAGAAACGTCCTTTTTTTGCCAAATGGCTCATCAAAGGACGTGTGTCGATCGCGCGGGAACGCTGACGCGGCTGGGAATCAGCAGTGCCAAGTCAAAAAAGTCCACGAGAAATCGGCGCACGTCCGCTCTCGTCGTGGTCCCCGGCCTCGGTGGCCGGGAAAATTTTGCTCCATGGTTGGAGTTGGCCGGGGCTCACCACGCCGGCCCACCTTTTTCGACCCGGGAAGTCTACCACGATCCCGCTTGCCTCATTGGTTGACTGGAGGTGAATTAGTCGCACACCAACCGCTAGCGTCGGAGCTAAGCAATTGATCTGGTGGAGGAAAACTTGGTGCGGCTGGCGGGGATCGAACCCACGACCCTTGGCTTCGGAGGCCAATACTCTATCCACTGAGCTACAGCCGCGTAGGGGGATTTCTTGAAGTGAGCCGTAGGATACCGTTTTTATCGCTTCCCGTCCACGGAAAGTGTCGTTTTGAGCACCTTTGCGTTTCCATACAGGGATTTTTGAGTCTATAATCGCCCGTTTGGTGAAGGTTTTGCAAGGCAGCTGCTTGATCAGTTTTTCGCACGCCACCCCGGCTCGACAATAGTCTGTTAAGGAAATCATGAGCGACGCACATAACGAACACGAATCCGCAATCAGAACACCTAAACAGCTTGTAGCTGCTGTGATCGGCTTTTTTGTAGTCACCGTCTTCGGCATCATCCTGCTGGTCAAGTACGTCACGGAAGACAAATTGACCGGCGCCGGCTCCAACAGCCAGGCCCCGGAAGAAATCGCCGCCCGCCTCTCCCCCGTCGCCGATGCCGGCTTCACCTTCAAGGATGTGAACGCGCCGAAGGTGCTGCAATCGGGCGAAGCCATCTACACCTCCACTTGCGCGGCCTGCCACGGCGCCGGCGTCGCCGGTGCGCCGAAGTTCGGCGATGCCGGCGGTTGGGCCGCCCGGATCGCCCAAGGTTACGATACCGTCGTCAAACACGCGGTCGAAGGTTTGCGCGCGATGCCCGCCAAAGGCGGCAACCCGGACCTGGACGATGTGGAAGTGGCGCGCGCCGTGGTCTACATGGCCAACAAGTCCGGCGCCAAGTTCAAGGAACCTGAAGTGCCGGCCGCTCCCGCAGCCGCCCCCGCAGCGGACAAAGCCGCCGATCCGGCCCAGCCGAAGTAAGCCGCAAGCGGTAACATTAAAACCGGCCTGGATGGCCGGTTTTTTTACGCCCGAACATTCATTTGCGGCCGGTGCCGATCTGGTACTTCTTGAGCTTGTCGTACAGCGTCTTGCGCGGCACAAGGAGGTTGTCGGCCGCCAGGCCGACGTTGCCATCGACGGCGGCCAGCGCCTGGACGATCAATTCGCGCTCGTGATGGTCGACCCGTTGCGGCAGCGACATGGCGTCGCCCGCCTCGGGCACCGGCACATTCCCGGGCGCTGCGACGATGCCCAGCACCAGCCGCTCGGCGAAATTGCGCAGTTCGCGGACGTTGCCCGGCCAGTCCTCCGCCTGCCATTGCGCCATCTGCTGCGCGCTCCAGGCCGGCACAGGACGCCGGTAGCGCACGGCGGCGTCGGCGGCGAAGTGGGCCAGCAGCAGCGGAATGTCCTCGCGCCGGTCGCGCAGGCGCGGCAGGTCGATGCAGACCACGCCGATGCGGTAGTACAAATCCTCTCGGAAATGGCCCTGCGCGCTCAGTTGCAGCAGATCGACCTTGGTGGCGGCGACGATCGTGCACTCCAACGCAACCGAGTCATTGCCGCCCAGGCGTTCGAGCTTGCGCTCCTGCAGCACGCGCAGCAGCTTGACCTGCAGCGCCATCGGCATGCTTTCGATTTCATCGAGGAAGACGGTGCCGCCTTGCGCGAACTCGAGCTTGCCCACGCGGCGCTTTTGCGCGCCGGTGAAAGCGCCCGCTTCGTGACCGAAGATCTCGCTTTCGAACACCGATTCGGGCAAGGCGCCGCAGTTGATGGCGACGAAGTTGCCCTTGCGTCCGCTGGCCGCGTGCAGCAGGCGGGCGACGACTTCCTTGCCGGTGCCGGTCTGGCCGTTGATCAGCACGTCCACGCCGGCCGGGGCGACATTGCGCACCAGGATTTTCAATTGTTCGATGGCGGCCGAACGTCCGATCAGGTCGGGCAGGTCGGGATGCTGGGCGCGGTCGGTGCGCAGCTGTCGGTTCTCCAGCACCAGCCGGCGCCGCTCCTGCGCGCGCCGCACGGCGTCCAGCAGGCGGCCGCTGGCGAAGGGCTTTTCGATGAAGTCGTAGGCGCCGCCGCGCATGGCGGCCACCGCCATCTCGACGTCGCCGTGGCCGGTGACGACGATGACCGGCAGTTCGGCGTCGAGCGCGGCGATCTGCGCCAGCAGGTCGAGGCCGGAGCGGCCCGGCAGGCGCACGTCGGTGACGATGACGCCGGCATAGTCGGCCCGCAATAGCGCCTGCGCCTCTTCCGCGCTGGCGCAGGCCTGCACGCTGAAGCCGCCCAGTTCCAGCGTCTGGCTGGTGGCCAGGCGCAGCGCGGCTTCGTCTTCGATCAAGATGGCCTGCACGTCATGCTCCTTGTTGTAGTACGTAGGGCGGATTAGGCGAAACGCCGTAATCGGCCATCGATGCGCCGTTCGCGGCTCAACCATGGCCGATTACGCTTCGCTAATCCGCCCTACGTGTTTCAGATGATTCGTGTTGTAGCGGCAGCCGCAGCTCGAAGCGCGCGCCGCCATCGGTCTGATTATGCGCCGTCAACTGGCCGTTCATCGCCTGCACGATCGACGACGAGATCGCCAGCCCCAAGCCCAGGCCCTTGCCGGAGGGCTTGGTGGTGAAGAACGGTTCGAACAGATGCGCCACCACCTGCTCCGGGATGCCCTCGCCGCTGTCGCTGATGCTGACCAGCGCGCTGTCGCCGTCGCGCGCGAGGCGGATGGCGACCAGACGGCGCTCGGCGTTCTCGACCGCGTCGAGCGCGTTGCGCAGCAGGTTGATCAGCACTTGCTCGATGCGCACGCTGTCGCCGGTCACTTTCAGATTCTCCACGCCGGCGTCGATATCCAGCGTGACCGCGTGGCGCCGGAACTCGCTCTCAAGCAGGAAGGCCGACGCCCGCACCGATGCCGCCAGCTCGACCGTGCCCAGGGTCTCGTCCTTGCGCGCGAAGCCCTTGAGCTGGCCGATGATGGCGCCCATGCGCGCGCTCGCTTCGCTGATGTGGCCCAGATTGCCTGCGACCTGCTCGCCCTGCCCCCGTTCGAGGAAGATGCGGGCGTTGTCGGCGAAGGCCCGGATTGCGGCAAGCGGCTGGTTCAGTTCATGGGTGATCCCTGTCGCCATCTGTCCCAGCATCGCCAGTTTGCCCGCTTGCACCAGTTCGTTTTGCGTCGAGCGCAGCAGGTGTTCGGTTTCCTGCAATTTGGCGTACTTGCTTTCCAGGTGCTGGTTGGTGGTTCGCAGCTGCTGCGTGCGTTCGACGATTTTATCGTTCAGCTCCAGCTCGGCTTTTTGCAGCGCCGCGCGCGAAGCTAGACGTTCCTCCAGCCGCCGCCGGCGCTGGTGCGAAGCCCAGCCCGCCAGCGCGGCGCAAGCGAGCAGCAAGATCGCCGCCAGCGCCCACTGCAAGCCGGCGCGCAGCACACGCGACTGCCCGGGGAACAGCATCAGTTGCCAGCCCAGCTGGCCGACCGATTGCGTGACGAACAGGTCGGGCTGGCCGTTCAGCGGCGTCACCGTCTTGCCCATGTATTGCTGGGTGTGGGCCAGCTGGCGCTCGGTGGCCGCGTCCAGCGGGGTCAGGCTGCGGTAGATCCAGTCGGGACGGTTGCTGAGGAAGATGACGCCGCTGCGGTCGGCCAGCACGATGGCGTCGTCGCTGCTGCGCCAGGTACGTTCGAAATCGGCCAGGCTGATCTTGACCGCGACCACGCCGGTGACCGGTCCGCCGGCGCTGCCGTTACCGTAGACCGGCTGGGCGATGAAGTAGCCGGCCTCGGAGGTGCTGGTGCCGATGCCGTAGAAGCGCCCCGCCCTGCCCTTGAGCGCGGCGTCGAAGTAGGGGCGGTAGGAAAAGTTTTTGCCGACAAAGCCCAGCGGCTGGTCCCAGTTGCTGGCGCCGATGGTCAGGCCGTCGCGGTCCATCACATAGATAGCGCCCACGTTGGCCTGCTGCTGGATGGTTTTCAAGGTGCTGTTGAGGCGGCTGATGGCGCGGGCGTCGGACGGGTTCGCCAGCGCCTCGATCAGGTCGGGCTGGAAGCCGAGCACGAACGGCAGCGTCTCGTATTTTTGCAGCAGCGATTGCAGGTCCGGCGCCATCAGCTGCAATTGACGCTGGCCTTGCAGGCGCAGGTCGGCGCGGGCGCGCGAGGTGCCGGCCAGATACGAACCGGCGATGACGCCCGCCGCGCAGATCAACGCGAACAGAAGGAGCAGGGATTTTTTGGCGCGCATCAACGGATTCTACTTCACGCGAGCTCTTCTAAAACACGTAGGGCGGATTAGCGCAGCGTAATCGGCCATGCATGCGTCTCGGCGGCGCACACATTGGCCGATTACGGCGTCCCGCCAAATCCGCCCCACGCGGAACAGAGGTGGCTTTAATCGACCGCGGCCATGCGCATCTCGTCATTGTGGTGGCGCTGCTGCTCTTCCATCACCAGTTGTCCCAGTTCGCGCTTCAACGCGTTGAACTCGACGGCGGCCGGATCGCGCAGGCGCGGCAGATCGACAATCATGTCGCGCTTGACGGTGCCGGGACGGTAAGTCATCACAACGATGCGGTCGGCCAGATAGATCGCCTCCTCGATGCTGTGGGTGACGAAGATGATGGTCTTCTTCAGCTCGGCCCAGATGCGCAGCAGTTCGTCCTGCAGGTTGCGGCGCGTCAGCGCGTCGAGCGCGCCGAACGGCTCGTCCATCAACATGATCGGCGAATCCAGCGCCAGCACGCGGGCGATGGCGACGCGCTGGCGCATGCCGCCCGACAGGTCTTTCGGGAAACGGTGACGGAAATCGCTCAACGACAGCATCGCCAGCAACTCATCGACCTTGGCCGTGATCGCGGACTGGTCCATGCCCTTGATCTCCAGGCCGAAGGCGATGTTCTTTTCCACCGTCATCCACGGGAACAGCGCGTATTCCTGGAACACCATGCCGCGCTCCGGTCCCGGACCGGTGACCAGCTTGCCGTCGGCGGTGATGGTGCCGGACGACGGCAGTGAGAAGCCGGCGACCGCGTTCAGCAAAGTCGACTTGCCGCAGCCGGACGGCCCCAGCAGGCAGACGAACTGGCCCTGTGGAATGTCGAGGTTGATTTCCTTCAGCGCGACGACTTCGCGGCTGTCGGTCTTGAAGACCTTGTGGACGCCGCTGACTTGGATGTGGGTCGGATTCATATCGTTAACCTTCATCTTAGTTCTCCAGCCCACGGTGCCACCGCAGCAAATGATTGTTCAGTTTGTTCATGCCCACGTCGATGATCAGGCCCAGCAGGCCGATGCTGATCATGCCGGCGATAATCTTGTCCGACCAGAAGTACTCGCGCGCCTCGAGGATGCGGAAGCCCAGGCCGTTGTTCACGGCAATCATCTCCGAGACGATCACAACAATGAAAGCGGTGCCGATGCCGATCCGCACGCCCGACAGGATGTACGGCACGGCGGCCGGCAGCATCACGCGGATGAACATCGTGCGCTGGTTAACGCCCAGGTTGCGGGCGGCGCGGATGTAGATGCCGTCGACCTGGCGCACGCCGGCGATGGTGTTGACCAGCACCGGGAAGAAGGCGCCGAGCGCGATCAGGAACACGGCCGGCGCGTTGCCCAGGCCGAACCACAGGATGGCCAGCGGGATATACGCGATCGGCGGAATCGGCCGCAGCACCTGCATCAGCGGATTGAGCCAGGCATACATGCGCTGGCTCGCGCCCATCATCAGTCCCAGCGGCAAGGCCAGGCCGGCGCCGACGGCGAAGCCGACCACCACGCGGTACAGGCTGCTCAAGGTGTCGCCCAGCAGTTCGCCGGAGAACGCCCAACCGAGCCACGAGCCGACGGCCGGATCGTAGGCGGTCAGCGGCAACAGATACTCGATCCATTTGCTGACCACCGCCACCGGCGACGGCAGCACTTGCGGATTGACCCAGCCGAGCATGGCGCTGGCCTGCCACAGCACGACGATCAGAATCGGGACCACCGCCCCGGTGGCGCTCTGGCGCCAGTCTTGTTTGTTCATGGTGTCTCCTGCGTTATGGTGGGGTTACTTGATGCCCAGGCTTTTCTTCGACGCGTCCAGCAAATCGGTCTTGACCCAGTCCTTGGCCACCGGCGGCTTGCTCATGCGGCCGACCCCGGTCTTGAGCATGATGTCGGTGGTGATCTGGATGTGCTCGGCGGTGACGTCGTAGCTGTACGGCGAATTGCTGATCGCGTCCTCGAAGTCGTCCTTGGTGATCTGGTTCTTGAACATCGACTCGCGCACGTATTTCTCGGCCACGGCCTGGTTGTCGATGAACGTCTTGGTCGCCTGGACGAAGCAGTTCATGAACTTTTGCGCCAACGGACGCTTCTCGTTGTAGAACTTCTCGCTCATCACCAGCGTGCGCACGGGCTCGCCGATGGCGGTATCGTACGGCTTCATCACCTCGACGCCGTAGCCCTTGTTGATCGCCTGCGACGATTGCGGCTCGCTCTGCATGATGGCGTCGAGGTTCTTGCCCATCAGCGCCTGGTTCAGGTCGGCGAAGGCGAGGAACACCAGTTGCACGTCCTTGCCCGGCCGGTCGGAAGAGGTCAGGCCGGCTTGCGCCAGTTCGGCGATCAGCAGCACCTCGTGGATGCCGCCGCGCGTGACGCCGACTTTCTTCCCTTTCAAGTCCTTGATGGCCTTGATGCCTTCGTTGGGACGGGCCACCAGGCGGGCGCCGCCTTTGGCGAAGCCGGCCACCACGTAGATCGGCGCGCCGTTGGCGCGGCCGGAAATGGCGGCTTCGGAGGCGGTGGCGCCGACGTCGAGCTCGCCCGCGAGAATGGCTTGCATGACGTCCGGGCCTTTGGCGAAGACGTGTTCTTCGACTTTCAGGCCGCACTTGGGCGCGATTTCCTTGATGTACGAGACGGCGCCGTAGTGGGCGAATTTGAGGTTGCCGAGGCGGACGACTTCCTGTGCTTGCGCGGTGGATGCGAAGGCGACGGCGGCGGTCAGGGCTAACAGGCGGAATTTGGGCATTGCTGGTCTCCATTGTGGTTGTTGTTGGTGGAGACATTGCAGCTTCTGTGCCAGCGCCGGCGCGGATGGCAAGTGCTTGATTCTTAAGGGACGGGGGGATGGACGGGTCGGAGGATACTGCGGCAAACCGCAATCGGCGAAGGCGGTTTTGCGGAAATCCGCGCAAGAAAGCTGCACCGGACACGTAGGGCGGATTAGGCGGAACGCCGTAATCGGCCAATGTCTGCGTCATCGACGGCTTATACATGGCCGATTACGCTTCGCTAATCCGCCCTACGTGCCTCCGCGTTATGCGGACGTCGCCGACACATGGGGCGTGTTTCCCCGTCGCTGCCTAGCTGCACAGCCCGAACGCCTTGCGTTCCGGGAAATAGCGGTAGGTGAACGTGCGCACCGGATATTCCTTCAACCCGATCTCGAACGCCGGCGGAACGACGTCGAAGCGCTCCGGCAGCTTCGCCTTGACCCGCACCCGCACGCGCCACAACGTTTCCTCGCCGGCCGCGCTGGCGACGAACATATCCGGCACCTTCGGAATCGAGTCGACAATCTCCGGCCGCGAGTTGGTCGTGCGCTGGTACAACGTCACCAGCTCAGCCTTGTGCAGCACTGCCCCCTTCGGCGCAGTGACGTTGTAGTCACGCGTGAGGAAACGCGCACGCTCGCCGCGCGGCAGGATGTAGACAAAAGTGAACTCCGCGCCGCCCTCCGGCAACGTCACCGGTGGCGTGGTCGCCACGCTCATGCCGCGCGGCAGTTCGAAGCGCGAACCTTCCTGCCAGGTCTTGCATTCCGGCGTGGTCGCCATGTAAAGATTGCCGGGCGTATAGGACTCGCCGCAGCCGCTGAACAACAGTGGGAAAAATATCGGTGCCAGGTAACGAAGACGCATGAAGACGGCTTTCCTATGGAGTAGAGCCCCCAGTTTACCAGTACCCGGCCACCCCGGGCGACTCGCATACGGCAAGCCATGCGTTGCAAAACCGGCCTTGTCACGCGACACACAAAGGACTAATGTGAGCTAACAGTTTTTGTCGGGCAATTATTCGATTTCGGAACGCCGGCCTGCCGGCATACTATGGAAGCAATAATATGAAAAACAAATTGTTTACCGCTGCGCTGGGATTGCTGTTGTCATCGCTGGTGTCGACCGCCTCGGCCGAAACCGGCGTCACCGCCACCGAGATTAAGATCGGCATGGCCAACGCCCAATCGGGACCGACCGCCGGGCTGGGATTGGGCATCAAGGCCGGCAGCGAGGCCTACTTCAAAAAGGTCAACGCCGCCGGCGGCGTCAACGGCCGCAAGATCACGCTGGTCAGCGAGGACGACGGCTACGATCCGCCACGCACCGCCGCCGCCACCGACAAACTGATCAAGAAGGACGGCGTGTTCGCGCTGTTCGGCTATGTCGGCACGCCGACCAGCAAGGCCGCGATGTCGCTGGTCAACGAGGCCAATATCCCGTTCTTCGCGCCGTTCACCGGCGCCGAATTCCTGCGCACGCCGTTGAACAAACACGTCTTCAACATCCGCTCCTCGTACTTCAATGAGATCGAGTTGCAGGTCGAGCGCCTGGTCACCGATGCCGGCGTCACCAAGATCGGCCTGTTCTATCAGGAAGACACCTACGGCAAGGTCGGCAAGGAAGGGCTGCAGATCTCGCTGCAAAAACGCAAGATGACGATGGCCGGCGAGGGCTTCTACCAGCGCAACACCGAGGACGTCGACGCCGGCCTGGCCGCGCTGATGGCCGCCAAGCCGGAGGCGGTGCTGATGGTCGGCACCTACAAGGCATGCGCCGCGTTCGTGCAAAAGGCGGCTGCGGCCGGCTTCAAGCCGAAGTTCTTCAACCTGTCGTTCGTCGGCACCGCCAACTTCATCAAGGCGGCCGGCGACGCGGCCGAGGGCGTCTACATCACGCAGGTGGTGCCGTCGCCGTTCGACGAATCGATTCCCATCGTCAAGCAATACCGCGCCGACATGAAGGCCGCCGGCGTCAACGACGGCGACTACACGTCGCTGGAAGGCTACATCAACGCCGTGGCGCTGGTCGAGGCGCTGAAGAAAACCGGCCCGGATCTGACGCGTGCCAGCTTCATGGCGGCGATGGAAAAACTGAACGTCAATCTCGGCGGACTCGACATCGCTTTCAGCCCCACCGACCACCAGGGCTTGAACACGGTCTATCTGACCAAGGTACAAAAAGGAAAACCGGTCCCTGTCAGCAAGCTCTGATCCGGCCGCGCCAACGAAAAAAAACCCTCGCCACGGCGAGGGTTTTTCTTTTTTACCACATGATGACGCGGTCCTTGGGCGGCAGGTACATCTTGTCGCCCGGCTTGACGCCGAAGGCGTCGTAGAAGCCCGGCTGGTTGCGCATCGTGCCGTTGGCGCGGTACTGGCCCGGCGAGTGCGGATCGGTCTTGATCTGCTGGATCTGCGCCGCTTCGCGCATCTTCATGCGCCACACCTGCGCAAAGCCCATGTAGAAGCGCTGGTCGCCGGTCAGGCCGTCGATCACCGGCGCCGGCTTGCCGTTCAAGGACAGCTTGTACGCCTTGTAAGCGATCGCCACGCCGCTGTTGTCGGCGATGTTCTCGCCCAGGGTCAGCTCGCCGTTGACGTTGTAGCCCGGCAGCGGGCTGAACTCGCTGTACTGCTTGACCAGCATCTTGGTCTTGGCCGCGAAGTTCTTGTGGTCGGCCTTGGTCCACCAGTCGCGCAGGTTGCCGTCGCCGTCGTACTGGGCGCCCTGGTCGTCGAAGCCGTGGCTGATCTCGTGGCCGATCACGCCGCCGATGGCGCCGTAGTTGACCGCGTCGTCGGCGTCGGCGTTAAAGAACGGCGCCTGCAGGATGGCCGCCGGGAACACGATCTCGTTCATCTCCGGGTTGTAGTAGGCGTTGACGGTTTGCGGCGTCATGCCCCACTCGTCGCGGTCGATCGGCTTGCCCAGCTTGTTCAATTCCTTGTCGTACTCGAACTGGGTCGAACGGATCACGTTGCCGACCAGGTCGTCCTTCGACACTTCCAGCTTCGAGTAATCGCGCCACTTGTTCGGATAGCCGATCTTGGTGGTGAACTTGGCCAACTTGATTTGCGCCTGCTTCTTAGTGACCGGGCTCATCCAGTCCAGCTTGTCGATACTGGTCTTGTACGATGCCAGCAGGTTCTTGACCAGCGCTTCCATGCGCGCCTTGCGGTCGGCCGGGAAGTGCTCCGCGACGTACAGCTTGCCAACCGCCTCGCCCAGCGCGCCCTCGGTCACCGAGACGCCACGCTTCCAGCGCGGACGCTGCTCGGTCACGCCGCTCAGCACCGTGCCGTAGAAGGAGAAATTCTCATCCACATAGGCTTTGCTCAGGTAGGGCGCGAAGGCGCGCACCGTCTGCCAGTGGAAGTAGGCTTTCAAGGTTTCCAGCGGGGTCTTGTCCAGCAGGGCCGCCATGCCTTTCAGATAGCTCGGCTGGCTGACGATCACATAGCTGGCCTTGCCGGCGATGCCGGCGCCGGTCAGATAGGCGTTCCAGTCGTAGCCCGGCGCCATCGCGCCCAGCTTGGCGACCTCGACCTTGTTGTAGGCCTTGATCGGATCGCGCAGCTCGACCTTGGTCCATTGCAGCTTGGCCAGTTCCTTCTCGAACTCGACGATGCCGTGCGCGGTGACGGCGCCGTGCGGGTCGCCCGCCAGGGTCAGCATCTTGCCGACGTGCAGCTCGTACTTGGCCAGCGCGTCGGCCAGCTTGGCGTCGTCGGCTTTCAGGTAGTAGTCGCGGTCCGGCAAGCCCAGGCCGCTCTGGTACAGGTCGGCCACGTACTTGGTCGAATCCTTGTTGTCCTGGTGAATGCCGAAGGTGTACGGCGCGCTCACGCCGATCTGGTTCAGGTGCGCGATCAGCGCCGGCAACTGCTTTTTGTCGCCGACGGCGGCGATGCGGTCGAGCTCGGCCTTGAGCGGCGTCACGCCCAATTGCTCGAGCTTGGCCTCGTCCATGAAGCTGGCGTAGAAGTCGCCGATGCGCTGGGCGTCGGAACCGGCCGCCTTGTTCGGCTGGTTGGCGGCGCCTTCGATGATGGCGCGCAGTTGCGGCTGGATATCGTCGCGCAGCTTGGCGAAGCTGCCCCAGCTCGGCTTGTCGGCCGGAATTTCCGTCGTGGCCAGCCACTTGCCGTTCATGTGTGTGAACAGGTCGTCCTGCACGCGCACGGCCGGGTCGATGTATTCGGTGGCGATGCCGGAGGTCATTTTGCTGCTGGCTGCGCTGGCGGTGGCCGCGGCATTGGCTGAGGAATTAGCTGGACCCGCACTTTTGGTGGTGTCCGCGGCGCCGGCCAAACCTGCGATCAGGCTCAGCATCAATGCACTTACGAGATGACGTTTCACAGAAAATCCTTCAAATGTAAAAAGGCAAAAAGGCCACCGCACGATGCATGGCCTGTATGGGTTTATATCACAGGGTTGCCATTGTTACCAGATGATGACACGCTGTTCCGGCGCCACATACATCTTGTCGCCCGGCTTGACGCCGAAGGCGTCGTAGAAGCCCGGCTGGTTGACCATGGTGCCGTTGGCGCGGAACTGGCCCGGCGAGTGCGGATCGGTTTTCACCTGCAAAATCTGCTGCTCGTCGCGCATGCGCACGCGCCACACCTGGCCGAAGCCCATGAAGAAGCGCTGGTCGCCGCTCAGGCCGTCGATCACCGGCGCCGGCTGGTCGCCCAGCGACAGCTTGTAGGCCTTGTAGGCGATCGCCACGCCGCTGTTGTCGGCGATGTTCTCGCCCAGGGTCAGCTCGCCGTTGACGTTGTAGCCCTTGATCGGGCTGTAGGCGCCGTACTGCTTGACCAGCGCGTCGGTCTTGGCCTTGAAGTTGGCGCGGTCCTCCTTGGTCCACCAGTCGCGCAGGTTGCCGTCGCCGTCGGCCTGGCTGCCGCCGTCGTCGAAGCCGTGGCTGATCTCGTGGCCGATGACCGCGCCGATGGCGCCGTAGTTGACCGCGTCGTCGGCCTTGACGTCGAAGAACGGCGGCTGCAGGATGGCGGCCGGGAACACGATCTCGTTCATCGTCGAGCTGTAGTAGGCGTTGACGGTCTGCGGCGTCATGCCCCACTCCTCGCGGTCGATCGGCTTGCCCAGCTTGTTGATCATGCGCTGGTTGGCGAAGTTGGCCGCGCGCAGCACGTTGCCGATCAGGTCGGACTTGACGATCGCCAGCGACGAGTAGTCGCGCCACTTGGTCGGATAGCCGATCTTGGGCGTGAACTTGGCCAGCTTGGCCTGCGCCTCCTTCTTGGTCTCCGGCCCCATCCAGTCGAGCGCGTCGATGCTGGTCTTGTACGACGCCAGCAGGTTTTTCACCAGCTGGTCCATGCGCGCCTTGCGCTCCGGCGGGAAATACTCGGCCACGTACAGCTGGCCCAGTCCCTCGCCGATCGAGCGCTCGACCAGCGCCACGCCGCGTTTCCAGCGCGGCTCCTGCACGGCGACGCCGGTCAGCACGGTGCTGTAGAAGTCGAAACTGGCGTCGGCGAAATCCTTCGACAGGTAGGGCGAGGCGCTGCGCAGCAGCTGCCATTCGAAATAGGCCTTCCACGTCGCCAGGTCGGTCTGCTCCAGCGCCGCGTTGAAGCCGGCCAGGTAGCTCGGCTGGCTGACGATCACGTAGTCGACCTTGTTGGCCACGCCGGCCGACGCCAGCGCGTGGCCCCAGTCGTAGGCGGGCGCCAGCTCGGGCAGCTTGCCAATGGGAGTCTTGTTGTAGCGTTTGACGGGATCGCGGTTTTGCACCTTGGTCCACTGCGCCTCGGCCAGCGCGGTTTCCAGCGCGACGATGGCCTTGGCGTTGGCTTCCGGATTCTTGTCGCCGCCCAGCTTCAGGGTCTTGGCGATGTGCGCCTCGTACTTGACCAGGATGGCGGCCAGCTTGGCGTCGTCCTTTTTCAGGTAGTAGTCGCGGTCCGGCAGGCCCAGGCCGCTTTGCGAAATGCTCACCGCGTATTTGGTCGATTCGCGCGCGTCCTGGCGCACGTTCAGGCCGTAGGGGGTGGCGACGCCGATCTTGTCCAGATGCGCGATCAGCATCGGGAAGGCTTTCTTGTCCTTGATCGCGCGAATGCGGTTAAGTTCGCCTGTGAGCGGGCGGATGCCCAGCGTGTCCAACTTTTTCTCGTCCATGAAACTGGCGTAGAGGTCGCCGATTTTCTGCGCCTCGCTGCCGGCCTTCTTGCCTTTTTGCGCCTCTGTCTTCTCGACGATGCCGCGCAATTCGGACAGGGTGTCGTCGCGCAACTTGGCAAAGGTGCCCCAGCTCGACTTGTCGGGCGGGATCGCCGTGGTCTTCAGCCACTGGCCGTTGAGGTGGGTGTAGAAGTCGTCCTGCACGCGCACGCCCGGATCGATATTTTTCACTTCGATGCCGGAAGTCAGCGGCGCATCATCGGCGGCGGTGGCGAAGGCGGCGACCAGGCTCAGGGTCAAGGTACTCAGCAGAAAGCGGTTCACGGTGGTCCTTAATTAGAACTTCAACTCATCATTGTCGGCCGCTTGTGACGGCCGCGCAAATATTCTACCGCTTGAGTCCGTATCGAAATGCCACCGTTCCGCTTTTTTACTTTACGATACACGCCCGCCCGATGGCGGGGCCGCTCAACCGCCGCCTGGCAGATTGATACTGGCGCCACCGGCGCCGACGCCGACACCCACGCCACCCGCGCCGCCACCGCCCCTGCGGCCGCCGCCGCGACGCTCGCCGCCCTCCTCCTTGCGCTCGCCCCCGCCGCGCGGGCCGCCGCCGTTGTCCTGCACCCGCAGCAGATGCTCGCCGACCTGCTGCGCGACGATCTGTCGCTGGCTTTCATTTAACGCATCGTTGACGGTCAGCCACCATTCGCGCAGCAGCTTCTCCTCGGCGGCGGCGGTGTTGGTTTCCTCGTCGATCGCCTTGGTCAGGTCGCGCAGTTCCACGTTGGCGCCCTGCGTGCCGGCCTGCGTCGCCAGCTGCAGGCGGTCGCGGCGGATTTTACGCTCGCGCAGCAGGTTGCGTGTCTTGGCCTCGGTCTGTTGCCACAGGATCTGCTGGTTGGGATTCAGGTTCAGCGCCTTCCTCAAGTCGTCCGCCATCGGCAGGAAATCCTCGGCATGCATGTCGAAGACGGGAACCGCGAACGCCGGCGACGGCATGGCCCCGGCCAGCAACAGCGCGCCGGCCAAAGCCAGGGCGCGCCCGGCGGCGGAAGGGAAGAACGATGAACGCATGTGAGCTCCGTAGGTAAAAAAAAGCCTGCGCTTGGGGCGCAGGCGAAAACCACTTCAGGGTAGAGAGAAATACGAGTTCAGTGTAGGCCGCGTCCCAGGCCATGGCGGCACTTCTTACAAATGCTTACCGACGTGAACGTAAGGGAAACACTGCGTAAAAATATGCAAACTTGATGTAACGCCAAGCGGGCGCTGGTGTGGATGCAAAGTCAACGCCGACCGTTGTAAAATCTCGTAAAGGTATAAATCATTTCGTGAGGGCTACTACGATTGCCCGAAATCAGGTTTATACTCAGCTCATGCGCACCGCGTTAGTCGACGGTGGCTGTCTGTACATTGTTCCAACAGGTGAAACATGGGCAAGAAACTCAAGAATTCCGGTCTGGTCGGCCTCGGCGTCGTCGCCGGCATCGCCGTCTCCCTTCAATTTTCCGCCATGGCGCAAAAGCCGGTCGAGCCGACGCTGCCGCTCGAGGAGCTGCGCCAGCTGGCCGACGTGTTCGGGCTGATCAAGTCCGACTACGTCGAACCGGTCGAGGACAAGAAGCTGCTGACCGAAGCCATCTCCGGCATGGTCGCCTCGCTCGATCCCCATTCCGCCTACCTGGACAAGAAAGCCTACGCCGAGCTGCGCGAAGGCTCCCAGGGCAAGTTCGTCGGCCTCGGCATCGAGATCGGCCAAAGCGAGGACGGCTACATCAAGATCGTCGCCCCGATCGAGGATTCGCCGGCCTGGCGCGCCGGCATCAAGGCGGGCGACCTGATCAGCCGCCTCGACAGCACCGCCGTCAAGGGGCTCAGCCTGGACGAGTCGGTCAAGAAGATGCGCGGCGAGCCGCACTCCAAGGTCAGCCTGACGATCCTGCGCAAGGGCGAGACCGATCCGCTGGTGTTCAACATCACCCGCGAAGAGATCCACCAAAAGAGCGTCAAGGGCAAGATCGTCGAACCGGGTTACGCCTGGTTGCGCATTTCGCAATTCCAGGAACCGACCATCGACGACATGGCCGCCAAGATTGTCGACCTGTACAAACAAGACCCGAACATCAAGGGCCTGGTGCTGGACCTGCGCAACGACCCGGGTGGCGTGCTGCAAGGCGCCATCGGCGTGGCCGCCGCCTTCCTGCCCAAGGACGCGGCGATCGTCTCGACCAACGGCCAGTTGCCGGACCAGAAGCAGATCTTCTACGGCCGTCCCGAGTACTACACCTTGCGCAGCGAGGGCGACGCGCTGGCCAAGCTGCCGGCCGCCATCAAGCAAGTGCCGATGGTGGTGCTGGTCAACACCGGCTCGGCGTCGGCGTCGGAGATCGTCGCCGGCGCGCTGCAGGACTACAAGCGGGCCGACATCATCGGCACGCAAACGTTCGGCAAGGGCTCGGTGCAAACGATACGCCAGCTCACCGCCGACACCGCCGTCAAACTGACCACGGCGCGCTACTACACGCCGCACGGCCGCTCGATCCAGGCCAAGGGCATCACGCCGGACCTGGCGGTGGACGAGAACGCCGACGGCGACGGCCTGAACGCGCTGCGCACGCGCGAGGCCGATCTGGACAAGCACCTGAGCAACGATAAAGAAAAGGAAATCGCCAGGACCAAGCGCGACGAGCTGGAGGAGCAGCTGCGCATCGTCGCGCTGGAAAAGACCCGCAAGCCGCTCGAATACGGCAGCGGCGACGACTTCCAGCTGGCGCAGGCGCTGAACCACCTCAAGGGCCTGCCGGTGCAGCTGGCCAAACAGGAAACCCAGGTCGTGCAGACCGACGTCAAAAAATAAACCGGCTAAACCGGGGGTCAAGTCTGACATTCGGACACGAGCCCATCACTAACGGCGCCTTCACGGCGCCGTTTTTGGTTGCGTCCTCTATTTCCTCTCTTTATTGCGCGGATCGTGCGGTCATTGTGTAGAATTTGGCTCATTATTGGCGCAAGCCATTGCCAAATTCGAAAGTTTAATCATGAAACAAGCCGTCATCAGCGGTACCGGCCTTTTTACGCCGGCGCAATCGATCTCCAATGAAGAGCTGGTCGAGTGCTTCAACGCCTACGCCGAGCAGTTCAACGCCGACAACGCCGCAGCCATCGCGGCAGGCACCGTCACGCCGCTGGAAATGTCGAGCGTGGCCTTCATCGAAAAAGCGTCCGGCATCAAGTCGCGCTATGTGATGGAAAAATCCGGCATCCTGGACCCCAAGCGCATGGTCTCGCGCATCCCCGAGCGCGCCGACGAGGAGCTGTCGCTGCAGGCCGAAATCTGCGTGGCCGCCGCCCACCAGGCGCTCGACCGCGCCGGCCGCGTGCCGGCCGACATCGACATGGTGCTGGTCGCCTGCTCGAACATGCAGCGCGGCTACCCGGCGATGGCGGTCGAGGTGCAGGGCGCGCTCGGCATCGACGGCTACGGCTTCGACATGAACGTGGCCTGCTCGTCGGCCACCTTCGGCATCCAGCAGGCGGTGGCGGCGGTGCAAAGCGGCCAGGCGCGCGCGGTGCTGGTGCTCAATCCGGAAATCACCAGCGGCCACCTGAACTGGCGCGACCGCGACAGCCACTTCATCTTCGGCGACGCCTGCACGGCGATGGTGATCGAGGCGGCCGACACGGCCAAGGGTTCGCAGCGCTGGGAAATCCTCGACACCAAGCTCAAGACGAGCTTCTCGAACAACATCCGCAACAATTTCGGCTTCCTCAACCGTTTCGACGAGTCGGGCATCGGCCAGCCGGACAAGCTGTTCCGCCAGCAGGGCAGGAAAGTGTTCAAGGACGTGTGCCCGATGGCCGCCGAAATGATCAAGACCACCATCGCCGGCGCCGGCCTGGAAGTGCCGCAGGTGAGCCGCTACTGGCTGCACCAGGCCAACCTGAACATGAACCTACTGATCAGCCGCCTGGTGCTGGGCCGCGACGCCGAGCCGGGCGAGGCGCCGGTGATCCTGGACGAATACGCCAACACCTCGTCGGCCGGCTCCATCATCGCCTTCCACAAGCACTCCGACGACATGGCCCCGGGCCAGCTGGGCGTGATCTGCTCGTTCGGCGCCGGCTACTCGATCGGCTGCGTGGTGGTGCGCAAGGTCTGAGGCCAGCCCTCGCTCAAGTCTTTGTCGAATGCCGTCCACGCGGCCGTTGCCGCGTCCGGGCCGGCGGCCGTCGCCTCCAGGGAAAAGAAACGCAAGTCCTTGAGGCCGATGGTCGGCAGAATGGCGCGCAGGTACGGCTCGAGGAAGTCGGGCTGGCGCGCGCGCTCTCCGTTGCGGTGGCCTCCCGAACTGACCGCGATATATACCGGGCGGTCGGCCAGCGTGCCGATTTTCCCCTGCGGCGTCGAATGGAACGTGACGCCGATCCGCACCACGTGGTCAAGCCAGGCCTTCAGCACGGACGGCACCGTGAAGTTGTGCATCGGCGTGGCGATCACCACGCAATCGGCCTGCTTCAGTTCTTCGATCAATAGATCGGACCATGCCACCGACGAGCGGCCCTGATCCGTCGCGGCGCCGCCCTGGAAGCCGCCCAGCGCCGCAGCGTACCGTCCATCGATGTGCGGCAGGGGGGCGCTCGCCAAATCGCGCGCGACGATCCTCGCCGCCGGATGGCGTTCCAGAAGACTTTCCATGATGCGCTGGCTCATACGATAGCTGGACGAGGCGCCGCCACGCGCGCTGCAAGTGATGTGAAGGATCTTCATGCCGCAGCCTCCGACAGCGGCTTTCCGAAGCGCATGGCGCCCGGCAGCAGGCCGGCGCGGAAGTAAAAACGCTGTGCCAGCACGTTCGACAAGCCGGTGTCGAGCACCAGCTTGTCGCAGCCTTCGCGCCGCGCATAGACGCTCAACTGCTCCAACAGGCGAGCGCCCCAGCGCTGGCCACGGCGCGCCTCGGACGATACCAGGTCGTCCACGTACAGGAAGCGCCCGTACACAAGATTCTCCTGCAAACGATAGCCGGCTAGCGCCACCACCGCCTCCCCGTCCCATGCAGCCAGGATGCGATACCCCTGCTGCTCCATGCGCGTCGCCCGCGCCAGGAAGTCCTGCTCAGACGCCACGTGCGGACGCAACTCCTTCATCACCGGATAACAGGCGCGCAACGACCGTTCGTCGTCAACATCCCTCAGTTGTTCATTCATGCCGCTCTCCCTTTCAAAATGGATGGCGCTATCTTAGAAGCGCAATGGCATAATCCCTAGAGCCATAGATTGACAACACGGGTAGGCCATGACGACAAGCATTCCGACATTCCTCCAGCTGGACCACGGCGCGACCGAACCGCTGTACCGCCAGATCTACACACGCTTTCGGGCCGCCATCGCGAACGGCATGCTGCGGCCGGGCGCCCGCGTGCCTTCGGCGCGGGCGCTGGCACTGGACCTGGGACTTGCGCGCGGCACGGTGGAAGCGGCCTACTCGCTGCTTGGCGCAGAGGGCTACTTGCAAACACGCGGCCAGGCCGGCACCGTCGTCACGCCGGCATTGATGCGCCACGCGCCAGTGACGTTGCCCGCCCGGCCGAACGACGCCGCCGCCGACCTGCGCGGGTCACCAACGGCGTTTCACAAGCCGTTTCAAATGGGCCTGCCGGCGCTCGACGCGTTTCCGCGCAAGGTGTGGGCCGCGCTGGCGGCGCGCGCGATCCGCGCCACGCAAGCTGCCGACATGGCCTATCCGCCCTATTTCGGCACGCCGGCGCTGCGCACGGCCATCGCCACCTACCTGCAACTCTCGCGCGGCATCGACTGCGCGCCGTCGCAGGTGTTTGTCACCTCGGGTTACCGCAACTCGCTGGAGCTGGCCACGCGCGCGCTGCTGCATCCCGGCGACCAGGTGTGGATAGAAGATCCCGGCTATGCGCCAACCGGCGAGCTGCTGGCGCAGGCGGGCATGCGCCCGGCGCCCGTGCCGGTCGACGACGAAGGGCTGCAAGTGGCACACGGCGTCGCCAGCGCACCCGGCGCCAGGGCGGCCGTCGTCACGCCCGCCCACCAAAGCCCGCTGTGCGTGTCGCTGTCGCTGACGCGCCGCCTGGCGTTGCTGGACTGGGCGGCGCAAAGCGACGCCTGGATCATCGAGGACGACTACGACGGCGAGTATCGCTACGTGGGCCGCCCGCTTCCGGCGCTCAAAAGCCTGGACCGCGTGGGCCGCGTGCTGTACGCCGGCACCTTCAGCAAGGTGCTGTTTCCGGCGATCCGGCTGGCTTACCTGGTGGTGCCGCCGGCGCAGGTGGAGCGCTTCGAGGCGGTCTGCGAAACCTTCGCCGCCGGCGGTCCGGCGCTGACCCAGGACATCGTCGCCAGCTTCATGAATGAAGGACACTTCGCCCGCCACATCCAGCGCATGCGGCGCCTGTATGGCGAGCGCCGGGAGATGGTGGCGGCCGAACTGGCCAAGGTACTGGGCAAGCGCCTGCGCATCGATCCGCAGCCGGGCGGCATGCACCTGGTGCTGCGCATGCCGGGCCGTCACACCGACCGCGCGCTGGCGGCCCGCCTGCGCCAGGACGGCATGTTCGCCCTGGCGCTGTCCGAGTGCAGCGCGCTGCCGCACGCGTCCTCGGCCCTGCTGCTGAGCTTTACCAATATCGAGACGCCGCGACGCGCGCGCGAACTGGCCCTGCGAATCATGGCCCAACTAAGTTGACCGATCTTGGCACTTCATGGCTAAGCCATGAAATCGCACAATACGGCTATCCGCAATCAACCAAGGAAACGCCATGACCGCACGTCTCGACATCTTCAATCTCTCCCCGCAGGCCTACAAGGGTCTCGGCGCCGCTAAAAACGCCTTGCAGGAATCCAGCCTGCCGCGCGAATTGCTGGAGCTGGTCTATCTGCGCGTGTCGCAGATCAACGGCTGTGCCTTTTGCATCGATATGCACTCGCGCGATCTGCTGAACCACGGCGTCGGCTTCGACAAGATCGTTCTGGTGCCTGTGTGGCAGGAGGCCGAAGCGCTGTTCTCCGACAAGGAACGCGCCGCGCTGGCGTGGGCCGAAACGCTCACCCGCGTGGCCGACACCAACGCGCCGGACGCCGACTACGAAAGGGTCGCCGCCGTGCTGGGTGAAAAAGAACTGGCCGACCTGACGATGGCCGTGGCGCTGATGAACGCCTTCAACCGCATCGGCGTCGGCATGCGGCTAGTGCCCGCCGCACTGACCAAATAGGCGACGCGCGCGGCTTTACATCCAACGTCGGGGTGTCGGCGGCGGTCCCTCGTGTGCTACCCTCTGGGCTGTCCCCCATCTCTAGAGGAGCCCCCCGCGCATGCCCCACAATATCAGTCTGATCACCACAATCGCAGCGGCACTGGGCTTCGGCCTGGTGTTCGGCTACCTTGCAACGCGCCTCAAGCTACCGGCGCTGGTTGGTTATCTGGCTGCGGGTATCATGTTGGGACCCGCGACGCCCGGCTTCGTCGCCGACGCCGCGCTGGCGTCGCAGCTGGCCGAAATCGGCGTGATGCTGATGATGTTCGGCGTCGGCCTGCACTTCTCGCTCGACGACCTGTGGGCGGTACGCAAGGTGGCGCTGCCCGGCGCGGTGCTGCAAATCGCCGTCGCCACGGCGCTCGGCATGGCGCTGGCCCACTTCTGGGGCTGGAGCATCGGCGGCGGTTTGGTGTTCGGCCTGGCGCTCTCGGTGGCCAGCACGGTGGTGCTGCTGCGCGCCCTGGAGGAACGCGGCATCCTCGATACGTTCAACGGCCGCATCGCGGTCGGCTGGCTGGTGGTGGAAGACCTGGTCACCGTCATGGTGCTGGTGCTGCTGCCGGCGCTGGCCGGCTCGCTCGGCGGCGTGTCGACCGACGCCCACGGCGTCGCCATCCCCGCCGGCGAAGTCGATCTGTGGGGCACCCTGGCCGTCACGCTGGGCAAGGTCGGCGCCTTCATCGCGCTGATGCTGGTGGTCGGCCGCAAGCTGTTCCCGTGGCTGTTGTGGCAGGTGGCGCGCACCGGTTCGCGCGAGCTGTTCACCTTGTGCGTGATCGCCGCCGCCGTCGGCATCGCCTACGGCTCGACGCACTACTTCGGCGTCTCGTTCGCGCTGGGCGCGTTCTTCGCCGGCATGGTGCTGCGCGAGTCCGAACTGGCGCACCGCGCGGCGCAGGAATCGCTGCCGCTGCGCGACGCGTTCGCGGTGCTGTTCTTCGTTTCGGTGGGCATGCTGTTCGAACCGACCATCGTGACGGAGCAGCCGCTTAAACTGCTGGCGGTGGTGGCCATCATCGTGTTCGGAAAATCGCTGGCCGCCTTCGTGCTGGTGGTGTTGCTGCGCTATCCGGCCAAGACGGCGCTGATGGTGTCGGCCAGCCTGGCGCAGATCGGCGAGTTCTCCTTCATCCTGGCGGCGCTTGGATTATCGCTCAAGCTGATGCCGATTGAGGGTCAGAGCCTGATCCTGGCCGGCGCGATTATCTCGATCGCGTTGAATCCGGTGGTGTTCCGCCTCTCCAAGCCGCTGGAACGGTGGATGAGCAAGGACGGTTCGATCGTGTCGAAGTTCGAGCGCACCGCCGATCCGCTGGCGGAGTTGCCGATGTCGGTGCCGCACGAGCATCTGGACGGGCAGGTCGTGCTGGTCGGATATGGCCGGGTGGGGCGCCGCATCGCCGAGGTGCTGGCCAAGCACAGCATCCCGTTCGTGGTGGCGGAGCAGAACCGCGAGATCGTCGACCAGCTGCGCAAGGACGGCATCCACGCGGTGGCCGGCAACGCGGGCGAGCCGGCGGTGCTGATCCAGGCGCACATCGCGCGCGCCGGCATGCTGGTGATCGCGACGCCGGATACCTTCCATGTGCGGGCGATGGTGGAGACGGCGCGTTTGCTCAACCCGCACATCAAGACCGTGGTGCGCACGCATAACGAAGAGGAAGCGGAGCTGCTGCGCAGCGAATTGGCCGGCAAGATCTTCATCGGCGAGGAGGAGCTGGCCAACGGCATGACCGCGTTCGTCGTCACCAATTTCGAGCGGAAAAGTGATGGGCATTAAGCCGGTGGCGGCTCGGTGGCGGATTACGCCGTTCCGGCTAATCCGCCCTACGTGTCTCCGTGGCTACTCGACGTCACTGATCGAAGCCGAGGCTGGGCGATCCGCGTGTGATCCACGTAGGGCGGATTAGCGCAGCGTAATCCGCCAAGCTCCGCCAGCGGCACAAAATAAACTAAAGGCTTGCCGCCAACTGCGCGCCTTCCTTGATCGCTCGCTTGGCGTCCAGCTCCGCCGCCAGCGCCGCGCCGCCGATCTTGCGGAAGCGCGGCCACGACGGATTCGCCTTCACCTCCTCCTCCGACGGCATCAACTCGGTCAGGCTGTCCTGTCCCGCGCACACCACCACGTTATCCACCGACAGCAAGCGCTGCTCGCCGCCGACCGTGATATGCAAGCCCTGATCGTCGATCCGATCGTACTGCACACCCGCGATCATCACCACGCCATTGCGCGCGAGGACCGCCCGGTGCACCCAGCCCGAGGTCTTGCCCAGCCCCGCCCCCAGCTTGGACGTCTTGCGCTGCAGCAGATACAACTGCCGCACCGGCTGCGGCGCCTCCGGCGCGACCAGTCCACCCGGCGTATCGCCCTTCAAACCCACACCCCACTCCTTCGCCCAGACATCCAGCGCCAGCGGCAGCGGATGCCTCGGATCGTGCAGCAGATATTCGCCGACATCGAAGCCGATGCCGCCCGCGCCGATGATGGCCACGCGCTTGCCCACCGGCGCCTTGTTCTGCAACACGTCGATATACGACAGCACCTTCGGATGATCGATGCCGTCGATCGGCGGGCGGCGCACCTTGATACCGGTGGCGACCACCACCTCGTCGTATCCCTCGGCGACCAACTGCCCGCGCGTGACGCGTACGCCCAGCTTGAGCTTCACGCCGGTCAAATCGATCTGGCGGCGGAAGTAGCGTATGGTCTCGGCGAATTCCTCCTTGCCCGGAATCTGCATGGCGATCTTGAACTGGCCGCCGACGCTGTCGCTGGAATCGAACAGGGTCACATCGTGGCCGCATTCGGCCGCCACCGTCGCCGCCGACAATCCCGCCGGCCCGGCGCCGACCACCGCCACGCGGCGCGGCCTGGCCGTCTTGGCGTACACCAGTTCCGTCTCGTGGCAGGCGCGCGGATTGACCAGGCAGCTGGCGCGCTTGTTGGAGAAGGTGTGATCGAGGCAGGCCTGGTTGCAGCCGATGCAGGTGTTGATCTCGTCGGCCTTGCCCTGCGCGGCCTTGGCGACAAAGTGCGAGTCGGCCAGGAAGGGACGCGCCATCGATATCATGTCGGCCTCGCCGCGCTGCAAAATACCTTCCGCCTCGGCCGGCATGTTGATGCGGTTCGACGCCACCACCGGTATCGTCACCTCCAGCCGCAGGCGGCCGGCGATGCCGGCGAAGGCCGCGCGCGGCACCGATGTGACGATGGTCGGCACCCGCGCCTCGTGCCAGCCGTAGCCGCTGTTGAGGATGGTGACGCCGGCGTGTTGCAGCGCCTTGGCCACCGCCACCACATCCTCCCAGGTGTTGCCGCCGTCGACCAGGTCGAGCAGCGAGTGGCGGTACATGATGATGAAATCGTGGCCGACTTCGGCGCGGATGCGCTTGACGATTTCCACCGGCAGCCGCATGCGGTTTTCGATGCTGCCGCCCCAACGGTCGGTGCGCAGGTTGGTGCGCGCGCACAGGAACTGGTTGAGCAAATAGCCTTCGCTGCCCATCACCTCGATGCCATCGTAGCCGGCCTCGCGCGCCAGCCTGGCGCAGCGGGCGTAGTCGCGTATCGTCCCCTCGATGCCGGCTTCCGTCAGCGCGCGCGGCTTAAACGGCGAGATCGGCGATTTTTTATCCGACGCCGACACCACGAACGGCTGATACCCATAGCGGCCCGCGTGCAGTATCTGCATCAGGATCTTGCCGCCCTCCTCGTGCACCGCGCTGGTGACGCGGCGGTGATTGTGCACATCGCCCTTGAAGTTGAGCGTACCTCCAAAGGGGAGCAGCCACCCCGACCGGTTGGGGGAGATGCCGCCCGTGACGATCAAGCCCACGCCACCGCGCGCGCGCTCCCGATAGAACGCCGCGAGCTTGCCGTAGTTGTAGAAGCGGTCTTCGAGACCGGTGTGCATCGATCCCATGACGACGCGGTTGCGCAGCGTCGTGAAGCCCAAATCGAGGGGCGCCAGCAGGTGGGGGTATGGTGTATTTGTCATTATGGTTATATGGTCCAGACGTGATGCCCGCATTAAAACCGAATTCCCTAGACCCGGGCTTCTAAAGGCCCGGCACCGCGTGTATTTTGTAACGTGACGGCGCTTCGCTTGTATTCTGCCACCCTTTCCCTTACGCTGGAAAGATGATGCGATTCCTTCTGTTTTTGTTGTTAGGTGTGACTGCCCCGGTGGTGACGGCACAAGCACCGAAGCTTGAACTACCCAAGCTGGAGGTCTCGGTCAATCGCGTGGACGCCGAAGCGCAGCACATGTACGAAGTGGACGCCACGGCGACGGTGGCGGCGCCACTGCCGAAGGTATGGCGCATCCTGACCGGCTACGAGCGCATGTCGGAATTCGTGCCGGACCTGGAATCATGCAAGGTCCTGTCACGCAACGGTAATGAAGTGATCATCGAACAATTCGGCGTGGCGCGTTTTCTGTTCATGTCCAAGGCCATCCACCTGATCGTGCGGGCCACCGAGCAGCCGATGTCGTCGATCGATATCTCGCTGATATCGGGCGACATGAAGCACTACGAATCGAAGTGGGAATTGATACCGGTGCCCGAAACCGGCGGCACCAAAATCGTCTACAGCGGCCGGCTGGTGCCGAACTTCTATGTGCCCGGCATCCTGGGCGCGAAGATGATACGCAACGATATCGAACACATGATGAGCGCCGTGGTGGCGCGCATCGAACGGCGCGACGATACCGCCAAGCGCGGCGCGCCGTCGGTGCAAGCCACGCCGGCCGTTCCCGTCACGCCGCCGGCGCCAGCGCCCGTACAGACGCCAACGCCGGCCAATCAGGCCAGGTAGGTATCGCGCGAGCGCAGCTCGGCGAAGTTTTCCAGGCTGCCGATCTTCACCAGCACCGGATTCAAACTCAGTTTGCTCTGCATCGAGCGCCAGGCGAACTGCCACTCCTGCTCCTGCGCTTCGGCCGCCGTCTTGGTGAAGGCGGCGCCCAGCGCGGCGCGCGTGCCGTATTCGATGGCGCCGTCGATGCCCGCCCAGCTGGGCAGCGTGCGCTGCACCGCGCGGTGCAGGCGCTCGCCGAATTCCTCGGTGTTGTGGATGATCAGGCAGGCGTCGGACGAGAACAGCTCGAACAGCTTGCGGTCCCACGCCTTCGAGAAGCTCAGGGTCAGGCAGTTGGAGGCCGGGACGAGGATGAACTGGCCCTGGGTCAGCGCCAGTTCCAGGTCTTCGCGCACGCCGTAGCGGTGCAGGGTCGGAGGGCGTTGGTAGTCGTGCATGTTGGTACTCTATTCTTTACAGGTTATTTGACCGGGGCGCGGCGCACGTGCCGGTGCGAACGCATCGCCGCCGAGGCGATGAAAATCTCGCGCAACAGGTAGCAGAAGCTGCCGATCAGCGCCAGCATCGCCACCACGAACATGCCGGCGATGTACTTATCCAGCGGGGTGTTGGTGATGTCGCCCAAAAACAGCATCGCGATGACCAGGCAAATCAGCAGGCCGCAGGCGGTCGACAAGGTGATCGAGGCGTTGATCAGGTGCGATCTTCGGTATAGCACATCGAGTTCGTTGAGATAGACGTCGCTGTAACCGATGTCGAGCCGGTCCTCCAGCACCCGCGAACGATCGATGATGCGCGCCAGACGGTTGGTCAGCACCATCAGGTTGGTGCACACGCCCGTCAGCAGGAACACCGGCGCAATGGCCAGTTGGATAATGTGGCCGATATCGCCGATCTGAATATTCATGATTGCATATAAGCTGGTTTTAATGCGCGCCTCTCTGGGCTGTCGATATTGCTACTCAAGCCATAGTGTAGCAGCCCGGGGCGTGCGCGGGCCGATTCTCGGCGCCGCGCGCGCGCGAATGTGCAGCGTCGTCAGGCAAATGCTGCAAATGCGCGACTGCGCTTGAACTGTTCGGTCGCACCCACCAGCGCGTGCGCGATGCCCTTTTCCATCGCGCCGTGGCCGGCGTCGGGAATCATGTGCAGCACCGCGCCCGGCCACGCCTCGCGCAGGCGCCACGCCGACGACGGCGGGCAGATCACGTCGTAGCGGCCCTGCACGATCACCGCCGGCAGGTGGGCGATGCGGCCCATGTCGCGGATCAGCTGATCGTCTTCGAAGAAGCCCAGGTTGGCCATGTAGTGCGATTCCAGCCGGCCCACGCCCAGATCCAGCGCGTCCGACGGCGGCTCCTCCGGCTGCGGCAGCAGGAACACGCGGCGGCCCTCGAAACGGCTCCACGCGCGCACCGCCGGCCAGTAGACTTCGGGGTCGTCGCTCATGATGCGGTCCACATAGGCTTTGAGCAGGTTGCCGCGCTCCGCCAGCGGAATCGGCGCGACGAATTCCTCGTACACCTCGGGGTGGAACCACTGCGCGCCGTACAGGAACCAGTCGATTTCCGCCTGCGTGCACAGGAAGATCCCGCGCAGCACGAAGCCGAGGCAGCGCTCGGGATGCGCCTGGCCGTAGGCCAGCGCCAGGGTCGAACCCCACGAGCCGCCGAACACCAGCCATTGCTCGATGCCGAACAGCGCGCGCAGGCGTTCGATGTCGCCGATCAGCAGCTGCGTGGTGTTGTCGCGGCACTCGCCCAGCGGCAGCGATTTGCCGGCGCCGCGCTGGTCGAACAGGATCACGCGGTACTGTTCCGGGTCGAAGAAGCGGCGGTGCTGCGGCGACAGGCCGGCGCCCGGACCGCCATGCAGGAAAATGACCGGAATGCCGTTCGGATTGCCGACCTCCTCCCAATAGATGGTGTGCAGGTCGTCGACCGCCAGCATGCCGTGCCGGGTCGGCAGGATGGGCGGGAACAGGGGGGTGGCGGGGTCGAACATGGCTATCCTTTGGGCATCGATAGCTGATTGTACGAAAAAAAAGCCAGGATCGCGAACGAACCTGGCTTCGATTGCCGTGGCGGCAAGCTTGAAAGCTCGGCTTAGGACATGTGCTGGCCGCCGTTGATGGCGATGTTGGCGCCGGTGACGAAGGCCGCCTCGTCCGACGACAGATAAGCGACCAGGCCGGCCACTTCTTCCGGCTTGCCCAGGCGCGCCATCGGAATTTGCGGAATGATCTTGGTATCGAGCACTTCCTGCGGAATCTCCATGACCATCTTGGTGCCGATGTAGCCCGGCGAGATGGTGTTGACGGTCACGCCCTTGCGTGCCACTTCCAGCGCCAGCGCCTTGGTGAAGCCGTGCATGCCGGCCTTGGCCGCGGAGTAGTTGGTCTGGCCGAAGGCGCCCTTCTGGCCGTTGACCGACGAGATGTTGATGATGCGGCCCCAGCCGCGATCGACCATGCCGTCGCAGACCGGCTTGGTCATGTTGAACACGGAGTCCAGATTGGTGGCCATGACGGCGTCCCAGTTCGGCTTGTCCATCTTCTTGAACGTCATGTCGCGGGTGATGCCGGCGTTGTTGACCAGCACATCGATCGGACCGATGTCCTTTTCGATGGCGGCCACGCAGGCTTGCGCCGAGTCGTAGTCCGCCACGTCGCAAGGATAGGCGCGGAAGTTGAAACCCTGGTCGCGCGTCGTGGCGAGCCACTGCTCGACCTTGGGATTGCCAGGGGAATACGTCGTGACCACGTTATAGCCGAGCGCCGACAGTTTGAAACACACTGCTTCGCCCAGACCGCCCATACCGCCAGTTACCAATGCAACTCTTGCCATAATTGTCCCCTCTTCTTAGTTGATACCAAACTTCGCTGACACCAAAGTTCGCGGGCCGCCCCGCGACCGCGGAGGCGGCATGTTTATCTTTATCCTTACGGACGCTCGATCGCCAGCGCCACGCCCATGCCGCCGCCGATGCACAGCGAGGCCAGGCCCTTCTTGGCGTCGCGGCGGATCATTTCGTGGATCAAGGTGACCAGGATGCGGGCGCCGGACGCGCCGATCGGGTGGCCGATCGCGATGGCGCCGCCGTTGACGTTGATCTTGCTGGTGTCCCAGCCCATTTCCTTGTTGACGGCGACGGCCTGCGCGGCGAAGGCTTCGTTGATTTCCATCAGGTCCAGGTCGTCCGGGGTCCAGCCGGCCTTTTTCAGGCACAGGCGGCTGGCCGAGACCGGGCCCATGCCCATCAGGGCCGGGTCCAGGCCGGACGAAGCGTAGGCCTTGACCTTGGCCAGCACCGGCAGGCCCAGTTCCTTGGCCTTGGTGGCGGACATCATGATGACGGCGGCGGCGCCGTCGTTCAGGCCGGACGCGTTGCCGGCGGTGACGCTGCCTTCCTTGTTGAACGCCGGACGCAGGCCGGCCAGGCCTTCGAGGGTCGAACCGGGCTTGATGTATTCGTCGCTGTCGAAGACCACGGTGCCTTTTTTATTGGCGATCTCCAGCGGCAGGATCTCGTCCTTGAACTTGCCTTCTTTTTGAGCGGCTTCGGCCTTCAGCTGCGATTGCAGCGCGAACTCGTCCTGCTCGGCGCGCGAGATGTCGTGTTTTTTCGCGACGTTCTCGGCGGTGATGCCCATGTGGTACTGGTTGAACGCGTCCCACAGGCCGTCGACGATCATGGTGTCGACCATCTTGATCTCGCCCATGCGGAAGCCGTCGCGCGAACCCGGCATCGCGTGCGGCGAGGCGCTCATGTTTTCCTGGCCGCCGGCGATGACGATTTGTGCGTCGCCACATTTAATCGCCTGCGCCGCCAGATGGGTGGCTTTCAAACCGCTGCCGCACACGTGGTTGATGGTGAAACCGGGAATGGAATTCGGCAGGCCGGACTTGATGACCGCCTGGCGGGCCGGATTCTGGCCGACGCCGGCGGTCAGCACCTGGCCCAGGATCGCTTCGCTGATCTGGCTTGGATCGATGCCGGTCTTGGCCAACAGGCCCTTGATCACGTGCGCGCCCAGGTCCGAGGCCGCGATCTTGGCGAGGCTGCCGCCGAATTTGCCGACACCGGTACGGCCAGCGGCCACGATAACTACATCATCCATATGACTCTCCAATACGCCGGCCAAGACCGGCTTAGTTTAGCAACAACATTGAGCAACTACACGAACGTCGATAATACGCCTACGACGGCAGGATCGTGGGGGTTTCGATTGTGCGTCGCCGCGAGGATCTGGCAGGTGTTTCTCTAGCAGCATCCATGCCAGCGAGACTGACCAAAGTCGCGGACCCATCGTAAGCGCCCGGATTTGGCGACACCTTGATTTATGTCAATCTTTGCTTCGACCTGCCGCAAGACATTTTGAAGAAACCATGCAAATTTGTCACGACAATAATCTGATACCGTCGAGCGTGGCGGCGCACTGCTCGCGTATCACTTTGACGAAATCGAGCACGTAGGCCTTTTGTCTTTGCGACTCCGGCACCGAGACGAACAGGTCGCTCCACAGGCCGTGGTCGCCCACCGGCTTGGCGATGACGTAGTCGTAGTCGACATAGTTCTTGATGGCCCAGTTGGGCAAGGCGGCGATGCCGCGGCGGCTGGCGACCAGTTGCAGCACGGCCACGGTCAGCTCGGCGGTGCGGCGCTGGACCTCGATGCCGGCCGGTTGCAGTACTTCGCGGATGAGGTCGATGCGGGTTTCCGGCACCGGATAGGTGATCAGGGTCTCGCCCTCGAAGTCGGCCGCCTGCAAGCGGCGCTGCGTCGCCAGCCGGTGTTTTTGCGCCATGACGACCAGGATTTCATAACGGAACAGCGGGAACGTAACGAAATCCGGGCCATACGGCGAACCGATGACGAGGTCGGCGGCACCGGCGCGCAGTAGCTCGGCGGGCTCGCTGTGGAAGCCGGAGACCAGGTCGATTTCCACGTCCGGCCAGCGCTTGCGGAACTCGTCCATGACCGGCATCAGCCAATCGAAGCAGGTGTGGCATTCAAGCGCGACGCGCAGTTGGCCGGTGTCGCCCTGGGTTAAACGGGCCACTTCGCGCTCGGCCGCCTCGATTTCCGGCAGCAGCATATCGGCCAGTTTGAGCAGCCGCGCGCCGGTGGCGGTAAAGCCGATCGGCACGGATTTGCGCTCAAAAAGCGGCCCGCCGTAGCGATCTTCCAGCAACTTGATCTGATGGGACAACGCCGACTGGGTCAGGTTGAGCAGTTGGGCGGCGCGCACCAGGCTGCCGGCCGAACGAAGCGCGCTCAGGGTGCGGAGGTGGCGTATCTCTAGCATGGTCTATTAAAAATTTTCATGTGAAACTACAAAATCTTTCGTTTTGATTATAGACCGGAATGCCGCAAACTTTATCGCATCAATATTAAATGCGGATGACACCGATCATGACACCATCAAATAAAGCGGGCGCGAGCCACATCCACACCCATATTCCGGGTTTTCCACGCATCGGCGCGGCACGTGAACTGAAATTCGCGCTCGAAGCGCACTGGCGCGGCGAGCTGTCGGAAGCCGGACTGGAAGCGGTCGGACGCGATCTGCGCGCCCGCCACTGGGCGTTGCAGGAGCGGGCCGGGCTGGACTTCGTCACCGTCGGCGATTTCGCCTTCTACGACCAGGTCGCCAATCATGTTCAGCTATTGGGCTGCGAACCGGCCCGTTACGGCTTCGATCCCCGCCAATCGCAGCTGGGCCGCTATTTCGCGATGGCGCGCGGCGATGGCGGCAACGATGGTCATGACAGCGGCAAGGAATGCGGCCCCGACTGCGGCCACGACCATTCCCACGGCGACGTGCACGCCTCGGCCGCGCTGGAGATGACCAAGTGGTTCGACACCAACTACCACTACCTCGTGCCTGAATTCACGCCGGAAACCGCGTTCTCGCTGGCCTGCGAACGGCTGTTCGACGAGGTCGCGGAAGCGCAGGCGCTCGGCCACGCGGTCAAGGCAGTGCTGCTCGGGCCGCTGAGCTTCCTGTGGCTGGGCAAGGAGAAAGGCGCCGCCGTGGAGGCCGGATTCAACCGCCTCGACCTGCTCGACAAGCTGCTGCCGGTCTACGGCGCCGCGCTGGACCGCCTGAAGGCGCAAGGCGTGCAGTGGGTGCAGGTGGACGAACCCATCCTCGGACTGGACCTGCCGGCGCCATGGCGCAACGCGTTTGAAAACACCTACTGGCAACTGAACCAGGTCGGCGTGCCGCTGCTGCTGGCGACCTATTTCTCGCCGCTGGAAGAAAACCTGAGCCTGGCTTGCCGGCTGCCCGTTGCGGGGTTGCATGTGGACGGCGTGCGCGCCGCGCATGAGCTGACCAGCATCGCCGACTGGCTGCCGGTGCACAAGGTGCTGTCGGTCGGCATCGTCGACGGCCGCAACATCTGGCGCACCGACCTGGACGCGGCGCTGGCGGCCTTGGCGCCCATCGTCGAGAAGCGCGGCGGCAAGCTGTGGCTGTCGTCGTCGTGCTCGTTGCTGCACGTGCCATTCACGCTTGCCGCCGAACACGCGCTCGACGCCGACATCAAATCGTGGCTGGCCTTCGCCACCGAAAAGCTGGACGAGCTGTACGTGCTGAAGCAAGCGCTGCAAGGCATCCACGAAGCCTCGGTCAGCGACGCGCTGGAGGCCTCGCGTGCCGCGCTGGCCGGCCGCCGCGCCAGCGCACGCGTGCACCAGGTCGCCGTGCGGGAGCGGCTGGCGGCGCTGGGCGGCGACGCCGACCGCAGGCAATCGAACTTCGCGCAGCGCCAGACCGTGCAGCGCGCGCGCCTGCGGCTGCCGGACTTTCCGACCACGACCATCGGCTCGTTCCCGCAAACGGCAGCCATCCGCGCCGCCCGGGCCGGCTTCAAGCGCGGCGAACTGAACGCCGCCGACTACGAAGGCAAGATGCGCGACGAGATCGCCTACGCGGTGCGCCGGCAGGAGGAGCTCGGCCTCGACGTGCTGGTGCACGGCGAGGCCGAGCGCAACGACATGGTCGAGTATTTCGGCGAGCAGCTGGACGGCTTCATCTTCACGCAGCTGGGCTGGGTGCAGTCGTACGGATCGCGCTGCGTCAAGCCACCCATCATTTACGGCGACGTCAGCCGCCCGAAAGCGATGACGGTGGACTGGACCGTGCACGCGCAAAGCCTGACCGGCAAGCCGATGAAGGGCATGCTGACGGGACCGATCACGATTTTGCAATGGTCGTTCGTGCGCGACGACCAGCCACGCTCGTCCACCGCGCTGCATATCGCGCTGGCGATCCGCGACGAGGTGGACGATTTGCAGCGGGCCGGCATAGTCATCATCCAGATCGACGAGCCCGCCGTGCGCGAAGGCTTGCCGCTGCGGCGGGGCCGCTGGGACGGGTACCTCGAGTGGGCCACGCGCGCGTTCCGCGTCTCGGCCGGCGTGGCGGCGGACGGCACGCAGATCCACACGCACATGTGTTATGCCGAGTTCAACGACATCCTGCCGCAGATCGCCGCGATGGACGCGGACGTGATCACGATCGAGACCAGCCGCTCGGACATGGAGCTGCTCAATGGCTTCGGGCGATTCCGTTACCCGAACGAGATCGGACCGGGCGTGTACGACATCCACTCGCCGCGCGTGCCGGGCCAGGCGGAGATGGTGAGGCTGCTGCGCAAGGCCAGCGCGGTGATTCCTGCCGGCAATCTATGGGTGAATCCGGATTGCGGCCTGAAGACGCGGGGGTGGGCGGAGACGGAGACGGCGCTGCGCAATATGGTGGCGGCGGCGCACCAGCTGCGGGCCGAGCACGCGATCTATTGAGTTGAGCGGCCTCGGCGCTTCAAATTTATTGAATTTGCTGGGGCCACGAACCTTCGATCAAATCTAAACCACGTAGGGCGGATTAGGCGGGAGGCGGGACGCCGTAATCCGCCATGGATGAGCCGCCGACGACGCACGCATTGGCGGATTACGCTACGCTAATCCGCCCTACGTGTTTCAGAATTTGGTGAGGTCCCGGCCCGATTCATAGGAAAACGTACGCCGCGGCATTCGTCAACGGCCCGGGCCATGGCTGCCCCGCAGCCCCAAATCCCGCATTTTTACTGGCTCAGTAAGCCGTGCGGCCTCCCCATCCACCGGTTTCCACAGTAGAATGCTCGTGCCTGCGCATGCGCGCGAGGTTAACCTCTAATACTGTCGCCCATGTCCAAGAGCCTGTTTCAAAAGCCCATCGAAATCAAGATTTCCACCGTTGTCGCCGTCTCCGCCATCCTGGCGACCGCCGACAGCATCGCTCTCGACGCCGCGTTGGCCGAAATGACCGGTGGCACCACCGACTTTTTCGAAGACGACCTGGCCGTGATCGATGTCGCCGCGCTGCCGGCCGGCTGCGATCCCGTCGACTGGGCCGGCATCATCGCCCTGCTGAAAAAATACCGCTTGAATCCGGTCGCCGTGCGCAACGCGCCGCCGTCCATGGCCGCCGAGATCGCCGCCCACGGACTGAGCCTGGAAACCGCGACCAAGCCGCGCGCCGACGAGGCCGACGCCGAGTCGGCCAAAACAGCGGCCAAGGCGGCGGCCAAAGCGGCAACCCCGGCCGCCAGCAAGGCGCCGGTCGCTGCGGCCACGGCGGCGGCGGCCACCGACAGTCTGCCCGGCAACGCCGGCGTCATGATCATCGACACGCCGGTGCGCGCCGGCCAGCGCATCTACGCGCGCGGCTGCGACCTGATCATCACGGCGGTCGTCAACAACGGCGCCGAAGTCATCGCCGACGGCAGCATCCATGTCTACAACACGCTGCACGGCCGCGCGCTGGCGGGCGCCTCCGGCAATCCCGAGGCGCGCATCTTCGCGATGAGCATGTCGCCGGAATTGGTGTCAATTGCCGGCGTTTACCGTACTTTTGAAGACGGGTTCCCCGCCGAGTTCGCGCGTTCCCCTGCGCAAATCCGCTTGGTGGGCGACCGAATCGATATACTATCTGTCAATTCCGCGAACCGCGCCTGAGTGGCCTGCTGTTCATCTCTCTGAAAAGGATTATTTGTGGCGAGAATCATTGTAGTGACGTCCGGCAAGGGCGGTGTCGGTAAGACGACTTCCAGCGCGAGCTTCTCCACCGGCCTGGCCATGCGCGGCCATAAGACCGCCGTCATCGACTTCGACGTCGGCCTGCGCAACCTCGACCTGATCATGGGCTGCGAACGCCGCGTGGTGTACGACCTGATCAACGTGATCAACAAGGAAGCGTCGCTGACCCAGGCGCTGATCAAGGACAAGCACTGCGACAACCTGTTCATCCTGCCGGCCTCGCAGACGCGCGACAAGGATGCGCTGTCGGAAGACGGCGTGGAAGTCGTGCTGCACGAACTGATCAACATGGGCTTCGAGTTCATCATTTGCGATTCGCCGGCCGGTATCGAGCATGGCGCGCTGATGGCGCTGACCTTCGCCGACGAAGCGATCATCGTCACCAATCCGGAAGTGTCGTCGGTGCGCGATTCGGACCGCATCCTCGGCATCATCCAGGCCAAGTCGCGCCGCGCCCAGACCGGCGGCGAGCCGGTCAAGGAACATCTGCTGATCACCCGCTACTCGCCGAAACGCGTGGAAGCGGACGAAATGCTGTCGTACCAAGACGTGCAGGAAATCCTGCGCATTCCTTTGATCGGCATCATCCCGGAATCGGAATCGGTGCTGCACGCTTCAAACCAGGGTAACCCGGCCATTCACTTCAAGGGCACCGATGTCGCGGAAGCCTACGAAGACGTGGTGTCGCGCTTCCTCGGCCAGGAATTGCCGTTGCGCTTCGTCAATTATGAAAAGCCAGGCCTTCTGCAGCGTATTTTTGGGAGCAAGTGACATGGCCCTGCTTTCTTTCCTGTTCCCGCAAAAACAGAAAACCGCGACGGCGGCCAAGGAGCGGTTGCAGATCATCATCGCGCGCGAGCGCAATGGCCGCAGCGGTCCGGATTTTCTGCCGGCGCTGCACAAGGAATTGATTGAGGTGATTTCGAAGTACACCAAGGTCAACGCCGACGACATCAAGATTTCGCTCGACCGCCAGGGCAACTTGGAGGTGCTGGACGTGAACGTGGTGCTGCCGGACGCTTGACGCACGGCTAATCAATCGGCGGGCCGGGCGGCCCGTCAACGTGTCGTCCGCGACACACTTTATGCCGGACGGACCACTCCGCCGTCCTGCGCGACACCCGCCGTCACCAGCTTGGCCGCCACCTTGACGCAGGCCTCCACGTGCTGGTAACCGATCTGCCGGAACGCGAAAAATCCGATCCCGGCCGCCGCCAGCTGGCCGGCCAGCGGCACCATCTTGCCGGCCTGGCGCGCGGCCACCTTCATGCCGGTCTTGCGCAACATCGTCGTCACCACCTCGCGCGTGACCACCTTGCCGACCAGCATGCCGCCGACGCCGATCGCCGCCTCGTAGGCGATCAGCTTGAACTTGGGCTGCAGCCGTTCGATCTGTTCCTCCGACAGCCCGAATTCGTGGTTGATGTCGTCGATCAGCAGCGCGAACAGGCGCAGATCCGACACCACATCGAGGCCAGGGATCGGCACCGCCGCCACCCCGGCCGACACCATCGCGCGGCGCCGCACCAGCTTCCGGCAGCGTTCCCGCACTGCATCAATATCGCGCGCGGTGCCCGGCACCAAGGTCCAGTTCGTGTTTGTTTTGAGTCCCATAGCGCCTCCCGGATGAACTGAAGATTCTTTCCAAATTTCAACTTCTTCATTGAATTCGGGCTTTTTCCAGTGTACCGTGTAATAACCGGACGGGCGCGCACGATGAAAAAATGCATTGTCAAACGACAAACGTTAATGTCCCAAAAAAAATATTTAATCATTCTGCCAATTAATTTGTGAATCTCTGTTATATTTGACGTGACATCTCTTTAACATATATTTCCTACAGGCAGCAGTATGAGAATCGCCGTACTCGACAACGACCGCAGCCAGGCAGACTTGATCTGCCAGGTGTTGACCTCCGCCGGCCACATTTGCCACAGTTTTCAGACCGCAAAAGACGTGCTGGCACAGCTGCGAAAAGACAGTTACGACATGCTCATACTCGACTGGCAGGTGGTCGATCTGACCGGTGCCGAAGTGATGCGCCGCGCTCGTGAAAAGCTGCCCGACAGCGCCCCCGTGCTGTTCCTCACGACCAGCTCCGGCGAGGACGATATCGTCGCCGGCCTGGCCGCCGGCGCCGACGATTACATGATCAAGCCGCTCCGCCGCAGCGAGATGGTCGCGCGCGTGCAAGCGCTGCTGCGGCGCGCCTATCCGGCCCAGAACGGCGCCGAACAATTGCAATTCGGTCAATACGTTTTCGAGACCCGGCCCGGCCGTTTGCTGATGGATGGGGTGGTGTTGGACGTCACCCACAAAGAGTTCTACCTCGCACTGTTATTTTTCCGCAACATCGGCCGGCCGCTGTCGCGCGCCTATATTCACGAGGCCGTGTGGATCCGCGAAACCGCCGTGCCGTCCCGCACCATGGACACCCACGTTTCGCGCGTGCGCAACAAATTGCAGCTCAAGCCCGAAAACGGCTTCCGCCTGGTTCCGGTGTACAGTTACGGTTACCGACTGGAAAAACTCGGCGCGGCGTGATCCCCGCACGCCCCGTCCCGAAAGGCCGGTCCGCTGCTATTGCTTTAGGCAGCTCCGGGGCAACATACAGGTCATCACGGTATAATGTCCGCTAATTCATCGTCCGGACCCGAAATGCAGCTGCTTGCCGTCGGCCTCAACCACAACACCGCACCGGTCTCGCTACGCGAGCAGCTGGCGTTCGCCCCTGACCAGCTCGGCCAGGCGGTGGTGGCGGCGCGTTCGTGGTTCGAGCGCATCGACCATCGCGGCAGCGACGAGGCGGCGATCCTGTCGACCTGCAACCGCACCGAGCTCTACGCGGCCAGCCAGGTGCCCGATCCACTCGACGCCGGCGCCCATTTCCTCGCCGATTTCCACAAGCTGAACTACGCCGAGCTGCGTCCCCACCTGTATTTGTTGCCGCAGCACGACGCCGTGCGCCACACCTTCCGCGTCGCCTCCGGGCTCGATTCGATGGTGCTGGGCGAGACGCAGATCCTCGGCCAGATCAAGGACGCGATCCGCACCGCCGACGAGGCGGGCGGCCTGGGCACCTATCTGCACCAGCTGTTCCAGCGCAGCTTCTCGGTCGCCAAGGAAGTGCGCAGCACCACCGAGATCGGCGCCCACAGCGTGTCGATGGCCGCCGCCGCCGTGCGCCTGTCGCAGCGCATCTTCGATAAGATCTCCGAGCAGAACGTGCTGTTCATCGGCGCCGGCGAGATGATCGAATTGTGCGCCACCCACTTCGCGGCGCAGAATCCGAAAACCATCACCATCGCCAACCGCACCTTGGAACGCGGCGAGCTGCTGGCGCACCGCTACGGCGGCCGCGCGATCCGCCTGGCCGACCTGCAGGACAAGCTGCACCAGTACGACATCGTCATCTCCTGCACCGCCTCGTCGCTGCCGCTGATCGGCCTTGGCATGGTGGAGCGCGCGATCAAGGCGCGCCGCCACAAGCCGATGTTCATGGTCGATCTGGCCGTGCCGCGCGATATCGAACCGGAAGTGTCGCGCCTGAACGACGCCTTCCTGTACACCGTCGACGACCTGGGCAAGGTCGTGCAGACCGGGATGGAGAACCGCCAGGCCGCCGTCGCGCAGGCCGAGGCGATCATCGAAACCCGGGTGCAGTCGTTCATGCACTGGATCGACGACCGCGCCGTGGTGCCGGTCATCCAAAGCTTGCAGGAGAACGGCGAGGCGCTGCGCCAGATCGAACTGGAACGCGCCCGCAAGATGCTGGCCAAGGGCGAAGACATCGACGCCGTCCTCGAAGCCCTGTCCAAGGGCCTCACCGCGAAATTCATGCACGGTCCGCAGCAGGCGCTGCACCGTGCCCAGGGCGACGAGCGCGCCCACCTGGCCGAACTGCTGCCGCAGCTGTTCCGCGGCCGCCGTTAGCGCCCCCGCCACGCACCGCACCGCCGACCGCGCCCGCGGCCGGTCGCACCCGCGCCGCGTCCACGCGGCATCCGCTTCACCCTTCACAGAATACCGAATACGCTATGAAACCATCCATGCTGTCCAAACTCGATCAACTGGCCAACCGCCTGGTCGAACTCGATGAACTGCTGATGTCCGAGGGCGCGACCAGCAACATGGACGCCTACCGCAAGATGACGCGCGAGCACGCCGAACTCGGTCCGCTGGTCGCGCTGTACAACGCCTACCAGGAAGCGATCGGCGACGGCGTCGCCGCGCAGGAGATGCTGTCCGATCCCGAGATGAAGGACTTCGCACAGGACGAGATCGAAGCATCCAAGGCCCGCATGGCCGAACTGGAAATCGAGCTGCAGAAAATGCTGCTGCCGAAAGACGCCAACGACGAGCGCAACATCTTCCTCGAAATCCGCGCCGGCACCGGCGGCGACGAATCGGCCTTGTTCGCCGGCGACCTGCTGCGCATGTACACCCGCTTCGCCGAGCGCAATCGCTGGCAGGTGGAAGTAGTGTCGGAATCGGCGTCGGACCTGGGCGGCTACCGCGAGGTGATCGTGCGCCTGGTCGGCAACGGCGTCTACGCGAAGCTGAAGTTCGAATCCGGCGGCCACCGCGTGCAGCGCGTGCCGGCCACCGAAACGCAGGGCCGCATCCACACCTCCGCCTGCACCGTGGCGGTGATGCCGGAGGCCGACGAAGTCGAAGACGTCAACATCAATCCGGCCGACCTGCGCATCGACACCTTCCGCGCCTCCGGCGCCGGCGGTCAGCACATCAACAAGACCGATTCGGCCGTGCGCCTGACCCACCTGCCGACCGGGATCGTGGTCGAGTGCCAGGACGACCGCTCGCAGCACAAGAACAAGGCGCAGGCGATGAAGGTGCTGGCCGCGCGCATCAAGGACGTGCAGCTGCGCGAGCAGCAATCGAAGGAAGCGGCCACCCGCAAGAGCCTGATCGGCTCCGGCGACCGCAGCGAGCGGATTCGGACGTACAACTTCCCGCAGGGCCGCATGACGGACCACCGCATCAACCTGACCTTGTACAAGCTGGACTTCATCATGGACGGCGACCTGACGGAGCTGACCAACGCGCTGGCGGCCGAACACCAGGCCGAGTTGCTGGCGGCGCTGGGCGATTAAGAACTGTCTAAGACCCGACCGCCGGTGATGTGCGAAAATCACGCGACTCACCACAACGGATACAACATGAACCAGTCCCGCTCCCTGCTGCTGTTTATCGCCTTCGCCAGCTTTGGCTTGATCGCCGTCGCGCTGTATCTGCAGCATGGCCTCGACATGCTGCCTTGTCCGCTGTGCGTGATCCAGCGCTACCTGTTCCTGGCGATCGGCTTCGCATCGCTGATCGGCGCTTACATCAGCAAGCCTAAAATCGGCGCCGGCGTCGGCCTGCTGGCCGCGCTGGGCGGGTTGTACTACGCCGGCGACCACCTGTACGTGCTGGCCAACCCCGGCCTGTCGTGCGGCATCGACCCGATGGAGACCTTCCTCAACAAGATCCCCACCGCCACCTACCTGCCCTTCCTGTTCAGGGCCGACGGCCTGTGCGAGGACGCGCTGGCGCCGTGGTTCGGCCTGTCGATTCCGCAGTGGTCCTTCATCTGGTTCGCCTTCTTCGCGCTGGCGCTGGCGTGGGCGCTGCTGCGCCGCCCGCGCGCATGATCGACCGTATCGGCGCCATCGGGGCCGGCCTCACCGTCGGCGGGCTGCAAACGCAGTCGCTGCTCGACGCGCTGGATAACCGCATCCTGCTGTGCCACGCGCTGGGACTGACCCGCGTGGGCCTGATCACCCAATCCGAGCGGGCGCTGGACGCCGACGAGGCGCGGCGCTTCGCCGCGCTGGTCCAGCGCCGCCTGGACGGTGAGCCGATCGCCTACATCGTCGGCCAGCGCGAATTTTTCGGCCTGCCGTTTGAGGTCAGCGGCGCCGTACTGATACCCCGTCCCGACACCGAACTGCTGGTGGAGCTGACGCTGGAGCGCCTGCCGCCATCGGGCCGGGTGCTCGACATGGGCACCGGCAGCGGCGCCATCGCCGTCGCCCTGGCCCATACGCGGCGCGACGCCGACGTCACCGCCCTCGATGTCAGCGGCGAGGCGCTGGCCGTGGCGCGCCGCAACGCCGCCGCCAACGGCGCCCGCGTCGCCTTCCTGCAAAGCGACTGGTACGCGGCGCTGGACGGCCTGCCGCCGTTCGACGTCATCGCCTCCAACCCGCCGTACATCGCCAGCGGCGACCGCCATCTGTCCGAGGGGGATTTGCGCTTCGAACCGGTGGGCGCGCTGACCGACCATGCGGATGGCTTGTCGGCGCTGCGCATCATCGTCGCGGGGGCCGTCGCGCGCCTCAAGCCCGGGGGCTGGCTGCTGATGGAACACGGCTACGACCAGTCGGCCGCCGTGCGACAGTTATTATCCGAACAAGGTTACACCGATGTGCAAAGCTGGACCGACTTGGCCGGCATCGAGCGCGTGACCGGTGCGCGGACGCACTGACAAGCGTCCCTCCCCTGAGGTATCGTGGCTTTGCGCCGCTCCCCGAACTATTTGTTAAACTAGCAAGCGACATATTGATGGCGGCGCATGCATGGCCGATTACGGCGTTCCGCCTAATCCGCCCTACGTGTAACCGTATCACCGGCCCGGCCAACTTTTGGCTTCGCCGACGCGTTTGCCCGTTTTCGGTTAATCTCGCACCTCACAGTTTGTTTGATGCAACACGAAAGGAAGATCCAATTGTCCAATCTACTGACTCGCCGCCTGGCACTGCTGGCCAAGCCAGAGCACCGCGCGGTGCTCGGCGGCTTGCGTGGCATCGAGCGCGAAACGCTGCGGGTTGACCGGCACGGCCACCTGGCCGCCACTCCGCATCCAGTGGCCATGGGCTCGGCCCTGACGCATCCGCAAATCACCACCGACTACGCCGAGGCGCTGCTGGAGTTCATCACGCCGGCCGAAAAGGACATCGCCACCACCATCGAAAAGCTCGATGGCATCCACCGCTACGCCTACAGCAAATCGGGCGACGAACTGCTGTGGAGCCAGTCGATGCCATGCCAGCTGCCCGGCGAGGAAGACATCGAGATCGCCTGGTACGGCAGCTCCAATCTGGGCACGCTCAAACATGTATACCGCCGCGGCCTGGCGCTGCGCTACGGTAAAGCGATGCAGTGCATCGCCGGCATCCACTACAACTACTCGCTGGACGAACGCCTGTGGCGCGTGCTGGCGGAGAACGAACCCGCGGAAAAGCGCCTGTCGAAAAAGGGCTACCAGTCGGAAGCCTACCTCGCGACCATCCGCAACTTCCGCCGCTATAGCTGGCTGCTGATGTACCTGTTCGGCGCCTCGCCGGTGCTGTCGACCGGTTTCCTGCGCGGGCGTCCGCACAAGCTCGAAACGCTGTCCGAGGACACGCTGTACCTGCCCTACGCCACCAGCCTGCGCATGAGCGACCTCGGTTACCAGAACGACGCGCAATCGGGCCTGAGCCCGCACGAGAACTGTTTGGACAGTTACGTCGCCGCGCTGACCAAGGCCGTCAACCAGCCCTACGCGCCTTATGCGGAGCTGGGCACCAAGCGCGATGGCGAATGGATACAGCTCAGCACCAACGTGCTGCAGATCGAAAACGAGTACTACTCCACCATCCGCCCCAAGCGCGTGATCCAGACCGGCGAACGGCCGATCCAGGCGCTGTGCGCGCGCGGCGTCCAGTACATCGAGGTGCGCTGCATGGACGTCGACCCGTTCGAACCGGTCGGCATCAGCGTCGAAGCGGGCCGCTTCCTGGACGCCTTCCTGCTGTTCTGCGCGCTGGAGGAAAGCCCGCGGATCTCGCCCGAGGAAAGCCTGCGCCACACCCGCAACTTCTCCCGCACCGTCAAGGAAGGCCGCCGTCCGGGCCTGACCTTGACCAACGACGACGGCGACATCGGCCTGCAAAGCTGGGGTGCCGAACTGCTCGAACGTATCCGCCCGGCCGCCGAGTTGCTCGACTCGCTGCGCGGCGACAGCGCGCATGCCGACGCGATGGCGTCGCAAGCGGCCAAGCTGGCCGACGCCAGCCTCACGCCGTCGGCCAAGGTGCTGGCGGCCCTGCAAGCCAACGGCAAGTCGTTCGCCGCCTTCGGCCTGGCGCAAAGCGAAAAGCACGCCGCCTACTTCCGCAGCCATCCGCCGGGCGCCGACGAAGCGGCGTATTTCGACGGCCTGGCCGCCGTCTCGCTGGCCGAGCAGGCAGAGATGGAAGCCGCCCCGCAAACCAGCTTCGACGACTACGTCGCCGCCTACCGCGCCAGCAACCTGTGCCACTCCAGTATCGACTGCGACTAACCACAACCCATCGGGACGCCCGTGCTCACCTTCTACAACGAGCTGCATGCCCAGCACCGGGGACGCTACGAGATTTTTCGTGGCGAGATGGTGCCGTGCTTCGAAAAACCGGAGCGGGCCGACTCGGTGCTGGCGGAGCTGGGCCGGCGCGGCCTTGGCCGCATCGTCACGCCGCACGGCGTGCCATTGATGTCGCTGGAGCGCATCCACACGCCGCGCTACCTGCACTTCCTGCGCACCGCGTGGAGCGAATGGCTGGCGCTCGACCCGGCCAACGCGCAGAAGGACGCCTTCCCCGCCGTCTGGCCGGTGCGCACGCTGCGCGACGACATCGAGCCGGATAACTTCTGCGCCAAACTCGGTTTGTACTCGATGGACAGCGGCACCCCGCTGACGGCCGGCACCTGGACCGCCGCCAAGACCGGCGCCGACTGCGCGGTCAACGCCGCGCACGCGCTGCGGCTGGGGGAGCGCGGCGCCTTTGTGCTCAGCCGCCCGCCGGGCCACCACGCCGGCGCCGATTTCTTCGGCGGCTACTGCTTCCTGAACAACGCCGCGCTGGCAGCGCAGCACATGCTCGACGACGGCGCGAAAAAGGTCGCCATCATCGACATCGACTACCACCACGGCAACGGCACGCAGAGCATCTTTTACGGGCGCGACGACGTGTTGTTCGTGTCCATCCACGCCGATCCGCGCAGCGAGTATCCGTTTTACCTGGGGCATGCGGATGAACGTGGCGAAGGCGCCGGACAGGGTTTCAATATGAATTTGCCGCTGGCGGCCGGCAGCTCGGTCAAGGCGTGGTTCACGGCCCTGGAAACGGCCTGCATCCGCATCGGCGGCTTCGCGCCGGACGCGCTGGTGGTGTCGCTGGGCGTGGACACGTTCGCGGGCGATCCGCTGTCGCGCTTCGCGCTGCAAAGCGCGGATTATCTGAAGGTGGGCGAGCGCCTCGCCTATCTGAATTTGCCGACCGCCTTCATCTTCGAAGGCGGCTACGCGGTTAAGGAGCTGGGCACCAACGTCGTCAACGTCCTCGAGGGCTACGAGACCGCGCTTTGACGGCGCCCCGGCTCGATAATAGCCAATCCAACTTTTAGTCCTGATCAATATCAATCCAATCGGACGAAGTCGTCTGATGACGGATGCCGTCTATCCCGATTGCGCAAGCAAACAACCGACAAAAGAAATCGGACTACTGGCCGGCGCCCCCACCCTCCCTTCCTTTCAGCAAGTCCAAAATTGTATCTGCGTCGATACATTACGGATAAGTAATAGTGACAATTGGTGACAATTAAAAGAGGTCGGCTCGATAACATACGTCGGTGGAGAGACTTTCACATAGCAATCACCGTAAAAAATATGTAAATAATTAATGCATGATTTTATTCACTGTTGCGCGTACCGCGATCCATTAAATAATCATGACCATCGAACGTGGCAATTTTTTAAAATCGCTGTCAATAAGAATCTCAAAAAAAACAATGCGCGCGGATAATAGAACGAGTGTACAACCGAACCTTTTAGCATTAACGCTACCTGCTTCATCGTTTGTGGAATTCACAGCCAAGAAGCTAGCCAATCCAAAATTAAAATGGGCAGGCCCTTGCCTTTCAGTCGCTGAAAAATCCTCTTGGCGCGAATTTGCATATTGCATTCCCATGCCTAGCGAATGTAAAAATGTTTATCGCGCAAAGCAGCGGGAGCTCCTAGCCGAGCGATATGGTGGATGGGGCGTTGGTGTGAATGGTGGAGGGGTAAGATGTGGGCTGTATGGCTCTATGCAAATAAAGGGAGTTGGAAAAAATCCTCTGGCAGGCCATCCCCAGGACTTTTGGCACACGTACGGAGGCGCCGCCCTCGAAGAAGGAATCCAAGAGGCTATATGGGGGGAGGTCTGTGATATTGCCTTGCCATTTGGCGCAACCAGGGTGAAAGCAATCATTACGACAGGTTCAACGGTTCCTTATAGAAATTTCACAGGCGAGAAGGTAGCACAGCGTGTTCTTATCCTAAGAGATTTTACTTTGCGTCCCGCGCACTACATGAGGTCAATTTTCTACGGTACCTCGCTTAGCGAAGAGGGCATTTATCCTTGCGACGCCGCACGCACCAGTCAGGCGATAAACAGCATGTATCCGATTCCACATACCAGCCCGACTACAGTGGAAGACGAGAGACATCGGGCGAATAGAATAAACGATCTATTATCTGAGATGTGCCGCAGGTTTTCCTTCCAATTTGCGGCGGCACGTGCAAAAAGGATAATGCATGGAACTATCACTCCTTCCAATATCGGAATCGACGGCCGCTGGATAGACTTTGGCACAATTTCAACCGTATCCGATTACGGAAAAATAAAGTTCGGGACGAACTTATCACCGGACATGTCAGCTGAATATAAATCAATAAATCAATGGCTAGACGAGCTTATTTTTTATATATGTAAATACTCTACAAAATCAACAGCCGAGCGTCTTATAACAAGCAACGAATTAGTTAAAAATTATGAAGTTCAATATGGCAACCGCCTGAATATTGAAATGTTAAAGCTGACCGGCGTGCCCGAGGAATCTTTGGAGCGCATTGATCGACATCTAGTAGAGAGATTTGGCAGAACCATAAATAGCGTCCTGAAGGCCGCCAGATTCAAACAGTTTAAATTGGACTACCCTAGCGCTTGGAAAATGCCAGCCAGCATGGGCGATATCCATCTGAATTTTATTCTGATATTGGCCGCACTCTGCTCGACCTTGGAGCAAATGCTTGCAGTTACCAAGTCCTGCATCTCAGATGACAAATTGCGCATAGAATTTTGCACATCTTATTGTGGACTGAAAGAGGCATATCTTTTCGGAGTGGGAGATAAAGAAAAAAATCATGGTGAGACCTATCTGATGTTGAACGCGCTTCGCCGTAACGTACCTTTTACTGACCTGTACCGCACCAATTTTGAAAATAGCATTAGCGATACGATAGCAAAGGGTCGTCCAATAGCAAAATACGTACAAAATATCGTTGGCCTCGCTGTCACTCAACTCGCAGAGCCTGTTTCAGGAGTAATTGACCTGGACGCTTGGTTCAAAAACGTTAAGGTAGATTCGGTACACGGTCTTACCAAAAATAACAGGCCGATCAAGCTGCGCAATTTGGCTTTTAATCCCGGCGTATCATTGCTTACGCAAAATCAAATGGAACTATTTAAAAGCCATGCTCAGTACCTTGACCGTTAATAACCCGGCTTCAGAGACGTGCCAGATGAAAGCCGCAGCCTGCGGAAATATTTGCCAAGTCATGCTGGCTGCGGCATCGCATCGACACGTCCGTTTGAACTATCTAAGTGACGTCGTGATGCCCGCTATCGCGCATGGAAACGTGAAAATTTATTTCAGCGATATGGGATTACCAATTGGGTACGCTATCTGGGCATTCTTATCGGTCGAAGTTCATGAGCGATTGAAAATCGGCGCGGATAGAAAATTACATCTGAGCGAATGGAACGAAGGTTCGTCACTCTGGGTCATCGATTTATTGGCACCCTTTGGTCACTTCGAAAACATTTATCAGGATCTAAAAAATAATGTCTTTGAAAAATATGATTTAGTTAATTTTTCGAAATACAAATCGCATGGTCTTATTAACAAACAAATTACCCTAAAAAGATTTTTCTAGCATAGGTAGATAAACAGCTGAATAAATTTTTTGATTTTTCTAAAATAATTTGGGACAACTTTTTTGCTGAATTTAGTCAATCCAAACCTGCCAGTGTCAATATCAAAAAGGGATATCATCCTAATTGGCGTTGGGCGAAATGAGATAATACGTCTGCCGTCTTTTTTGGCGCATTACCGGTCTCTTGGGGTTACTCGCTTTTGCCTCGTCGACAACAACTCCACCGACGAATCTCGACAGTTACTTAAGGCCCAGCCAGACGTCTACCTTTGGACCACCAGTCAGTCCTATGGCATGGCCAATTGTGGACATGACTGGATTCGAGAACTGCTCAAAATTTGCGTAGGTAACTGGTGCGTGGTCGCGGATCTGGATGAATATTTCGTATATCCAAAGTGCCAAAACATGAAGCTGGGCGAGTTCGCGGCTCAATTGACAGCGGAGGGATCGACAGCGGTTTCGTCAATTTTAGTGGATATGTACTCAAAGAACGCATTGAGCGCGAATTCAATAGATCCGAATCAGCATCCACTCAATATTTGTCAATATTTTGACCCTATCCGCGACACCGATAACTTGCATCACCCCCTGCGGGGACTCCATCCAATACATAGCAAAGGGGGAATGCGAAAAAGAATATTTCAGATTGAACCATGTCTCAATAAAATCACGTTCTTCCATAACTTACCCGGCACCCACCTGTTGCAAGGTGCTCACTACATCGATGGTGTCACCTTTTCCTCCACATCATGTGCCACCCTGCACTTTAAATATCTGCAAGAATTCTCCAACTACGTCAGCGCCGAAGCGCTGCGAGAAGAACATTTTGGCAAAGGTGTCGAGTACAAAGTGTATTCAGAAATCCTAAATAAGAACCCGGGCATAAATGCTTTTTACGAATATTCAACAAAATTAACCAATATCGATCTATTTTTAGAGTCAGAATTTTTCGTCGCAGACAAGTCCGGCATGAGGATCAGTAATCATGACGTTTCATTAGGCGAAGAAAATTGCGGTTCAATGGTTCATAAATCAATTTCATTCTCGCAGATTTTCTGTCAGTTTCACCAAGCAGGGACAAACCATCTCACTTCAGTTTTGGAAATTTCTGGGGCCTTGAAACGACCGATATTAATTTTTGCTTTAAAGGAAAGATTAAATGACTGGCATGCTGAAGCCTGTCAATTTTCCGACGTGGTCGTATCGATTGAGGTCACGAAAAATTCAACTTGGGATACGTTATTAGAGGACGTCAGACACCGTTATTTTGAAGATCCATTAATCATCTTCGAAGCTGTCAACCGCGCTGCGGGAAAATTGTGGGCAATAAAAGATGTGACGGGGGCGTTCATTAACCGATATGGGAAGAACACAAAATTCTTTGTGGACATTACAAATGCGGCGCTGTTCCACGAGTTCAGCCACGACCGAGATCATGTCGATTACTTTTTCGGAAAAACGCCTTCATTTGGAAAAAAAAGATGCCAAACATATTTCGTTAGCGTAGCTAAAAAATCCAGCAAACCGCCAATATTGAATTTTCCAAAAAATTCTATTTATCCAAGAAAATCACAGGAAGATCTGTATCGGAATGTACAGGCAAATCTCATTTTGCTAGCTAGCGCAATGCGAGCTGTATTAACGGAGTGGGGCTTTGAGTTGGCCGAACACTTTTGCGTCACAAACGCGCTCACGGTTTTCCATATTGATAAAAACCGGGGATTCCATGTACAAAATCGAATTTACATAAGTCTGGTCGAAAAGGATGAAGACATTTATTGCGTCGATCACAGCTATTTCAACGGCGATAATTTAATTCACGATTTAAGTGACCTCGCCTCAGCCCTAGGAGTTGTGGATCCAAGCTACTCAAGTGTCACACGAGTATTGAAAAACAATCGATTTTTTGACTGAAATTAAATAAAAATGATTTTGAAATAGGACCAAAGTTCCGATATCACCCGGGTTTATTATATTTTATATATAAAAATATCCGGATTAATTATTTTCATAAAGTGAAAACAAGCATGCATTCACGCTCACGTAGCGATCCACAGGTTGTTCAATCCGCGCCCGATATTGGCTCGCCTGGACAACAAATTCCGTTTGGTGCCATGGAGTGTCTGTGTTTCGCCGCAAGCCTTCACAACGTCTGCGCAGACCCATATAGTCTGGTTCGCTCGGCTGGACTCGACTATAGCTCATTGGGGAGCGAAGAAATACTTGTCGCTGCGCAGCTGTTAAACATCCGTGGTAAGGAATCGAAATTCTCATGGCCCCGGCTTCGTAAAGCCCCATTACCTGCAATAGGACAATTTTTAGACGGAACATACTTTGTGATCATACAACAATTTATGTCCCAAATCGCGATTCACGATCCGCGTTCTCCTGAGGTCCCGAGGATACTCGATCAAGCTGCGTTAGAAGAAAGCTGGACTGGAAAAGTCATATTACTTAAATTCGAAAATTCCGACGTAAATACGAATCAAAAATTCGGCCTTGGCTGGTTTCGTGAGCCTATTTTGCAACACCGGCGTATATTTATAGAAATTCTTATTGCGGCGTTTTTTGTCCAGGTGTTTGCTTTTGCCACGCCGATATTAACTCAAGTCATCTTCGACAAGGTCGTGGTGCATCAAAATATGGCCACGCTGCATGTTTTAGGTCTAGGCATGGCGGCAATCATTATTTTTGAGTCGATATTAGCTGGCTTGCAAGGATATTTTACCGCGCATACCGGGACGCGTATTGACGTGCTTTTGGGAGCGAAAGTCTTTGATCATCTACTCGGGCTTCCATTGAAATACTTCGAGCGGCGCCGCGTCGGTGATACCGTTTCCCACATAAGAGAGATGGATAGTATTCGGCAGTTTCTAACTGGTGCCTCTTCTGGAATAATGATCGATACCATTTTCATTGGATTTTTTTTACTGGCATTAATTTCGTACAGTGTTCAGCTGACCTTGGTCGTGGTATCTACACTTCCATTTTTCGTAGGTATCACGATTTTTGCCAGACCGAGAATGGAAAAGTTTTTAAAACAACTTCATGATTGCTCGTCCCACAGCCAGTCATTTCTCGTCGAAGTCGTCACCGGCATACAGACGGTAAAATCCTTGGCCGTTGAACCGAATATCAGGTCTAAATGGTCAGGTATGTTGGCTAAGCATGCTTCAGCATCGTTTAGTTCGTCAAACATGAACTCCATGTTTGTTTCAATGGGCCAGCTGATACAGAGGTTTACCACTCTAGCGATACTTTGGAACGGAGCAAGCTTAGTGATTCAAGGTGATCTGACCGTCGGTGAGCTGATCGCCTTTCAAATGCTCGCCGCCAGAGTAATTCAACCGGTGGTTCGGCTGGTACAGGTATGGCAAGAGTTAAATAATGTGAAAATATCAATCGATAGGCTGGGGGATATTATGAACGCCAAGGTAGAGACCTCGGCAAGCGTCGTGAACGCCTCAGAAAAGTCCCTGTTGGGAAATATTGAGTTTTCTGGCGTCGTTTACCGGTATGGTCCAAAGCTTCCAGCCGTCTTGAATAGCTTGTCGTTCAAGGTGAATTCAGGCCAGAAAATTGGAATTGTGGGCCGAAGCGGATCCGGTAAGAGTACGCTATCAAAGTTAATGCAGCAGCTTTATCGTCCAGAATCCGGATCAATTTTGATAGATGGGATCGATCTATATTCACGCGATCCAACTTGGTTGCGGTCACAAATCGGTGTGGTCTTGCAAGATAATCACTTATTTTCTGGCTCTATTGCTGAGAATATTGCAATCCAAAAACCATCGGCGACCCAAGCGGAAATTGTTCGCGCCGCAGAGCTAGCCGGCGCGCATGGATTCATTTGCGCTATGCCGCATGCCTATAACACCGAAACGGGCGAACGGGGGACTGCTCTATCTGGCGGACAACGCCAACGAATTGCAATAGCCCGAGCTCTCATTACGGACCCACGCGTATTGATTTTCGATGAGGCTACCAGCGCTTTGGATAGCGAGTCGGAAAGCATTATTCAGAGAAATTTAACGGAAATTTGCCAGGGTCGGACAGTGTTTATTATCGCACATCGGCTTTCGACTATCCGAAGTGCTGATGTTATCTACGTTCTGGACAGCGGCGCTATTGTGGAGAGTGGGAGCCACACGGATCTAATCGCATTAAAAGGCCACTACCACAGTCTATTTTTCCATCAGGAAACTTCAAATGACGCGGGAAATAAAAATATCTCGTTGGTTAATTAAAAATAAAGGTTTTATTATGAACTTGCTAAAAAATGAAAAATAGAGAAAATAGCTTGTCTCGTGCAGAATTGAGCTTTCTTCCTGCCACGATCCGTATTCAAGAGACCCCGCCTTCCCCGGCAGCCAGACGGTTGGCGTTGATAATTGCAGGCAGCGCGATTTTTTTAATAGCTTGGTCTTTTATAGGAACCATCGATGTCTATGCTCAAGCCCAGGGACGTTTGGTGCCATCGGGGCGAGTAAAGTTTGTGCAATCCGTTGATGCAGGTGTAGTTTCCGCTATATCAATGTCTGAGGGCCAGCATGTTTTGAAAGGCCAAATATTGATGAAGCTAGATCCTCTTATTAATCAAACCAATTTAAACAACGTTACCGATAGAATAAATTTAAATAAAATCGAGGTAAAACGATTGGAAGCGGAGATGTCCGGCGGGCCGGCTGATTATCGCGGGCTGGATATTTCTGCATCTCAACGTTTGCTGCAGGAGGCGCTACGTTCTACGCGGGACAATATGCATTCCTCCCGGATTACAGAAGCCAAGAACTTGGTTCACTCAAAAAAAATTGCTTTCAATGCAGCTGAGGATGCGTTGCGAAAGTCACACAAGTTATTGGAGACAATTCGCGAACGCGAGGAAAAGGTAAGACCATACATAGGCGAAGTGATGCCTAAGTTCGATTATTTACGACTAAAGGACTCGCTTGTAGAAGCTGAAAATGACGTCCAATCTGGAACTAATAGGGTCGTTGAGGCACAGGAGGAAGTTAGAACTGCGGAACAGCGCATAGTGCAACTTTCTGAGGAATGGCGTGGTGGAATTCTAGCTGAGGTGTCGCAAAAACGTAACGAATTGGTCCAGCTAGACGCAGAGTTCATCAAGTTGGGGCAGCTTGTCTTACAGCGGGAGCTACGTTCCCCAGTCGATGGAATATTGCAAAACGTTAATATTTCTGCCATAGGCGCAGTGCTGGGACCTGGACAGCCTGTTGCGTCAATTGTTCCATCAATGGCGGATCTAATTGTGGAGGCCTCGCTTCCTAATGAGGATATTGGCTTTGTGGAAGTAAATCAGGAGGTTGAAATTAAAGTAGATGGATATCCATCGCATAGATACGGATCGATAAAGGGAACGGTGATTCAGATCAGTCCTGATTCTGAAGATATGAATTATAGCCCGACAGATGGCGCTGACCAGAAGAAGAGCAAAAACGTGCCGACAAAATCCGGCGTTTTGTACCGGATTAAGATTCGGCCTTTGGCTCTATTTATAAAGAGGGATGGGAGTCAACTGCCGCTCTTATCCGGCATGACTGTGGTCGCGGATATTAAGACCGACAAACGAAAAATTATTGACTTCCTTATTTCACCTATTGTTAAAACTTTTGCTCACGGGCTAAAAGATAGATAATTTTACTGTTTTGTCCAGAGAAAGCAAAACAGGTTTTTTTATTTTCTCATTTTTTTTAAAGGATTTCCATGCCCACCGATCTTAATGCAAGCCAAAAAGCTGTCGAGCAGCAAATTGTTAGTTTTGGCACGACTCATGGTTTTAGTAACTCCGATATCGCCTACGCGGTAAAGGTGGCATATATCGAATCCAGGTTCGATCCAAATGCAGCAAATCCCACATCGACGGCGACCGGTTTATTCCAATATACCGATCCGAACTGGAAGACTTATTATTCTGACCTGGGCGCCAAAAACGATCCATCAAATCAAATTCAAGCGATGTTTCGGGAAATCACGAAATATAGCCAATGGTTTTCTGATCCGGCACAGAATCAAAATATTCCGGCTTCGATAACCAAAAACGAGTACATGTATCTTAAGCATCATGACGGAGTTGGAGCTACCCCTAGTGCTTCATCGCCCGGCGTAGCTATCTGGCGAACCACCAGTTTTAACCCGGTGGTTTCTTCCGGAAATATGTCGTTTAACGCTGGTGGTCAGCATTACTCGGGTTTTTATGATCTGCTGTGGAATGACAATACGTACGGCTTTGCCTCGCCGGAGAGAACCCCTAGCGTGACGATGATCATGACTAATTCTAACGACTTTTATAGCTGAAATCTGTCAGCCAAAAAAATGCCGTACTTTCTCATATCTTTATAGTATCGGAATTTTATAATGAAAAAACGCTTGTTGTTTGGTGTCGCGTTGATATGTGTTTCAAACATTTGCTTTTCCGCTTGTCTGCCGGAGTCCGCAAAATATGAAATGCGTGGCAATGAGACATATACTGCCGGTTTTCGACGCGTCACGGGTGCTCTGAGCGATCTTGCATTTTTTATACACTCCCCAAAAACGGGATTGAATTATTGGTTTCAATTCGACATGGGCAATGGCTATACTGACGCATATTTATTGCCGATCGTGGAGCCAAAAAGTGGAAGTCAGCCGCATCCGACTGATGAAGCGTCAAAAGCTCCCTCGACTTCATTTTTCTCTTTTGATAGCAAATTAAACGTCAAATCAGAGATCGTTACTACCGCGATTGAGGCTCCGGCACACATTTTCTTGCCTCAACTGGGTTCTAACTTGTATTACTTTCAATCTGCATTTACAAATTCCAGTCCTATAAAGGAACGTGAAATCTTGCCGCGAGGCCTTTTTGAATTGAAGTCTTGCGATTGAATCGGGGCGGATCATGTTGGCAGGCGATCAGCTTTTAGCCGAAGATTTATGACTTCAATTTTGAGGCTATATCCCTGATATTTATATATGGATCCGCCAGAAGATTGCGCATCTCGGGGGCCAAACCGTGGGCTTTCGAGGTGCTTTTTATCTGCAAGCGAAACAGGAATTCCGTGTCTTTTAGTCTAGCTTGCCCTGAAATCCTTCTGATGCCGCTTTGATGGCGACTAGCGGGCCGGCATGGCGGACTCCCTGACAAATTAACAGCTCCTCAACGTAACGCCTTGAAGACGTAATCGGTCAGCAGCTTGTCGGTGATCGCATGCGGCGAGCGGACCTGGAAATTGGTCGTCGTGATGACCGCCACCAGCCGCTGCTCCGGCATGATCACCACTTTGTTCCCACCGCTTCCCTGCATCATGACCGTGCGGTAGGTCTTGCCCTCCAGCGGGTAGCTCTTGATCCACCACCAGTAACCATAATCGGTAGTGTCATCGACCCGCACGTGCGGCGCCGTCGATTGCCTCACCCACTGTTCCGAGATCACGCGTTTGCCCTGCCACACGCCGCCATCGAGATAGAGCTGGCCTAGCTTGAGCAGATCACGGCTACGCAAGGCCAGGCCGCCGCCGGTCATCGCCGTCCCCGCAGGCGTGTACTGCCACTGAAGTTTGCTGATGCCCAGTGGATTGAACAGGGTGCGTTGCGCAAAATGGTCGACTTTTTCGCCGGTGGCCTTTTCCAGCAAAGGCCCCATCAACGTCGGCCCGGCGGTGCAGTAGGAAAAACTGCGGCCGTAAGGGGAATCCTTCGGTTTCGGCGTCCAGGCGGGGAAGCCCTTGATCGGCAGGTCCAGCGCGAACTGGGTCCAGTCCTCGATCAGGTACATGCTTTCCTCGTTCCCGCGCGAATACTGGTTTTGATCGTCGCATTCGAGCAGGGAACTCATGCTCAGCAAGTCTTCGATGGTGATCTTGGCTTTGCGCGGATCGGGATGGCGAACCGGCTGCCGCTCGGGGAAGAAGTCGAACACCGGCGCCTCCACGCCTGACAGGCTGCCCTTGTCGATCGCGATCCCCACCAGCATGTCGGTCACGCTCTTGGTCACCGAGCGCGTGTTGCGCAGGGCGGCTTCGCCCTCGGCGTCGTAGTAGGCTTCGTACACCAGCTTACCGTCGCTGGCAATCAGGATGCTAGTGACCTGCTTGAAATCGCCCTTGCGCACCGCCGCATCCATCGCTTCCAGCGACCGCGGATTCAGGCCGGCGTCGGAGGGCTTGGCGTAGCCCCATTCCTCGGCCGCCATAGGGCTTATCGTCACACCTGCCAACATCAAGGAAACAAGAGTTCTGCGCATAGGCCACCTGTCGTTGAAGTCGATGTAAGGCGGCGAACACCGGGCCGCGTTCACTCAGTATACATCGCGGCGATAGCGGCCCGTCTCAATCAGATCGTCGAGCGCGGCGCGGCCGATGATTTCCTCCAGCGCGGCCTCGACGCCGCCCGCCATGCCTTGCAGGCTGCCGCAGATATACAACACGGCGCCTTCGGCGATCCAGGCGCGCAAGGTGTCGGCTTTGGTGCGCATGCGGTCCTGCACATACTCGCCGCCGGAAACGTCGCGCGAGAACACCAGGTCCAGCTCCGGCAGGAAACCGCGCTCGCGGTAATCGCGGATCTCGTCGGCGCAGATGCTGTCGAACTCGCGCTGGCGCTCGCCGAAAATCAGCCAGTTGCGGCGCATGCCGCCGCGCACCCGCGCGCGCAGATGCGAACGCAAACCGGCCATGCCGGAACCGTTGCCGATGTAAATGCCCGGCAGCGGCTGCGGATGCGCATCGAACGAAGGATTGGCCACCAGTCGCACGCGCACCTCGTCGCCAGGCGCCGCTTGCGCCGTCAGCCAGCCGGAGGCCAGGCCAAGACCCCGTTCATGTCTCACCTGGCGCACCAGCAGTTGCATGCCGCCATCCGCCGGCAGCGAGGCAAGCGAGTAGCGGCGCGGCGCGATGGCCCGGCGCTGCTCGTCGCTGGCGCCGGCAGGCGTGTAGTGGCCAGGCCAGATGTCGACCAGCGCGCCCGGCTGCCAGTTGGCTGCGGCTTCGGCATCGCCGGCGCACAGCGTGATTTCGTAGAGCCCATCGCCGACGCTGCCGGGGTTGAGCAGTTCGCGTTTCGTCAGCCGCCAGTTGGTATAGTCCGACTCCGTCGCGGCGGCCGACAGCGACACCTCGGCCGCATCGCCGCCGATCAGCTCACGCAAGGTGTGCGACCAGCGGGCCAAGGCGCCGGCGTCGCCGTTATCGACCTCGATCATCGGATGCAGCGGCCGGGCGCCCATCACGCGCAGGCGCCGGTCCAGCGTCTGGCCGAAGCCGCAGAACTGCACGTAGTTGCGGTCGCCCAGCGCCAGCACCGCGTACTGCATGTGCGCCAGCTCCTCCGCCGCCGTCTGCAGCAGGCGGCTGAAGCGGCGCGCGCCGTCCGGCGGTTCGCCCTCGCCGAAGCTGCTGGCGACGAACAGCGCGCGCCGGTATTTGACCAGCTGCGGCGGCGTCAGTTTTTCCAGCGAATGCACATGAACCGGCACGCCGGCCTTCTGCAGGGCCGCCGCGCTTTGCAGCGCCAGGCGTTCGGCCTGGCCGGTCTGGCTGGCGTAGGCCATCAGCACCGGCTCGAGCGCGCTATCGGCGACACCGGCGCCGGCGGCGAACTGCGCGCGCTCGGCCTGCGCGATGCGCTTCTGGCGGCGGCGTTTCAGGTAAAGCATCCACCCGGTGATCGCGAAGCCCGGCAGCGCCAGACTGGTAAGGAACATGAACAGACGACCGGGCAAGCCGAAATACGTCCCCATATGCAGCGGATAAATGGTCGACTGCGCCCGCGTGCCGACCGCCATGTCGCGATACGGCTCGTTCTTGATCATGGCGCCGGTCTGCTGGTTGACCGACATGCGGCCGCGCGCGCGCACGTGCGGTGCGTCGTTGGCCACCCACAGGATCTGGATCGGCTGCGTGGCGCGCTCCGGCGGCCGCAGGAAGGCCATCTTCCAGTCGGGCGCGGCCTGCTGGAAGGTGGCCCAGCTCGCGCTCAGGTCGGCCTGTTCGGCGGGCTTGGGCGGCTTGACGCCTTTCGTCTTCGGCGCGGTCGCCACGCGCGGCGGCCGGGTGGTGCCCAGCCAGCCGTCGACGGTGTCGCGCACCACGTCGAAACTCCAGTACAAACCGGTCAGCGTGAACACCACGTACGCGGCCAGCGCCCAGGTGCCTGCCACCGAGTGCAGCCCCCACAGGAAGGAGCGGCCTTTCAATCGCGTGTCGAAGGTCAGCCAGGTGCGCCAGTCGAGCGCGCGGCGCGGCCAGCGCAGATACAGGCCGCTGAGCGACAACCCCAAAAGGCAGATCGCCAGGATGCCCAGCACGATGCGGCCTACGTCGCGCGGCAACAGCAGGTGGCGGTGCAGCGACTCCACCCATTCGAAGGCGTCGTCGTAGCGCAGCGGCGGCAGCAGCGCGCCGGTGTACGGGTTGAGATAAATCGTCTCGCCATGCTCGGCGCCGGGCGCCGGCGCCATCGTGACGCGCGCGGTGGTTCCCGGCTCGGTGTAGACGATGATGCCGGTGATGCGCGCTTCGGGATGCAGCAGCTTGGCCGACTGCGCGATTTGCGGTGGCGCCAGCACGGGCGCCGCCGGCTCCACCGGCACGTGGATCACGCCCGGATTCAACAGGTCCAGTATCTCGTCGCGGAACGCGAGGATGGCGCCGGTGAGCCCGATCAGTATCAGGATCGTGCCGGCGGTGATGCCGACAAACCAGTGCAGCTGGAACCAGAGCTTTTTCACAGATCGACCTTCACGCCGAGTTTAATCAGACGCGGCGCGCCCGAGCTCAGGCGCGTGCCCGCGCCTGCCCAGTACTCCTTGCCGCCCGCGTTTTCCACATTGAGCTGCACGCTGGTGCGCTTGCCCATGACCGTCGTCACATAGCGGCCGCCGACGCTGAACAGGGTGGCGCCGCCGAGGAAGGCCTGATTCAAATCGTTGACCGGACGGCTGCCGGTGTAATACGCGCCGCCGTTGAACGACAGGCCCGGCACCGCGTCGAGTTCATACGACAGGAAGGCGCTGGCGGTGCGCTTGGCGGCGTTTTCCGGCAGCTTGCCGTTGTACGCGGCGCCGATGTCGCGGAATTCCGGATCGATGAACTGGGCCGAGGTTTGCCACGACAATTGCGGCGTCAACCTGCCCTGGGTGGACAGCTCCAGGCCACGGAAGTGCTGCTCGCCATCGGCGCTATAGATGTTGGCGGTGTTGGTGTAATAGCCCGGACGGTTGATCTCGAACAGCGAAGCCTGCACCAGGGTGCCGCCGGCGCCCGGCATGCGCCAGCGCGCGCCCAGTTCCTTCTGGCGGCTCACGCCGGGCGCCAGGCGCTGATTGGCGTTGGCGGTGCCGGTCGGCGCGGTCTCGCCCTCCTCCAGGCCCTGGGAGCCGGAGACATAGAACGACAGATCGTCGGTATATTTGTAGATCAACGCCGCCATCGGCGTGGTTTTGCTCACGTCATAATGATTGGTGCCCTGGTCGCTCTTGTACTTCACGCTGCGCACGCCGGCGACGGCCTGCCAGTTCGGCGAAAAGGTCATGCGGTCGATCGCGTAGGCGCCCGAGTCGCGCGTCTCCAGGCCGGCGGTGGTCGGCGTGGTCGAATAGGCGCCGACAGTGTAGTTGGTGACCGGCGTCGGATTGTACAAATTCTGCGACGGGATCGTGAAGGTGGCCTGGTAGATCGGGTCCTGTCCCTTGTCGGTTCGGTTCACGCCGAAGGTGACGTCATGCTTGACCGGGCCGGTGGCCACGGTGCCCGCCAGCTCGGCGCGCAGCATGGTCGAATCGAGCACGCTGTGTTGCAGGTTGCCGGTGATGCGGCCGGCGCCGGTGGCGATGGCGGCGTTGTTTGTGAAGCGGAAGATCGGCAGCGCGCGGTCGCGCGCCGTTTCCGAGTGGCCGCCTTCGACGGTCAGCGCCCAGTTGTCGCTCAGCGCATAGTCGGCGCGCAACAGCGCGTTCTTGGTCTCGGTCTCGAATTTGGCCCAGTCCGGACCGACCAGGCGTTTCGGATCGACGGTCGCCGGCAGGGTGATCACGCCGTTGACGGCGGTCGGCAGGGTGATGCCCACTTGTTCGGTGACGCGGCGCTTGTCGTATTCCAGGTCGGCCGCCAGGCGCAGGCGCGCATTGACGCGCCAGTCCAGCGCCGCCGAGATGAAGCGGCGGTTGCCGTTGCCAACATCGTCCAGATAGCTGCCCAGGGTGCCGCCTGCGGCGTTGATACGCACGCCGACCTGCTGCTGCTCGCCGAAACGGCGCGCGACGTCGGCGGTGGCCACCGCCGTGCCGTTCTGGTCGACCGTCATGCCCACCGTGGTCACCGGCGTGGCGCCGGCGCGCTTGGTGACGAAGTTGACCACGCCGGCCGGCGACGTGAAGCCGTAATACAAGGCGGTTGCGCCCTTCAAAACTTCGACACGCTCCTTGTCCTCCATCGGCACCTGGCCGAAATTCATGATCGGCAGCGAACCGTTGAGGCGATAGTTGGTGCGGTTTTCCACCGCGATGCCGCGTATGACCAGCTGGTCCCAGGTCTCGCCGCCGTTTTGCTGGCGCGTGACGCCGGCCGTGTTGCGCAGCGCGTCGTACAAACCGCCGGCCGCCTGCAGCTCCAGCACTTCGCGCGTGACGACGTTGACGGTCGACGGCACTTCCATGATGTCTGCGCCACGGAAGCTGCCCGCTTCGACCGTCGTCGGCACGAAACCGTCGGCCCGCGCGGCCGTCACTTTGACGGTCTGCAGGATTTTTTCATCGGTCTCCTGCGCCAGCGCGGCGGATGGAAAAGCGGCGCACAGCGCGAGGTAGACCGGGATCAGGCGAAACTGGGACATGAGTGGACAAGAAGGCATCAAATTGAAAGGATGCCGTCATTTTACTAGATAATGAGAATGATTATCAATTCCCATTATCCCCTGCCCTATTTGCCCGCCGCCTCCGCCGCCAGCGTTTTATTCAATCGCTCGGTGCCCGCCTCCGCATACGCGCGGCATGCCTGGCGGTCGATAAAGGCCGCGTTGCCCAGTTTGGGCTGTTTGGCCAGGCGCTCGAACAGGTCGGAGGCGCCGGGATGCGCCGAAATCAGGATATCGCAATCGAACCCCGCCACCGTGGCGATCGATTTCTTTATATCGGCCAGCGCGGTCGGATACGACTTGGAATCGCTGTAGCGGAACGGCTTGGCGGCGAACGCGTTCAGGCTGTCCGCATACACCATAGCCGCGCCCTTGCCGTTCTCGGTCGAGCGCCAGGTCCAGCTCACACCACCCTGCGTGTGGCCCGGCGTGTAGCGCGCCGTCACCGCCAGCGGCCCGAGCTTGACCACTTCGCCATCGGCCACGGCGCGCGTATTGGCGACGGGCTTCATCGCCGGCAGGTCGCCGTATTGCGGATCGCCCTTGCTCGGCTGTCCGCTGCGCAGCACCTTTTCGCCCTGCACGCTGGCCAGCACGGTCGCCCCGGACAGTTTCTGCAACTCGCTGATGCCGCCGGCGTGGTCGAAGTGGTCGTGCGAGTTGAGGATGAATTTGACGTCCTCCAGTTTGAATCCCAGCTGGCGGATGTGCTGCGCGATCATCGGCGCCGATTCGGGACTACCGCCGTCGATCAGGATGTGGCCCTGCGGCGACGTGATCAACACGGCGCTCAGGCCGCGCGTGCCGACGTAATAGGTGTCGCCGAACACCGCGAACGGATCCTGCGGATCGTTCCAGTTCTCGGCCATGGCAGGCGCTGCGAACAAACCTGCGGCAAACACCGCCGACAGCATCAAACGTTTCATACCTTGCATCGTCATTCCTTTGGTTGTTAAAGCTTGTCCAGGCGCGCAGGCAGCTCGCGCAGCATGGCGGCGCGGGCGCGGGGTCCGCCGGCGCCCTCCTGCGTGCGGTCCAGCACCAGATGCGCGAACACCACGGTGCGCCCGCCCTTGCTGGCCCAGCCGACATACCAGCCGTACTGCATCGCGCCGACGCCGTCGCCCTCCACCCGCACCGGCGACGCAGTCCCGGTCTTCCCCTGGACGGTCCAGCCGTTGGACAGCGTCACCGGCGCCATGATCCGCGACGTCATCTCATAAGCCTGCGGCGACAGCGGCAGCTCGCGCCGCACCATCTTGCGCAGGAAGGCCACCTGCTCGACCGGCGAAATCTTCAGGCTCGAGCCGACCCACGACAGCGACAGGCCGTTGTCCTTGCCGGCGTCGCCGGAGAGGTCGCGGTTGCCGTAATCGAAGCCGTCGATGTAGCGCTTGAAGCGCTCCATGCCCAAGGCGGCCGTCACCTGCTGCGCGAACCACAGCACCGAGTTCTTGAACCACAGCGTCGGATCGGTGTCCTGCCGCCACGACTCGTTGTAGTCGGTATAGCCGGCCTTGAACGGCATCATCGGCGTGTGCGCGTCGGTCAGGATGCCGGTGTCATAGCCCATCAGGCTCACCACGATGTTGAACGTCGACGCCGGCGTCACGCGCTCGTCGCAGCGGCCTTCGTTCGCCAGGGTCGCACCGCTGGCCGCGTCGGCCATCGTCAGGCAGCTGAACGGCTGGCGCGATGCCGCCGCGGCGGCCGACAATGGATCGATGCGCCATGCCAGCGCCGGCTGAAACGCCAGCGTGACGAGGAAGATGCCGGCCAATCCGGCCAACGCCCCTAGCCGCAGCCACAGCGAGCGCCCGGCGCCGGACGGCGCGCGTATCAAGCCGATGCGGGCGGCCAGCTGCCGCGCGCCGACGCTGCCAAAGGCGAGCGCCGTCTCGACGCCGGCCCCTTGCATCTTCAACTGCGCCAGCAGCGCCGCAGCGTAGGCCTTGCGCTGGGCCGGCGGCCGGCCGCGCAGCACATCGCGGTCGCAGCCCAGCTCCTGCGCCCACGACAGCCGCCCGCGCAGCATCCGCATGAAGGGATTGAACCAGAACAGCGTTTGCAGCAGCAGGCCCGCGCCCATCCATTGCAGGTCGCGCCGGCGCAAATGCGTCACCTCGTGCTCGATCATCATTTGCCGCTGCAGGGGATCGAAGCTGCACAGATGCCTGGGCAGCAGCAGGCGGGCGCGGAAAAAACCGTACAACATCGGCGAAATCGGCGCGTCCACCTCGATCACTTCGGCGGCGCCGGCCAACGTGCCGGGAACGCTGCTGCCCGAGGCCGACAAACCGCGCAGGAATCGCCCGGCTTTCCACAGCCGGAACGTGGCGTAGCCCAGGCCGGACAGATACACCACCAGCCAGGCGCTGGCGCCGACGGCCAGCCAGGAGCGCCCCGCCGGCCGCATATCCGTGCTCCACTCGGCGCCCGTCGCGGCGGTCGAGGGCGTGGATTTTCCCGGGACGGACGCGGCAGCGATGGCCGGATTCGGCAATTCGATTTGCGGCACCACACGCAGCCGTTCGCTGTGCGGCAGCAGCACCACCAGGAAGGCGGCAGCGACGGTGACCTGGCCCAGCAGCCAGACCGACCGTTGCGACGCCAGCGCGGGCAGGCGCCGGCCCAGCACCGCCAGCAGGGCCCACACGCCCAGGCCGGCGGCCACGCAGCCGGCGCATGCCAGCAGGAACCGGTAAATCAGCAGGTCGTCGAAGCTCATGGCGCGGCGTCCGGTTCGTCCGGCCAGTCCTTCAGCAGTTGTTCGAGTTGCGCCAGCTCGTCATCGTCGACCAACTTGCTGCCGGTGAACATATTCACGGGCAGCGGCCCGTCCATCTCCATCACCCGCTGGCCGAAATCGCGCGCGAACGCGGCCAGGGTGCCGACCTTTTCCAGCACCGCCGTATAGACTTGCACGCCGTGCACGGTGTGCTGGCGCAGCGAGCCCTTGTCCAGCATGCGCTCGAGCGTCTTGCGAGTGGACGAGAAGGACCAGCCGAGCTCGTCTTCTATGTGCTGGTGGATTTCGCGCGCGCTCAGCGGCTGCTGCTTCCACAGCGCCTTGAGCACGGTCAGTTCGGTGATGGATGGGATGGTCATGGCGGCCTCTTCGTGACAGATGCCACCATTATGCGACACTTGTCACACAACCGTCAACAATCGACACCCCGGCCGCGCAGCGCCGTCATCCACACTGGAACGGCCCGTGTTCGGCCAATACCCGGTCCGTTTCGCTAGAGCTGTCCAGCACGACAATGCTATATTGCTCGCCGCCCGGCGCCACCCGCACCACCACGTGCCCGTTGCGGCTGGCCAATTTCGCGATATCCTTGGTGGCAACCTCGTTCTCCGGCTTGACCGCCGTCGCGTACACGCCGCGCTCGCCGGGATACAGGCGCTTGCTCAGCATGTTGAACAGGGCCGGAATCGAAGGGTGGGCCGAATCCCAGGTCATGATGATGAAGTTCCCGGGACTGAGCGCCCTCACCGCCTCCGGCCCCATGCTGTCGACATAGCCATGGTGGTTGGCCGCCACCACGTCCACATGGCCGGCCGCGAGGGCAATCGGGGTCTCGACATCCCGCCAAGGGTCGGCGCCAAAATTGGTGTTGTTCGACACATCGCCACCGGTGTAATAGCTGAACTTGCCGTAGCGCAGGCGCAAGGCCACCGAACATTCGTTTTCGGTGGGCGGCGCTGCCGCCGGCTTGCCGTCCGCCGGCAGCGCTTCGGGCGGAAACAGATCGCGTGTCGAATCGCCCTGTCCGGTCCACAACTTGCCGTTCGCATACAGGTTGCGGATCTCGAAGGAGGGGTAGTCGGCAGCCTTGCGCAGCAGGCCGATCTGGCTGCCGGAGCCGGGGGCGAAGCGCTGCACGATGGCGCCGAGGCGCTGCTGGGCACGCACAAAGGCGATGTAATTTTCGTTGCTGGCGCCCGTCAGCGGAGCGGGAAACGCGTAGTCGGGGAAGGCGCGGTCGATGATGCGGCGCACCGGCACGATCTCGGCCACGTCGGTGATGCCGGTCAGGCGATAATCGCCATGGCGCGAGCGCGGCAGGCCAGCGACGTATTCGCCCATGTGGTCGCGGTGCAGATGGCTCAGGACGAAATAGTCGATCTCGTCGCGGCCTGCGGCGCGCAAATGCCGTTTTGCATAGCGGCCTATCCACTCGCCCGGGCGGCGCTTGCCTGAAGGCAGGGGCGCGATCGCAAAACGGTCGCGGTCGTAGATGGCGCCGGCGTCGATCAGCATGCTGGTGCCATCGGGCAGGATAAACAGGGCGGCATTGCCGCTGCCTGTCGCAATGTGGTGAATGTCGAGCATGCCCGGCCGCCAGGGGGCGAAGCGGCCGCCGGCGGGGGCGGTTCGGGCCCCGGCTATTTGCACCGCCAGCGCCGCGCCCGGCAGCGCGGCGCTGGCGAGCAGGGCGCCGGAGGTGGCGAGGAACGCTCGCCGATCATGAAAAGTGGAAGACATGGCACTCCAGCAGCAAGGAATTGAAGGACAAGCCGTGCCGCGCCGGCTCGGGCGCGCCACGGGCGCAAGCTTACCAGCGGAACGTTGCCGAAGCGGTCACCGTCCGGGCGAAGATCGGCCTGCCCACCGTGGCGTCCCCCACCGTCAGCGCGTTCGAGACCGGCACGCGGGCGTTGCCCTCTGTGAGTCCCGTCGAATTGGTCACGTTGGCCACCATCACCTGACAGCTGATGGCATCGGTCAAATCCATCTGCAGGCCGATATCGAGCGTCCGGTAGGGCTTGAGCACGCTCGAGTTGACCAAGTCCTGATAGCGCTTGCCGATCGCGTTGAACGCGGCGTACAGCCGTCCCGAGCGCTCTCCCAGGGTGAACTTATAGGCCGGCTCCAGCGTGACCATGTAGCGCGGCACGCGCGGCACGTCCTTGCCGACGATGCTGGAGGCGGACACCGCGTTGAACGGATTGGCGGCATCGACCCGGGGCTGCTGCAGGGTAACGGAGCCGGCCAGATCGAACGCGCGCACCGGTTTCCAGACCCCTTCGAACTCAATGCCCTTGGTCGTGGTGTCGATCAACATCGCCTGGTTGGTGAGGTTACCCAGGGCATCGGTGACGAAGGTGGATGAATTGAGGCTGTCGAAATGACTCCAGAAGCCGATCAGCGCCATTTGCACGGTCGGCAACGCCAGCTTGATGCCAACCTCGCCCTGCTGGATCTTGGCGGTCGGCACCGGCTGGCCGTTCGGCAGCGTTCCCGCCACGCCGTTGTTAATGTTGGTCCACTGGTCGCTCAGACGCGGCAGGCTGAACGTGCTCGAATAGCGCGCGAAGGTGTTCAGCTGCGCGCTCAGTTGATAGGACGAGCCGACGGTCCACGAAGTGCCGCTCAAGTGATTGTCGTATGGGACATATCCAGTCAAGCCCGTCACGCTGCGCGCCGCCAGCGGGCCGCTGGTCGAGATGGTCTGCGAGCCGATCAGGCCACGGTTGCCATGCTCGTCGCGCCGCACCCGGCGAACGCCCGCGTCGACCTGCCACTCCTTGTTCACGTGCCAGTCGTCCGAGAGATAAATGCCGGTCGCCGTGCCCCGCATGTTGCCGATGAGGCTGCCACCGCCATAGGCCAGGAAGCCATTTTCAGTCAGCAGGCCCAACGGATTCCCGCCCGCGTCGAGCGCCTGGATATCCAGCGCGTCCGGGTTGCTCTTCACATTGGTCAGGATGGAGTTGCTCAGGTTTTCCTGCGCCAGCCTGAATTTGCTCAGGCTCGCCCCCATGGTCAGCTCGTGCCGTCCCCAGGGCCCGTCGCCGAATGTCCTGGTCAGGCGAAGATCGTTGAACGCGTTGCGGAAGTCGGTGCGCGTGGTCGACCAGGTGTTGGTCATGGTCAGGTTGGCCGTTTGCGCGGGATCGAACACCGTGGAGGTGCCCGCGATCAGATAGCGCAGCGACGCCGTGCCCGGGAACGCGGTCCTGGCCGCGCCCAGCCTGCTGTTCAGGTTGGCGCTGGCGGCATTGGCGGCGCCGTTGAACAGCGCATCGAAGCCGACGCTGCCGGTCGTGTAGCGCGCCTTGTCGCTGAGCTTCCAGCCATTGCCGAGGTCGATATCGGCGCCGAACGAGACAGTCTTGACGTCGGCATGAATGCCGTCGGCCAGATCGCGTTGTATCGTGGTATTGCCACCATTGCCGTCAAGCTTGCGCAGCTTAACGTTGCGGAAACTGTTGGAGACCAGCGTGCCCGTGCCCGGATCGATCAGATTGGCCAACGACACCGAAGGATTGTTCGGATCGGCCAGCGGGATCGCGGAATAAAATATCGTCTTGTCGTTTAGCAGCTTGACGTCGGCCCATAGCTTGCCCCGGTTGTGGTCCAGCAGGTACGTGCCGCCGACCTTCAACTGGCCGCCCTTGTCGGCGCCGCTAAAGCCCGGATCGCGCAAGCCATTGTCGCGCCGGTAGAAGCCGCTCACGCTGTAGAGCAGCTGCTCGTTGACCGGCCCCGACATGGCGAGATCGACCCGCGTCTTGTTGTTATTGTCGGTCGTGAACTTGACGGCATGTTCGGGCGACTCGGTGCCGTGGTTGGTCAGAAAATTCACCACCCCGCCGGAGGCGTTGTTGCTATAGATCGGTGCCGTGCCGCCCCGGACGATTTCCGCCCGCGTGGTGCCAAGATCGACCCGATACAGTTCGTCGATTTGAAGCTGGCGCTCGAAGTTCGATTCAAACAAGGGAATGCCGTCTTCGAGCATATCGAGCAGGCGGAAGCCCGACCACGGCAAGCCGCGGATCACGACGTTCTCGCCGCCGCCCTCGCCGCCGGAATTCTCGACCTGGATGCCGGGAACCGACTTCAGCAGATCAACCGCGCTCTTGGGCGACTTGCTTTCAATGGCCGCCTCGCCGATGGTGGAGATCGCATACGGCGTCTTGAATTTCTGCTTGCGTTCGGATGTGCCGGTGACCACCACTTCCTGCATCGGGTCGGCCGGGGCGCGTTCGCGCGCCGCCGCTGGCGGGGTTGGCGGTGTTTCCGGAGCCGCTGCCGGCACCGTCTGCGCGCCCGCGCAAGCGATGAAGCCGAGTGTACCCAATACCGCCAGAGCCATTGCATTCCGGCGTACAGCCCGAGGTGCTAGTTGGTCATTCATGATTTGTCCGATCTCCGTTATCACCCGCTGGGCGGGCTGTTATGTGTAGTGTCAGGATGCCTGAGCCAGCCCCTTGTCGGGTGAAACGCGTTGGTCGGCCTGGTCCATTATGCACACTTTGAAAATTCAACGCAATCGTTTGCATTCTTTTTGTTGCAATATGAAAGTCTCTCAATATCCGTCAATTTCACGCTAATTTGATTACTTTTAACGCTAACTCTACAGAAAGTAGAGAACGCCAAGAAACCGCAAATCGGGAAACGAAAGCAATCGTTTGCAAAGCGTTTTGCCGTGTCGCAGCGGTCCCCGGCGGGGAGGGCCGGGGGGAAGAAGGGGCAGGCAGCGCTAAGCGGCCTGGTCGAGACTTCGGGCGGGGAACATGGCGGCGGCGCCCGCCAGCACCAGCAGCGCCAGCATCAGCCAGACCAGCAGTGCGTACTGCCGCTCGCCAAGCACCAATGCCCCCAGCATCGGCCCCGAAGCCAGTCCCACCTTGGAGGCGAAGCCGCCCCAGACCGCGCCGCTGCCGCGCTGGTCGAAGCGCGCGCACATGCCCAGCAGATAGGCGATGACGAAATTCCACGCCACGCCGGCGGCCACGTTGGCCACCACCCAGATCCACACCACGTGGCTGTACAGCAGCGCCCAGCTGCCCACCACCGCCAGCAACATGCCGCCGCCGATCGGTCCGGAGATGCCGAACCGCGTCGACAGCACCACCACCATCACCGCGCCCAGCATGGCGACCCAGTTGGCCACCCCCAGCGTGCCGCTGACGAAGTCCAGCGACAGGCCGGCGCTGCGGCCCAGACCGATCAGGTAGGCGTACAAGCCCATGTTGGCGGCCTGGAACAGCGTCACCGCGCACAGCGACAACAGCAGCGGGCGCGAGCGCGCTGTGGCCGGCTTCGCCACCTCCGCCACCTCCACCCGCACCGGATAATCGGGCAGCCACTGCAGCAACAACAAGGTGACCACGGAAAACAGGATCAACGCGGCAAACAGCACGTAGGTGCCTATCAGCGGCACCAGCAGCGGCAGCACCATCACCCCCAGTCCGCCAGCGGCGGCCTGGACCAGCAGCAGCACGCCGAACGTGCGGTCCGGCGCCGGCGTGCGCGCGAACACCGAGAAGCTCAACCCGACCAGCGCGCCGCCGATCACGCCGTGCACGAAGCGCACGCCCATCAGCACCAGCGGCGTGTGCGCCGGCATCGACAACAGGTCCAGCACCACCAGCGCCAGCAACAAGCGGCACGACCAGCGCCGCCAGTCGAGCCGGCGCACGACCAGCGCCAGCAGCAGCGCCCCGCAGGCGCCGCCGTACATATTGAGCGAGCCCACGATGCCCGCCTCGCGGTTGCTGAAATGCAGGCCCTGCTGCAGGCCGTCGACCAGCGCCGGCATGATGTTGACGTAGTACAGCCCGGCCGTGGCCAGGAAGGACAGCAGGATGCGCGCCGCCATGCCGTCCGGCGCGGCGCGGGGAATGCCGAGATATGTGTTCAAGTTGCTTCCTGTGGATGGGTAAAGTCGCGATCGCCGCAATCGACGCCATGCGTCGTGAGGAAATCGGCCAGCGGCGCCAGTTGCTCGGCGTAGTTGCGCCAGCGTTGTACCGAGCGGCCGTGCAGCGGCTGGCGCACCTGGGCCGCGCTGGCGGTGGCCGACGGCGCCGGATTGCGGTGGAATTCAAGGCAGGCCGGTTCCCACGCCAGGCCGCAATAGGCCAGCAGCGCGCGGCTGTTCGCTTCCTGGGCGCCGACCAGCGCTTCGTAATCGACCTCGTGGATGGCGTCCGGCAGGCACGCGCGCCAGTGGCGCATGAGCCGGTGATAGGCCAGGTAATAATGGCCCAGGTCCTCCAGGCTGTAGGAATACGGGTAGCCCATGCGGAACAGGGTCTTGTACATGGCCAGGCAGCTGTCGAGCGGATGGCGGCGCAGGTGGACCACGCGCGCGCCGGGCAGCGCCAGCCGGATCAGCCCCAGGTACAGGAAATTGTCGGGCGTCTTGTTGATCAGCGCCGGGCTGTCGCAGCCATAACCGGCGATGCCTTCGCGGTAGAGCCGGCCCAGCGCGGCGAAATCGATGCTTGCGGCGCGCGCGATCAGATCGCGCTTGCCGCCTTCGCCCGCCGCCAGCCGCATCAGGCCATAGACGAAATTATTGATTTCCCCCAGGCTGCCGACGCGGCTGTGCGAACCGAGGATGCGCTCGACCAGCGTGGTGCCGCTGCGCGGCAGGCCCAGCACGAAGTAGGCGCGCTCGCCGGCGCGCGGCGGCGGCGCCGTGGCCAGCAGGCCGGCGTCGAAGGTGGCGGCGATCTGCGCCATCGCCGCCACGTCGCCCTCGACCCGGTAGGCCAGCGCCGCGCGCCGCTGGTCGGCGCCGCGCCGCAGATAGGCGAACGAGGCGGCCGCCTCGCCCAGGTCCTCGTGCTCCTTGGCCAGCGCATAGCACAGCGGCACCGCCGCCGCGTGGCCGGACGGCAGCCGCGCCAGCGCCGCGCGCAAGCCGTCGATATGGTTGCGCCCGGCCGTCGACACCCGCAGCTGCGAGCGGTTGAGCCAGGCGGCGGCATCGTCCGGGTCGCGCTCGATCACGCGGGTGAACAGGTCGTAGGCGCGCTCCAGATCGCCCAGCGCCGTGCAGGACGTGGCCAGGTTGTACAACACCCGGGGATCCGCCGGCAGCAGGCGCGCCGCCCGCTCGTGGCAGCGCGCCGCCGCCGCGAAGCCGGCGCAGTGCAGATACAGTTGCGCGATCCGCTGCAGCGCGGCCGGGTCGTCGGCGCCCGCGGCCTCCATCCCCGCCAGCGCGGCCAGCGCCTCGCCGGTGCGCCCGCGCGTGATCAGCGCCTCGATGGCCAGCAGTTGCTGGGACAATTGGTGTGGGCCCATGGCCGTCCGCTCCATCAGCATAGAGGCCTCAGTGTACCCGCAAGCCCGGCTCAGAACGCATAGCCGGCGGTCAGGCCGAGGGTGCGCGGCTGCGAAATCAGTACCTTGGAACCGTTGCCGTAATAGTTCTGCGACGGGCTGGTGCCCATCGCCGTCTCCAGGAAGCCGCCGGTGACGCCGTCGCTGTTGCCCAGGTTCTTGACGTAGGCGGTGACGTTCCAGTGCCCGGCGGCCAGGCTGGTCGACAGGCCCCAGTCGCCGAAGCCGGCCCAGCGGCGCTTGACGGTGGGGTCCGTCGAGATCGCGTTCTCGGTGGCGCTTTGCGCATAGCCGTGGATGCGCTGGGTCCAGTACCAGCCGTTGTCGAGCACCGTCAGGTGCTCCAGCGAACCGCTGAGCGTGTTGCGCGCGGTGCCCGGCAGCACGGTGCCGGCCTTGGCCGTGACCACCGACCGGTTGTCGGCGCGCAGCACGTCCTCGTCGAGCCGGGCGTTCACGTAGGCGTAGTTGAGGCCGTAGCGCCAGTTGCCGGCCAGCTTGCCGCTCAGCTCGAGCTCCAGTCCGCGGGTGCTGGCCCTGCCCCCGTTCTGGGCCACGTAGAAGCCCCAGACCGGCGTCGTGGTGTCGACCTGGATATGCTTCCAGTCGACGTGGAACAGCGACAGGTTGTAGCGGGTGCCGCCCAGCGTGCCCTTGATGCCGGCCTCCAGGTTCACGTTCTTGTCCGGCGCGAAGGTCTGCCAGGCCGGGCTCTCGGCGAAATTGCCGCTCAGCGGCACCGCGTTGGCGCCCGCCCGGCGGTAGCCCTGCGAGGCGGTGGCGTACAGCATATGGCGCGGCATGAAATCCCACGACACGTTGGCCTTGAACAGGTTGCCCGAATCGTCCTGGGTGATCAGCGTATGGGTGGTGGCGTTGTACGGCGCGACGACGCCCGAGCCGACCACGCTGTCGTTGTTGAAATCGGTCTGGAACGTGCGCATGCCGCCGGTCATGCGCACGGTCGGCGCCAGGTGCCACGTCAACTCCCCGTACAGCGCCTTTTCCTTGAAGTTCTGCTGGCGCTGGAACACGAAGTCGTTGTCGCCGCTGACGCCGGCCGACGGCTGCGCGACGTCGGCCCAGGCCTTCAATCCACGCAGATAGCTCAGCTGCGTGGCCGCCAGGTCCTGGTTCTGGTAATAGGCGCCAACGATGTAGTCGAGCGCGCCGCCGGGCTTGGACACCAGCCGCAGCTCCTGCACCCAGGCCTTGTCGCCGTAGCTGCGGTAGGCCTGCGCCATCGGCCGCGGATAATTGTAGTAATAGTCGGCCAGCCATCGGTTCTTCGCGTAGAAGCCGGTGTTTTCCGACAGGCTGTCGCCGTGCTGGTCGTAGTGCGAGGTGCCGCTCGAGAGCGTGGCGAAGCCCAGGTCCCAGTCCATCTCCAGCGAGGCCATGTCGACCTTGCGGGCGGACGGCTCCAGCTGCACCGAACCGTTTTCATACTGGCCATAAGGCACGCCGTAGCCGTCCGCGCCACGGGTGGGCTGGCGCCGGCCGCCGACACGGTCGCGCTGGGTCTGGTATGTCAGCAGCGCCTCGAAACCGGCGCCCGGCTTGAACAGCGCCGAGACGCGGGCGTAGTCGATGCGCACCGTGTCGGCGTCCTTGACGTTGCGGTAGCTGGCCGCCGGATCGGTGATGCCCTTGGGCGCGGCCGGCGCGCCGGCCGCGTCGAGCACGTAGACGTTGCGGTAGTCGACGATGCCGGCGTTGTCGACCTTGCCGGCGGCCACGCGCAGCGCCGCCGTCTCGCCGATCGGGATGTTGAACACGCCGTCGGCGCTGTAGTTGTTGCCGCCGGAGCCACGGGTATGGCTGATGCCGCCGTCCAGCTTGGCCGACCAGGTGCCCAGTTCGGGACGCCGGGTCAGGTAGCGCACCGTGCCGCCCAGCGAACCGGAGCCGTACAGCGTGCCCTGCGGGCCGCGCAGCACCTCCACCCGGTCCAGGTCCTTGATCAGGAAGTTGGCGAAGATCGGCGTGTTGTTCAAATACGTCGACACGGTCGGCACGGCCGAGGTCTGGTAGTCGCCCAGCCCCGAGCCGTTGACGTTCAGGCCGCGGATGGTGATGCCGCTGATGACGCCCGCATTGCGCGCGCCGCGGTCGACCACCGACGCCCCGGCCACGCCGCGCAGCAGCTCGGACTGGTCGACGATGACGTTGTCCTCCAGCTGCTGGCCGTTGATCGATGAAATATTGTAGGGAATCTTCTGGATGCTCTCCTTGCGTCCCTGCGCCGTCACGGTGACCGTCGCGATCTCCCCCGCGCCGGCCTCCTGCGCCGCGCTGGCGCCCGCCTGGCTGGCGAACCCCAATGCGATGGCCGATGCCATGGCCCGTTGCTTGAACTGCTTGTGCGAATTCATTCCCTTTGTCTCCCGGCGATTTTATAGTTGACTGGCCCGGCTGGCTGCCGGAGTCCCCACTATCAACCAGGCGCCGCCGCATCGTCAATTACCCCGCATGAGTACCCCGACGGGGGCATTGCCGGCCGCGCGCGGCTTGGCCTATATTGGCTCCCGGCGGGCAGCCGTGTCCGCCGCACCTCCGTTCAACGCCGACAAGGAACCGCCATGCCCCCTCTTCCCGCCCTGCTGCTGTCGTGCCTCGCGCTGGCCCACGCGCCGGACGCCGCCGCCGACGCCCGGGCAGCGTTGACGGCCGCCGCGCTGCATGGCCGCGCCATCGGCCTGGCCGACTACGGCGCCTACGCGCCGCCCAAGGGCGCGTCCGCCGCCACCGGAGTGTTCCGGGGCACCCTGACGCTGACGCAACTGGCCGGTAGCGGCGGCTTCAGCGAAGCGGGCACGCAGGCGGCGGCGGCCTACCGCGATCCGCAACGCCTGCCGCCGTTCGCCTTCCAGTTCATCCAGCACGGCGAGCACCTGGTGCCGCTGCGGCGCGGCCTGGTCGACACCGCCCATCCGGACTGGCAATACATCATCGAGCCTGGCCGGGTCTGGCGGGAGGACGGCGACCAGGGCTACAACCGCGCGGCGATTCCGTTCGCGCTGCAGCAAAAGGGCGCCAACTGCACCCACAACGGCGTGCTGACCTTCCTGTTCAAGGCCGACGGCAGCACTGCGCGCGCGGCGTTCCAGATCGCCGGCGAAACCTGCGCCTACTTCAAGTTCGACCTGTGGGGCCTGGCCGACGCCCGCTACACGCCGCACGCCATCCCCGCCGCGACCGCCGTGGCCGCCGCCTACGAGGGCGAAGTGGCGGCGCGCATGCCCACCCGGCCGATCGCCGCGCTGGCCGACGACTATCCGGCCGCCGGCGTGGTGGCCGCCAACCTCGGCGCCGACCAGAGCGCGGCCGACATGACCGTCTACGGCGTGGCGCTCGACGGCGTCCACTACGTCGGCGGCTGCCAGACCCGGCGCGGCCGCTACCCGTACTGCGAGGTGCTCGGCCTGCCGTCCTACTCGCTGGCCAAGTCGATCGCCGGCGCCATCGGCTTGATGCGCATGGAAAAAAAATACCCGGGCAGCCAATCGGCGCCGCTCAGCGACGCGGCCGGCCCCTGCAACGCCGCCAAGTGGGACGGCGTCACGCTGCTGCACGCGCTGGACATGGCCACCGGCCACTACGCCTCGGCCGCGTTCGAAGCCGACGAGGGCGCGGCCGACACCGAGCGCGACTTCTTCGGGCCCGCGACCTATCGCGCCAAGGCCCGCCACGCCTGCGCGTACGAGCGCAAGGCGGCGCCGGGCGCGTTGTGGGTGTACCACACTTCCGACACCTTCCTGCTGGGCGCCGCCCTCAACCGCCTCCAGCGCCGGCGCGCCAGCGCCGACGGCGACTACTACGACATGCTGGCGACCGAGCTGTGGCGGCCGCTGCGCCTGAGCCCGGCCACCCGGACCACCGCCCGCACCCTCGACCGCGCCGCCGTCCCGCTGACCGGCTACGGGCTGACCCTGCACCACGACGACCTGGTCAAGCTGGGCGAATTCCTCAACAAGGACGACGCCCGCATCGCCGGCGTGCCCATGCTCGACACCACGCTGTACAACGAAGCCATGCAGCGCACCGGCCGCCACGGCCTGGACACGGGCCGGCCCGGCCTGCGCTACCTGCACGGCTTCTGGGCCTGGGACGCCGGCCACCGCCACGCCGGCGCGCCCACCCTGTGCCCGGCCGAGCGGTGGATACCGTACATGTCCGGCTACGGCGGCATCGGCCTGATGATGCTGCCGAACGACATGATTTACTACTTCGTCAGCGACCGCTACGAATACGGCTTCCAGCGCACCCTGGCCGAACTGAACAAAATCCGCAGTCTTTGCTAAGCTGGCAAGGCTGGCTTGTTTCCCCCACCATAGGACCATCATGAGTTTTTTCACCATCGCCGCACTGCAACTGCCAATTTCCGGCCAGCAACCCAACCTCAGCGCGCTGCTGCGGGAGACCGACAACCTGATGCGGCGCTTCCCGGCCGTGCGCATGGTGCTGTTCAGCGAACTGTGCGCCTACGGCGCCGGCAAGGCGCACGCGCAGGCGGCCGGCGGCGTGGCCGAGCAGGCCTTTTGCGAGCTGGCGCGCCGGCATAACATCTGGCTGGTGCCCGGCTCGCTGTACGAACGGGACGGCGCGCACCTGTACAACACCGCCCCGGTCATCAACCCGCAGGGCCAGGTGGTGGCGCGCTACCGCAAGATGTTCCCGTTCCAGCCGTACGAGACGGACATCGAGCCGGGCAGCGAGTTCTGCGTGTTCGACGTGCCCGAGATCGGCCGCTTCGGCGTCTCGATCTGCTACGACAAGTGGTTCCCCGAAACCACGCGCACGCTGGCGCTGATGGGCGCCGAGGTGATCCTGCACCCGACCATGACCGACACCATGGACCGCGACGTCGAACTGGCGATCGCCCGCACCAACGCCGCCATCAACCAGTGCTACTTCTTCGACATCAATGGCATCGGCGACGGCGGCAACGGCCATTCCATCATCGTCGGCCCGGCCGGCGACGTCATCCACCAGGCCGGCATCGGCCGCGAGGTGATGCCGGTCGAGGTCGACCTGGGCCGGGTGCGCCGCGAGCGCGAGCGGGGCCTGATGCAACTGGGCCAGCCGCTCAAGAGCTTCCGCGACCGCCGCGTCGATTTCGCCAAGGCCCAGGCCGGCGCACAGGCGCTCGACTACCTCGGCAGCCTCGGCCCGCTGCACAAGCCCGGCCGCGACTAGCCGGCCGCGGCCGGCGCGCGGCCCTAGTCCGGCGCCGCCGGCTGGCCCTGGTAAAAGATCGCGAACAGCTCGGACTGCGAATTGATCTCCAGCTTGGCGTAGATGTGTTTTTTATGCGCGCGCACCGTCTCGATCGAGATGCACAGCTTTTGCGCGATGTCCTTGGCGGAAAAGCCGGCCAGCATCAACTGGCCGATTTCCACCTCGCGCGGCGTCAGGCGCGAGCCCTGCAAGCGTCCGAAGGCCGAGTCGGCCGCCTTGTCGCGCGGCGCCGGCGCCTCGGCAATGGCCGCCACCGGGACCTCGCCGCGCAGGCCCTCGAGCCGGTGGCGCTGGCGCATCAGCGGCACCACCCAGGCGGCCATCACGGACAGCGCGGCCACCTCCTCCGGCCGGTAGCGGCTGCCGCGCCCCATCGAAAAACACAGCGTGCGCGCCGCGTCGAGGCGGCAGTTGAACTGGATCTCGTCGGCCACGATGTTGAGGTGGAAGTACAGCCGGTAGTAGTCGGTCGCGGCGAAGTCTTCCGGGGCCACCTCGTCCAGCAGCACCAGGCCGGAGCGCGGGTGGTCGCGGCTGGCGACAAAGAACGGATCGAGCCGGTACAAGCCGTTCAGGTAGTCCATGAACAGCATGTCGACGCCGCCGTCGGCGCCGGGGTTTTCGCTGTAGACCTGCGGCGCGCCCGCGTCCGAAAAGCACAGCACGACCCAGTTGTCGAAGTCGATGAAGGCGCGCACGCCGCGCACCAGCTGGCTCCAGAAATCCGGCTGGTCGAGGACCTCGATCAAGTGGCCGATCTTGCGCTGATAAGCCAGGTCGTGCAGGTGCAAATCCATGTGGGTCCCATCGTCTCAGGTCCGGCAGTCATCCATCCGGGCCAATACTATCATCAGCCCAGCTCCGCGATCCGCGCCAGCGCCGCCGCCACGCCGCAGGTGGCGGTATCGATCACCAGTTCCGCCGCCGGCGGCGCCTGGTAGGGATCGTCCCAGCCGCTCAGGCCATGCAGTTTGCCGGCGCGCGCCAGCGCGTACAGGCCCTTGGGATCGCGCGCCACGCAAGTGTCGATCGCGGTGCTGACGAAGATCTCGACAAACCCGCCCTCGGCGAACAGCGCGCGCGCCGCCAGCCGGTCCGCGCGGTAGGGCGCGATGCTGGCGACGACCGCATCGATGTCGTTGGCGACCAGCAGCCTGGCCACCTCGGCGATGCGCCGCACGTTTTCCCGCCGGTCCGCGCGGCTGAAGCCGAGGTCGCGGTTCAGGCCGGCGCGCAAGGCGTCCGCGTCCAGCAGCAGCGAGGCCCGCCCGGCGGCCGCGAAGCGCGCCTGCAACGCCGTCGCCAAGGTGGTCTTGCCCGCTCCCGGCAGGCCGGTGAACCAATAACAGCGCGCCATGCTAGCCTCGGCGGTGGTGGCGGATGGCCCGCGCCAGCAATGCGAACGCGGGGGCGATCTGTTCGTCGGCGACGCAGGCGTAGCCGAGCACCAGGCCGGGCGCGGCGCGGCCGGCGTGGTAATAGTAGCGCGACAGCGGCCGCACCGCCACGCCCAGCGCCAGCGCGTCGCGCGCCACCGCCAGGTCGTCGCTGCCGGCCGGCAGCCGCAGCGCCAGGTGCAGCCCCGTGTCGCCGCCGCTGACGGCCACGTCGCCGCTGTCGAAATGGCTGGCGATGGCGTGCTGCAGCAGCGCCAGCCGGCCGCCGTACAGCAGCCGCATGCGCCGCACGTGGGCGTTGAAATGGCCTTGGGCGATGAACTCGGCCAGGGTCGCCTGCACCGGCGCCTGGCCGGATCGGTACAACTCCTCCATGCCGGTGACGAAGGCCGGCGCCAGCGCCTCCGGCAGCACCATGTAGCCCAGCCGCAGGCCGGGGAACATGGTCTTGCTGAAGGTGCCCAGATAGATCACCCGTTCGCCGCTGTCCATGCCCTGCAGCGACGCCAGCGGCCGGCCGTTGTAGCGGAATTCGCTGTCGTAGTCGTCCTCGATGATCCAGCAGCCGTGGCGCTGCGCGTACTCGAGCAGCATGCGCCGGCGCGACAGGCTCATCACCATTCCCAGCGGATACTGGTGCGACGGCGTGACCACGATGAAGCGCGGCGGCCGCGCCAGCTGGGCGGCGGTCGGACACAGGCCCTCGGCGTCCAGCGCGATCGGCCGGATCTCCACGCCGGACGCGGCCAGCAGGGTGCGCGCGCCCCAGTAGCAGGGGTCCTCGACCCAGACCACGTCGCCCGGATCGCTGAGCAAGCGCAGGCACAGGTCCAGCGACTGGTGGATGCCGCTGGTGACGACGATCTGGCCGGCGCCGCAATCGACCGAGCGCGCCGCCTTCAGGTAGCCGGCCAGCGCCTCGCGCAACGGCTGGTAGCCGCCGCCGCTGCCATAGGTCAGGGCCGACACCGGCGGCTGGCGCCAGACGCGCCGCTGCAGGTCGCTCCAGATCCGGTGCGGAAAGCGGGTCACGTCCGGCACGCCGGGCACGAAGGCGCCCCACTGCTGCGGCGCCGCGCCGGCCTGCGCCAGCAGGCGCTGGCCGCGCCGCGACAGGCGCGCCTGGCCGCCGCCGGATTTGCGCGGGGCGGGCGCGCCCGCCAGGCCGTCCAGGTCGGGCACGGTGTCGGCGACAAAGGTGCCGCTGCTGGCGCGCGCCTCCAGATACCCCTCGGCCAGCAACTGCTCGTAGGCATACAGCACCGTGTTGCGCGAGACCCCCAGTTCGCGCGCCAGGTCGCGGCTCGAGGGCAGGCGGGTATCGGCCTGCAGTTGCCGGTCGAGGATGGCCTGCCGCAGCAGCCGGTAGAGCTGACGGTTGCGCGGCACCTCGGACTGCGGGTCCAGGTGCAGCAGCAGATAGTCGGAAACGTTGAAGGCGCGCATGCGGCCAGTATAGCGGGGACCTCGATGGCACCATCGGAAAATCTTATCTGGCACTATCCAATGGGACCAAAGGAGACGACCATTCGAGCCTCGACTATCCAACAGGAGTACCGGTATGACCAGCAATCTCGAATGGCAGCAGCGTAAAAACCTCAACACGCCGCGTGGCGTCGGCGTCATGTGCCAGTTCTACGCGGAGCGCGCGCTCAACGCCGAACTGTGGGACGTCGAGGGACGCCGCGTGATCGATTTCGGCGCCGGCATCGCCGTGCTCAACACCGGCCACAGCCATCCGAAAATCATCGCCGCCGTCACCGAACAGCTGCAACGCTTCAGCCACACGGCCTACCAGATCGTGCCGTACGGCGGCGTCGTCGCGCTGGCCGAGAAGCTCAACCGCCTCACCCCCGGCGCCCATGCCAAGAAGACCGCCTTCTTCACCACCGGCGCCGAGGCGGTGGAAAACGCCGTCAAGATCGCCCGCGCCGCGACCGGCCGCAGCGGCGTCATCGCCTTCGCCGGCGGTTTCCACGGCCGCACCATGATGGGCCTGGCGTTGACGGGCAAGGTGGAGCCCTACAAGGCGGGATTCGGCCCCTTCCCCGGCGAGGTCTATCACGCGCCCTTCCCCAATCCGCTGCACGGCGTGAGCGAGGCGCAATCGCTGCAGGCGCTCAACAACTTGTTCAAGAGCGATATCGATCCGGCCCGCGTGGCCGCCATCATCCTCGAGCCGGTGCAGGGCGAAGGCGGCTTCTACGTGGCGCCGCCGTCGTTCATGCGGGCCTTGCGCGCGCTGTGCGACCAGCACGGCATCCTGCTGATCGCCGACGAGATCCAGTCCGGCTTCGCCCGCACCGGCAAGCTGTTCGCCATGGACCACTACGACGTGCTGCCCGACCTGATGACCCTGGCCAAGAGCCTGGGGGGCGGCCTGCCGCTGTCGGCCGTGTGCGGACGCGCCGAGGTCATGGACGCGCCGGCGCCGGGCGGCCTGGGCGGCACCTACGCCGGCAACCCGCTGGCGATCGCCGCCGCCCACGCGGTGCTCGACATCATCGACGACGAGCAGCTGTCGCACCGCGCCAACCTGCTGGGGGAGCGCCTGGCCGCGCGCGTCAGGGCCGCCCAAGCCGAGGTGCCGCACATCGCCGAGGTGCGCGGCCTGGGGGCGATGATCGCGGTCGAGTTCCGCGACCCGGCCAGCGGCGCGCCGGATGCGGCGTTCGCCAAGAAAGTCCAGGCCGAGGCGCTGCGCCAGGGCCTGCTGCTGCTGACGTGCGGCGGCTATGGCCAGGTGATCCGTTTCCTGTTCCCGCTGACCATCGGCGACGCCGTGTTCGACGAAGCGCTCGCCATCCTCGACAACGCGCTGCGCGCCTGAAAGGAGTACCACATGAACCAACCGACCCTTCGCAATCCCGACCTGTGGCGCGAACAGGCCTACATCGCCGGCGCGTGGCAGCACGCCGACGGCGGCGGCACCCTGGCCGTGCACAATCCGGCCAACGGCAAGCAGCTCGGCACCGTACCGCTGATGGGCGCGGCGGAAACCCGGCGCGCCATCGACGCCGCCGACGCCGCCCTACCCGGCTGGCGCGCCAAGACCGGCAAGGAACGCGCGGCGATCCTGCGCAAATGGTACGAGCTGATCACCAGGAACGCGGACGACCTGGCGTTGCTGATGACCCTGGAGCAGGGCAAGCCCATCAGCGAATCGCTGGGCGAGGTGGCCTACGGCGCCTCCTTCATCGAGTGGTTCGCCGAAGAGGCCAAGCGCGTGGCCGGCGAGACGCTCGCTTCGCCGTGGCGCGACCGCCGCATGCTGGTGACCAAGGAGCCGATCGGCGTGTGCGCCGCCATCACGCCATGGAACTTCCCGATCGCCATGATCACGCGCAAGGCCGGCCCGGCGCTGGCGGCCGGCTGCACGATGGTGCTCAAGCCGGCCGAGGCCACGCCCTACTGCGCGCTGGCGCTGGCGGCGCTGGCCGAACGGGCCGGCGTGCCGCCGGGCGTGTTCAACGTCGTCACCGGCGCGCCGCGCGAGATCGGCGCCGAGATGACCGCGAACCCGGTGGTGCGCAAGCTCAGTTTCACCGGCTCCACCGACGTCGGGCGCTTGCTGATGGCGCAAAGCGCGGCGACGGTCAAGAAGCTGTCGCTGGAACTGGGCGGCAACGCGCCCTTCATCGTGTTCGACGACGCCGACCTCGATGCCGCCGTGGAGGGCGCCATGGCGTCCAAATTCCGCAACGCCGGCCAAACCTGCGTGTGCGCCAACCGGCTGTACGTGCAGGACGGCGTCTATGAACAGTTCGCCGAAAAACTGGTGGCCGCCGTCGGCAAGCTACGGGTGGGCAACGGCGTGGACATGGGTGTGACGCAAGGCCCGCTGATCAACGAACAGGCGGTGCGCAAGGTCGAGCGGCACGTGGCCGACGCGCTGGACAAGGGTGGCCGCCTGCTGGCCGGCGGCAAGCGCCACGCGCTGGGGCACGGCTATTTCCAGCCGACGGTGATCGCCGATATCAGCCCGGACATGCTGGTGGCCACCGAGGAAACCTTCGGGCCGCTGGCGCCGCTGTTCCGCTTCAAGACCGACGACGAGGCGCTGGCCCTGGCCAACGACACCGAGTTCGGCCTGGCCAGCTACTTCTATTCGCGCGACATCGGCCGCATCTGGCGCGTGGCCGAGGGGCTCGAGAGCGGCATGGTGGGCGTCAACACCGGCTTGATTTCCTCCGAGGTCGGGCCGTTCGGCGGCGTCAAGCAATCGGGCCTGGGGCGCGAGGGCTCGCGCTACGGCATGGACGAATACCTGGTCGTCAAATACATCTGCCTGGGCGGACTGTAAGCCACGGGTCCGGCCGCACCGGCCGTACCTTCCGCTACGCCCAGGTGCGCACCAGCGCCCCCGCCTCCTCCAGCAGGAACTGCTTGAACACCTGGGCCGCCGGCGACAGCCGCTTGGCGCGCAAATGCGTCACGTGCCAGTGGCGCACCACCGGCATGCCGACCAGGTCCAGCTGCACCAGGTGGCCGGCCGCCAGTTCGTGGCGGATGGTGCGCAGCGACAGGAAGCTTAGGCCCAGCCCCGCCATGACGGCCTGCTTGATGGTTTCGTTGCTCGGCATTTCCATCACCACCGGCGGCGCGATGCCCTGCTCGGTGAAGAGCCGTTCCATCAGCTGGCGCGTGCCCGAGCCCCGCTCGCGCACCACGAATTCCTGATCGGCCAGCACCGCCAGCGGCGCGCCGCAACGGCGCGACAGCGGGTGGTTCGGCGCGCTGACGAAGGCCATCGGATTGGTGGCGAAGGCGCTGGCCTCGCAATCGAGCGAGGCCGGCGCGTGGCCCATGATGACCAGGTCGATCTCGTTGTTGGCCAGCAAGGTCATGATGCTGTCGCGGTTGTGGATCTGCAAGGTCACCTCCACATCCGGAAACTTCTTGCGGAACATCGCCAGCAGCATCGGCACGAAATACTTGGCCGTGCTGACGATGGCCAGCTCCACCCGTCCCCGCCGCAGGCCGCGCCGCTGCGCCATCGCGTCGTCGAGCTGGCGCAGCTGGGCCAGCGCCGCCAGCGCGTACTGGCGCAAATCCTCGCCGGCGCCGGTCAAGCGGATGCCGCGCCCGAGCGACTCGTAGAGCGGCATGCCGACCGCCTCCTCCAGCTGGCGCATCTGCATCGACACGGCCGGCTGCGTCACGTGCAGCTGCTCGGCCGCGCGCGAGATCGACAGCTCCCGTGCCACGGCGATGAAAGTGTCGAGCTGGCGCAGCGTGTAGTGGCGCATGGGAGACCTATAAGGAAAAACTGATGTGGCGTGGATTTTTATTGATTAGACGTTATGTTATCCCGTTTATATAGTCGTGTCTATCGGGGGCCGGACTGGCCGCCGTCTCAACCGAGGAGAGCACGATGGGCAGCAGCGACGCAGTTCAAATCACCGACGTCACCAAACGGTACTCGGCCGGAGTACTGAAATACGCCCAGATGGGCTACTGGGACGCCGACTACGTCCCCAAGGAAACCGACATCCTGGCCGTCTTCCGCATCACGCCGCAGGACGGCGTCGATCCGATCGAGGCCGCCGCCGCCGTGGCGGGCGAGTCGTCGACCGCCACCTGGACCGTGGTATGGACCGACCGCCTGACCAATTGCGACATGTACCGCGCCAAGGCCTACCGGGTCGACCCGGTGCCGAACAACCCGGGCCAGTACTTCTGCTGGGTCGCCTACGACCTGTCGCTGTTCGAGGAAGGCTCGATCGCCAACGTCACCGCCTCCATCATCGGCAACGTGTTCAGCTTCAAGCCGCTCAAGGCGGCGCGGCTGGAGGACATGAAGTTCCCGGTGGCCTACGTCAAGACCTTCCCCGGCCCGCCGACCGGCATCATCGTCGAGCGCGAACGGCTCGACAAGTTCGGCCGCCCGCTGCTGGGCGCGACCACCAAGCCCAAGCTGGGCCTGTCCGGCCGCAACTACGGCCGCGTCGTCTACGAGGGCCTCAAGGGCGGCCTGGACTTCATGAAGGACGACGAGAACATCAACTCGCAACCGTTCATGCACTGGCGCGACCGCTTCCTGTTCGTCATGGAGGCCGTCAACCGCGCCTCGGCCGCCACCGGCGAAGTCAAGGGCCACTACCTGAACGTCACCGCCGGCACCATGGAGGAGATGTACCGCCGCGCCGAACTGGCCCGCGACCTCGGCTCGGTGGTGGTCATGGTCGACCTGGTGGTCGGCTGGACCGCGATCCAGTCGATGTCCCACTGGTGCCGCCAGAACGACATGATCCTGCACATGCACCGCGCCGGCCACGGCACCTACACCCGCCAGAAGAACCACGGCGTGTCGTTCCGCGTGATCGCCAAGTGGCTGCGCCTGTGCGGCGTCGACCACCTGCACACCGGCACCGCCGTCGGCAAGCTCGAAGGCGATCCGATGACCGTGCAGGGCTATTACAACGTCTGCCGCGACAGCCACACCAAGGTCGACCTGCAGCGCGGCATCTTCTTCGACCAGGACTGGGGCGCGCTGCGCAAGGTCATGCCGGTGGCCTCGGGCGGCATCCACGCCGGCCAGATGCACCAGCTGCTGGACCTGTTCGGCGACGACGTCGTGCTGCAGTTCGGCGGCGGCACCATCGGCCACCCGCAGGGCATCCAGGCCGGCGCCGTGGCCAACCGGGTCGCGCTCGAAACCATGGTGATGGCCCGCAACGAGGGGCGCGACATCCGCAACGAGGGCGCCCAGATCCTGCGCGACGCCGCCGCCTGGTGCGGGCCGCTGCGCGCCGCGCTCGACACCTGGGGCGAGATCTCGTTCAACTACGCGTCCACCGACACCGCCGACTTCACCCCGACCGCGACCGCTTCCTGACCGCTGCCCGCCCCATCACCGCCACCGAGGAACCATCATGCGCATCACACAAGGCACTTTTTCCTTCCTGCCCGACCTGACCGACGAACAGATCGCCAAACAGATCGGCTATTGCCTGGCCAAGGGCTGGGCGCTGGCCGTCGAGCACACCGACGACCCGCACCCGCGCAACACCTACTGGGAGATGTACGGCCCGCCGCTGTTCGACCTGCACGCCAGCGCCCCCATCATGGCCGAGCTGGCCGCGTGCCGCGCGGCCTGGCCCGGGCGCTACATCCGCGTGACGGCCTTCGACGCCAGCGAGGGCGTCGAGTCGCTGGTGATGGCCTTCATCGTCGACCGGCCGGCGGTCGAACCGGGCTTCCGCCTGGTGCGCCACGAGCGGGGCGGGCGCGCCATCGGCTACACCATCGAGAGCTACGCCGTCCAGGCGCGTCCCGAAGGCGCGCGCTACTGAACCGCCCCACCGCAAAGGCACTAACCATGAACCCGAGCATAGTGACAAGCGCGGCGCCGGCCTCGCCGTTCGCCCAGGCGCTGACCGACTCCGGCATCGCCGCCCTGCTCGCCCAGCTCGACCGCGAGCTGGTCGGGCTGGCCCCGGTCAAGCAGCGCATCGCCGACATCGCCGCGCTGCTGCTGGTCGACACCATGCGCGCCGCGCACGGCCTGGCGGGCGCCGCGCCCAGCCTGCACATGTGCTTTTCCGGCAACCCCGGCACCGGCAAGACGACGGTGGCGCTGCGCATGGCATCGATCTTGCACCGGCTCGGCTATGTGCGCAAGGACCAGGTGGTGAGCGTGACGCGCGACGACCTGGTCGGCCAGTACATCGGCCACACCGCGCCCAAGACGCGCGAGGTGCTCAAGCGCGCCGCCGGCGGCGTGCTGTTCATCGACGAGGCCTACTACCTGTACCGGCCCGAGAACGAGCGCGACTACGGCCAGGAGGCGATCGAGATCCTGCTGCAGGCGATGGAAAACCAGCGCGCCGACCTGGTGGTGATCCTGGCCGGCTACAAGGAGCACATGGACCGCTTCTTCGCCTCCAACCCCGGGCTGTCGTCGCGCGTGGCGCACCACATCGACTTTCCCGACTTCGGGGCCGCCGAGCTGGCGCGCATCGCCGGCCAGATGCTGGCGACGATGGACTACCGCTTCGACCACGAGGCGGCGGCGGTGTTCGAGCGCTATCTGGCGCGGCGCATGGCGCAGCCCCATTTCGCCAACGCCCGCAGCGTGCGCAACGCGCTCGACCGGGCCCGCCTGCGCCACGCCTCGCGCCTGATGCACGACCCGGACGGCGTCGCCGACGCCGCCACGCTGAGCACCATCACCGCGGCCGACCTGCTGGCCAGCCGCGTGTTCGACCCCGCCCCGCCCCCACCACCGCAGGAGTGACACCGATGTTAAAAGCACTGATCTTCGATGTCGACGGCACCCTCGCCGACACCGAAAGCGCGCACCGCGCCGCCTTCAACGCCACCTTCGCCGAGGTCGGCATCGGCTGGCACTGGGATGAATCGCTGTACGCCGCGCTGCTCGACGTGGCCGGCGGCAAGGAGCGCATCGGCCACTACTGGCGCATCGTCGACCCGGCCGAGGCGCGCGGGCGCCAGGTCGACGCCACGATCGAACGCATCCACGCGATCAAAACGCGCCGCTACACCGAGGCGCTCGAGCGCGGCGCGCTGGCGCTGCGCCCGGGCGTGGCGCGCCTGCTGCACGAGGCGCGCCACGCCGGCCTGGCGCTGGCGATCGCCACCACCACCACGCCGGCCAACGTGGCCGCGCTGCTGGCGCCGGCGCTGGGCGCCGACTGGCGCGCGCTGTTCGCCAGCGTCTGCGACGGCGCCACGGTGCCGCTCAAGAAGCCGGCGCCGGACGTCTACCTGGCGGCGCTGCGCGAGCTGGGCCTGGCCGGCGCCGACTGCGTCGCCTTCGAGGATTCCGACAACGGCCTGCGCGCGGCCACGGCGGCCGGCATCGCCACGGTCGTCACGCCGACCGCCTTCACCCGGGGCCAGCGCTTCGACGGCGCGCTGCGCGTGCTGCCGCACCTGGGCGAGGCGGGCCTGGCGCCGGCCGCGCCGGACGCCGGGCTGGTCGACCTGGCCGCGCTGCGCCGCTGGCGCGGCGACGGCGCCAGGAGGGCGGCATGAGCGCCCCCCGCCAGGTCCGGCTGGCGCCGTCGATCCTGTCGGCCGACTTCGCGCGGCTGGGCGAACAGGTGCGCCAGGTGGCCGCCGCCGGCGCCGACCTGATCCACGTGGACGTGATGGACAACCACTACGTGCCCAACCTGACCATCGGGCCGCTGGTGTGCGCCGCCATCGCGCCCCACCTCGCCATTCCGATCGACGTCCACCTGATGGTCGAGCCGGTCGACGCGCTGATCCCGCTGTTCGCCCAGGCCGGCGCCGGCCTGATCACCTTCCATCCGGAAGCCAGCCGCCACGTCGACCGCACGCTCGAGCTGATCCGCGCGCACGGCTGCCGCGCCGGCCTGGCGCTGAACCCGGCCACGCCGCTGGCGGTGCTGGACCACGTCATGGACAAGCTCGACATGATCCTGCTGATGAGCGTCAACCCCGGCTTCGGCGGCCAGCGCTTCATCGACGCCACCCTGCCCAAGCTGGCCGCCGCGCGGCGCCGCATCGACGCCCACGTGGCCGCCGGCGGCGCGCCGGTGTGGCTGCAGGTCGACGGCGGCGTCAAGCTCGACAACATCGGCGCCATCGCCGCCGCCGGCGCCGACACCTTCGTGGCCGGCAGCGCGGTGTTCGGCGCGCCCGACCCGGACGGCGGCTACCGCGACATCCTGGCGCGGCTGCGCCAGGCCGCCGCGCCCGGCGCCAACTAGACATCAATCAACCACAACGGAGACCGCCATGCCCATCCCGCAGCGCACCACCCTGACCCAGTTCCTGATCGAAGAGCGGCGCCGCCACCCGCACGCCAGCGGCGATTTCAACAGCCTGCTGCTGAACGTGGCGCTGGCCTGCAAGAGCATCGCCCGCGCGGTCGCCTTCGGCGCGCTCGGCGGCGTGCTGGGTGACGCCGGCGCCGGCGGCGTCAACGTCCAGGGCGAGACGCAAAAGACGCTCGACGTGCTCAGCAACGACACCTTCCTCCAGTTCACCGAATGGGGCGGCCAGCTGGCGGCCATGGCGTCCGAGGAGATGGACGCGCCCTACCAGATCCCCGAGCAATTCCCGAAAGGCAAATACCTGCTGGTGTTCGACCCGCTCGACGGCTCGTCCAACATCGACGTCAACGTCTCGGTCGGCAGCATCTTCTCGGTGCTGCGCGCCCCCGACGGCGTCGACCGGCCCGACGCGGCCGCCTTCCTGCAAAGCGGCGCCCAGCAGGTCGCCGCCGGCTACGCGATCTACGGGCCGTCGACGATGCTGGTGCTCACCGTCGGCAACGGCGTCAACGGCTTCACGCTGGACCCCAACCTGGGCGAGTTCATGCTGACCCACCCGGCCATGCGGGTGCCGCCCGACACCGGCGAGTTCGCCATCAACGCCTCCAACAGCCGCTTCTGGGACGCTCCCATCAAGCGCTACGTCGACGAATGCCTGGCCGGGCGCGGCGGGCCGCGCGGCAAGGACTTCAACATGCGCTGGATCGCCTCGATGGTGGCCGAGGCGCACCGCATCCTGCTGCGCGGCGGCGTCTTCATGTACCCGCGCGACTCGCGCGAGCCGGGCCGCGCCGGGCGCCTGCGCCTGCTCTACGAGGCGTGCCCGATCGCCTTCCTGATGGAGCAGGCCGGCGGCGCCGCCAGCACCGGCACCATGGCCATCAGCGCGGTGGCGCCGCAGGCGCTGCACCAGCGCATCGGCCTGGTGTTCGGCTCGCGCCACGAGGTCGAGCGCATCGAACGCTACCACAGCGCGCCGCGCGCCGAGCCGCTCGACCCGCTGTTCCAGGAGCGCGGCCTGTTCCGCGCCGCCACCTGACCCGACCCTCCAAGGAGAACCCGCATGTCCGAACGCCATCCCATCATCGCCATCACCGGCTCGTCCGGCGCCGGCACCACGTCCGTCACGCGCACCTTCGAAAACATCTTCCGGCGCGAGAAGGTGCGCTCGGTGGTCGTCGAGGGCGACAGCTTCCACCGCTACGACCGCGCCGAGATGAAGCTCAAGCTGGCCGCCGCCGAGGAGCGCGGCGACAACAATTTCAGCCACTTCGGCCCCGACACCAACCTGTTCGGCGAGCTCGAGCAGCTGTTCGCCACCTACGCCGAGACCGGGCGCGGCAAGCGCCGCAAATACCTGCACGACAGCGAGGAGGCGCGCCCCTACGGCCAGCAGCCGGGCACCTTCACGCCGTGGGAGGAGCTCGACGCCGACAACGACCTGCTGTTCTACGAGGGCTTGCACGGCGGCGTCGTCACCCCCGAGGTCAACATCGCGCGCCACCCCGACCTGCTGATCGGCGTGGTGCCGGTGATCAACCTCGAGTGGATCCAGAAGCTGTGGCGCGACAAGGCCAAGCGCGGCTACTCGACCGAGGCGGTGACCGACACCATCCTGCGCCGCATGCCCGACTACGTGAACTACATCTGCCCGCAGTTCGCCCACACCCACGTCAACTTCCAGCGCGTGCCCTGCGTCGACACCTCCAACCCCTTCATCGCGCGCGAGATCCCGGCGCCCGACGAGAGCATGGTGGTGATCCGCTTCGCCAACCCGCGCGGCATCGACTTCCCCTACCTGCTCAACATGGTGCCGGGCGCGTTCATGTCGCGCGCCAACACCATCGTGGTGCCGGGCGGGAAGATGGAACTGGCCATGCAACTGATCTTCACCCCCTTCATCCTGCGCATGATGGAGCGCCAGCGGCGCGCCGCCGGCGCCCAATAACCAAGGAACGACCATGAACGCCCCCCACCTGCCACCGCCGTCGGCCGCCGACGCGCTGCGCTTCCTGACCGCCGACGCGGTCGAACTGGCCGCCTCGGGCCATCCGGGCGCGCCGCTCGGCATGGCCGAGATGGCCACCGCGCTGTGGCGCGGCCACCTGCGCCACGACCCGGGCGAGCCGGGCTGGATCAACCGCGACCGCTTCGTGCTGTCGAACGGCCACGCCTCGATGCTGCTGTACGCGCTGCTGCACCTGACCGGCTACGACCTGCCGGTGGCGGAGCTGCGGCGCTTCCGCCAGCTCCATTCGCGCACCCCCGGCCACCCCGAGGTCGGCGTCACACCCGGCGTCGAGACCAGCACCGGGCCGCTCGGCCAGGGCCTGGCCAACGCGGTCGGCATGGCGCTGGCCGAACAGATGCAGGCGGCCCGGTTCAACCGCCCCGGCCACGCCGTGATCGACCACCACACCTATGTGTTCGTCGGCGACGGCTGCCTGATGGAGGGCATCAGCCACGAGGCGGCGTCGCTGGCCGGCGCGCTCGGCCTGGGCAAGCTGATCTGCCTGTACGACGACAACGGCATCTCGATCGACGGCCACGTCTCCGGCTGGTTCGGCGACAACACGGCGGCCCGCTTCGCCGCCTACGGCTGGTCGGTGGCCACCGTCGACGGCCACGACCTGCAGGCGCTGGACCGGGCGCTGGAGCGCGCCCGCAGGCAGTCGCTGCGTCCGACCCTGATCTGCTGCAAGACCGTGATCGGCTGCGGCGCGCCGACCAAGGCCGGCGGCCACGCGGTGCACGGCGCGCCGCTCGGCGCCACCGAGATCGCCGCCATGCGCGCGGCCAAGGGCTGGGGCGCGGCGCCGTTCGAGGTGCCGCCCGCCGTCGCGGCCGGCTGGGATG
>NZ_JBEGHG010000005.1:0-215079 GCF_040675865.1 Burkholderia sp. LMU1-1-1.1 | reverse complement strand
CGTGCCGCCGGCCGTGGCGCCGGTGGCGGCGGGGCCGCCCGAGGCGCCGGACGCGCCGCCGCCTCGGCCGCCGCCGCGCCCTTCAGTGCTTGATGCGGCGGCCGGTTCGCCGCCGCTTGATGTGGACTCCGGCGGCGTCGGTGCGCCGCCGTTGGGATTCTTGGGCATGTGGATTCCTTTCAAGTCGGACCGGCCGCGCCGCTGTCGAACATCGACAGCGGGCGGTCCGGCTCTATCGTCAATTGGTGGGTGGGGGCGCCGGCGTCGCGGAACTGCCGCTGTAGCCGTTGCGCGGTTTCTTCGCTGATTTCCAAAACGGCTGTGTGCGGCTGTCCGCGCGGGCCGATCAGATCGACCACGGTGATTTCGGGATCGGTCTCGGCCAGCGCCAGAAAGTCCGTCAGCGGCGTGCCGCAGGCGGCATGTATCAAGTACCTGGCCTTGCCCGGCGCGGTGTGCGCTTGGCTCATGGTTTTCTCCTCAAAGCAGCGCCCTCCGCGGCCGCGGCCGTCGGAGGGCAGGAACGGCGTGTGGCGCCGTCGCCTCAGCGTGTCAGGACAGCATCAGTGCAGTGTTTGCTGACCGCCATACAGTGCGCTGTTGCCGCCTTGTTGCTGGGCCAACTGGGCCAGTTGGGCTTGCTGAGCGGCTTGCTGGGCGTAAGCGGCCGTGACCGGATCGGCGCCGAACGGCAGCATGCCGCCCAGTTGTCCGGCGATGCCGCCGATCGTGCTGCCCAGTCCCGCGTTGCCAAACGCGCCGCCGATGGCGCCGCCCAAGGGCTGGGCGACGTTCTTGATCAGGTTACCGAACCAGCCGCCTTGCGGCGTCAACCCCTGCTGCCCGTCCTGTATCTGCTGCAGTTGCTGCAGTTGCTGCAGCTGGGCCTCCTGCTGGGCGTAGGCTTGCGCCACCGGATCGGCGCCGAACGGCAGCAGGTTGGGGGTGGTTTGGCCGATCGGCTGGCTGCCGATGCGCGGCCCCACGATGCCGGTGTTGCCGATCGTGGGCGAGTAGTAGCTGCTCAGTGGACGGTTGCGCAGCAGGTTGCCCAGCCAGCCGGAGCCGGCCGTCGAGCCGAAGTTCGGCCCCATGCCCTGCGCGATGCTTTGCAGCTGCAGTTGCTGCAGCTGCGCCTCTTGTTGCGCCTGTTGCGCGTAGGCCTGCGACACCGGGTCGGCGCCGAACGGCAGCATGCCGCCCAACTGGCCGGCGATGCCGCCGATGGTGTTGCCCAGGCCGGCGTTGCCGAAGGCGCCGCCGATCGCGCCGCCCAACGGCCGCGCCACATTTTTAACCAGGTTGCCGAACCAGCCTTGCGGCCCCAGGCCTTGCTGCTGCAGTTGTTGCAGCTGCGCCTCTTGTTGCGCCTGTTGCACCTGTTGCGCGTAGGCTTGCGACACCGGATCGGCGCCGAACGGCAGCATGCCGCCCAGCTGGCCGGCGATGCCGCCGATGGTGTTGCCCAGGCCGGCATTGCCGAAGGCGCCGCCGATCGCGCCGCCCAGCGGCCGCGCCACATTCTTCACCAGGTTGCCGAACCAGCCTTGCGCCGACAGCTCGCCCGGCTGCTGCATTTGCTGCTGTAGTTGTTGCAGCTGGAGCTGCTGCAGTTGTTGCTGCTGTGCTTGTTGTGCGTAGGCCGCGCTGACGGGGTCGGCGCCCAGTGGCAGGAAGGAGCCGCCGATGCCGCCGGCCACCTGGCCGATCTGGTTGCCCAGTTTGGCGTTGCCGAACAGCCCGCCGATGCCGCGTCCGATCAGGCCCCCAAGCGGGGCGCCGAACATGCCGCCGAGGAAGCCCATTGGTGCGAGGCCGCCGGTCTGCCCCATTTGTTGCGGCGCTAGTTGTTGCCCATAGTATTGTTGAAACTCATTCATGACATCTCCTTGTTGTTGGTTACTGTTGTTGATGGCTTTATTGATTCCAGCGCCGGCGCGCCGCCACTTTTTATTGTTGGTATTGTTTGCGGTTGTTCCGCAAGGTTGCCTCACTGCGGTGCCCTGCGCTGGAGGAAATTGGACCTGCGGCGCGGCGGGAAGTTTTGGTATTCTTGGTTCCCGCCGCGCGGTAATCAGGTATCATCCAGCCTCATTTGTAAACCGCTTCCATCATGACTTTGCGCAGCCTCGACCTCTTTTGCCGTGTCGTCGACAACTATGGCGACATCGGTATCTGCTGGCGTCTCGCCCGCCAGTTGCGGCGCGAACACGCGCTCGACGTGCGGTTGTGGGTCGACGATCTGGCCAGCTTCCGGCGCCTCTGTCCGCAAGTGGCGACCGATGCCGACACCCAGCTGATCGACGGCGTCACCGTGCGCCACTGGCGCGGCCAGGATGGTGTCTACGGTGCCGCCGACGTGGCCGACATCGTCATCGAGTTTTTCGCCTGCGACATCCCGCCCGGCTACATCGCCGCGATGGCCGAGTCCGCACCGCGCCCGGTCTGGTTCAATCTGGAAGGGTTGACGGCGGAGGAGTGGGTCGAGGGCTGCCATCGGCTGACGTCGCCGCATCCGCGCCTGCCGCTGACCAAGCATTTCTTCTTCCCCGGCTTTACCGACAAGACCGGCGGCCTGCTGCGCGAGGCGGCGCTGGAAGCCGAGCGGCTGGCGTTCCAGTCGGACCCGGCCGCGATGGCGGCGTTCCTGGGCGGGCTGGGCGTGACGGCGCGCGAACTGGTCGCGACCAAGGTGTCGCTGTTCTGCTATCCGCACGCGCCGGTCGCGGCGCTGTTCGACGCCTGGCGGCAGGGCGGCGAGGCCATCGTGTGCCTGGTGCCCGAAGGCGTCGCCGCCGAGGCGGTGCAAGCGTTCCTCGGCGGCGCGGCCACGGCGGGCGCGGCGGCCACGCGGGGCGCCTTGACGGTGCGGGTGCTGCCGTTCGTGCCGCAGCCCGACTACGACAAACTGCTGTGGGCCTGCGACCTGAACTTCGTGCGCGGCGAGGACTCCTTCGTGCGCGCCCAGTGGGCCGGCAAGCCGTTCGTCTGGCACATCTATCCGCAGGATGAAAATCTGCACCACAAGAAATTGCGCGCCTTCCTGCAACGCTACGCGGCCGCGTTGCCCGCGCTGGAACAATTTTCGCTGGGCTGGAACGGCGCCCCGGCGGGGGGCGGACAGGGCGATAGTCCGCGCTTGTGGCGCGCCTTCCACGGGGAGATGCCGCAAATGGCCGCGCGCGCCGAAGAGTGGCGGCAACAGATGTTGGCCAACGGCGATCTGGCCGACAACCTGATGCGTTTCGCCGCCAGCTTGAGATAGGCGTCGCGGGAAAAGCCGGGTATAATGCCGGGTTAATCTCGCACATTTTTACTGGATCAACCGTGAGCTGACGGCTTTTGGCCCGGCGACAGATGATTTTTACGCAACCTACTTTTTACGTACACTCCCTATGAAACCTGCAAAAGAAATTCGTGTTGGCAATATCATCATGGTCGAAGGCAAACCATTCATCGTGCTGCGCTCCGATGTCAACGGTTCGAGCCGCACGGGCTTCACGTACAAATGGAAGATGAAGAATCTTCTGACCAACAGCCCGCTGGAAAACGTCTTCCGCGGCGACGACAAGTTCGACGTGGTCGTGCTGGACAAAAAGCCGGTGACCTACTCGTACTTCGCCGATCCGCTGTACGTCTTCATGGACGCCGACTACGAACAGTACGAAATCGAAGAAGAGAACCTGGGCGACGCGCTGAACTACCTGAAAGACGGTATGGAATGCGAAGCCGTGTTCTACGACGGCAAGGCGATCTCGGTCGAACTGCCGACCACTATCGCGCGCCAGATCGTGTACTCGGAGCCTGCGGTCAAGGGCAACACTTCGGGCAACGTCCTGAAGGAAGCCAAGATCGAAAACGCCATCGAATCGAAGCGTCACACCGTTCAAGTGCCACTGTTCGTGAGCCAGGACGACGTCATCGAGATCGACACCCGCACCAACGAATACAAGCGTATCGTTCGTAACTAATACTGCGATAATCGCCCAACATCGGCGATTTTGTAGCAAAAAAGCACGCCCGCGACAGCCGGCGTGCTTTTTTTACGCCTAAAAGTAGGTCAAATGCAATTAATTACTGAAATAGAAGTAATTTTTGTGGTGTGGCTGTCAACACGCTGATATATTAATGCGACGCAACAAATTTTGCGTATTGATGATCGCGGGATCATCATGACTACCACTCACGAGGACGGTATGGATCGCAGGCAGTTCGTTCGAATCGGCGTCGCGGCGGGCGCCGCCGGTGCCACCCGGGCCCAGGCCGCGCCCGCGGCGGCCGGCAAGCACGCCGGCGGCATACTCGACGCCGGCGTCCGCGAGCAGCAGCAGATGATGGAGGCCGGCAAGCTGACCTCGCACGCGCTGACGTCGCAATATCTGGCGCGCATCCGCACCATCGACAAGGCCGGCCCGCGCATCAACGCCATCATCGAAATCAATCCGGAGGCGCTCAAGATCGCGCTCGAGATGGACCGCGAGCGCCACCTCAAACGCGTGCGCGGGCCGCTGCACGGCATCCCCGTTCTATTAAAAGACAATATCGCCACCGGCGACCGCATGAGCACCACCGCCGGCTCGCTGGCGCTGTCGAACGTGCGGGCGGCGCGCGACGCCCACGTCGCCGCGCAACTGCGCGCGGCCGGCGCCGTCATCATCGGCAAGACCAACTTGAGCGAGTGGGCCAATATGCGCTCGACGCATTCGGTCAGCGGCTGGAGCGCGCGCGGCGGCCTGACCTTGAATCCGTATTCGCTCGACCGCAACTGCAGCGGTTCGAGCTCGGGTTCCGGGGCGGCCATCGCCGCCGGCCTGGCCACCCTGGCGGTGGGCACGGAAACCGACGGCTCGATCGTCTCGCCGGCGTCGATCTGCGGCCTGGTGGGCATCAAGCCGACCCTGGGGCTGGTCAGCCGCAGCGGCATCATCCCGATCGCCCATTCGCAGGACACGGCCGGGCCGATGGCGCGCAGCGTCGCCGACGCCGCGCTGATGCTGGCGGCGATGAGCGGCGTCGATCCGAAGGACCCGATCACGAAGGAAGGCGCGGGCAAGGGCGGCGACTACATGGAGTCGCTGCGCACGGGCGGGCTGAAAGGCGCGCGCATCGGCGTGGCGCGCAACTTCTTCGGCGAGAACGCCGACGTCGACGCGGTCATCGAAAAAGCGCTGGCCGAGCTGCGGGCGCAAGGCGCGGTGCTGATCGAGACCGAGGTGCCGAACGCGAACAAGTACGGCGACACCGAGACCGAGGTGATGCTGTACGAGTTCAAGGCCGACCTGGCCGCGTACCTGAAGGAATACGCGCCCAACGCGTCGGTGGCCAACATGGCCGACGTCATCGCCTTCAATCAGAAACACCGCCAGCAGGAGCTGCCTTATTTCGGCCAGGAGCAGATGGAGCGCGCGCAGCAGAAGGGCGGGCTGGACACGCCGGCCTACCGCGAGGCGCTGGCCAACAACCACCGCTACGCGCGCGCCGAGGGCATCGACCGAGTGATGCGCGAGCACCAGCTGGACGCGCTGGTGGCGCCGACCGGCGGCCCGGCGTGGCTGACGGACTTCGTCAACGGCGATCATTTCACCGGCAGTTTCTCGTCGCCGGCGGCGGTCGCGGGCTATCCGCACATCACGGTGCCGGCGGGGTATGTGCACGGCCTGCCGGTCGGACTGTCGTTCGTCGGCGCGGCCTACAGCGACGCGGCGCTGATCCGCATGGCCTACTCGTACGAGCAAGCCACCTTGCACCGGCGCGCGCCGCAGTTCCCGCCCAGCGTGTCGCTGGCGGTGAGATAGGGTTTAGCCTTCGCTTTATTTGATGAAGCGGAAGGTCGGTTCGATATTCCGTTCCTGCAGATGCCGCACGATGTCCTCGATGGTGGCGTCCTTGAGCAGCAGGCCCGCCGGCGTGGCGCTGGCCTTTGCCGGTGCAGCTGGCGCCGTGCTCCCGGTGCCGCCGCCAGGCCGGTTGCTAAGCACTTCCAGCGCATGTTCAAATTCGGCCGCGGTGATGCCGCGCAGCCCCTCCAGGAAGGCGGTTTGCGCGGCGATGGGCGGCTGCATGTCCAACCCCAGATCGTCGGCGAACGACGCCCCCATGCCCGGATTGATGAACGCCGCCCACAGGCCGCTGGCCATATGCAGGCACGGTGGTAGCTCGACCACCGATTTGTCGATATCGATGTCCTGCTGCGCGAAGTAAGCCTGATGCAGCAAGGCTTTCAGCTGCCGCAGCCGCGCCACCGGCACCGGCGTTTCCAGCGACAGCCACAGACCATAGCTGTCGCCGCCCGACACGCTCACCGCCGGCGCGGGCAGTCCCAGCTCCGTTTGCAGCGCGTTGGCGGTCTCGCACAACTGGCTCCAGTGGCCGTCGTCGGGCAGCTTGCGGAACTCGATCACCAGCGCGCGCACAAGGCCTTCGCCATTGGCCAGATCGACGCCGATGGTCCGTTCGCCGCGCAGATGCGGTTCCAGGTCGGCGTCGCTGTAACGGCGGTCGTCGAGTAAATAAAGCCTGCGCAGCTCCGCGATTAACTTCCGCATTGATCTTTCCCTTCAATCTTTAATCTGATTCGTGCCGCATTATCCATCTTTTGAGGCCCTTACGCCGGCTGCAGCGGGGTGCGCCATTCGGTGAGGTAGTGCTGCGGCGTTTTGCCGAGGATGCGGCGGAACATGGCGCTGAAGGCGCTGGGGCTGGCATAGCCCAACGCCGCCGCGACCTCGCCCACGCCTTGTCCCCGCGCCAGGCGGCCGAAGGCCTCGGCCAGATGCACCTGCCGCACCCACTGGCGGTAATGCAGGCCGGTCTCCTTCGGGAACAGCCGTATCAGCGTGCGCGCGCTGGCGCCGACATCGGCCGCCCAGTCCTCGATCGTGCGCGTGCTTCCCGGGTCGTCCATGATGGCGGCGCATACCGCCAGCAGGCGGCGGTCGCGCGGCCACGGGATCGCCATCGGCACCGTCTCCGCCGCCGCCAGCTCGGACAGGATCAGCATCGCCAGATGCTCGCCGCGCCCCGGCAGCGGATACTCCACTGGCTCGGTCAGCAGCGCCAGTATCAGCTCGCGCAGCAGCGGGCTCACTTCGATCACCCGGCAGCCGTCGCCGAACGCGGTCGCCGCGCCGGCCTCGATGTAGATGGTCCGCATCGTCACCTTGCCGATCGAAGTCCAGTGGTGCACCACGCCGGGCGGTATCATCAGCGCGCGGCGCGGCGGCAGTATCCACACGCCGAATTCGGTCTGCACGCGCATCAGGCCTTCGGTGGCGTACAGCAGCTGCGCGCGTTCGTGGCTGTGCGGCTTGGCCGACACGCCATGCGCGGCGTCGCGGGCCATGGCGGTGACCACGCGCGGCACGCGCTGGTAGTCGCGATGGTCGCTGCTGCGGGGTGGTGAAGGGGGCTGCTTTGTCACGCAGTTGTCACTTAATCGACGAAAGATGGAATATATCGCTATTGGAGCCATCATACACTGGAAGTTTCGACACTCAAGGCTTCATGATGACTTCAACAACCACCGCCGGCGTCCGTGCGGAGACCCCCGCACCCGCCATCCGGCCGCATGGCCAAACCGTCATGGGCATCCTCGGCGCCGTCGCGCTGGTCCACTTGCTCAACGACCTGACGCAGGCCATGCTGCCGTCGATCTATCCGATGCTCAAAGCGCAGTTTGGACTGAGCTTCACGCAGGTCGGCCTGATCACGCTGGTCTTCCAGTGCACCGCCTCGCTGCTGCAACCGTGGATCGGGCTGTACACCGACCGCAGGCCGATGCCGTTCCTGCTGCCGCTGGGGATGTGCGCCACCCTGGTCGGCGTGCTGTTGATGGCCATCGCCGCCACTTTCCCGGCGCTGCTGGTGGCGGCGGCGCTGATCGGCGTCGGCTCGTCGACCTTCCATCCCGAGGCCTCGCGCGTGGCGCGCCTGGCCTCGGGCGGCCGCTTCGGCTTCGCCCAGTCGCTGTTCCAGGTGGGCGGCAATATCGGCTCGGCGCTTGGGCCTTTGCTGGCGGCCGGCATCATCGTCGGCAGGGGGCAGGGCAATATCGCCTGGTTCGCGGTGCTGGTGGTGGTGGCGATCGCGGTGCTGGCGCGCGTGAGCCGCTGGCACCGCGACCACCTGGCGGGCTTGCCGCGCAAGGCCGCCGCGCCGGTCGTATCGCCGTTGTCCCAAGGGCGCGTGATCGGCGCGCTGGCGGTGCTGGCGCTGCTGGTCTTTTCCAAGTACATCTACATGTCCAGCCTGACCAGCTACTACACGTTCTATCTGATCGATAAATTCGGCGTGTCGGTGGCGTCGGCGCAGATGTACCTGTTCCTGTTCCTGGCGGCGGTGGCGGCCGGCACCTTCATGGGCGGCCCGATCGGCGACCGCATCGGCCGCAAGCGGGTGATCTGGATGTCGATCCTCGGCGCCGCGCCGTTCACGCTGATGCTGCCGTATGTGGACTTGCTGTGGACCGCGATGCTGAGCGTGGTGATCGGCTTCGTCATCTCGTCGGCGTTCTCCGCCATCGTGGTGTTCGCGCAGGAGCTCATGCCGGGCAAGGTCGGCATGATCGCCGGCATCTTCTTCGGCCTGATGTTCGGCGTCAGCGGCATCGGCGCCGCCGCCATGGGCCACATTGCCGATGTCGCCGGCATCGCCCATGTCTACAGGCTGTGCTCCTATCTGCCGCTGCTGGGAATATTGACGGTGCTGCTGCCCCGCATCGAACAGCGGCGCCGCTGATACTTCCCTTACGCCTCGATGAAGCGCATCTTGAAGTTGCGGCCCTTGATGGCGCCGAAGTCGCCGCCCAGCGGGTTGTTCTTGCTGAGGCGGTCGAACGCCTCGTAGGCCACGCGGCGGTCGATCGCCACGTAGGTCTGGAACTCGAACACGTTGATCTTGCCGACTTGTTCCTTGCTCAGGCCGGCGTCGCCGGTCAGCGCGCCGAGCAGGTCGCCCGGGCGCAGCTTGTCCTTTTTGCCGCCCGAGATCACCAAGGTCATCATCGGCGCCGGATCGACGCCGTAGTCGTCGCCGTCCAGGCTGTCGAGGTCGAACCACTCGGCCTTCGAACCCTGGTACTCCTCGATCAGCTTGACCCACTTCTTCTCGTTGGGCGCGCATAGCGACAGCGCCAGGCCCTTTTCGCCGACGCGGCCGGTGCGGCCGACGCGGTGGATGTGCACCTCGGTGTCCTTGGAGACGTCGACGTTGATCACCGCCTCCAGGTTGGGGATGTCGAGGCCGCGCGCGGCGACGTCGGTAGCCACCAGCACCGAGCAGCTGCGGTTGGAGAACAGCACCAGGATCTCGTCGCGCTCGCGCTGTTCCAGCTCGCCGAACAGGGCCAGCGCCGAGAAGCCCTTGGCGCGCAGGTCGTCCGCCAGTTCGCGGCACTGCACCTTGGTGTTGCAGAAGGCGATCGCCGACGCCGGCTTGTAGTGCCCCAGCAGCTTGCCGACGGCGGCGGTGCGCTGGTCGAAGCCGATCTCGAAGAACAGCTGCTCGATCTTGCTGTTGTCGTGCTGCGCCTCGACCGTCACTTCGACCGGATCGGCCAGGAAGGAATCGGTGGCGCGGCGGATGTCGTCCGGGTAGGTGGCCGAGAACAGCAAGGTCTGGCGGCGCTTCGGACAGGCGCTGACGATGCCGGCGATTTCGTCGTAGAAGCCCATGTCGGTCATGCGGTCGGCCTCGTCGAGCACCAGGGTCTCGACCTTGGACAGGTCCAGCGTGGCGCGGCCCAGGTGGTCGCGCACGCGGCCCGGGGTGCCGACGACGATGTGGGCGCCGTGTTCGAGCGAGGCGATTTGCGGACGCATCGGCGAGCCGCCGGTCAGCACCAGCACCTTGACGTTGCCGGTGCTGCGCGCCAGCCGGCGCAATTCGTTGGCCACCTGGTCGGCCAGCTCGCGGGTCGGGCACAGCACCAGCGCCTGCACCGCGAACCAGGCCGGATTCAGCTTGGCCAGGATGCCGATGCCGAAGGCTGCGGTCTTGCCGCTGCCGGTCTTGGCCTGGGCGATCAGGTCGCGTCCGGCCAGCACCGACGGCAGGCTTTGCGCCTGGATCGTGGTCATCTCCTTGTAGCCGAGCGAATCGAGGTTGGCGAGGAATTCGGCGGTCAGCGGCAGGCTGGCGAAGGAAGTGCTGTCGCCTTCCGGCGTGGTGGTGTCGGTGGAGGTCATGATGTCAGGCCTGTTCAAAAAGGACGTAAGCACAGTCTAACAGGCTCCGTTCCGGCCCTGATGCTGTGTGCGGGGTTGATTATTACAGTGACTTAGTTTGGCGCCCACACCGGCAGGCCGGTCAGGTCCAGGGACTCGTCGCGGACCCAGACCGGCAAGCCGCTGGCGTCGGTCGGTTCAAGCAGTTCGAGTTGTTCCTGCTTGAGCTGCGCGCGCCTGGCGCGCGGCGCCGGTGGACGCTTCGCTTCCGGTTCGAGCGGCGCGGCCGGGCTGAAACCGGGCAGGTCGAACGTAGCGTTATCTTTTTTATCTCTCATTTCAAAATCTCGTGCCCACGGCGCCATCGAAAACGCGCCGCTCAAAACAAAAGCCCGGCTGCAGGAGTCGGGCTCAGTGAGGTAATAACCGCGATTGTAGCATACCCACGCGGCGCCAAGGGGAATCTCAGCGGAAGCTCAAGGCCCCCGTCAGGTCGCCCGGCGGCGGCGCCTGGCGCGCCGCGAAGGCCTCGTTGCGCACCTTCAGCCCGTGCAGCAGCGGCAGGTCGTGCAGGCGGGTGATGAAGCGCAGGATCGACGTGGTGTCGTAGAAGCTGTGGTCGACCTGGCCCTTTTTGGCGAACGGCGAGACCACGATGGCCGGGATGCGCGAACCCGGGCCCCAGCGGTCGCCCTTGGGCGGCGCCACATGGTCCCACCAGCCGCCGTTCTCGTCGAAGGTGATCACGATGACCATGTCCTTCCACTGAGGGGACTTCTTCAAGTGCTCGATCACGTTGGCGATGTGGGCGTCGCCGGACTCCACGTCCGAATAGCCGGCGTGCAGATTCAGGTTCCCTTGCGGCTTGTAGAAGGTCACGGCCGGCAGCTTGCCGGCGATGGCGTCGGCGATGAATTTGTTCGAGATCGGGCTGTCGCCCATGCCGCCGTCGCGCAGGTGCTCCGCGCGCGCGGCGGTTCCCGGCGCGAACTGCTTGAAGTAGTTGAAAGGCTGGTGGTGGTACTGGAAGTTGGGCTTCTCGCCGCCGCCGCGCGCGTCGAGCGCCGCCTGCCATGCGCCGCCGTACCACGCCCAGCTCACCTTCTTGGCCGACAGCAGGTCGCCGATGGTGTCGTAGGTTTGCGGCGGCAAGGTGCCGGCGTCGTCGGGATCGGCCAGCAGCTTGTCGCCGCCGGCGGCCGGGCGGATGTAGCTCGGCTGGTAGGGCGGCGCCATGGTGTTGACCGCGTAGCCGTCCGGCGTGATGGCGCCGTTGTTGACGTACAGCGGCATGCCGTCCATCGCCGATGCCGGGCTGTCCTTGGTCACGCTCAGGCGCATGCCGGTGGGGCCATCGTCGAGCACCGCGATTTTCTTTTTAGCGGCGGTTTGCGGCGCGTTGAAGTATTCCGGAGTGCGGCCCGTGATCAGGAACTGGTGGTTCAGGTAGGAGCCGCCGAAAGCCGCCATGAAGAAGTTATCGCACAGGGTGTACTGCTCGGCGATCTTCCACAGGCCGAGGTTTTTATTGGTCTCGCCGTAATAGCCCATGACCATGCCGCCGGTGTTGCCCCACGCGGCGAAGCCGTCGTTCTTGCCGCCGTTGATCTGCATCTGGTTCTGGTAGAACAAGTGCCACAAGTCGCGCGTGATGACCGCCTCGGGCAGCGGCTTGCCTTCGACATCGGCCAGCTTGAACGGCGCATTGGGCAGGTCCTTGACGTCGTCCTCTTTCAGCACGTATTTTTTGCCGCCGATGTCCTGCGGCGTGGGCACCATGCCGCCCCAGATCTTGGGCAGCGCCGGCAGCACGTCGCCGTTGCGGTCGCGTTGCAGGCAGGCGGCGGCCGGCGCTGCCGATAGCGGCGCGGCGGTGCCGGGGAAATTGGCGAACAGGTTGTTGAAGCTGCGGTTTTCCAGATAGATCACCACCACGTTCTTGACACTGGCCTTGAGTTTGGCGTCGAGCGAGCCCTTGGCCGGCTGGCGGGCCGGCGCGGCCTCGCTCAGGACGGGCAGGGAAGTGGCCAGGCCGGTCGCGGCGGCGGCCTGGAAGATGCGGCGGCGCGCCGGGTTGGCGGGCGCGTCCTGCTGTGCTTGTGTTTCGACCGGTACCGTATCCTTCACTATCGCCTCCTGAGCTGCCAAAAAGCATGATTGTGGCATTTCAGGGGGGAATGAATGTGTCGGAATGTAAAAAAAATGCGCCCGATTCTACTCCGAGGCGAGTCGACCGTTACTGGATGACCTCTTAATCCGCGTCTACCAATTCGCGATGTGGCTGCCCATCGGTTGTGGTGACTGTTTTGGGTCTACCGCCCTTACGCCCGTTTGCCGCCGACGTTATTTTTTTTGCGGCACTCGATTTGGCTCCTCCTATGGCTCCAAATTTAGAGGCAAACGCTGCATGTGGCACGACTGATAGTGCCGCCTCAATCACCTCTTTGGTGCTTAGGTGAACATCTAAGCTTTCGATAACAATTATTTCGCCGGAAGGAGAGAGGAAAGCATCCTTCAAATTCTCCGGTTGAGCGTCCTTCAATTGGGGGACAAGTGAGGTGGGTAAAGATAATTCCACCCCCTGTTCGAAGCCCAATACAAGACACTTCTTATTTTTAAGATACTTAAGTCCGGTAAGTTGCCACGGATTCTTTGGCGAACTCACGCTCCTTTTCAAAGCCTTTTCGTATTCTTCGTTAGAAATCACGATTTTCGGTTTCATGGTGCTCTCCTATGGACAAGCAGCTACTTGGCAGCCAACGACTCCATTTTGTTGAAAATGTAGGGATCTAGCGATGTCATCATATTTCGCTGTCAAGATTTTAACGGCGCCGAGCTCATTTGGCGTAGCAACGCTAGCCATTCCGGTTTTGTCGATCTTGATATACGTATTTTTTAGGCAAACCTTGCCGAACACATCCCACCAATTCTTCCTAAATTCAGGTAAATTATTGAGAACGTAGTTCATGACATTTACGATGTGAGACTTCTTTGGCGTTCCAAATTTAATCTCAAAAGTTATTTCTGTTGAGACGTACGAGAAGAAGACCCGGAACTCCCATTGCTGAGCTTTATTAAACGCATGGACATGAGGCGGGCAATGATCTGGTGTCCTGAATACAATTCGTATGATCGCACCTTGAGACTGGATCGTTTGTGCATGCGGCATAATTTATCCTAACAGCTTAGGTTTGTCAAAACTGCCTGTGGCGCGGTTGACTTGCCGCCGGCTCTAGCTCAGTTACTCGGCATCAGTTGCCGGAGCTGTTCGTCCAATTTTATGAAATCGAGCGGTTTGGTGAAGTGCAGGTCGAAGCCGGCATCCCTGGCGGCCTGCTTGTCAGCCTCCTGGCCCCAGCCGGTCGCGGCGACCAGCGCGATGTTGCCGCCCCACGGCTCGCTGCGGATTTTGCGTGCGAGCTCATAGCCGTTCATGTCCGGCAGGCCGATGTCCAGGATGGCGGCGTGGGGCGCGGATTCGGCGATCGCGCGCATGGCGTCCCGCCCGGTGTTGGCGACCACCGTGCGGTAGCCCAGCATCTCCATCGCGGCCGCGAGCGTCTCGGCGGCGTCCACGTTGTCGTCGACGATGACAATGCTCGCCGCCTGGCCGGCGGCTGGTGGCGGTGGCGCCGGTTCCTCGGCCACCGCGTCCGCCGGCGGCTCGATCAGGGGCAGGCGGACCGTGAAACAGCTGCCCCGGCCGACGCCCGCGCTGTGTGCCGAGACCTCGCCGCCATGCAGCGCGACCAGCCCCTTCACGAGCGACAGGCCGATCCCCAAGCCGCCCTGCGCCCGGTCAAGCGCCGGCGTCAGCTGCGAGAACATGTCGAAGATGTTGTCGAGCTGGTCCGCGGGGATGCCCATGCCGTCGTCGATCACCTGGATCACCGCGCTGCCGTCGGCCACCTTGGCGACCAGTTCGATGTAGGCGCCCTGGTGGCTGTATTTGCTGGCGTTGTTGAGCAGGTTGGCGACGATCTGCGTCACCCGCGCGCGGTCGACACGGCCCCACATCCGGCAGTCGGGCAACTCGACGCGCAGCGATTGCCCGGCCGCGTGGATCGACGACAGCGCCTCCTCGGCCGCGAACGTGAGCGTTTGCGCCAGGTCGGCCGGCTCCAGCCGCAGATCGATCTTGCCCTGGCTGATGCGCGACACGTTCATCAGGTCGTCCACCAGCCTGGTCATTTGCGCGACCTGGCGCGTCAGCACGGCGAGCTCGCGCTCCGACTGTGGCGCGCCGGCGCCGCGCAGCTCCATGGTGGCGATGACGTTGGCCATCGGCGCGAGCGGGTTGCGCAGCTCGTGCGCCAGCGTCGCGAGGAATTCATCCTTGCGGCGGTCCTCGGCGGCCATGTCGTCGTTGGCCTGCCGCAGCCTCGCTTGCGCCAGCTCCAGGTCGTTGGTGGCCGCCTCCGCCTTGGCGCGCGCCGCCAGCAGCTCGCGCTCGTACAGTTTGCGGTCGGTGGCCATCAGCACCGCGATCTCGTCTTGCACCACGCCGTTGCGCTCGCGCCGGATGGCGCTCAGCATCATCGGGATGCGCCGCCCGTCCTTGTGCAGCAGGTCCAGCTGCACCTCGGACACCGATCCCTGCATTTGCAGCAGCGGCGTCCAGTGGGTTTGCAGGAACACGCGGGCGCCCATGGGCATGAGGTCGGGGAAGCGCTTGTGGCCGATCAGCTCGGCCAGCTCATAGCCGAGCCAGCGCGAGACGGTGGCGTTGGCGCGCAGCAGCGTGCCGTTGGATGCGGCGATCAGCAGGCCGCACGGCGCGTCCTCCCACAGGTCCCAGCCCGAGCTGCGGCGCTCGCGCATGGGGTCAGCGCAGCCCGGCGAGGTAGGCGCGCATGGCGTCGATGCTCGCGGCCGGCGCGCTCAGGTGCGGGCAGTGGCCGGTGTTCTCGATCATCGCCAGCTGGCTGCCGGGAATGGCACGGTGGATGAAAGCGCCCACTTCCCTGGGGGCGATCAGGTCGTCGCTGCATTGCAGGATCAAGGTCGGTGTCGTCGATTTGGCCAGGTCGGCGCGGTGGTCCGACAGGAACGTGACGCGCGCGAAGTGCTTGGCGATGTCGGGATCGGTGCGGCAAAAGCTGTTGGTCAGTTCCACGCCCAGTTCCGGCGCCTCGGGCGCGCCCATGATGGCGGGCGCCATGGTGCTCGACCAGCCGAGGTAATTGCCGGCCATCGTGTCGAGCAGGTCGTCGATGTCCGCGCGCGAGAAGCCGCCCCGGTAGTTGTCGTCGTCGATGTAGCACGCCGACGGGCCGACCATAATTTGCGCGGCGAACTTGTGCGCCGCCACGTTTGAGGCGAGCAGGCCGATCATGGCGCTGACCGAGTGCCCGACGAAGACCGCAGGCCCGGTCGAATAGTGGTCGACGATTTCCAGCAGGTCGTCGGCGTAGCCGCGCAGGGTGGAATATTTGGTTTTGTCGTAGGCCGACAGGTCCGAGCCGCCGCTGCCGACCAGATCGAACAAAATAATGCGGTACTGGTCGCGGAACGCCGGCACCAGATGGCGCCACATGCTCTGGTCGCAACCGAATCCGTGGACCAACACCATGGTCGCGTCGCCATCGCCGTGGACGTTGATATTGTTGCGGGTTTGCAGCTGCATAAAATTTTGTCCGGGACCTTAGTGTCGATTTGGCAAGCTCAAGAGGTGCCAAGGATATCACCAAAACGCGGAGGCTAGCGACGAGATAGTTGTGGCGCGCCGATGCCGAAAACGGAAAAGCCGTTGATTCCTTTGCAAGAATCAACGGCTTTTTGAATCTGGTTGCGGGGACAGGATTTGAACCTGTGACCTTCGGGTTATGAGCCCGACGAGCTGCCAGACTGCTCCACCCCGCGTCTGAGGCCCGAATTATACACAGGCCTGGTTCGATCCGCAAGGGCCAATATTTCCCCGGCTTAAGCGGCGGCCAGGCGCCACAGCGACGTGACCTCGGCGGCGCGCGCCGCATGCAGCGGATCGGTCGTGTCGGCGGCGCGCGGATGCGTCGGACGCACGTCGTGGCGGTCGAGCACCTTGAGGCCGGCGGCGGCGATCCATGCCATCAGCTCGTCGCGCGGACGCAGGCCCAGATGCTCGGCCAGGTCGGAGAGGATCAGCCAGCCTTCGCCGTCCGGTGTCAGGTGGCCGGCCAGGCCGGCCAGGAAGCCGCGCAGCATGCGGCTGTCCGGATCGTAGACGGCGTATTCGATCGGCGAGCTGGGGCGCGCGGGCACCCACGGCGGGTTGCATACGACCAGCGGCGCGCGGCCCTCGGGGAACAGGTCGACCTGCAGCAGTTCGACCTGGCCGTCCAGATCGAGCCGCGCCAGGTTTTCGCGCGCGCAACTGAGCGCGCGCGGGTCCTGGTCGGTGCCGATCACGCGGGCGACGCCGCGCTTGGCCAGCACCGCCGACAGCACGCCGGTGCCGGCGCCGATGTCATAGGCCAGCTTGACGCCGGCCGGCAGCGGCGTGTTGGCCACCAGGTCGACGTATTCGCCGCGCACCGGCGAGAACACGCCGTAGTGCGGGTGGATGCGCGCCTCCAGCGCGGGGATCTCGACGCCGGTGCGGCGCCATTCGTGGGCGCCGATCAGGCCAAGCAGCTCGCGCAGCGAGGCGATGAACGGTTCTTCGAAACGGCCGTAGGCCTCGTTGCAGGCCAGTTGCACGTCCGGCGCGCGGCGCAGCGGGATGGTGTAGGCGTCGTCGAAAGGGATCAACAGCATGGCCAGGGTGCGGGCACGCTGCGATTGCGCCTGGCGGTGCAGGTGGAACGCTTCGGTCGGCGTGGCCGGGGTCTTGGCCGGCTTGGCTTTTTTCGACGGCTTGCCTTTGACGTCGGCACGGCGGGCCAGCGCTTGCAGCAGTTGGCGGGCGTTCTGGAAGTCGCCGCGCCACAGCAGGGCGGTGCCTTCGCAGGCCAGGCGGTAGGCGACATCCGCGTTGGTGCGGTCGTCGGCGATCATCACGCGCTTGGGCGGCGGCATGCCGGCCTCGGAGCGCCAGCGCGCGGAGCACTGCACGCCGTTTTCCTCCCAGTGTATCTGCTGCGGAATCGGGGAGGAGGGAGTTTGTACGGGCATGTCAGGCAATCGGTAGAAAGAAGCGGCCAAGCGGATGGCAATGATGGGAAAAAAACAAGCACAAAAAACGCCGGGGATGCGTAGCATCCCTGCGGCGTTTCCGTGTCGAGGCGCTTATTATACTTGGCGGTCAGCTTGCGGCGGTGGTGGCGCTTTTGTTGTCATCGGCGGCGACGGTGGCCGGGGGCGCAGGATCGGCAGTTGCGGCGGTTGCGGCAGCATCGGCTGCCGGCTTGGCCGCTTCCATGGCCGGATCGACGGCGCCCGACGGGCCGCCGGTCACCTTGTCGGCGGCGCCGGCCTGGCCGCCGTACGCGGCCGCCGATTTGGCCTGGTCGGCCGGGGTCGGCGCGGTGTAGGTGTTGGCTTCCTTGCTGTCGACCAGATTGAGCAGCCGCAGCGAGAGGCTGCGCAGCGCGTTGCGGTCGACGGTGTCGCCGTTTTGGCCGCCGTCGTCGCCGTTGGTGGAGAGCACCGTTTGCAGATCGCGGCCGATCAGCTGGAACAGGTCGGCCAGGGTGCCGGCGAAGTCGATGTTCGGCAGTTGGACGCTCGGCAGGTCGATCGCTTGCGGCTTGTTGCCGGCCTTGTCGCTGGCGCGGTCGTTGGCCCGCTCGCTGGCGTTGTTGCCAATCTTGTCGGCCTTGGGCGCGTTGCCGCCGGTGGTCTGGCTGGCGGCGGCGTCGAGCTGGTAGTCGTATTTGATTTCGACCTCGAAGTCGAACTTGCGGCCGTCGGCGGTGGTGATCGTGCCTTTGCCGATGAAGTGCGAACTGTCGGTCAGGCTGAAGGCGGCCAGCGAGCGGGCGCCGTTCGGTCCCGAGCTTTGCTGCACGCCCAGCGCGTAGCTGGACGAGGCCTCCAGGCTGGCCGAGTCGAAGTCGATGGTCGCGCCTTTGGCGGCGTCGCCGAACAGGGCCTGGGTGAAGCTGTTCATCAGGTCTTCGGCGAAATCGACGGTGGCGGTGCCGATCGAGGCGACACGTTTTTGCATGTCCAGCGCGTTGCTGGACAGGGAAAGCGGCGAGGACGCTGCGCTGTTGCTCTTTTGCGTGGCGGACGTACCGGTGGTCTTGCCGTCGTTTTGCGGAGTGGCGGCAGTGTAGGACGCCGGCAAAGCACGGGCGCCGAGTGCGGAGAGAGAGGACATGGCAGTTTCCGTTTGGTAATACTTATATAACGGTTGTGCCGCCGAAAACTTGAGGGCTAGCGTCAATTAATGGTGGTGGGTCCAGCCTTCCGGGGCTGCCAGGTAGGAGGCGACAGCGTCTTTTTGGCCGATGGCGTGGTGTTTGACCTCGCCGCACGCGCAAATGCCCAGGTACGGCTGGATGTGCGAGCAGGCCGATACTTTTTGCAGGCGGACTTGCACGGCCTTGGCGCACTTGGCGCATTTGAAGGTGAGGGTACGTGGTGCTTTTAACATGATTGATCCGGAAGCGAGAGGCGAAGGCGGGATTTTATCACTCGTCGCCGGCGCACCGGCGGACACTCACGCATAGACATTCAGCGCCGGTTGCGACACGGGCTCGGCGCCATAGGCGCGGCGGATCCGTTCAGATGAGCCTGCCTGATCTTGCTGCCGGGTGGCGCCGGTGGCCTCCTGCGACTGCTGCTGCGCCAGCTCGGCGCGGGCCTGGGTTTCCATTTGCTGCGCCTGGGCGGCCACGGCGCGGTCGGCGCCGGACGGGCCGGCCGGCGCCAGCGCCGCCGCCTGGATCGTCGCTGCGCGGGCGATGGTTTCCTCGGGCGTGCCGCCGGGCGAGGTGTCGATCTGGACTTCGCCGCCGATAGCGTAGTTGACGCCGTTCGGACCGCGTTGGTAGGTGTAGGACGCGCCGGAAACGGCCATGCCGCCGGCCGCCGCCAGGTGCGCCTGCTCGTGCTGGCGCACTTCGGCGTCGCGCGCCTTGAGTTCGTCGATCAGCTTCAGGGCTTCGGGTGTCAGCGTGGTGGTGGAGGCGGCACCGCTGGCGGCGGTCTTGGACGCGGCCGGCGCGGACGCATCCTCCCTGGCCTGGGGCGCTGCGCGCTCGGCCGGCTGGATCGCGGAACTGGTTGATATGGCGCCAATGCTCATGATGGTCGCTTCCGAACTGATGCATTCATGATAGCAAATTTGTCGCAATTGGTTGCAAATTCGCCGTCAACACCCGGATGCGCCGTCGCGTTATGTACTCACCAGGGATCATTCCATCGAGAGGCAAAGACCATGGACGACAGGAAGCAACCGAGCAAAGAGTCCGTGCGACAGTGGTTGCGGAGTCAGATCGAGGAACGGCGCCCGCCGCCGGATCCTAAACAGATCCGGCGCGAGCTGGGTTGGGAGCTCTTGAAACTGGAGCGGGGGGAGCCGTCCAAGCGATGAAGCTCACATCACGCTGATCGTGCTGCGGCCGCCGGCGGACGGCTGCACCAGGATTTTGGTGGCGATCCGCTCCGTCATTTCCTGCACGTGGGAGATGACGCCGACCTTGCGGCCCATGGCCTGCAAGCCGTCCAGCGCATCCATGGCCACGCGCAGCGTTTCCGCATCGAGGCTGCCGAAGCCTTCGTCGATGAACAGCGATTCGACCCGCACCCGGTTCGACGACAGCGACGCCAGTCCCAGGGCCAGCGCCAGTGACACCAGGAACGATTCGCCGCCCGACAGCGAGTGCACCGAGCGCATCTCGCCGCCCATGTCCTGGTCGCGCACCAGCAGTGCTAGCGACGGGCTGGCCGGATTGTTGATGCGTTCCAGCTGGTAGCGGCGCGCGAGGTGGTTCAGGTGGGCGTTGGCGTAGCCGAGCAGCACGTCCAGCGTGAACTGCTGCGCGTAGTTGCGGAACTTCTTGCCATCGGCCGAACCTATCAAGTCGCTCATGCGCGACCAGCGCTGTTCGATCGCCTCCTGTTTTTCGATCTCGGCGAGCATCGCCTGCGATTGCCGGCGTTTGGCGTCGTCCTGCGCCAACGCCAGCTGCAGCGCGGTCGCGGCGTCGTGCGCGGCTTTGCGTTCGGCCATCAGTTCATTGAGGGCGGAGGCGAGTGTGGCGATCGGCGACTCGGGAAGGTCGGGGGGATCGGCCGGATCGGGCGTTTCGTCTTCCGCCGCAACCGTCGCCGGAATGCGTGTTGGCGGCGCTGACAGCTGGTGCTGTTCCCGCTGGCGTTGACGCTCCTTTAAAACGGTGACGGCGTTGTCGGCGGCGCGGTCGATGGCTTGCAGCGCGTTGCGCCGGGCGTCGATGTCGTCGGTGGTGTGGGCCAGCAGGGCGTGCAGCTGTTCGAGATCGCGCGGATTGTGGTCGTCGTCGGCGGGCTGGCGCTGCTGGAATGCCGCCAGCCAGTCGTCCAGGTTTTTAGCGGCCGCCGTGGCGGCGTCGCGTAACGCGGCCAGGCGGTGACCCGCTTGCGCCAGCGCCTCGTCCAGCCGTGTTCTGGTTTGCGTCGCCTGCTGGACCGCCTGCTGGCGGCTGGACAGCTGCGACCTGGCGTTGTCGATGGCGGCAACGAGCGCCTGTTCGACTTCGCGCACCTGTTTGCCGCCCCAGAGTTCCATGCGCTGCTCCTGCATGGCGCGCAGCGCGGCGTCGGCGGCGTTCCAGGCTTCACGTGCGCTGAGCGCGTCGTGGCCGGTCCTGGCCAGGACATCGTTCAAGCCTTTCAGTTCGACGTCGATGGTCGCCATGACGGTGCCGCGTTCGTCGTGCGCGGCGCGTTGCGCCAGCCATTGCTTGCTTTCGGCCTGGCGCGCGGCGTGGAATCGGGCCGGACCGGTTTTCCAGTCGTCCTTCCATTCGTCGCTCGGGATGTCGCCGCCGCTGAAGGCGGCGTCCAGGTCGGACAGCAGCGCGCTCAGTGTCAGCGCCACTTCGATGCGCTGGTCCTCAAGCGCTTTGCACTCGGTATTGGCCAGCGCCAGCGCGGTCTGCGCGCCAGACGCCACGCCTTGCAGACGCGCGTGCTCCGCCGACGCCACATCCCAGGCCGACTGCGCCTGGTCGCGGGCGTTGCGGGCCGCGTGCAGCGCGCGTTCTTGCCGCTCGGCCGCTTGCAAGGCCGTGCGGGCGGCCTCCAGTTCGGAGGTGAACCAGTCGGCGCGCTCGGGTTCCGCCGGCAACTGGAGTTGCGAGGCGCCGTCGGACACCAGCGCATGGGCGCTCCACGCGGCGCTTACTTTCTCCAGCGCCTGCTGCACGCCACGGCCTTCGGTGGCCAGTACTTGCAGCTGTTCCAGGCTGGCCTGGACGGTCGCGCGTTGGGCCGCCTGTTGATTGACGTTGGCCTCCATCTGCCGGCGACAGCGCGTCACCTCATCCTGTAGCCCGCCCAGCATCGCTTGCAGTGGTCCGTCGTTGTGGCGGTACGGATGTTCGTGCGCACCGCACACCGGGCAGGGCGTGTCGTCCTCCAGCGACGCCCGCAGCGATTCGACGTTCTCCGCGCACGCGGCCTCCGCCAGCTTCAGCGAACGTTCGGCCTGCGAGAAAGCGGCCAGGATGGCGATGTTTTCCTGCTGCGCCGCCGTCAATTGCTGCTCGGCCGCCGCCATCGCCTGCCGCAGTTGCGCCGATTGCGCCGCGATCTGCGCGCCGCGCTGCTGGCGCGCTTCCAACTCTATCCATATTTTCTCGGCGCCGGCCAACAGGTCGCGGCGCTGCTCCCAGCCGCTGCGCGTCGCCTGCAACTGCTCGGCGGAGAACGCGGCCAGCGCCTGGACGGCATCCTGGCGCCGGGCCTCCAGCGTTTGCAGCACGGCGCTGGATGTGGCCAGCTTGGCGCTGGCGTCCGCCTCCTCGTCGCGATGTGCCTTGGCGCTGCGCTGCACGCGGGCGACCGCGTTGCCGAGCTTTTCCGCCTGCGACGCGGCTTGGCCGGCCTGCACGAACAGGACGTCCCAGCGGTCCCACGATTGCGCGAGGGTTTGCCATTGTTTGTGCTGGCCCAGCCAGGTGACGCCGGCCGCGTGCTGCGCGTCCAGGCGCAGGCGCTCGTCCTGCTTGGCCTGCATCGCCGATTTGGCGGCGGCATCGGCTTGATCGGCTTTTTCGCACGCGGCGGACGCCTGGCGGTAGGCCGGCAGCATCGCTTCGATGCGCGCGTCCAGCGCCTTGGCCTGGTCGAGCAGCGGCGCGGCGGCGCGTTGCGCGTTCTCCGCCTCCAGCAGTTGCGTCGCGGCCTGCGCGTGCGCGGCGCCGGCGCGTTCCAGCTCCAGCGCGGCGTCGGCCGCCGCCTGGGTGCTTGCGGCGATGGTGGCGTGGGTGGCGGCGATGTCGGCGTCGATGCGGCGGATGTCGTCGGCCAGCGGGCGCGCCGGCTGCACGGCAAGGATGCGGGCGAGGGCGCCGCGCTGTGGCGCGGACGCCAGCACGTCGGCGGCGGCGAGTTCGCTGGCCTGGCGCGCGGCCAGCTCGTCTTCCTTCAGTTTTTCCGCCTGCTTGTGCCAGCGCAGTTCCTGTTCCAGCTCCGCCTTGCGCTGTTCCAGTCCGTGCAGCGTTTCTGCGGCGGCCGCGCCTTGCGCCTCGATCTCGCCGCGCTCTTCGGCGCCGAGCGGCTTCTGGTCGGCCAGGCGCGCGTTCAGCTTTTGCAGCGCCAGTTGTTCCAGCTTGGCGCGCTCGAAGGCGCGCATCGAGATCTCGGTGTAGATGGTGCTGCCGGTCAGGGTCTCCAGCAGCTCGCCGCGCTCGTTGTCCTCGGACTTCAGAAAGGCCGAAAACTCGTTCTGCGCCAGCAGCACGGCGCGCGTGAACTGCTCGAACGACAGGCCGATGCGCTTTTCAATCTCCGCCTTCACTTCGGTCTTGGTGCCGCCGATCGGTTGCAGCGCCGGCAGCAGGTGCAAGGTCATCGCCGTCGGCTGCAAAGCGCCTTCGGCCTTGGTGCGCGAGCGCCGCACGCTCCAGCGCGCGCGATACGAGGCGCCGTCGTTGCCGACGAAATCGACCTCCGCGTAGCCTTCGGCGGTGCCCCGGCGCAGCAGGGTGCGCGTGTCCTGCGTGGAGACGGTTTCGGCGCCGACGTCGGTGAGGTAGTTGCGGCCCGCGACTTTGAGCAGGCGTGGCGTGGCGTCGTACAAGGCCAGGCAGAGCGCGTCGAGCAGCGTGCTCTTGCCGGCGCCGGTCGGGCCGCTGATGGCGAACAGGCCGGTCGAGGCCAGCGGCTCGCTTTCGAAGTCCACGCCGAATTCGCCGGCCAGCGAGGCCAGGTTCTTGCCGCCGATTTTCAGGATCCTCATGGCAGCATCAACTCCGCGAACGCGCTCAGTTGTTCCGGCGGGGCGTCGTTGCCGAAGCGCTGCTGGTAGAGCTGGCGGAAGATGTCGTCCGGCTTGAGCTGCTCCAGCTGGTCGAGCGTCATCACGTCGCTGTCGATGGACGACGCGCGCGCGGCGCTGGAGGTTTCGATCTTCGCCAGCCGCACCGGCTTGCCTTCCAGCGCGGCTTCGATGCGCGAGCGCAGGCCGGGCTCCGGGGCGTCGAGCCGCACCCGCACCTCCAGGAAGGGTTGCTGGTCGGGCGGGGCGTCGGGCACGTCCAGCGCCGCCAGTTCCTCCAGCACCTGCGCCAGCGGCGCCGGTTTGGCGGGAATTCGCAGCAGCTCCACCGCGCGCGGGACGTGGATAGCCGTGATCGCGCCGACCGCCGCGCCGTCGATGTCGATGCGCAGGATCTGGTGCTGGTAGCCGACCTCCGCGAACGACAGCGGTATCGGACTGCCGCAATAGCGGATGTGATCCTGCTTGCCGACCGCCTGCGCCAGATGCAGATGACCCAGCGCGGCGTAGACGATGGCGGGGTCGAAGATCCCGGCCGGCAGCATCTCGGTGCCGCCGATGACGATGCGGCGTTCTGAGTCGTTGGACATCTGGCCGTCGACCATGTGGCAGTGGCCCATCGCCAGGATCGCCTGGCCGTCCTGGCGCTTGGCCAGGGCCAACTCCAGCGCCTGTTTGTAGAGCAGGGCGATGCCGGCCAGGTAGGGATCGGCGCCGCCATCTTCCGCCGGCATTCGGGGCACGTCGCCCGGCCGCAGGAACGGCACCGCCAGGCACCAGGCCTCGACCGCGCCGCCGCTGCCGGTCAGCGGCAGCACCAGGGCCTCGATGTCGATGGCGCCGTCGGCGTCGCGCTGCACGGCGCCGACGACGCGGGTGCCGTGGGCCTCCAGCAGCGGGCCGGGGGCCTCCAGGCGTCCCGGCGAGTCGTGGTTGCCGGCGATGACGATCAGGTTCAGGTGCGGCGCGCGTTCCTTCGCCCGCTGCAGGAAGCGGTACAGCTGCTTTTGCGACGCCGACGACGGATTGGCGTTGTCGAAGATGTCGCCGGCGATCAGCAGCGCGTCGGCCTGCTCGCTGACGACGGTGTCGAGCAGCCAGTCCAGGAAGCACTGGTGTTCGTAGTGGCGTTCGAAATTATGCAGGGATTGGCCGAGATGCCAGTCGGAAGTGTGCAGCAGACGCATGGAGTGTGTAGTGGAAACAGCAAACCAGCAATATAGCGCAAGATGGGTGGGGACGACTTGAGAAATGATGAGTTGGCGGCGGTTGTCGTCAAACCGGCATGCTTTTGCCGGGACGCCGGCGCCGCCGCTTAAGGGTCGGACCCGTCGGGTCCGACCCTGTGTGGCCGTGCGGGTCGGTCCCGGTTTTACGCGAGCGCCGCTCCGGTCCGGAAGGTGTTGCGGCCCGCCTGCTTGGCCTCGTACAACAGCATGTCCGCGCGGTTCAGCAATTCGGCCGGGGTGATGTCTTCGCCTTGGTAATAGGCAAGTCCGATGCTGGCCGACACCGACACCACCGTCCCGCTCAAGTCGAACGGAGCCTGCATCACGCCGACGATCTTGGCCGCCAGCGCGGTGCCGTCCTCGACGCGCTGGATGCGCTCCATGATGACGGTGAACTCGTCGCCGCCCAGCCGCGCGATGGTGTCGCTGGCGCGCATGGCGTGGGTCAGGCGCGCCGAGAATATTTTCAGCAGCGCGTCGCCGACGCTGTGGCCGAACGTGTCGTTGACCGGCTTGAAGCGGTCGATATCCATGTACATCACCGCCATCATGCCGCCGCCCTCGCGGTGGGCGGCCATGCCCTCGTCGAGCTTTTGCAGGAAGCCGGCGCGGTTGGTCAGGCCGGTCAGCGCATCGACCTGCGAGAGCTTGAACAGCCGCTGTTTTTCGCGCTTTTGCGCCGTCACGTCCTGGCGCATGACGTGAAAGCCCATCACCGTGACATCGTCCTCGTCACGCTGCGGGATGTAAGCGACTTCGAAGGTGCGTTCGTCGCCGCCGCTGCTGTCGTCTTCCTCGAACGTCAGCGCCTCGCCGGCCAGCACGCGCTGGATGTAGGGCGCCAGCACCGCGTAGCGCTCCTCGCCCATCGTCTGCCGGATGGTCTTGCCCAGCACCGCCATGCCGCCCCGCTTGAATTCGCGCTCGTAGGCGACGTTATGGAAGCGGTACACCTCCTCGTAGTCGACGTAGGCCACCATCGCCGGGAGCGTGTCGGTGATGGTGCGCAGCCGCGCCTCGCTCTCGCGCAGCGCCATGACCGATTTGCGCACATGGGTGATGTCGTCGACCGTGCCCACATACCCGTACACCTGGCCGTCGACGACCATGGCGGCGACCTTGAACGAGATCCAGATCATCATGCCGTCCGGGTGGATGCAGCGCAACGTGTCCTGGTGCGGCAGCCGCGTTCTGACCATGCGCCGCAGGGCCTTCCGCAGCACCGGGCGGTCGCTTGGATGGACCGCGCGCATCCAGGCGTCGCCCAGCGCCTCCTCGCGCCGCAGGCCGGTGATGAATTCGAAGGTGCGGTTGACGTAGGTGCAGTGGCCGGCGGCGTCGGCGCGGATCAGGCCCAGTGGCGAGGCGTCGTTGACGGCGGCCAGCTCCGCCTGGTTCTTGCGCATCGCCAGCTCGGCCTCCTTGTGCGGTGTGATGTCGCGGGTGGTCACGGCCACGCCGTTGTCGATCGCCACGACCTGGCGGTGCAGCCAGCGCTCGCCGGACGGTCCGGGGCTGGAACGATCGCGCTCGACTTCCTCCTCCAGCGGCCGGCCGGTGGCCAGCACTTGTTTGAATTTTTCCACCAGGCCGCTGCTGTGCAGGTGGGGCGCCACCTCGCGCAGCGGCTTGCCCTTGATGTCCCGGCCTTGATAGCCCAGCCTCGCGGCGGCGTGTTCGTTCAGGTCGGCGATGACGAAATCGGTGATCTCGCCCCCGGCGCCGGGCGCGCGCCTGGCCTTGAGCAGGTACAGCGCATCGAGGCTGGCGTCGGCGGCCGCGCGCAGCAGCAGCTGGGCTTCGATCACCTGCCGGGCGCTGTCGCGCACGCGCCGCGCCTGGCGCATCAGCAGCCCGGCCACGGCCAGCACCAGCAGCGACGCCACCGTCACCGCGCCGTAGTACAGCGTGCGCCGTTTGGCGAAACCGGCCATGGCGCTGGGGACGGGATTGCCCACCGCCGCCATCAGGAGAAAGCGCGGCATCTCCGCGTAGCCGTAGATGCGGTCGACGGCGTCGAAAGGCCGCTTGAGCAACAACTCGTCGGCGGGGCGGGTGGCGCTGCGCGGCACCACGCGAAAGTCGATGGCGTCGCCGATCACGATCTGCTCGTCGATGCGGGCGGTGGCCAGGCCGTTTTCGCGGCTGATCAGGATCACCGCGCCGCCGTTGTCGACGTTGACGCGGTCGTAGTCGTCGACCAGGTCGGCCGGGTCGAGCAGCGCCAGCACCACGCCGGCGAACCGGCCGCCCGGCCCGTCGAGCCGGCGCGAGATCTGGATCTGCCATTTGTTGGTGCGCGGCTCGACCACCGGCGTGGCGACCACGGTGCGTTGCTCGGCGCTGGCGGCGTGGCTTTTGAAGAAGGCCTGGTGGTGGAGGTCCGGCGGAAAATAGCCGTTGCCGCGGTCGACCACCTTGCCGGCGGCGTCCAGGCGCGCGAACGGCAGGTTGAATTTGGTCGGCATCAAGGTGTCGAGCATGCCGTTGTTGGCGGTGAATTCGGCCACCCGCAACGCGCCGCCGGACTCCTCGAACTTGAGCTTGAACAGCTGCGTGGCGTGGTCGGTCTGGCGCAGCAGGTGGTTGGCGTGTTCGGCCAGCGTGTGCGCCAGCGATTGGCTGTGCAGCACGGCCTCGAAGCGCGCGCTCTTTTTCTCCTGCCGCACCTGGTAGATCACCGCCGACCACATCAGCGCGAGCACCAGCAGCGCAAAAGCCGGCAACAGCATCGAACGATACAGTGTGCGCAGCGAAGCGAGCGTCGGGCTATCTGTGTGTGCGGTCATCGAGTCAGCGGTAGCGGGAACAGGGCGCCATGAGTGGATATTCTGCACGGAAATACGCGCTTTGTATCCGGTTTCCTGCCGGCGCCGCCAAAAAAAATGCATTCCGTTCACAGGTGGTATTGGTTTCCTCATTAAAATAGCGGCTAACCTCAGCCCCGCGCTTGTACGCGAAGGAACAACCTTGATTGAATTGATAACGCAGCCGATGTTCACATCCGCCTCCCGGAGGGGCGCATGAGTTTGCCCGCCGCGCCCGCCGGCCTGGTCGGTCCCGACGGCCAGCCGCTGTTCGGCCGCTACGCCGGGCAGGCCGGTCCCATCGACTGGACCCGCCTGGCCGCGCCGTTCGCGCGCGGCCGCCTGTGGCGGCGCTTCCACCACAAGCGCTGGCACTACGTGGCGCTGTGCACCGAGCGGGTGTTCTGCGCGGTCGCCATCGTCGATCTGGGCTGGGCCAGCACCGCGTTCGCCTACGCCTTCGACCGCAACGACGGCGATATGCTGGCCAATTTTTCGCGGGACGGCCTGCCGGGGCGCTCGGCGCGGCTGGCCGACCACGTGGGCGGGGACAGCTGGTTCAGGCACGGCGGCGACCGCATCGCCATCGACAGCGACGGCGAGGGCCGCTACGAATTGTCGCTGCGCTGCGACTTCCTGGAGATCGACGCCGCCTTCGGCCCGGGCGCCTCGCCGCTGCTGCTGGCGAGCGGGCCGGTGGCGCGCGGTTCGGTGCACGCGACGCAAAAGTCGTCCGGCATGCCGCTAACGGGCGAGGTGCGCACCTGGCGCGAGGATTACGACCTGGCCGGCGGCGTGGCCAGCTTCGATTATTCGAACGGCCTGCTGGCGCGCGAGACCGCGTGGCGCTGGGCCTCGGCCCACACGCTGGAGATGGGCTTCAACCTGCAGGCCGGCTATTTCCGCGGCCACGAGAACGCGCTGTGGCTCGATGGCCAGTTGCATGCGCTGGCGCCGGCGCACTTCCTGTACGATAGCAGCGATCCGCTGTCGCAATGGCATATCTTCACCGAGGACGATTTGCTGGAGCTGCACTTCACGCCGGAGGGCGCCCGCCGCGACAACAAGAAGAAGCTGTTCGCGGCGAGCCGCTATCTACAGCCGGTCGGCAGTTTCAGCGGCTGGGTGCGCAGCGGGCCGGATCAGCCGAAACGCATCGTCACGCAAATGATGGGCGTGACCGAGGATCATTCGTCACGCTGGTAGCCTCACCAAACCTGGGAACGCCCGCCATGAGCATCAGGAATCTCGACCGACTGTTTCAACCGCGCTCGGTGGCCGTGATCGGCGCGTCGGAAAAACCGCAGCGCATCGGCACGCGCGTCCTGGACAATCTTGTGCAAGGCGCGTTCATTGCCGGCGGCGGCGCCGTCTGGCCGGTCAACCCCAAATATGCGCAGCTGCGCGGCATGCCGTGCTACGCCAAGGTATCGGCCTTGCCGGCGGCGCCGGACCTGGCCATCGTTTGCACGCCGGCCGCCGGCATCCCCGGCGTGATCGCCGAGCTGGGGGCGCGCGGCACCAAGGCCGCCATCGTCATGACGGCCACGGACGGCCGCTCCAACACCCTGCGCCAGGCGATGCTGGACGCCGCCAAGCCGCATCTGCTGCGCATCCTCGGGCCGGGCAGCATCGGCGTGCAATCGCCGGCGCTGGGCCTGAACGCCAGCTTCAACCACCTGCCGGCCGGCGACGGCAAACTCGCTTTCGTTTCGCAATCGGGCGCGCTGGCGGCGGCCGTGCTGGACTGGGCCGCGCTGCGCGGCATCGGCTTCTCGCGCTGCATCGCCATGGGCGAGAGCGCCGACGTCGACTTCGGCGACCTGCTCGACTATCTGGCCGCCGACAACGGCACCCACGCGATTTTGCTGTGCATCGAGCAATTGAGCTCGGCGCGCAAGTTCATGTCTGCCGGGCGCCTGGCCGCGCGCGGCAAACCGGTCATCGTGCTCAAGGTCGGGCGCGATCCGGCGCCCGGCGCCGACCTGGTGTTCGACGCAGCGATCCGCCGCGCCGGCATGCTGCGCGTGCATTCGACCGAGGACTTGTTCGACGCCGTCGAAACGCTGGCGCGGCGCCGGCCGCAGCGCGGCGAGCGGCTGGCCGTGCTGACCAACAGCGGCGGGCTGGGATTGATCGCGGCCGACGCGCTCGACAGCGGAGGCGCGCGGCTGGCGCCGTTGTCGGCCGAGTCGCTCAAGCAGCTGGCACAGGCCGGCGCGCCGACCACCAATCCGGTCGACCTGCTGGCCGACGCGCCGGTCGAGCGCTACACGGCCGCCGTCCAGGCCCTGCTGGGCGAGGCGCAGGCCGACGCGCTGCTGTTCCTGCACGCGCCGACGGCGATGGTGTCGAGCCAGCTGATCGCCGAGGCGGTGGCGCCGCTGATGCGCTCGGTCGGCAAGAACGTGCTGTCGTGCTGGCTCGGCGGCAGTTCGGTGACGGCGGCGCGCCAGGTCTTCGCCGACGCCGGCCTGCCCACCTACGACACGCCCGAGAAGGCGGTGCACGGCTTCGTGCAGATCGCGCAGTACCGCCGCAACCAGGAACTATTGATGGAGGTGCCGGCCGGCCTGCCGAGCACCTCGGCGCCTGAGCGGGCGGCGGCGCGGTCGCTGGTCACGGCGGCGCTGGCGGCCGGCCGCGCCGAGTTGCCGGACGAGGAAGCGCGGGCGCTGCTGGCCGCCTACGGCATCGCGCTGGCCACGCCGCGGCAGGCGGCGCTGTCGGGTCACACCCTGGCGGCGGCGCGCATCCAGATCGGCGCCGATCCGGTGTTCGGGCCGGTGGTGTTCTTCGGCCAGGGCGGCATCGCGGCGGACGTCGCCGCCGACCGCGCCGCCGGCCTGCCGCCGCTGAACATGGTGCTGGCGCGCGACATGGTCGGCCGCACGCGCGTGGCGCGCCTGCTGGCGCAAGGGCAAACGGCGGCCGATGCCGACGCCATCGTGCGCACCCTGGTGCAGGTGGCCGACATGGTGACCGAGCTGCCGGAGCTGGCCGAGCTCGACCTCAATCCCCTGCTGGCCATCGGCGGCGTCGTGGTGGCGCTGGGCGCGCGGCTGCGGCTCGCGCCGCCGCGCGGCAAGACAACGTTGGCGATCCGACCCTATCCGCAGGAACTGGAGCAGGAGGTCGCGTGGGACGGCGGCCCGATCCTGCTGCGGCCGATCCGGCCGGAGGACGGCCCGCAGCACCAGGCCTTCTTCCACGCGCTCGATCCGGACGACGTGCGGCTGCGCTTTTTCTCGGCCATGCGCGAGCTGCCGCCGGCGCAGCTGGCGCGCCTGACGCAGATCGACTACGACCGCGCGATGGCTTTCATCGCCACCCGCAACGGCGCCGACGGCCTGCCGGAGACGCTGGGCGTGGTGCGGGCCGTCACCGATCCCGATAATCAGCATGCTGAATTCGCCATCATCGTGCGCTCCGACTTGAAGGGGCGGGGATTGGGTTATATCCTGTTCGGTAAGCTGGTCGATTACTTCCGCGCCCACGGTACGGCTGAGATCGTTGGTGACGCGTTGTCCGAGAACCTCGGCGTGCAAAAGCTGGTGCGCCAATTCGGTGGTGTGGTATCGGCGCATCCCGAACCCGGAATGGTGCGTCTCCAACTGCCTTTGCGATAGTGTTAGTTATCCGGTTGATATATATTTGCTGTTCCAAATGAAATAAAACGCGGGGACCTGTTTGTTCTAGCTCAAGGCGCCCGTGTCGGGTTTATTTACACTTTCACTTCCGCTTGCCGCCCAACCGGGTGGGCGCAACTTTAGTCTTGGGAGTCAGAATGTTAACGGCCACATATACCCTGGTAGCGCTGTCGGTGGAACAGTCCAGCGTTCGCCTCAGTTTGTTATCGTTTCAAAAGTATGTGCGCTCGACGCTGATGCAGCAGAACAGCATAACCCTGTCCCAGCTGGAATACGCGTGCGAGAACCTCAATAGCCTGTATCAGGCCTGCCATTGGCGCAAGACCGAGATGTACCTGATCCCGGCGCTGCGCGAAACGACCGAGCGCGCCGACGCGCTGCTCGACGAGCTCAACCATTTGAACCAGGCCGCGCTGGCCGCCATCCGCACCTTGCAGGAGCGCATCGGCATCTTCGCCGACGTGCGCGACTTCCGGGTCGAGCAGGTGTGCGAGAGCATCGAGACCTGCTGCGCGTCGCTGCTCAAGCGGCTCGAAAAAGAAGAACAGGAACTGTTTGCCATGGCGCGCGGTCTGATAGGAGGGGAGACCTGGTTCTCCATCGCCAACCAGCTGATGATGCACGACAAGCACCTGGAGGAGATGAAGCGTTCCGGCGTGGCGCTGGGCGACCAGGCGCCGCCGGCCGTGGCGGCCAAAGCCAAGGCCAAGGCGGCGGCCCAGGCGGCCGGCCGGCGTGCCGTTCCCCGGCTCGACGACGCCCAGATCACCATTCCTGGCCTGCAAGTGTTACCGACGGTGGACCTCGACGATGCCGACGCCGGATCGCCCCCGGCCCCTTTATATGGCGCCCGGCAGCAGCCGCTGGACGATGTCATAACGAAATAGCCGCCAAATAGCACGCGCCCCGGGCAAATTCCCCCTGCTTTGCTATGATGGTGGTTTTCTCCATCACATAGCGCACCATGTTCGATTTCATCTTCAAGCGCACTACCGACCAGTCGACCGCCGTCGAGGCCACCCCTGTGGCGCCGGAGCAGGCCGCCGCCGCCGCGTTATCGGCCAGCCGCCGCGACGAGCAGGCGCAGCGCGCCGCCGCGCTGGCCGGCGATGAAGCGGCCGCCGTCGAGCTGATCCTCCACAGCGAATTCGCCGGCGTGCGCCTGGCCGCCGCCGAGCATGTGCAGTCGCAGCCCTATCTGGAACAGGTGCAGCAGGCGATGCGCAACACCGACCGCCGCGTCGCCAAGCTGATGCAAGGGCGGCTCGACGCGATCCGCTACCGGCAGGCCGAGTTGCAAAAGGCGCAAGCCTGCCTCGACCATGCCAACCGCCTGTTGCAGGATGAGAAATTGACGCCGAACCAGGTCGCCGAGCTCGATCGCCAGTGGAAGATCACCCTGGCCGTGCCGGAGCTGGCCGTGCCGTACGACGCCGCCCGCGCCGCGCTGGCGGCCCGCCTCGAGGCGCAGGTCAACCTGCAGCGCGCCATCATCGATGCGATGGCCGCCGTGCGCCAGTTGCCGGCCGCCGGCCTGGCGCAGGAGGAGGCCACGCAGGCGCTGGAACGCCATGCGGCCGCGCTGGCCGAATACCAGCAGGCGCCCGAGCACAACGCCTTGCCCAAACATTTGCTGAGCGATTTCGCGCAAGCGCTGGAGCAGGCGCGCGCCGCGTTGTCGGCCGCCGCGCAGCGCGTGGCGCAGCCATCTTCGGCGCCCGCGGCCGAGCCTGAGGCCGCGAACGCCGGCGCCACCGATACGGCCGCCGACGCGGGCGCGCCCGGCGAAACCGCGCCGCAGTCCGACGTCCACGCCCAGCCGAAACCGGCCAGCGCCGCCAAGGGCCCCAAGCCCGCCAAGGCCGCGCAGCCGCCCAGGGAAACCGACAAGAAATTCCTTGAAACGCTGGACGCGCTGGAAGCCGCGCTCGAGCAGGGCTCGCTGCACGATGCCGCAGAGCACGATAAGTGGCTCAAAGAGCACAAAACCCGCCTGACGCCGGCGCAGACCGACCGCCTCAACCACGTCCGCGCCGAACTCAAGCGCCTGGGCGACTGGGCGCGCTGGGGCGGCAACGTCTCGCGCGAGGAACTGGTCAAGGCGGTGGAGGAACTGCCGGCGCTGGGTCTGCCGATGAGCGAGCTGGCCAAGAAGGTCGGCAGCATGCGCGAGCGCTGGAAGTCGCTCGACAACGTCTCCGGCCACGCGCCAAAAAGCTTGTGGGAGCGTTTCGACGCCGCCTGCACCACGGCCTACGCGCCGGCGGCGGCCCACTTCAAGCAACTGGCCGACGAGCGTCACGCCAACGCCGCCAAGGCGCAGGCGCTGATCGACGAGACCCATGCGATGGCCGCGGCCGCCGCCAGCGAAAACGCCGATTTGAAGAACGTCGCCGCCGCCGGCCAGCGTCTGCGCCAGGTGTGGGGCCGTCTGGGCACCATCGACCGCAAGGAAAAGCGCAAGCTCGACCAGGCCTTCGACAAGGCGCTGGCGCAGATGCTGGCGCCGCTGTCCGAGCAGCGCAAGATCGAAACGGCCAAGCGCGAACAGTTGATCGCCGAGGCCGAGCAGTTGCAGCCTTCGGACCGCCACACGCTCGACAAGCTGCGCGGTCTGCAGGAGCGCTGGCAGGAGCAGGCCAAGGCGCTGCCGCTCGAGCGCAAGGTCGAACAGGCGCTGTGGCAGCGTTTCCGCGCCGCCTGCGACGCGATCTTCGCCAAGCGCAAGGAAACCGCCCACGCCGCCGATCACGAGCGCAAGACGCATCTGCACGCGCGCGAGGCCATTTGCAAGGAACTGGAAACGGCCACCTTCAGCGGCGACGACAAGGCGCAATTGGCGGCCATCGCCAAAACGCTGCGCGACGCCGCCGCCGCGTGGAACGCGTCCGGTACCGTGCCGCGCGCGGCCGAAGCCAAGATCGGGCAGCGTTACCAGGCCGCCGTGGCGGCGGTGCAGGGGCAGGCGGAGGCGATCAAACGCCGCGCCGGCGCCGCCCAGGCCAACGCGCTGCGCGACAAGCTGCGGCTGTGCCAGGCGCTGGAGGCGGCCATCAGCGGTGTCGACGGCGCTGGCGCCGACGGCATCGACGCGGCCGAGTGGCAAGGCCGTTGGGCCGCCTTGCCGCCGCTGGCGCCCGAGTACGAGCGCGCGCTGCACGGGCGTTTCACGGCCGGGCTGGCCGCGTCGGACGGCACGCGCGAGGCCTACGCCGCGCAGCTTGAGCGCAACCGCGCCAAGTTGCTCGACGAGGTGCTGCGGCTGGAGATCGTCGCCGGTGTCGACAGCGGCGCGGAATTCGCCCGCGAGCGCCTCAAGATGCAGGTCGAGGTGCTGCAATCGTCGCTCAAGTCTGGCCAGAAGCCGTTGACGGCCGCCGCCGCTTACCTGCAGTTGTGCGCGATGCCGGCCCTGGCCGACGCCCGCACCGCCAGCCGCATCGAACAGTTGTTCCGCCGCATCGGCGCCTCGGAGCGCGCATGAGCTTGAACCAGGTGCGCATCCAGACGGAGGATTTCGATCTGAGCGCCGAGGTGGCGGCTTTGCGCGCGGCCAATCCCAAGGTTGGCGCGATTGTCACGTTTGTCGGCGTCGTGCGTGATCTGAACGAGGGCGCCACGGTGGCGGAGATGGAGCTGGAGCATTATCCGGGCATGACCGAGCAGTCGATCGGCGCCATCATCGAGCAGGCCAGGCAGCGGTGGCCGACGTTCGGCGCGCTGGTGATCCATCGGGTGGGGCCGCTCAAGCCGCTGGATCAGATCGTACTGGTGGCGGCGACGGCGGCGCATCGCGGGGAAGCGTTCGCGGCTTGTGAATTTATCATCGATTATTTGAAGACGGAAGCGCCGTTCTGGAAAAAGGAACAGACGCCCGACGGCGCGCGGTGGGTGGATGCCCGCGTTAGCGACGATGCGGCGCTGGCCAAGTGGCGTTAGCGTAACCCGTTCAACCCGCAAGCGGGCGACAGGGGTCGTACCCCGTACGGGGTACGACCCCGCCCTGTCGGGTTTGGCGCCGCTCCCACCCGCCCTTGAAAACTGCCCATATAACACTATCTACCTGATAAGTTAAATATATCGGAGCAATTCCATGCGGCAAGATAAACTCACCACCAAACTCCAGGAAGCCTTGTCGGACTCGCAGAGTCTGGCCGTGGGCAACGACAACCAGTACATCGAGCCCGTGCACCTGCTGACGGCCCTGCTGAACCAGGACGACGGCAGCGCGCGCTCGTTGTTGCAACGCGCCGGCGTCAACGTCGGCGGCCTGACCAAGGCGCTCAAGGCCTCGCTCGACCGCCTGCCGAAGGTGTCCGGCACCGGCGGCGACGTCCAGGCCAGCCGCGAGCTGGTCTCCGTGCTCAACCTCGCCGACAAGGAAGCCCAAAAACGCGTCGACCAGTTCATCTCCAGCGAGATGGTGCTGCTGGCGCTGGCCGACGACAAATCCGAGGCCGGCAAGCTGGCGCGCGAAAACGGCCTGTCCCGCAAATCGCTGGAATCGGCCATCGACACCGTGCGCGGTGGCGCCAAGGTCGACTCCCAGGAGGCCGAAGGCCAGCGCGAAGCGCTGAAAAAATACACCCTGGACCTGACCGAGCGCGCCCGCGCCGGCAAGCTCGATCCGGTGATCGGCCGCGACGATGAAATCCGCCGCGCCATCCAGGTGCTCCAGCGCCGCAGCAAGAACAACCCGGTGCTGATCGGTGAGCCCGGCGTCGGCAAGACCGCCATCGTCGAAGGCCTGGCGCAGCGCATCGTCAACAACGAGGTGCCCGAGTCGCTCAAGGGCAAGCGCGTGCTGGCGCTCGACATGGCGGCGCTGGTCGCCGGCGCCAAGTATCGCGGCGAGTTCGAGGAGCGCCTGAAGGCCGTGCTCAAGGAGCTGGCGATGGACGAGGGCCAGACCATCGTCTTCATCGACGAGATGCACACGATGGTCGGCGCCGGCAAGGCCGAGGGCGCGATGGACGCCGGGAACATGCTCAAGCCCGCGCTGGCGCGCGGCGAGCTGCATTGCGTCGGCGCGACCACGCTCGACGAATACCGCAAATACATCGAGAAGGACGCCGCGCTGGAGCGCCGCTTCCAGAAGATCCTGGTCGACGAGCCGACCGTGGAGGCGACTATCGCCATCCTGCGCGGCTTGCAGGACAAGTATGAGCTGCACCACAAGGTCGCCATCTCCGACGCCGCCATCATCGCGGCGGCCGAGTTGTCGCACCGCTACATCACCGACCGCTTCCTGCCCGACAAGGCGATCGATTTGATCGACGAGGCGGCGGCCAAGATCAAGATCGAGATCGATTCCAAGCCGGAGGTGATGGACAAGCTGGAACGCCGTCTGATCCAGCTGAAGATCGAGAAGGAAGCCGTCAAGAAGGAGAAGGACGAGGGCTCGCGCCGCCGCCTGGACCTGATCGAGGAAGAAATCGTGCGCCTGCAGCGGGAGCTGAACGACTTCGAGGAGATCCTCAAGGCCGAAAAGGCGGTCGTGCAGGGCAGCACCCATATCAAGGAAGAGATCGAGCGCATCAAGCTGCAGATGGAGCAGGCCACGCGCGAGAGCAACTGGCAGCTCGTCTCTGAGCTGCAATACGGCCGCCTGCCGGAACTGGAGGCGGAGCTGAAGCAGGCCGAGACCGCGTCCGCCAACGGCGTGTCGCTGGAGAAGAACACGCCGGCGAAACAGAAGCTGCTGCGCACCGAAGTCGGCGCCGAGGAAATCGCCGAGGTGGTGTCGCGCGCGACCGGCATTCCGGTGTCGCGCATGATGCAGGGCGAGCGTGACAAGCTGCTGCACATCGAGGAGAAGCTGCACGAGCGCGTGGTCGGCCAGGACGAGGCCATTTCCGCCGTGTCGGACGCGATCCGCCGTTCGCGCGCCGGCCTGTCCGATCCGAACCGTCCGTATGGTTCGTTCATGTTCCTGGGGCCGACCGGTGTCGGCAAGACCGAGCTGTCGAAGGCGCTGGCCGGCTTCCTGTTCGATACCGAGGAATCGATGATCCGCATCGACATGAGCGAATTCATGGAGAAGCATTCGGTGGCCCGCCTGATCGGCGCGCCGCCGGGTTATGTGGGTTACGACGAGGGCGGGTATCTGACCGAGGCGGTGCGCCGCAAGCCGTACAGCGTGATTCTGCTGGACGAAGTGGAGAAGGCGCATCCGGACGTGTTCAACGTGCTGCTGCAGGCGCTCGACGACGGCCGCATGACGGACGGGCAGGGACGCACGGTGGACTTCAAGAACACCGTCATCATCATGACGTCCAACCTTGGCTCGCACAAGATCCAGGCGATGGAGGAGTCGGATCCCGGCGTCGTGAAACTGGCGGTGATGGCGGAGGTGCGGTCGCACTTCCGGCCGGAGTTCATCAACCGTATCGATGAAATCGTCGTATTCCATGGCCTCGACGAGAAGAACATCGGCGCCATCGCCAAGATCCAACTGGCGATCCTGGAGCAGCGTCTGGCCAAGATGGAGATGACGCTGACGATGACCGACGCGGCGCTGCACAAGATCGCCGAGGCGGGCTACGATCCGGTGTATGGCGCGCGGCCGTTGAAGCGCGCGATCCAGCAGCAGATCGAAAATCCGCTGTCGAAGCTGATCCTGCAGGGGCGTTTCGGTCCGAAGGACACGATCCATGTCGATGTCGACAACGGCGAGTTGCTGTTCCGCGCGTGACGGGGATGGCCTGTTAGCGTTGGTCGAAAAACGCTGACGGGCTATTGCCGAAGGTCTTCTTGAACATGGCGGAAAACGCCGACTGGCTGGCGTAGCCCAGCTCCGCCGCCACCTGCGACAAGGGCACGCCGCGCGCGATCAACGGGGCGGCGTGCGCCAGCCTTACCTGCTGGCGCCACTGCACAAAACCCATTCCCAACTCCCGCTCGAACAACCGCGTCAACGTGCGGTCCGACGCCCCGACCTGGCCGGCCCACTGCTGCAAGGTCAGCTCCGCGCCCGGATCGGCGATCAGCGCGTCGCACAGCGATTTCAAACGTTTATCCGCCGGCAGCGGCACGCGTATCGGACGCACCGCGCAGCGCGGCAGCTCGTCCAATATCATCTCCCCCAACAAGCGTTCCCGCGCCGACTGTTCATGCTGGTCGTGCTGCTCCAGCGTGGCGATCAGCTCGCGCAGCAGGTTGGACACCTCCAGCACCTTGCAGTCGTCCCCGGGAAACGGCGAGCGGCTGGCGTGCACGCACAACGGGCGCAGTCGGGTAGGCTCGAGCACCTTGACCGCATGGACCACGTCTGGCGCGATCCAGATCGCCCGCTGCGGCGGCACGATCCAGCTGCTGTTGTTGGCCGTCACCCGCATCACGCCCTGCATCGCGTAGGTGAACTGGCCCCACGGATGGTGGTGTGGCAGCAGATCGGCGTCGGCCGGCAGGTCGCGGCCGGACATCGTCAACGGCCGTTCGGGCGTCGGATAGTCGCTGTTCCAATTGAATTGCGTGTGGGTGACGATAGGAATGGGCATGAAGTCGACCTGATGGCGGAAACGCGATAAATATTGTCGCCCTATCTTAAATCAGACTCCCGGCGATTGGTACACTTGTCGTATATACATTAGCAAGGAATGTGGAATGACCGAAAAATCGTTATTGCGGCAGGACGCCAAGGTAATCACGCTGGTGGGGCTGGCGCACGGCACCTCCCACTTCTACCATGTGATCCTGGCCGCGCTGATCCCCTGGCTCAAGCCCGAATTCCATCTCAGCTACGCCGAACTGGGCCTGCTGATGACCGTATTCTTCGCCGTCTCCGGTGTGGGCCAGGCGATGGCCGGCTTCGTGGTCGACCGCTTCGGCGCCCGCGCCGTGCTGTTCAGCGGCATCGCGCTGCTGGGCCTGTCGGCGGTGATGCTGGCCGGTGCGCACAGCTACGCCCAGCTGATGGCCGGCGCCTTCCTGGCCGGTTGCGGCAACTGCGTGTTCCACCCGGCCGACTACACCTTGCTCAACCAGCGCGTCTCCAAGGCCCGGCTGGCGCACGGCTTCTCGGTGCACGGCATCAGCGGCAATATCGGCTGGGCGCTGTCGCCGCTGTTCCTCACCTTTCTCGCCGGCCGCACCGACTGGCGCACCGCGCTGTTGAGCGCGGCGCTGTTGCCGCTGTCGGTGCTGGCGCTGCTGCTGTGGAACCGCCACGCGCTGCGGCCCGAACCGGTGGCCGCGCCCGCCGTCACGGCGGCGGGTTCACCAGCCCCCGCGGGCGCCCTCGGTTTCCTGCGCCTCAAGGTGGTGTGGATGTGCTTTAGCTTCTTCCTGATCTCTGCCGTCGCCCTGGCCGGCATCCAGACCTTCGCCGCCACCAGCCTGGTGAGCCTGTATGGCATGTCGCTGCAATGGGCGACGTCGGCCTACACCTGTTTCATGTTCGCGTCGGCCGCCGGCATGCTGTATGGCGGCTTCCTGGGCGCCGGCAGCCGCCACCACGACCGCATCATCATGCTGGCCTTCGCCAGCGCGGCCGTGCTGGCGCTGGTGCTCGCCGCCGCCGTGGTGCCGGCGTGGATGGCGATTGTGCTGATGGGGATGATCGGCCTGGTCACCGGCATCGCCGGACCGTCGCGCGACCTGATGATACGCGGCGCCGCGCCGGCCAACGCCACCGGGCGCGTGTTCGGCGTCGTCTATTCGGGACTGGACAGCGGGCTGGCGCTGGGCCCGCTGCTGTTCGGCGCGCTGATGGATGCCAATCATCCGGCCGGAGTGTTCGTCTTCATCGCCGTGTTCCAGGCGCTGGTGATCGTCACCACGATAGGCGTCGGCAACAACAGCCGCGTGGCCGGCGTCCCCAAAACAGCATAGAATTGCCTTCATCCCACTCAGCCGCGAGGTCAGACGATGAGCTTTGCCACCACCGATTTGTGCGACGACAATTCCAATCTGCTGGAGGACGGGCGGCTGGCCGTGCTGCCGCCGGTGTTCCGGCACTTCGGCAAGCATGTGCGCTTCTCCGGCCGCGTCACCACGCTGAAGGTGCACGAGGATAACGCGCTGGTGCGCGCGATGCTCGAGACGCAAGGCGACGGCAACGTGCTGGTCATCGACGGCGGCGGCAGCCTGCGGCGCGCGCTGGTCGGCGGACAACTGGGCCTGCTGGCGCAGGATAACGGCTGGGCCGGCATCGTCGTCGACGGCTGCATCCGCGACACCGACGAGATCAACGCCTGCGAGATCGGCGTGCGCGCGCTTGGCGCCCATCCGCAAAAGAGCGGCAAGAAGGGCTCTGGCGAGCGCAACCTGCGTGTCCACATCGCCGGCGTCGCGGTCAATCCGGGCGACTGGATTTACGCCGATGCCGACGGCATCCTGGTGGCGCAGCAAAAACTCGCCTGAACCCGGGGGGCACGCTGGCGACCGGCGTAAAAAAGCCCCCGTGCGGGGGCTTCGTTTGGGGCGGTTCAGGCCTTGGGATCGGCCTTCCGCAGGTGCAGGTCCAGGTGCTTGCGCAAACGCTGCTGGAAAATGGTGGCGTCTTCGATGGTGCCCATGTCGTCGTCCACTTCCATCAGGTGTGTCTGATAGCCCTCCGCGAACGAGACGCTAGCCTCGACCTCGCCTTGTTTCTCCGACAGGGAGTGACCCTGCACGGCACCAAGAATGTTCCCTTGGTCGTCGGTGATGATGGTCATTTTCATACCACGCCTCCGCCTTGTAAGTTGTGAAAGGCGCCACCGGTGCCGCGATTGTGAATCTGCACGAAATAGGTGGCGTTGCCGTTGTTTTCCTTGCGCTTGCCCTGCTCGTCGGCGACGTGGACCGCACCTTGGTTGGGTGCTTTGACATCGGCCGATGCAAACTGCGTGCCGCGGTCGCCCGGATAACTGTAGCTCCAGAACGCCGTTTCGCCGGGCGCCAGGAAGGTTAGCGGGCCCACATTGTTGAATGCCATAATCTCCTCCAGAAAGTGCGTCGCACCGGCGAATGCCCGAGCGGCCATTCCATCTTAGTCACCGTCGCCGGGCCTGCTTTGATGCAAACGATGTGGGGCCTTTTTTGTCCGCACGGGCTTTCTAGTGGATAATGCGGGATTGCGATGCACCATTTATTTAGGAAGTACCCAAGCTATGTTGAGTTACCGCCACGGCTTTCACGCTGGCAATCACGCCGATGTATTGAAGCATTTCGTGACCATCCAGCTGATGCAGTATCTGAACCAGAAAGATACCGCGTACAGCTACATCGACACGCACTCCGGCGCCGGCGTCTACGCGCTCGACAGCGCCTTCGCGTCCAAGAACGCCGAATACGACACCGGCATCGGCCCGCTGTGGGAGCGCACCGATCTGCCCGCGCCGATCAAGGAATACGTCGACCTGATCAAGGCCATGAACCCCAGCGGCAAGATGCGCTATTACCCGGGCTCGCCGTACATCGCCGACCAGGTCGCGCGCGAGCACGACCGCCTGCGCCTGTTCGAGCTGCACCCGGCCGATTCGAAACTGCTGGCCGATAACTTCCGCAAGCTCGACGAGCACGCCGCGCAGCAGGGCATCCGCCCGACCACGCGCGGCAAGCGCGTGCTGGTCACCCGTGGCGATGGCTTCCAGGCGCTCAAGGCGCTGCTGCCGCCGCCGTCGCGCCGCGCGCTGGTGCTGATCGACCCGCCGTACGAAGACAAGATGGATTACAAGAAGGTCAAGGACACCCTGGCCGAGGCGCTGGGCCGTTTCCCGACCGGCACCTACGCGGTGTGGTATCCGCTGCTGCAGCGCATGGAATCACGCCAGTTCGCCGACAAGCTCAAGCAGTTGCCGTGCAGCGACTGGCTCAACGTCGTGCTGACCACGCACACCCCGATGCCGGACGGTTTCGGCCTGCACAGCAGCGGCATGTTCATCCTCAATCCGCCGTACACGCTCGAACCGATGCTCAAGGAAGTGATGCCGTGGCTGGTCAAGGCGCTGGCCAAGGACAGCGGCGCCAAATTCACGCTGGAGAGCGGCAAACCGACTTCTGCGCGCAACACTGCCGCGCGCCGTCCTGTTACTCGATAGAAAAATGTTGTCAAGACGGTAGGAGCGGGGTTAGTCTGGTGGTTAGCGGGTCGCTCGCTGAGTTAGCGGCCCGGATAATGCCATCGCGGATTGGGAAATGAATGATGACAGCCCCGGAGCTGCCGCCGTCCAAGCTTGCGGACAATTTCTTTCTAGCCCGCCAGCCCATCCTCAACCGGGGGCAGCGGCTGGTCGGCTACGAACTGCTGTTTCGCGACGCGCATACCGATAGCGCCGCCAACATCACCGACCAGGCCGCAGCCACGGCCACCGTGATCGCCCACGCGTCCGAACTGGGCATGGGCCACGTGGTCGGCGACCAGATGGCCTTCGTCAACGTCGACGGCGTCGGGCTGATGAGCGATTTCATCCGCTTTCTGCCCAATGACAAGGTCATCCTCGAAATCCTCGAGACCGTCAAAGCCACGCCGGACGTGCTGGACCGCATCCGCGAGCTCAGGCAGGCCGGCTTCCGCTTCGCGCTCGACGACGTCATCGGCGCGACCGAGGACGTGCAGAAGCTCCAGGCGCTGTGCGACGTCATCAAGGTCGACATCCAGGACATGCGGCCCGGCACCTTGCCGGCGCTGGCCCGCGTGCTCAAGAATCCCAAGCAAAAGCTGCTGGCCGAGAAGGTCGAAACGGTCGAGCAATTCCGCCAATGCATGGATCTCGGCTTTGAATATTTCCAGGGATATTATTTCGCCCGTCCGGTGATTTTGAGCGGCAAAAAGATCTCGCCGTCGCAGCGCTGCGTGCTGCATCTGCTGGAGCTGCTTGATGCCGACGCCAGCAGCCACGAGATTGAAAGCAGTGTCAAACATGATGCCTTGATCACGTTGAATTTGCTGCGCTTGGTGAACACGCCGGCGGTCGGCACGCGTTACCGCATCAACTCGGTGGGGCATGCGCTGATGGTGCTGGGCCGTCGCCAGCTCAAGCGCTGGCTGCAGATTTTGCTGTATGTGAAGGCTGGCGGCGCGCAGGAATTCACGTCGCCGCTGCTGCAGCTGGCGACCACGCGCGGCAAGACGCTCGAGTTGATGGTCGAGCATCTGCGGCCGGGGCAGCGGGTCAGCGCCGATATCGGGTTCACGGTGGGCGTGATGTCGTTGATGGACACGCTGTTCTCGATCCAGATGCGCGACGTGCTGGAGAGCGTGAACGTGCTCGACGAGGTGAGGGCGGCGCTGCTGCATCGGAGCGGGGATTACGGCAGCATGCTCAGTCTGATCGAGCATATCGAGCGCGGGCGGGAAGGGCAGGTGCTGGCGCAGATGCTAAGCCAGATGTCGCTCAGGCCGTCGGATCTGTATGCGATCCAGCTGGCCGCGATCGAATGGGTGACGGAATACACGCGCGGGTTTTAGCTTTGACCGCTCCGGCCACGATGGCCGATTACGCTGCGCTAATCCGCCCTACGTGTCTCCGTGGTGCGGCTTTGGACGCGCAATCCCTCTTTTTGTCGGGGCGGCTTTGTGGCTGCTTTTTCGCCGACAGAAGTTTTTCCTATTCCGATCGCCACCAATCCCAACCCCAGCGCTGCTATACGCATATGTTTGCATCCAATTCGCCGTCGAGGTCGTAAGTGTCTGCATAAAGGTAAAACCTACAGGTAAAACCTTAATGCAATGCACCGCCGCCTTCGACTTCGCCATTAATTGGAGTGATCAGTATGATTTACCTGCAGACCTCGCCGTCCGCCACCGCCGTCAAAATCAGCAGCGTTGCGCAGTTGAGCAATGTAATTGCTACGGCAACACTGACTCCTCTGGAGCGCACCGCCTTGCGGTCGTTGATTTTCGATGATCAGGTCAAAAAGACCTACTTGGCCAGTGAGAGCGGGCAGTTGCTACAGGATATACGGCATCGTATCCATAGCCTGCCGCGTGCCTTCGACGATCTGGCGATCATTCGGCCGCCTACGCGCCTGGGCGAAACAAGTGTAACGGTTGCGCGGCAGGAGGAAGTCGAATACCGCATCAATAACACGGTGAAGCGCAACATGGTGCGGATTCTGGCGGGGGGCGGGTCGCCGCTGGCGAACAAGGAGCTGGCGCTGTACGGCTTTTGCAAGCTCGGCGGGCATATTTTCAAAAAAATGGGCGCCGATTGCCTGTACGTATGCGTGGGCCGAAGCCCGACGCCTATCGCGGCTTGGCTACAAACATTGACCCCCAAGGTGTGCATGCTGCCATTTTCCGGCGCGCGCCTGGACGACCTGACGGACGACTTCATTGCCGCGGCCCGGCAAGAAACCCGTCCGCACTTCGAGAGCATGCTCGCCCCCTATCTTGCTTCCACAGACAAAATGGTGTTGGTCGATTATTCGACCTCGGGTGAAAGCCTGCTGACGATGTACAGCATGGTGCACGATTTCCTGGCAACCCGCGGAATGACCTGCGAAGTGTCGTGCCTGTCGATCTGGCAGTCGCAAAACACCGAACGCGCTGCCGCGCCGGCCATGGCGAAATTTTTACAGGCTGCTAGAACCAGGTCTAACGGCGGGGACGAGACGAGGATGCAATCCTTCATCCGGCGCTTTCTAGGCGACAGGTTTGTAGCGCACCTGCACATAAAGGAGCTGATCGAAGAACAATTCGGCGACCAGTTCACCTACTCGACTCGCTGGCCTGTCGACATGCGCGCCGAAATGCTCGACGCCATGATGAATATGCTCGACAACCAATCGTTTGACTTTCTTTCACCGTATAAAAAATCGTCGATTCTTGCCGGAGCGACGGCCCCCACTTTTATGGGGGAAGAAGGACTCCGTCGATTTGAGCAACTTAAGGGTGAAATGCAGCGTGTGGCGAAAGACCGCCGTGAGCTCGACATGATTATCGCCGGGCTTCCGTGACACCGCACGCATCGTGCCGTGACCGGCGCGACCGGCCTTGATCGGTGTGACGGCCATCGCAATGACGCGCGGATTTCGCCAGCTATTGCATGGTCCCTACCTGCGGATCGGTTATTGCGCCAGCAGCAGGAAAACGGTCGGCTTCTTGTGGAAATCCGGCGCCTTGGCGCTTTTCCATTGCGCCGCCGTCATCGTGCGGATCGTCTCGGACGCCAAGCTCAGATCCGTCGCCACGCACACCAACGTCGACGGCGCGCAGCCGGCCACCAGCGCTTCCAGCATCGCGGCGTTGCGGTACGGCGTCTCGATGAACAGCTGCGTTTGCTTCTCCTTGCGCGAGCGCGTCTCCAGCTCCTTGATGCGCGTGGCGCGTTGCGCGGCGTCGGTCGGCAGATAGCCGTTGAAGGCGAAGCTCTGCCCGTTCAGGCCGCTCGCCATGACCGCCAGCAACAGCGACGACGGCCCCACCAGCGGGCGCACCGGAATATTGTGCTGATGCGCCAGCCGCACCAGGTCGGCGCCGGGATCGGCCACCGCCGGCACGCCGGCCTCCGACACCAGCCCGCCATCGCGGCCCGCGAGTAGCGGCGCCAGCAGGCCGGCCAGCGCGGCCGCCGGCGTGTTCACGTTCAATTCGGAGATGGTGATCTCCTGCAGCGGCTTGGCCAGCGCATGGTTGGCGTTGACCAGCTTGAGGAAGGCGCGCGCGGTCTTGGCGTTCTCCGCCACGAAATAATCCAGCTGCGAGGTGATCTGTTGCACCTGTTCGGGCAGGACGGAGGAGAGCGCTTCAGTCTCGCCCAAGGTGTTCGGTATTAAAAAGAGGGTGCCGGGCATAGAAATCTGGGGTTTATTTGATTAAGTATTGAAAAAGGAAACGCCAATCTTGCGCAGCATGCCTGTCAGCGCGATCAAAGGCAAGCCGGTGAGGGCGGTCGGGTCGCTGCTGTCGATGCGTTCGAGGATGGCGATGCCGAGCGCTTCGTTCTTGGCGCTGCCGGCGCAGTCGTACGGCTGTTCGATGCGCAGGTAGGCGTCGAGCTCGGCGTCGGGCAGGTCGCGGAACGTGACGATGGTGCGGATGTCCTCCACCTGCGCGGTGGCGGCCGGATTCGCGGCGCGGCCGTCCCACACGCACAGCGCGGTGTGGAACACCACTTCGCGCCCGCGCATCTTTTGCAGTTGGGCCAGCGCGTTGGCGTGGTTGCCCGGCTTGCCGATTTGCTCGTCGTCCAATGTGGCGACCTGGTCGGAGCCTATGACGATGCAGCCGGGCAGCTTGGCGGCCACGGCGGCCGCTTTTTCACGCGCCAGGCGCAGCGCCGTGGCGCTCGGCGTTTCGCCGGGCAGGGGCGTCTCGTCGATGTCGGGCACGGCGACCTCGAAAGGTAGTTGTAGCCGTGATAATAATTCCTTGCGATAGGCCGAACTGGAGGCCAAAACGAGCCGTTGTGCGGCGATTTGAGCGGTTGCGCTTGATGTCATAGGGGGAATGTTATATGCTCTGTCGCCGGCTTGGAGAGCGACGGAAAAAGACGAAAAACAGGAAAAAGCCGCGCAGGCTTTGACTTGGTGCCGAAAACCCTGTTATTATCGCAGGTTTTCCGGGGAATTTTCTGTAATGAATGCTATTGTCATCGACGCTTTTGAGTTCTGTCGGAGCAACGGCAGCCAGCAAGGCGTCACGCCTGTTGCCGAAATGACCCGCCTGACCAAGGATTGTGCCGATACCTCGGGCACCATCACCTGGAAGGTCGAAGGAGGCTCCGGCAAGATGGGCTTCCCGCAGTTGAAGCTGTCGGTTGCCGGCACCGTGCAATTGGTCTGCCAGCGCTGCCTGACCCCATACGCTCACACCATCGATTCGTCGACGCTGTTGATGCTGGGTAAGGATGATCAGCAGGCCGATGAAATCGAAGAAATGATCGACGACGAGACGATCGACGTGATCGTCGGTAGCCGCACCATGACGGTGGCGGATCTGGTGGAAGACGAAGCGCTGCTGGCCTTGCCGCACACGCCGAAACACGATGTCTGCCCCGACACCGCCCTGCTGGACAAGGCGAAAAGCGAGAAGATCTCGCCGTTCGACGCCCTCAAGGGCCTCAAATCCGAATAAGTAGCAAGACCGAACAAGTAGTACGTAAAGAACGTGCCACGCACGTGTTGTAGTCGAGTATGGCAAGTCAGTAGGGCAATGTAGTAAATCTCAGTTTAACTATGCCGGTTCCGTTTTGCCGGCAGGATACTCGATTCGCATGTATTTGCTGGTCGAATGTGTTAAAATTTTAGAACTTATGTATTAGGAGTCATTAACATGGCAGTTCAACAGAACAAGAAGTCCCCTTCGAAGCGCGGTATGCACCGTTCGCACGATTTCCTGGTAGCTCCACAACTGGGTATCGAGCCAACCACCGGTGAAACCCACCTGCGTCACCACATCAGCCCTAACGGCTTTTATCGTGGCCGTAAAGTCCTGAAAACCAAAAACGACGAGTAATCGACGCTTTTGCTGGACCTGGGAATAGGCGGTGCTGTCTTATGAAGCATCGCTTTTTCTTTTTTCATCGGCTGCAATCCTCTTTTGCACACCGTCATTTTGAAACGCGTAGACCTGGGTTTCAGTGGTCCGCCGCTTGCCGCAGCTTGCCCAGACAAGGGCTGGAGCGTGGTACTGAATCAAAACAATGACAATCAAAATTTCTATCGACTGCATGGGCGGAGATCACGGTCCATCGGTCACCATCCCCGCAGCTATTTCCTTCGTCAAACGCGAACCAGAGGCTGAGCTGATCCTGGTCGGTTTGGAAAACGTTATCCGCGCAGAATTGAAAAAACATCACGCCGAAGCGCATCCGCGCCTGTCCGTCGTGCATGCATCCGAACAAGTCACGATGGACGATCCGCTGGAAGTGGCGTTGCGCCGCAAGAAGGATTCGTCGATGCGCGTGGCCATCGAGCAGGTCAAGGGCGGCAGCGCCCAGGCCTGCGTCTCGGCCGGCAACACCGGCGCGTTGATGGCGGTGGCCCGCTACGTGCTCAAGACCATGACCGGCGTCGACCGTCCGGCCATCTGCAGCATCATGCCCAACCAGAAGGGCGGCCCGACCTACATGCTCGACCTGGGCGCCAACGTCGATTGCGAACCGCATCACCTGCACCAGTTCGCCATCATGGGGTCGGTGCTGGTGTCGGCGATGGAAAACATCGAGCGTCCGACCCTGGGTCTGCTCAACGTCGGCACCGAGGACATCAAGGGCAACGACGTCGTCAAGGCCACCAGCAAGCTGCTGCAGGCCGACCACGAACGCGGCGCGCTCAACTTCTACGGCAACGTCGAGGGCAACGACATCTTCAAGGGCACCACCGACATCGTCGTCTGCGACGGCTTCGTCGGCAACGTCACTCTGAAGGCGGTGGAGGGCGTGGCGCGCTTCTTCGCCGACACCGTCAAGACCGAATTCAAACGCAATCCGCTGACGATGCTGAGCGCCCTGATCGGCGGCGGCGCGTTGAAAGCCATCAAAAACCGCCTGTCGCCGTCGCGCTACAACGGCGCCAGCCTGCTCGGTTTGCGCGGCCTGGTGTTCAAGAGCCATGGCGGCGCCGACGCATATTCTTTTGAATGGGCGATCAAGCGGGCGTATGATGCTGCAAAAAATGATGTGTTGCCGCACATTTCGACGTTAATCGCCGAACTCATGCCGCGCAACACCGAAACCCCGGAAGTACCAAGCTCAACTATTTAGTGGATGGTAGACGGCATGACTTTGTACAGCAAAATAATCGGCACCGGCAGCTATCTGCCCGAGCGGCGTGTCACCAATCAGGATCTGACCGATCAGCTCGCAGCCAAGGGCATCGAGACCTCGGACGAATGGATCGTCAGCCGCAGCGGCATCTCGGCGCGCCACTTCGCCGAGCCGGGCGAGAAGTCGTCCGACCTGGCCGTGAAGGCCGCCAAGCGCGCGCTCGACATGGCCGGCTTGCAGCCCAACGATATCGACCTGATCGTCCTGGCCAGTTCGACCCCCGATTTCTTCGGCAGCTTCCCCAGCACCGCTTGCATCGTCCAGCAAAAGCTGGGCATCACCAACAACGGCGCCGCCGTCGACGTGCAGGCCGTCTGCAGCGGCTTCGTCTACGCGATGTCGACCGCCGACGCCTTCATCCGCGCCGGCATGAACAAGAACGTGCTGGTGATCGGCTCGGAAGTGTTCTCGCGCATCCTCGATTTCAACGACCGCACCACCTGCGTGCTGTTCGGCGACGGCGCCGGCGCCGTCGTCATGACCGCCTCGCAGGAGCCGGGCGTGCTGGCGACCGCGCTGCACGCGGACGGCCGCCATTCCGGCATCCTGTGCATGCCCGATTCGTTCGGCGGCGCGGTGGCCGGCGAGGCCTACCTGTACATGGACGGCCCGGCGGTGTTCAAGCTGGCCGTGTCGGTGCTGGAGAAGGTGGCCCACGAGGCGCTGGAGAAAGCCAATATGGGACAGGATCAGATCGACTGGCTGATTCCGCACCAGGCCAATATCCGCATCATGAACAGCACCGCCAAAAAGCTCGGCCTGCCGCTGGAGAAGATGGTGGTCACCGTCGACCAGCACGGCAACACCTCGGCCGCGTCGATTCCGCTGGCGCTGGACGCCGCCGTGCGCGACGGCCGCATCAAGAAGGGTCAGAACATCATGATGGAAGGTGTCGGCGGCGGCTTCACATGGGGCGCCGTACTGGCCCGCATCACCGACGACCTGGGCGCCCGCTAAGCTCCTGGCATGTTTTTGAGCGTGAATTAGAATTAGAACTCTAACGGGCTCTGCGGTAGTGGTGCGGTCATTATTGCATGCTAGCGTAGCTGCCAATTAATGAGATGGATGATGTAATGACTAAATTTGCTTTTGTATTTCCAGGCCAGGGTTCGCAGGCGATCGCGATGATGGACGGCTTCGCCGGCAACCCGGTGGTGGCGCAGACCATCGCCGAGGCGTCGGACGCGCTGAACTTCGACCTGGGCAAGCTGATGGCCGAAGGCCCCAAGGAAGAGCTGGACCTGACCACCAACACCCAGCCGGTCATGCTGACCGCCGCCGTCGCCACCTACCGCGCGTGGATCGCCGCCGGCGGCCCGGCGCCGTCGGTCGTCGCCGGCCACAGCCTGGGTGAATACTCGGCGCTGGTCGCCGCCGGCGTGATCGCGTTCAAGGACGCGGTGCCGCTGGTGCGCTTCCGCGCGCAAGCGATGCAGGAAGCCGTGCCGGTCGGGCAGGGCACGATGGCCGTGGTGCTGGGCCTGTCGGACGACGACGTCCGCGCCGCGTGCGCCGAGGCGGTCGCCGCCACGCCGGGTTCGGTGGTCGAGGCGGTCAACTTCAACGCGCCGGCCCAGGTCGTCATCGCCGGCGAAACCGCCGCCGTCGAGCGCGCCTGCGAGATCGCCAAGGCCAAGGGCGCCAAGCGCGCCATGAAGCTGCCGGTGTCGGCGCCTTTCCACTCGTCGCTGCTCAAGCCCGCGTCGGACCGCCTGCGCGACTACATGGCCGGACTGGCCTTCTCGGCGCCGCAAATCGCGCTGATCAACAACGTCGACGTCGCCGTGCTCAACGATCCGGCCGCCATCAAGGACGCGCTGGTGCGCCAGGCCGCCGCGCCGGTGCGCTGGGTCGAGACGATGCAAAAGGTCGCCGCCGAAGGCATCACCCAGGTGGTCGAATGCGGTCCGGGCAAGGTGCTGATGGGCCTGACCAAGCGCATCGACGCCACCCTGGTGGGCGACGCCATCACCGACCAGGCTTCGCTGGACCGTATCTTGGCCTCGCTCAAATAAGCGGCGAAGGCAAATCAAAGACACTCGTTATTTACGTAGAAGGACAACCATGAATTTAGCAAATCAAGTCGCCCTGGTCACGGGCGCATCGCGCGGCATCGGCAAGGCCATTGCGCAAGAGCTGGCCCGCCAGGGCGCGCGCGTGATCGGCACCGCCACCACCGAGGCGGGCGCCGAGGCGATCAGCGCCTACCTGGCCGAGTTCGGCGCCGAGGCGGGCAAGGGCATGGTCCTGAACGTGACCGACGCCGAACGCTGTGCCGCCGTCATCGACGAGATCGCCAAAACCTTCGGCGCCGTCGGCATCCTGGTCAACAACGCCGGCATCACGCAGGACCAGCTGGCCATGCGCATGAAGGACGAGGAATGGGACAGCGTCATCGCCACCAACCTGACGTCGGTGGGCCGTTTGTCGCGCGCAGTACTGCGCGGCATGATGAAAGCGAAAACTGGGCGTATTATTAACATCACTTCGGTGGTGGCGTCGTCCGGCAATCCAGGCCAGATGAACTATGCCGCCGCCAAGGCCGGCGTCGAGGGCATGGGCCGCGCGCTGGCGCGCGAGATCGGCAGCCGCAACATCACCGTCAACAGTGTGGCGCCGGGCTTTATCGACACCGACATGACCAAGGCGCTGGGCGAGGAGCAACACGCGGCGCTGCTGACGCAGATTCCGCTGGCGCGCCTGGGCAAGCCGGAGGATATCGCCGCGGCGGTGGCCTTCCTGGCGTCGCCGCAAGCGGCATATATTACCGGTACCACCTTGCACGTGAATGGCGGTATGTACATGAATTGACGGGTTCCGGCGTGAATAAAACGCCGATTCCCGTCTTTTACCAGTGATTTCGAAAGAGTTTGCAGTAAATTAGCGGCAGACATCGAAATTAGTTTTTCAGTGCGCAAACCTGATAAAATGCGCGCTTTCCGTAACAAACAAATGGAGCCATAACATGTCGGATATCGAACAACGCGTTAAGAAAATCGTCGCTGAGCAACTGGGCGTCGCCGAAGCAGACATCAAGATCGAATCCTCGTTCGTCGACGACCTGGGCGCTGACTCGCTGGACACCGTCGAGCTGGTGATGGCCCTGGAAGACGAATTCGAAATGGAAATCCCTGACGAACAGGCAGAAAAGATCACGACCGTACAGCAAGCGATCGACTACGCTACTGCACACGTCAAGGCCTGATTTACCGCCCGATCGACTTTAGGAGAATCGCTTGAGAGGTTCTAAAAACCGTCGTGTTGTCATTACCGGCCTGGGCGCCGTTTCCCCGATCGGCAACAACGTTGCCGACACGTGGGCCGCGGCGCTCGAGGGAAAATCCGGTATTGCCACCATCACCAAGTTTGACGCGCAAGCTTTCAGTACCCGTTTTGCCGGTGAAGTCAAAGGCTTCAACATCGAGGACTATATCTCGGCCAAGGAAGCCCGCCATATGGATACGTTTATCCATTACGGCATGGCGGCCGGTATCCAGGCCGTGCAGGATTCCGGCGTGGTCGTGACCGAAGAGAACGCCGATCGCATCGGCGTCATCATCGGTTCCGGCATCGGCGGCCTGCCGATGATCGAAGAGCAGAAGGAAGACTACGACAAGCGCGGTCCGCGCCGTATCTCTCCGTTCTTCGTGCCGGCGTCGATCATCAACATGATCTCCGGTAACCTGTCGATCAAGTACGGCATGCGCGGCCCTAACCTGTCGATCGTGACGGCCTGCACCACCGGCCTGCACTGCATCGGCGCCGCCGCTCGTTTGATCGAGTACGGCGATGCCGACGTGATGGTGGCCGGCGGCGCGGAATCGACCATTTCGCCGCTGGGCCTGGGCGGTTTCGCCTCGGCCAAGGCGCTGTCGTCGCGCAACGACGACCCGGCGACCGCTTCCCGTCCCTGGGATGCTGACCGCGACGGCTTCGTGCTGGGCGAGGGCGCCGGCGTGATGGTGCTCGAAGAGTACGAACACGCCAAGGCGCGCGGCGCCACGATCTATGCCGAACTGCACGGCTTTGGCATGAGCGCCGACGCGTATCACATGACCTCGCCGTTGGAAGACGGCGCCGGCGGCAGCAAGTCGGCGCAAGCCGCGTTGCGCAACGCCGGTGTCAACCCCGACCAGGTGCAGTACGTGAACGCGCACGGCACCTCGACGCCGCAGGGCGACGTGGCCGAGGTGCAGGGCATCAAGCGCACCTTCGGCGAGCACGCCAAGAAGCTGGTGGTCAACTCGACCAAGTCGTTGACCGGCCACCTGCTGGGCGGCGCCGGCGGTCTGGAAGCGGTGTTTACGGTGCTGGCGATCCACCATCAGGTGTCGCCACCAACCATCAACATCTTCAACCAGGACCCCGCCTGCGACCTGGACTTCTGCGCCAATGTCGCCCGCCCGATGAAGATCGAGTACGCGCTGAAGAACTCGTTCGGGTTCGGCGGCACCAACGGCAGTCTGCTGTTCGGTAAAGTGTAAAAAAGTTTGACTTCGCGTTGAACTAAATCCGGGCTCACCTGGTCAAACCAAAGTGAGCGAGGATTCGGCGCTGGCATTCGCCAGCGCCAGAATTGCCCAGCCTTGCGCTGGCGCTTCCAAGCTGTGTTGTTTCCCCCTATTTTTTGTGTACGCGTTTTGTGGTGCTGCCGTCATGTCGATTGCGGTGTCCGTCATCGTTCGCCCCTCGGCCGGCTTGCGTCTGTTGCACGCCGGGTTGTGTAGTTGCGTGACGATGTCGGGCGCCGTCTGTCCGGGCGTGCTGGCGCCGCTGCTGTGTGTGTTGGCCGGCGTGTGCGGCTGGGTGGTGGGGCGTCCCTGCGGTATCGCGCTGCAGCTTGATATATCGGGTGTCGGCCGGTTCCGGCTGGCGGTATACCAAGAACCAGGGACGGCCTTGCGCCTGCTGGATGGGTCGACCTTGTGGCCGGGCATCTTGTTGTTACGCCTGGGTGGCGATGACGGCAGGGTGCGGTGGGTGCTGGTGCTGCCCGACGGTGTGACGCGGCCCGAGCTGCGTGCGCTGTCTCTGGCGTGCCGTTCCGTTGCTGGACGCACTGAAATAAAAACGCCAACACTGTGAACTTCTTGCAGCGGGCTAACTCTATAGCATATATGACTATAAGATTCGGCGACGCTGCAGGCCACTGAGGAATGCAGGAGTGACGACAGAACGTGAGTGTGACCAGATGCTGGTCGACCGGGTCCGGGCCGGTGACAAGCAGGCGTTTGATATGCTGGTGGCGAAGTATCAACGCCGCCTGATGCGCTTGCTGTCACGTATCGTGCACGACCCGGCCGAGGCTGAAGATGTGGTACAAGAGACGTTTATCAAGGCGTACCGGGCGTTGCGGCATTTTCGCGGTGACTCCGCCTTCTACACGTGGCTGTACCGCATCGGCATCAATACCGCCAAGAACTTCCTGGCGACGCAGGGCCGCCGTACGCCCACGTCGACCGAAGCGGATGCGGAGCAAGCGGAGGGGTTTAACGATGGGGAGCATTTACGCGACATCAATACGCCGGAATCCATGCTGGCAAGCAAACAGATCGCGCAGACGGTCAATGCGGCGATGGATGCCTTGCCTGTGGATTTGCGCACCGCGATCGCCTTGCGCGAGATCGAGGGATTGAGCTATGAGGAGATTTCAGACATCATGGCCTGTCCGATCGGTACGGTCCGCAGCCGTATATTCCGTGCCCGCGAAGTCATCGCCGAAAAATTGAAGCCTTTACTGGATATGCCGATTGACAAGCGCTGGTAAGGCTATAATGATGGCAATTGTTGTTGGCGTCCGGAAAGTGTCGACTAGGCGGCACGGGTGGATGTGTTTTAAGTGGCGGGATATGCGATGGATACCCAGAAAAGACTGCATGAAAACATCTCGGCGTTGGCCGACGGTGAGCTGCCTCACAGCGAACGGGAGTTGGCGTTTGCCGCGCTCGACACTGTGGAAGGGCAGGCGGCCTGGCGCGCTTACCACCTCACCGGCGACGTGCTGCGCGACGAGGCCGACGGCACGCTGAGCGCGGGTTTCAGCGCGGCGCTGGCGGCGCGTCTGGCGGCCGAGCCGGCCCACGAGCTATCCCCGTTCACGCCCGGCGCCACCGATCCGGCCGCGCCGCCGTTCGACCAGAGCGCGCCTCCCGAGGACCGGCCGGAGTCCCGCGCGGACGTGATTCTGCCATGACGCCGGCGTAATGCCGCCGTAATTCTGCCTTAAGCCAGCGGCCGTCACATACTCTTATAATAACTTTGCGCAAGCTGGCGGGCGAGTTTTCGCTTACCATGTATGCTAGCCACCCATGACGCTTGGCGCTTGGGGGTGGTTGAACGCATCCAAGAACTTTATAGAGACCGATACTTTCCATGAAAAACAATTTCACTGCTGGTGGTAAAACTCTTTCCGCGCTGCTGGTCGGCGCAAGCGTATGGATGTCTCCGGCCCTGCTGGGCATGGCGCCCGCGACAGCGGCCGCGCCGGTCACCGGCGCCGTGGTGGGCTTGCCCGATTTCGCCGACCTGGTCGACAAGGTCGGCCCGGCGGTGGTCAATATCCGCACCACCGAAGTGATGAAGCAGGGCGGTCGCGGCGAGGAGCTCGGCGACGAGGAAATGCAGGAATTCCTGCGCCGCTTCTTCGGCGGCGCCATTCCCCAGCCCGGCCCCGGCGGCAAGGCCGTGCCGCCCGGCAGGGGCAATCCGCGCGGACGCCGCCAGGCGCCCGAGGAGCCGGTCCAGCGCGGCGTCGGTTCCGGTTTCATCCTGTCGGCCGACGGCTACGTGATGACCAACGCCCACGTGGTCGACGGCGCCGACGAGGTGTTCGTCACGCTGACCGACAAGCGCGAGTTCAAGGCCAAGGTGCTGGGCGCGGACGCCCGCACCGACGTCGCCGTGCTGAAGATCGAAGGCGACCGGTTGCCGTTCCTGATGATGGGCGATTCCGACAAGATCCGCGTCGGCGAATGGGTGATCGCCATCGGCTCCCCGTTCAACCTGGAAAACACCGTCACCGCCGGCATCATCTCGGCCAAGCAGCGCGACACCGGCGATTACCTGGCGCTGATCCAGAGCGACGTGGCCGTCAATCCGGGCAACTCGGGCGGCCCGCTGATCAATATGCGTGGCGAAGTCATCGGCATCAACTCGCAGATCGCCACCTTGTCCGGCGCCTACAACGGCATCTCGTTCGCGGTGCCGATCGACGAGGCGATCCGCGTCTCCGAGCAGCTGAAGAAGTCCGGCAAGGTCACGCGCGGGCGCATCGGCGTCCAGATCGGCGAAGTGAGCCGGGAAGTGGCCGAGTCGCTGGGCCTGAAGAGCGCGCAGGGCGCCGAGGTGTCGCTGGTCGAGCCGGGCGGTCCCGCCGACAAGGCCGGCATCAAGTCCGGCGACATCATCCTGAAATTCAACGGCGCGCCGGTGTCGCGCTCGTCGGATCTGCCGCGCCTGGTGGGCGGCACGGCCATCAACAGCAAGGCGACCGTGACGGTCTGGCGCAAGGGCGCGCAGATCGACCTGCCGGTGGTGGTGGCCGAGCTGGAGCCGGAAAAGGGCGCCAAGGCGTCCAAAGGCAAGGGCAAGGGTGAGCAGGCGGAGCCGGAGGCGGCCGGCAAGCCGAACGCGCTTGGCCTGGTGGTCAGCGATCTGAGCGCCGAGAAGAGGAAAGCGCTGGGCGTCAGCGGCGGCGTGGTGGTCGAGTCGGCCGAGGGTGTGGCCGCGCGCCTGCAGGAGGGCGACGTCGTGCTGCAGCTGAATAACAGCGAGATCAAGGACGCCAAGCAGTTCAACGCGCTGGTGGCCAAGCTCGATCCGAAGAAGCCGTCGGTGCTGCTGGTGCGCCGTGGCGAGGCGACGCAGTTCATTTCGTTGCGGCCGAGCGCGGCGGCGAAAGAGAAATAAAAGGCGGAACCACCCCGCACCCCCCCCCGGCCAACCCGGGGTCGGACCCAGCGGGTCCGACCCCAAGCCAACGGGGTGCGGGTTGAACGGTTCCGATTTTCATGCACTTCACCCTTTATTCCCGTAGTTACTGCCACCTGTGCCAGGACATGCTGGACGCCTTGCTGCGCCTGCAAACGCCGGCGCGCCCGTTCACCGTCGACGTCGTCGACATCGATACCTCGGACGATCCCACGCTGCTGGCCCGCTTCGACGAACTGGTGCCGGTGCTGTACGCCGACCTCTCCGGGCCGGAGCTGTGCCACTACTTCCTCGACGAGCCGCGCGTGCTGGCCGTGCTTCAGGCCCGTTCCTTGCTCAATAAATAAGCAAAATCCATCTCGCGGTGCAGAAGTCGGCCTTTCCCCTCTGAAATCCGGTAAAATGCGGGGTTAGCTACATCAGGCGCTCGCCAGGGCATTACTGCCCCGCTCGGAGCGCTTTTTTTGTATTGCGCACAGGATGTCACTTCCACGCGCGCCCGTCGTTTCACACCCGTTTTTGAATATTTGTTAATGAACAACATACGCAATTTTTCCATCATCGCCCACATCGACCACGGTAAATCGACCCTGGCAGACCGCATCATCCAACTGTGCGGCGGTTTGTCTGACCGCGAGATGGAGGCGCAGGTGCTCGATTCGATGGATCTGGAGCGCGAACGCGGCATCACGATCAAGGCGCAGACCGCCGCGCTGCAATACAAGGCGCGCGACGGCGTGGTCTACAACCTGAACCTGATCGACACCCCGGGCCACGTCGACTTCTCGTATGAAGTGTCGCGCTCGCTGTCGGCGTGCGAAGGCGCGCTGCTGGTGGTCGACGCCTCGCAAGGCGTGGAAGCGCAGACCGTGGCCAACTGCTACACCGCGCTCGACCTGGGCGTCGAAGTGGTGCCTGTGCTCAACAAGATCGACTTGCCGAACGCCGATCCGCCGAACGCCATCGCCGAAATCGAGGACGTCATCGGCATCGAAGCCGGCGACGCCGTCCATTGCTCGGCCAAGACCGGCCTGGGCGTCGAGGACGTGCTCGAATCGATCATCGCCAAGGTGCCGCCGCCGAAGGGCGACCCGGACGCGCCGCTGCAGGCGCTGATCGTCGACTCCTGGTACGACCCATACGTCGGCGTGGTGATGCTGGTGCGCGTGATCAACGGCACCTTGAAACCAAAAGACAAGATCAAACTGATGGCGACCGACTCGCTGCAACTGGTCGAGGACGTCGGCATCTTCGCGCCGCGCTCGGTCTCCTTGCCGCAGCTGTCGGCCGGCCAGGTGGGCTTCATCATCGCCGGCATCAAGGAATTGAAGGCCGCCAAGGTGGGCGACACCGTCACGCTGGCCAACCGTCCGGCCGCCGCGCCGCTGCCGGGCTTCAAGGAAGTCCAGCCGCAGGTGTTCGCCGGCCTGTTCCCGGTCGAGGCCAACCAGTACGACGCGCTGCGCGACTCGCTGGAAAAACTGAAGTTGAACGACGCCGCGCTGATGTACGAGCCGGAAGTGTCGCAGGCGCTGGGCTTCGGCTTCCGCTGCGGCTTCCTCGGCCTGCTGCACATGGAGATCGTCCAGGAGCGCCTGGAGCGCGAATTCGACATGGACCTGATCACCACGGCGCCGACCGTGGTGTACGAGGTCGTCATGCGCGATAACAGCATCATCAAGGTCGACAATCCGTCGAAGATGCCGGAGCCGACCAAGATCAACGAGATTCGTGAGCCCATCGTCACGGTCAACCTGTACATGCCGCAAGAATACGTCGGCTCGGTGATCACCCTGTGCATCGGCAAGCGCGGCGTGCAGATGGACATGGCCTACCACGGCCGCCAGGTCAAGCTGGTGTACGAGATGCCGATGGGCGAGATCGTGCTCGACTTCTTCGACAAACTGAAGTCGACCTCGCGCGGCTACGCCTCGATGGACTACGAGTTCAAGGAATACCGCGCCTCCGACGTCGTCAAGGTCGACATGCTGATCAACGGCGAGAAGGTCGACGCGCTGGCCATCATCGTGCACCGCTCCAACTCGGCGTATCGCGGCCGCCAGGTGGCCGCCAAGATGCGCGAGCTGATCCCGCGCCAGATGTTCGACGTGGCGATCCAGGCCGCCATCGGTGTCAACGTGATCTCGCGTGAAAACGTCAAGGCCTTGCGCAAGAACGTGCTGGCCAAGTGCTACGGCGGCGACATCAGCCGCAAGAAGAAACTGCTCGAGAAGCAAAAGGCCGGTAAAAAACGCATGAAACAAGTGGGCTCGGTCGAGATTCCACAAGAGGCATTCCTGGCAATCTTACAAGTGGACGATAAATGAGCCTGCAAGTAATCTTAGGTAACTTCGCATTAATCCTGTTCGTGCTGATGGTGATCACGGGCGTGATCTGGTTCCTGGACGTGTTCTACCTGGCCAAGCAGCGCCGCGCCGCCGCCAACCGCGCGCTGGCCGAGTACGACGCGCGCAACGCCAAGCTGACCGCCGACGGCATCAAGGTCGACAACAACGGCAACCGCGCCGCGATCGAGGCGGGCATCCTGCGCCAGCCGGTGTGGATCGAGTATTCGGGCAGCTTCTTCCCGGTCATCGCGCTGGTGTTCTTCCTGCGCTCGTTCCTGTACGAGCCGTTCAAGATCCCGTCGTCGTCGATGGTGCCGACCCTGCTGGTGGGCGATCTGATCCTGGTGAACAAGTTCACCTACGGCATCCGCCTGCCGGTCCTGAACAAGAAGATCATCCAGATCAACGATCCGCAGCGCGGCGACGTCATGGTCTTCAAATATCCGCGCGACATGAGCCAGGATTACATCAAGCGTGTCGTCGGCGTGCCGGGTGATAAGATCACGTATGCAAACAAGCGCTTGACGGTCAACGGCGTGGAAGTGAAGTACACCGCGCTGGACGATTACCTGGACGACGAGCGGCTGGTCTACAACAAGCAGTACCAAGAAGGCCTGACCGGCGTCACGCACCGCATTCTGAACAACGAACGCGCGCCGACGTTGAACCCGGCCGAAGTGCAGCAGTTCCCGTTGAAGGACGAGTCGTGCACCTACACCTATGACAGCTTCACGTGCGTGGTTCCGAAGGGCAACTACTTCATGATGGGTGATAATCGCGATAACAGCCTCGACAGCCGCTACTGGGGCTTCGTTCCTGATAAGAACATTGTTGGAAAAGCATTCTTTGTCTGGATGAACCTGGGTAATCTGCGCCGTATCGGCGGCATCCAGTAATCTCGAACGCGGGCGGACCGAAAGGGACTAACATGCAATCAGTTCGTCGATACAGGCAACAGGGTATTTCACTGGTGGGGCTGATCGTGGTCCTGGCCGCACTGGGCTTTATCGGCGTGCTGGGGCTGAAGATCGTGCCCACCTACACCGAATACCGGGCGATCCAGAACGCCATCGTCACCGCCAAATCCATCGGCGGCAATTCGGTGGTCGAGATCCAGAAGGCGTTCGACGCCAGCGCCACGACCGGGTACATCAGCTCGATCAGCGGCCGCGATCTGGTCATCGGCAAGGAAAACGGCGAGATGGAAGTGAGTTTCGCGTACGAAAAGAAAATCCCGCTGGTCGGACCGGCCAGCCTGCTGCTCGAATACCAGGGCACGACCGCCAAGTCCGGCCCGCCGGCGGCGAAAATCAATGAATAAAGCCAGCCGATTAATTTAAAGCGTCGCTACGACGTCACACAGAACCGATCAAACAATGAATCTTCAGTTATTGCAAACCCGTTTAGGCTATACGTTCCAGGATGCTGGCCTGCTGCAGCAGGCCTTGACGCATCGTAGCCACAGCAGTTTGCATAACGAACGACTGGAGTTCCTCGGCGATTCGATCCTCAACTGCGTGGTGGCGTCGATCCTGTACGAGCGTTACGTGGCGATCGACGAGGGCGACCTGTCGCGCCTGCGCGCCAACCTGGTCAAGCAGCAGTCGCTGTACGAGATCGCCCAGAAGCTGGAGCTGTCGCAGTTCCTGCGCCTGGGCGAGGGCGAGCTGAAATCGGGCGGCTTCCGGCGTCCATCGATCCTGGCCGACACGCTTGAGGCGCTGTTAGGCGCCATTTTTTTGGATGGCGGCTTCAACCCGGCGCGCGACGTGATCCGCGCCTTCTACATCCCCATCCTCGACACCGTCGACCCGCAAACGCTGGGCAAGGACGCCAAGACGCTGCTGCAGGAATTCCTGCAAAGTAAGAAGATTTCGCTTCCGCTGTACAATGTGGTGGCCACCCATGGCGCCGCGCACAGCCAGGAATTCGAGATCGAGTGCCTGGTGCCCAAGCTGGGCATCCAGGTCTACGGACGTGGCGGCAGCCGCCGCGCCGGCGAACAGGCCGCCGCCAAGCTGGCGCTGGAAGTGGCCGAGCAGGCGTTGCTGAAGACCCCGGCCGCCGGGCGCAAGGCCAAGCCGCGCGCCGCCCAGCTCAAGCTGGCCGGCATCGCCACCGTGCAGGGCGAGGCCGGCGGCGAGACCAAGCCGGCGGCGGCCGCGCCGGCCAAGGCGGCCACCAAGTAACCGCTGGAAATTGCATTACACGAAGCGCAACACCATACTCTGAAGCGATATAGCATGACTACCGAAACGACCCCCGCCAACTTCCGTTGTGGCTATATCGCCATTGTCGGCCGCCCCAACGTGGGCAAATCGACGTTGATGAACACGCTGATCGGCGCCAAGGTCAGCATCACCTCGCGCAAGGCGCAGACCACGCGCCACCGCATCACCGGCATCCAGACCCACGACGACGCCCAGTTCATCTATGTCGACACGCCGGGCTTCCAGACCCGCCACGCGAACGCGCTCAACAAGACCCTCAACAAGACCGTCACCAATACCTTGATCTCGTCGGACCTGATCCTGTACGTGATCGAGGCGGGCACCTTCGGCCCGGCCGACCAGCAAGTGCTCGATCTGTTGCCGACCGAAGTGCCGGTGATCCTGGTGATCAACAAGGCCGACAAGGTCAAGGACAAGGCGGTGCTGCTGCCGTTCGCCCAGCAGGTCGCGGCCAAGTTCAACTTCGCCGCCATCGTGCCGGTGTCGGCCAAGCTGCGCTTCCAGCTCGACGGCCTGGAAAAAGAGATCAAGAAATTCCTGCCGGAGAACCAGCCGATCTTCGGCCCGGACGACATCACCGACCGCAGCGAGAAATTCCTGGCGTCGGAGATCGTGCGCGAAAAACTGTTCCGCTTCGTCGGCGACGAGCTGCCGTACACCAGCACCGTGCTGATCGAGCAGTTCGAGCGGGAGGGCGACCTGCGCCGCGTGTTCGCCGCCATCCTGGTCGAGCGCGACACGCACAAGTCCATGATCATCGGTAACAAGGGCGCGCGCCTGAAGGAAGTGTCGACGCAGGCGCGGCTGGACATGGAAAAGCTGTTCGGCGGCCCGGTCTACCTGGAAATCTGGGTCAAGGTCAAATCCGGCTGGGCCGACAACGAAGCGGGTCTGCGCGCCTACGGCTACGAATAAAAGAGGACCGATGTCCAACACCACGCACGACGCCGAGGCTGATGCCGATACCACGGCCGAACCGCGACAGGCGGCGCCTGGGGCGGAGCGTGGCGTAGTGCCCGTCACCACGCCGGCGCAGGCGGCCGCCACCCCGGCCGCCGTCCCGGCAAGTCCCCCGAAGCGTCCCCGCGCGCCGTCGCGCGAACGCACCTTCGGCACCAAGGTCGCCGGCCAGCCGGCCTTCGTCCTGCACAGCTATCCCTACAAAGAAACCAGCCTGATCATCGATCTGTTCACGCGCGACTTCGGCCGCGTGGCCTTGATCGCCAAGGGCGCCAAGCGGCCGCACTCGCAGCTGCGCGGCGTACTGCAAACCTTCCAGCCGCTGTCGTCGAGCTGGGTCGGCAAATCCGAGCTGCGCACCCTGACCGACGCCGAATGGGTGGGCGGCATGCTGCCGCTGGAGAAAACCGCGCTGCTGTGCGGCTTCTACCTCAACGAGCTGCTGGTCAAGCTGCTGGCGCGCGACGACGCCCATCCGGCCCTGTTCGACCACTACGTCGCCACGCTGAATCAACTCGCGCACAACGAACCGGCGCCCATCGTCTTGCGAAAGTTCGAACGGGCCTTACTTAGGGAAACAGGGGTCTCGGCCGACCTGTCGCGCTGCACCACCACGCGCGCGCCGGTGCGGGCCGACGTGGTCTACGTGGTCGATCCGGAGCGCGGGCCGCGTCCCGAGCGCGCGTCCGACCAGTCGCCGCGCGTGGCCGGCAAGACGCTGCTCGACATGGAGCGCGAGGATTACCAGGACGCCGCCACGCAATCGCAGAGCAAGCAGCTGATGCGCTTCCTGCTGGCGCACCATCTGGGCGGCGCGCCGCTGAACACGCGCCAGATATTGATCGACCTGTCGCAGTTATAGAATCGCAGTCACAGAACAATCCGCAGTTATAAAACCATCATAGACGGTAAAGACAAATGAGCTACCTGCATCCTTCCGGCACCATCATCGACCTTGGCGTCAACATCGACCACGTCGCCACCCTGCGCAACGCGCGCGGCACCATGTATCCGGATCCGATCCGCGCCGCGCTGCTGGCCGAGCAGGCCGGCGCCGACTGCATCACGCTGCACCTGCGCGAAGACCGCCGCCACATCAAGGACGCCGACGTCATCGCGCTGGCGCCGCAGCTGCTCACCCGCATGAACCTGGAGGCGGCCGTCACGCAGGAGATGATCGACTTCGCCTGCCGCATCAAGCCGGCCGACGTCTGCCTGGTGCCGGAAAAGCGCACCGAGGTCACCACCGAGGGCGGCCTCGATGTCGTCACCCACTTCAACGCCGTGCGGGCGGCCGTCAAGCAGTTGCAGGCCGAGGGCATCCGCGTCAGCCTGTTCATCGATGCCGACGAGGCGCAGATCGCCGCCACGGTGGAAGCCGGCGCGCCGGTGATCGAACTGCACACCGGCCGCTATGCCGACACCGAGGGCGCCGAGCAGGCGACCGAACTGGAAAGGGTCAAGCGCGGCGTGCTGTTCGGCGTCTCCAAGGGCCTGAAGGTCAACGCCGGCCACGGCCTGCACTACACCAACGTCCAGGCCATCGCCGCCATTCCGGACATCGCGGAGCTGAACATCGGCCACGCCATCGTCGCCCATTCGGTGTTCGTCGGCTGGGAGAACGCCGTGCGCGAAATGAAGGCCATCATGGTCTCGACCCGGCTGGGGGCGCGGTGATCTACGGCATAGGCACCGATATCTGCAAAATCCCGCGCATCGAGGAGGCGCTGGCGCGCCACGGCGACCGCTTCGCCAAAAAGATATTGGGCCCGCAGGAGATGGAGAAGTACCTCGCGCGCAAGGCCAAGAACCCGGTGCGCGGCATCCGCTTCGTCGCCACGCGCTTCGCCGCCAAGGAGGCCTTCGCCAAGGCCATCGGCCTCGGTATCCGCATGCCGATGACCTGGCCGGCCGCGCAGATGCTCAACGCGCCGAGCGGCAAGCCGATGATCGTGTGCAGCGGCGTACTGAAGGAATTCATGGACAAGAACAAGCTGACGACGCAGGTGACGGTCAGCGACGAGGCGGAATACGCCGTCGCATTCGTCATCGTCGAACAAGCCATTTGAGACAGCACCGAGACACGTAATGACTGACGTCGCACCATCCGTACCAACCGCACCGGCGCTCGACCCGCGCGAACAAGTGCTGGCCACCGTGGCCAAGCTGCCCAACCTGCCGGGCGTGTACCGCTATTTCGACGCCGAGGACAAAGTCCTCTACGTCGGCAAGGCGCGCGACCTGAAAAAACGCGTCTCCAGCTACTTCCAGAAGAACATCGCCAGCCCGCGCATCGCCATGATGGTCGAGCGCATCGCCCGGCTTGAAACGACGGTCACGCACAGCGAGGCCGAAGCGCTGATCCTCGAGAACAACCTGATCAAGGCGCTGGCGCCGCGCTTCAACATCCTGTTCCGCGACGATAAGTCGTACCCCTACCTGAAGATCACCGGCGGCGACTCGCCGCGCATGGTCTACTATCGCGGCGCGGTCGACAAGAAGAACCAGTATTTCGGCCCGTTCCCCAGTTCCTGGGCGGTCAAGGAATCGATGCAGATCCTGCAGAAGGTATTCCTGATCCGCACCTGCGAGGACAGCGTCTACTCCAACCGCACGCGCCCCTGCCTGCTGCACCAGATCGGCCGTTGCAGCGGCCCGTGCGTCGACTTGATCAGCAAGGAAGACTATAAGACCGACGTCGAAAACGCCGCGCGCTTCCTGCGCGGACGCCAGAGCGAAGTGATGGAGGACCTGGAAAAGAAAATGCACGCCTACGCCGCCGACCTCAAATTCGAGCAGGCCGCGTCGGTGCGCAACCAGATCCAGTCGCTGTCGCGCGTGCTGCACCAGCAAAGCATGGAAACCACCGGCGACGCCGACGTCGACATCATCGCCGTGCTGGTGCAGGGCGGGCGCGCCTGCGTCAACCTGGCGATGGTGCGCGGCGGCCGCCACCTTGGCGACCGCGCTTACTTCCCCAACCACATCGGCGACGCCGCCGCCATCGCGGAAGACCCGATCGAAGTGGAGGTGCTGGCCGCCTTCCTGGTCCAGCACTACACCGAGAAGTTCATCCCCGGTACCTTGATCCTGAATATCGAATTCGACCAGCCGGCGCTGATGGTGGCCTTGCAGGAGCAGTGCGGCCACCGCATCAACCTGATCTTCCAGCCGCAGGACCAGCGCCGCAAATGGCTGGAACTGGCGCAGAAGGGCGCCGAGATCTCGCTGGCGCGCCTGCTGTCGGAGCAGGGCTCGCAGCAATCGCGCACGCGCGCGCTGGTCGAGGCGCTGGCGCTGGAGCCGGAGGATATCGACCTGCTGCGCATCGAATGCTTCGACATCTCGCACACGCAGGGCGAGGCGACGCAGGCCTCGTGCGTGGTGTTCCACCACCATCAGATGCAGAACGGCGAATACCGCCGCTACAACATCAACGACATCACCCCCGGCGATGATTACGCGGCGATGCGGCAGGTGCTGTTCCGCCGCTACGAGAAGGTGGCCAACGGCGACGGCGTCATGCCCGACGTGGTGCTGATCGACGGCGGCAAGGGCCAGATCGAGATGGCGCGCCAGGTGTTCGCGGAACTGGGGCTGGATATCAGCTTGATCGTCGGCGTGGCCAAAGGGGAGGGGCGGCGCGTCGGCCTGGAGACCTTGATGTTCGTCGACGGCCGCGCGCCGCAGGAGCTGGGCAAGGAATCGGCGGCGCTGATGCTCGTCGCCCTGATCCGCGACGAGGCGCACCGTTTCGCCATCACCGGCATGCGCGCCAAGCGCGCCAAGACGCGCCAGACCTCGCGGCTGGAGGAGATCGAGGGCATCGGCGCCAAACGCCGCCAGCGCCTGCTGGCGCGCTTTGGCGGCCTGCGGGGCGTGGTCAACGCCAGCGTCGAGGACCTGAAACAGGTCGAAGGCATCTCCAGCGCGCTGGCCGAGGAAATCTACCGCCAGCTGCACTAGCGGTGGCGTGGAAGGGCGGGGCGATGGCGCCCGGGGCAAACGTGCTGGTTTAATGTGCGGCGGCAAGGTAGACTAGCGGCGCGTAACAAAATATTCACAGCAGCACCTTCATTCAAGCCTATGCCCTTCAATATACCGATACTGTTAACCTGGTTGCGCGTCGCGCTGATTCCGCTGGTGGTCGGCGTCTACTATCTGCCGACGACGATGCTGCCGGTGGCCGATCAAAACCTGGCGGCGACGCTGGTGTTCATCATCGCCGCCGTCACCGACTGGTTCGACGGTTTCCTGGCGCGCCGCTGGAACCAGACCTCGGCCTTCGGCGCCTTTCTCGATCCGGTCGCCGACAAGCTGATGGTGGCGGGGGCCTTGCTGGTGCTGGTGCAGCTGGACCGCGCCAACGCCGTGCTGTCGTTCGTCATCATCGGCCGCGAGATCGCCATCTCGGCGTTGCGCGAGTGGATGGCGCAGATCGGCGCCTCCAAATCGGTCGCCGTCAGCTCGCTGGGCAAGATCAAGACCACCGCGCAAATGACCGCCATTCCGCTGCTGCTGTACCACGACGTGCTGTTCGGCGCGATCGACACGCAGTTCTGGGGCGCGCGCCTGCTGGAGATCGCCGCCGTGCTGACGGTGTGGTCGATGTTCTACTATCTGCGCCTGGCCTGGCCGCTGATCAAGGAAAAAGCCGGGACGGTGTAATGCCCGGCGCGAACTGAATAAACAATATTCAATCTTTTTCATTCGGCAAAGTTTTTGCCATTGACAGGCGGCACAGATACTCTATAATGCTGGCCTGTTGTTGCAGAAGACGACGCGGGAGTAGCTCAGTTGGTAGAGCGCAACCTTGCCAAGGTTGAGGTCGAGAGTTCGAGACTCTTCTCCCGCTCCAGTTTGATGCAACGCGTGGCGTAGCAAAAAAAGTAGCACTAGAATTAGCAACAGCTTGCTGCTATGATGTTGGACTCCGATGCGGGAGTAGCTCAGTTGGTAGAGCGCAACCTTGCCAAGGTTGAGGTCGAGAGTTCGAGACTCTTCTCCCGCTCCAGTGTTTTTAAAGCTGGCCGGTGTGGTAACGACAGTAAAAAATGTAGCTCCAATGCGGGAGTAGCTCAGTTGGTAGAGCGCAACCTTGCCAAGGTTGAGGTCGAGAGTTCGAGACTCTTCTCCCGCTCCAGAATTTCGGATCGCAGCGCGTAACCCGCTGTGCTCTCAGTCAAAAGTTTCCTCTGGCGAGGTAGCAAAGCGGTTATGCAGCGGCCTGCAAAGCCGTGTAGACGGGTTCGACTCCCGTCCTCGCCTCCAGACAATTTGAACTCCAAGCGGGAGTAGCTCAGTTGGTAGAGCGCAACCTTGCCAAGGTTGAGGTCGAGAGTTCGAGACTCTTCTCCCGCTCCAGTATGCAGAAGGGCAGCCATGTGGCTGCCCTTTTTGCATTGAAGCTTAGGCTCCCCGCCGCTCGATCACGATCCTTCCCATGGATTGAAGAGGCTTACTCCGGTAGGCTTGAAATCGGTGACATTGCGCGTGACGACCGTCATGCCATGTACAAGGGCGGTTGCCGCAATGAGTGCGTCGCGCTTTCCGCGCCTATTGGGTACGTGCAATCGGGCGCAGCGTTGTGCGACGGCAGTATCGACAGGCAGCGTGCGTCCAGCGAACTCAGGCAGAACTTGTTGTTCCAACCAGGAACGCAACACAGCCCCTTGCGTGGCGTCCTTTAGTTCGACCGACAAAACACCCAGCTCCAGTTCCATGATGGTGATGGCCGACACGAAGAGGTCGCTGGCATCAACGGTATCGGACCACGCCGTCACATTTACGTCGGCCTTACCTAGTCGTACTTTACGCAGTTCGGACACCACATTGGTATCGAGAACAAACATCATGAAAAGTCAGCCGGCCGAGTCTCGATGGCCGCGCGCGGTGGTTCAAACTCGATGTCGGCGAGACACGGCATAGCCAGAGCATCGGCAATATTGCGCCGCTGCTTGGTGAGCCGTTGGTAATCCTCGAAGGTCAGTAGCACATGAGCCGGCCGACCTCTGTCTGTGATGAAAACCGGCCCGTCGCTTGCCGCTCGTTTGGCCTCGCTTACCCCTTGGTTAAATTCGCGGCTCGAAAAGGTGGTAATAGTCATGACATCAATTCCGCAATATTGGCTTATGTAGGGATGTTACTACATCAAATGGTTGCTATGGTTTTGCCGCCGTTCGTCGCCCGGAAATTCCGTGATTCGGAGCCCGTGCGACGATATTGTTGCTTTATTAATACAGCGCACGTCGCGTCTCGTGGTAAATTCACTAGTCCCAAATCAATTCCGCAGCGCTTACACGCTTAAAATTGTTATCGATAACTTTCGTCCGTCTGTGGGCTATGCCCGATACCCTTTTGGCGATACCGGCTGCATAGCCTTTTTTTTGAGGTAATTTGTTATCGATAACACAGTGTGAATTGGCAGGGGAATCGGCATTTCTAACTATAAGGAGACATATGAATAAGCAATCACTTCAAGGCGCCAAGCGGCAACAGCCGCCAGCGCCCACCCATTATCGCGGCAAGCTGCGCGCCGCGATCGCGTCGGCGCTGCTGGTTTTTTCCACCGCGCCGGCGGCGGCCATCAGCTTCGTCGCCACCCCGCAGGCCCAGCCGTCGGTCAGCGACGCCGGTTTCAAGCATCCGGCGCTAGGCTTCACCTTGGAACAGCTCGAGTACGCCCGCCAGCAGGTCAGGGCGGACGTCGAGCCGTACAAGACCTACTACAACACCCTCTCCACGGTCTGCTGCAACTACGCCAACATCAACCTGCAGCCGACCAACCGCGACGCCACCAAGGTCGACACGCCCAACACGCCCAACTTCAACAACGGCACCGGCCAGACCCGCCTGATCAACGATTCGCAGGGGGCGCTGACGCAATCGCTGCTGTACTACATGACCGGGCAGAACGAGTATCGCCGCAACGCCATGCGCATCCTGCGCACCTGGAGCAACATGAATCCCAACGGCTACGCCTACTACCCGGATGCCCACATCCACACCGGCGTGCCGCTGTTCCGCATGCTGCTGGCGGCGGAGATCATGCGCTACACGCCGGCCGATGCCGCCTACACCGCGTACCCGCTGGCCTGGACCGCCACCGACACGCAAAAGCTCAAGGACAACCTGATCGACCCGATGGAGCGCACCTTCTTCGCCAGTAACGAGCGCTTCATGAACCAGCACGTCTATTCGATCGTAGGCCGCCTGGCCGGCGCCATCTTCACCGACAACCGCGCCCGCTACGACGAGACCGTCGAGTGGCTGACGGTCAACGCCAGCTCGACCCGTCCGGACATCAACGGCGGCATCCTGCCGCTGATTCCCTTCATCGATACCGACAACCCGCACAACACGGTGGGCTACCCGTTCTATCAAATCCAGGAGATGATGCGCGACCAGGCCCACGGCGGCGACAACGTCGACAACCTGATCGGCCTGCTGCGCCTGGTGACGTCGCAGGGGACCAAAGTGGACCCGTACACCGGCAAGCCGTCCACCGCCGGCGACGCCGTCAGCGTCTACAAATTCGGCGGCAACCGGGTGCTGATGGGGGCCAATGCCTACGCCCGTTTCATGCTGGGCTACAACACGCCGTGGGCCGACACCAGCGGCGGCACCTCGGGCATTTCCGAGGCCTACCGGGGGCGCCTGAACCAGGTCGAAGGCATCCCCGAGGTCTACAACGTCTACAAGTACGAGGAGGGCGTGGACGTCGACTCCGTGGCGCCGTATCTGGCGATGGCGGCCGCGCACGCCAACGGTCCCGTCACGCCGTGGGGGCAGGCCTCGCCCAACAACAAGGACATGGGCGCCGAAGCCTTCCTGACCTTGCCCAGGGCGCTGACCGGCATCCCGCTGCCCGCCAGCACGGGGATGCTGGAGACCGAGCGCAAGTCGATCTTCCTCAACGGCGAATGGGCCACGGCGACCGAAGGCGAGCGCACCTACGGACGCGCGCAGTTGACGCCGTCCGGCGCGACGGTGGTGTTCCACGACATCGGCTATGCCGACCGCAGCAAGTACGCCCCGGTGGGCATCATGGTGCGCACCAACGCCGTGACCAGGCTGGCGGCCAGCGCGACCGAGGGCGCCAAGCCGTGGAGCGAGATGACGGTGCCGGACACCGGCGGGCAATGGCGCTACATCGTGCCGGACAGCTCGAACGCGGCGACCGCCGGCAGGCGCCTGGGCGACAACATCATCTACTTCAAATTCACCGGCCCCGAAGGCGCGACGGTCGACGTGGACTTCGTCAACATGGCCGCGCCCACGCAGCTGACGCCGCCGCGCTTCGCCATGCCGGTCTTCCCGGAGACGGAGCTGGTGGTGCAGGGCATGCCTTACCAGGCCGTTTATACGGCGACCGACGCCAACGCCGCCGACAGCGTGGTCTACAAGGCGGTCAGCCTGCCGCCCGGCGCGACCCTGGACACGACGACCGGCGCGCTGACCTGGACGCCGGCGGCGAACCAGACCGGCATGCACGACCTGGTCGTCAGCGCCACGGACGGCGTCTCCATCAGCACGATGACGGCGCGCCTGAGCGTGCAGCCCGACCGCCATACGGCGTTCGCCGCCGCGCTGGGCGGCTATGACACGGGGGCGGCCTATACGACGCCATCGCTGGCGACGTTCAAGGCCGAGCTGGCGCCGTTGCGCAAGGCCATGGCCACGGCGCCCGACGCCGAATTTCCGGCGCTGCTGAAAAAGGTGCAGGAAGTGACGCGCAAGCTGGAGCTGGTCAATCCCCGGCTGGCCTCGGACGGCAGCCTGGACTGGAGCAAGAACATGGTCACCACGACCGTGCTCAACCCCGCAGCCATCCCGTCGCTGGTGGACGACGACTACAACACCACCTCGGGCGATTTGCGCAACCCCGTAACCTTGGACTTCGGCGAGAACTACCGCGTCGCGGCCAACGCCTTCGGCTTCCGCCCGCGCTTCATGTTCGGCAATCGTACGCAGGGCATCAATGTCTACGGTTCGAACGACAACGCCGCGTGGACCCTGCTGACCAGCCGCGAGACCAGCGACACCGGCAGCCAGAACTTCATCATGGAGGTCATTCCCGTGCTGCCGGGACTGGAGAACGAGCGCTACCGCTACTTCATGGTGCGCGTCGACCATCCGGGACCACCGACCGATCCGGCCTATCCCGGCATCTCCTCATACAGCGAACTGCACTTCCACGGTTCGCGCTTCGATTTGCTGGCGCCGGTCGATGTCAGCGCCAGCGTCAGCATGCTGCAGTCCGGCCTGACCATGAACCGCTTCACGCAGAAGTACACCGGCACGGTGACCATCACCAACACCACCCAGCAAGCCATCAAGGGGCCGTTGCACTTCAGACTGGAGAATCTCACCGCCGGCGTCACGCTCGACAACGCGACCGGCGTCGACGACAACACGCCCTACATCACGCTGCCGTCCGCCGACCTGGCGCCGGGCCAGAGCGTGACCCTGACCACGACCTTCAGCAACCCGTCCAAGCTGGCCATCGGCTATGGCCGCAAGCTGATCAGCGCTAAATACTAAGGAGATAAAACCATGAGTTACTTGAAAGGCCTATTGGCAAAACTGCTGCTGGCCGCCTGTGTGCTGGGCGGAGCGGGCCAGGCCGGTGCCGCGCCGCGCTACACCGTCACCATCGACACCGCGACACTGGGCGGTGGCCAGGCGTATCTGGGGCTGTACTTCCTCGGCCTGGCCGATGCCGCGCCGGCCACGGCGACGGTGAACAATCTGGCCGGCGCGTTCTCCGGCCAGCCCCAGCTCACCGGGTCGGTCACCGGCATGCCGCCGGGGCCGCTGGTGTTCAGCAACGCCGGCGGGGGCGGCGAGTTGGTGATGACGGTGAGCCTCGGCGGCATGCTGTCGTTCGACGTCGGCTTCACCTTGGGTGCGGGTGATGCCGGCACGACCTTCGGCTGGTCGCTGTTCAACGAGTCCAGTTATCTCGGGGCCGATGGCGATCTCGGTACGGTGTCGCTGCAGCCGGACGCCGCGTCCGGGGCCGTTTTCACGGTCAATAACGCCAGTCCGCTGAGCCATGTGCAGGCCGTTCCCGAGCCGTCGAGTGTGCTGATGCTGCTGGCGGGCATGCTGTGCCTGATGGCGCACGCGCGCCGCCGGCGTTAAGCGCCGTCGGGTAAGTCGGGCCGGTGCGCTGGCGCCGGCCCGGCCTGTCGGTCAGGCGCCCAAGGGGCGACCCCTCCGGCGCATTGACATGGGACCGATCGTGTATATACTTGTAGATACATACGGAGGGGTGTCATGGCGAAGCCAGTCAATCTGACTATTCAACAATGGGGCAACAGTCTTGCGGTGCGGATTCCGGCGGCTATTGCCAGGTCGGCGCGTTTTTCGGTGGGGCAGCCGGTCGAGATGGTGCTTGAGGAATCCGGCTTCACGGTGCGCTCGATGGGGCGGCCCAAATTATCGCTGGCTCAGAAACTAGCTTTATTCGATCCGGCCATCCATGCCGGCGAGGTGATGGAAACGCAGCCGCTGGGTATCGAGGAGATGTGATGGCGGTCGGTAGGACGTGGTCGCCCGAACGGCGCGACATCATCTGGATCGATTGCAATCCGCAGGCCGGGCGCGAAATGAAGGACGTCCACCCGCTGCTTGTGTTGTCTCCCCGGGCATTCAACGAGCGTACCGGCATCGTCATCGGACTGCCGATGACAACGGCCGACTACAACGACGCCAATCCGTTTGCGGTACGATTTGTCGGCGCTACCGGCGTCGTCAGCTATATCCTGACACATCAACCGAAGTCGTTCGACTGGAAACGCCGGGGGGCAAAAGCGCATCCAATGAAACAGGCGCCGGAAAACGTATTTGTCGAGGCTTGCGAGGCGCTGAACCAGATTATCGCGATCGGTCAGTAGCAGGCCGGGAACGGATGGGCGCGACGGTCAACCGCGCGGCGCGATCCTTGATCGACGATACGCGATCCGCGCAGGGCGGAGGCATTGAGATTAGGCGGCCTATGCTGTAATCTGTTGCTTTTTGGTTACTAAGTATGCCGCCAGTATGAGTTTCCCGTCGCCCGCTCCCTTGGCCAGCCTGCCCCGCGCGCGCCGGCATCGCGCCCTGTGGGCGGCTGCGGTCTTTGCGGGCACGGCCACTGTGATGGCCACGACGAAGGCCACCCCGGCCGCCGGCGAGCCGCCGCCGTTCTGGCGCACCAACCTGTCGCACAAGGCTTGGACCAAGCAGGACGGCGCGCCCTCCGACGCCATGGCCATGGTGCAGGACCGCGCCGGCATGCTGTGGTTCGGCGCGTCGGACGGCCTGTTCCGCTTTGACGGCGTGCGCTTCGAACGGCTCGACGATATCGCCGGCAACAAGCTGCTGTCGCCGAACGTGCGCTCGCTGGCCTTGTCCGGCGACGCGTTGTGGGTCGGCTACTCGCATGGGGGCATTTCCGTGTTCGAGCATGGCGCGGCGCGGCACTACGGCGAAGCCGAGGGCGTGCCGCCTAGCGCCATCCTGCAAATCGCGCAAACGGCGGACGGCACGCGCTGGTTTTCCAGTCCCTCCGGCATCTACCGGCTCGACGGCGCGCGCTGGCGCCAGGTGTCGCCGGCCGACGGCGTGCCGCCCGGCGACCAGCCGACCTTCAACGTCCTGGGCGATGGCGGACTGCTCGTCACGCATCTCGACGGCCTGTATCGCCAGATACCCGGCACGCACCGGTTCCGCCGGGTCGACGGCTTCGGCAGCATGCAGCCGAGCCAGTTGCTGCCCGACGGCCGGGTGAGGGTGTTCCGCTTCGGCGTGCAGCCCCGCATCTTCGACCCCGCGTCCGAGACGTCCGCGCCGCTGTCCTTGCCCGACGTCGGCGTCATGCCCTACAGCGTGCACCGCGACGGACGCAACGCCTGGTGGATCGGCCCCGGCGACGGCATGCGGCTGTACACGCCGGACTTCAGGTTGAAGAAGCGGCTGCCGGCGCCCAACGGTTTCAGCGCCAGGCGCGTGTTCACCGGCCCGTTCGACGACCGCGAGGGCAATCTCTGGTTCATGACGGAGAACGGCGTCGACCGCATACGGGAAACCCGCCTGTCGGTGCAGGACATGCCGACCGGCAGCACCGATTTCAGCATCACCGCCGGGGCCGACGGCGAGGTCTGGATCAACAGCCACTCGTCGTTGAGCGCGCTTTCGCCGCCGACCTTCGCCATCGCGGCCGACGGGCGCCGCATCGCCAGCACGATGGAGTCGGCCACCGCCGGCGTGCTCGCCGCCGATGGCACGCTCTGGTTCGGCAACGTCCACGCGCTGTGGAGCCGGCGCGATGGCCGGGTGCGCCGCTGGCCGCTGCCGCCGGCGCTGATACAGCAGCCGGTGCAGGCGCTGGCGATCGCCGGCGATGGCTGCCTGTGGGTGTCGATCATGCGGCGCGGCGTGCATACCTTCAAGGACGGCGTCTGGCAGGCCGGCGGCGGCCACGCCGAACTGGCGGGGCGCGACGCCACCTCCTTGCACACCGACCCCGGGGGGCGGCTGTGGCTCGGCTACGCCGGCAACGCCATGGCGATGCTCGACCAGGGAAAAATCCGGCGCTTCGGCGCCGCCGACGGGCTGGTGGTCGGCAACGTGCTGGCCATGTTCAGCCGCCGGGGCACGCTGTGGGTCGGCGGCGACCAGGGCCTGGCCCGCTTCCACAATGGGCGCTTCGTCGCGCTCGGCGACAGCGCCGGCCGGCCGTTCGCCGGCGTCTCGGGCATCGTGCAGACGGCGGCGGGCGACCTGTGGCTGCACGGGCTCAATGGCCTGATCCGCATCGGCGCGGCCGACCTGGCCGCCGCGACGGCGGACGGGGAAGGTGGTGGAACGGGCCGGGTCGCCGCCGAACGCTTCGACCATCTGGACGGCCACGAGGGCGTGCCGGCCCAGGTGCTGCCGCTCGACACCCTGGTCGAAGCCGGCGACGGCCGCTTGTGGTACGCCACCTCCGGCAGCGTCGGCCTGGTCGATCCGCGCCACATCGCCCGCAACCCGGTGGCGCCGACGCCGCTGATCACCGCGCTCACCACCGACACGCGGCGCTACCGCGCCACCGGCGGCCTCGGCCTGCCCAGGCACACGCACAACCTGCGCATCGACTTCACCGCCGCCGTGCTGTCGATTCCGGAACGGGCGCGCTTTCGCACCCGCCTGGTCGGACAGGACCACGCCTGGCGCGACGCGGGCGCGCTGCGGCAGGCCTTCTACACCAACCTCGGTCCCGGCGACTACCGGTTCGAGGTGATGGCCGCCAACGAGGACGGCCTGTGGAGCGCCGCGCCGGCCAGCCTGGAATTCCGCATCGCGCCGGCGTTCTACCAGACCCTCTGGTTCAAGCTGGCGTGCGGCGCGCTGCTGGCCGCCGGCGCGTATCTGCTGCACCGGCGCCGGCTGTCCAGCCAGACGGCGCGCGTCGTCGAGCGCATGCGCGCGCAGCTCGAGGAGCGCGAGCGCATCGCCCGCACCTTGCACGACACCTTCCTGCAAAGCGTGCAAAGCCTGATCCTGCGCTTCCACACCATCAAGAACGCGCTGCCGAGGGACGACGCGGCGCAGTCGCGCATCGACGCCGCCCTCGACGCCGCCGACGCCGTGCTCGACGAGGGGCGCGACCAGTTGATGGACCTGCGCGTTCATCACGCCTGCCGCGCCGATCTGGCGCCGGCGCTGGCGCTTGCCGGCGACGCGGCGTGCGCCGAGCGCGGCGTGGCGTTCTCGCTGCACGAGCGCGGCGGGCGGCGCGCGCTGCGGGCCGACGCCCAGGACGAGCTGTACGCCATCGCCAAGGAGGCGATCGCCAACGCGCTGCGCCATTCCGGCAGCGGCACGCTGGCCGCCGAGCTGTCGTATGGCGCGGCCGCTTTCACGCTGGCCATCCGCGACCAGGGCAAGGGCTTCGATGCCGCGCCGGGGGCGCCGCCGGCCGGGCTGGGCGGGCGCCACTGGGGCCTGACCGGCATGCGCGAGCGCGCCGTGCGCATCGGCGGCGCGCTGCGGCTGCACAGCGCGCCCGGCGCCGGCACCCGCGTCGAGGTGTCGCTGCCGGCCGCGCTGGCCTACCGGTGACGGCGCGTTTATGTCAGAATGGGCGTTCCCATTCGCCCCTGGCTTTTATGAGCGCCTTCATCCCGCTGCCCATCACGATCCTGAGCGTCGATGACCACCCGCTGTTCCAGCAGGGCATCGCCAGCGTCATCGCCGCCGAGCCGGACCTGTACCTGGTCGGCCAGGCCGCCAGCGGCGCGGAAGCGATCGCGCTGCACCGGGCGCTGCGTCCGGCCGTCACCCTGATGGACCTGCAAATGCCCGACATGGGCGGCGTCGAGGCCATCGCCGCCATTCGCGCCGAGTTCCCCGCCGCGCGCATCGTCGCGCTCACCACGCTCGAGGGCGACTGCCACGCGGCGCGCGCGATCACCTCCGGCGCGGTCGGCTACGTGTTCAAGAGCGCGGTGCGCAAAAGCCTGATCGAGACGGTGCGCCACATCCATGCGGGCGGCCGCAGCATTCCGCCATCGCTGGAATCGGCGCTGGCCCAGACCCGCAACGGCACGGTGGTCACGTCGCGCGAGGTGGACGTGCTCAAGCTTGTCGCGCGCGGCAACACCAACGCGGCCATCGCCGAGACGCTGGGCATCTCGAGCGAAACCGTCAAGGGCTACATGAGCAACATCCTGCTCAAGCTGCAGGCGCGCGACCGCGCCCACGCGGTGATGATCGCGCTGGAGCGGGGCATCCTCGGCCTCTGACCCTCGCCGCGCCGGCCCGATCGTGCCGGCGCCGCCGTGCCCCCCATTTCAGGGGGGTAATCCGGCGCCATCTGCGCGTCGGGCCGCCCCGGCCGGGGGGAAATCAGGCAAGCTGGTCGCTATGACAACGACTTCCAACGAGGACGGCCTTGGCAATGGACCAGATACATCTCATGCGCGTTTTTGTCGCCGTGGGCGAACAAGAAAGTTTTGCCGGCGCCTCGCGGCGGCTCGAGCTGTCGCCGGCGGCCGTCACGCGCGCCGTGTGCGCGCTCGAGGCGCGCCTGGGCGTCACGCTGTTGCTGCGCACCACGCGCAACGTGCGCCTGACGGAGGCCGGCCAGCGCTACCTGGACAACAGCCGCCAGATCCTGGCCAGCATCGAGGAGGCGGGGCGGGCCGCCGCCGACGTCAACGCCGCGCCCAAGGGGCGCCTGTCGGTCACGGCCTCGGTTTTGTACGGCAAGTCCTTCGTCGTGCCCTGCGTGGTCGAATTCCTCAAGCGCTATCCGGAGGTCGAGGTGCTGGCCCATTTCCTCGACCAGAACGTCAACCTGGTCGACGAGGGCATCGACGTGGCCGTGAAAATCGGCCATCTGCCCGATTCGGGCCTGAAGGCCTTGCGCGTCGGCCAGGTGCGGCGCGTGCTGTGCGCCTCGCCGGAGTATCTGGCCAGGCACGGCGTGCCGCGCCATCCGGGCGAGCTGCAGCGCCATACCGTGATCGCGGCCGCAGGCGTGTCGCCCGGCGTGGAATGGAAGTTCGGCGGCGCCGGCGAGCCGACCACGGTGCGGATGAAGCCGCGCCTGACGGTCACCAGCAACGACGCCGCGATCGAAGCGGTGCTCGCCGGCCTGGGCATTTCCCGGCTGCTGTGCTACCAGGTGGCCGCCGGCCTGGCCGAGGGCCGCCTGCGTATCATCCTGGCCGACTACGAGGAGGCGCCGTGGCCGGTGCACATCCTGCACCGCCATAGCACGCTGGGCTCGTCGAAGGTGCGCCACTTCATCGACCTGCTGGCGGCGTCGCTGCGCGCGCATCCGTACATGAACCATCACGCCTGACTGCGGCCGAGCACGTGGGCGATCTTTTTACGGCGTGCTTTACCCGCCAAGGGTTTGCGCGCACAATGCATCGTCCCGTTCACTTCCTTCTCCCATGATATTTTCGCCGCCAGACTCCGCAAGCGCCGCCGGCGATCCTGGCGTGTATCGCACGCTGCTCGAATCGACCCGCGCCATTCCCTGGCGCATCGACTGGGCCACGATGAGCTTTAGCTACATCGGCCCGCAGATCGAGGCGCTGCTCGGCTGGAGCCAGTCCAGTTGGCTCTCGGCCAACGATTGGATCGAACGCATCCACGAGGAGGACCGCCAGAAGACCGTCGATTTCTGTATCGCCCAGTCGCAGCAGGGTATCGACCACGAGGCCGACTACCGCGCCCTCACCAGCGACGGCGACTACGTCTGGATCCGCGACGTGGTGCATGTGGTGCGGCGCGACGACGGCAGCGTCGATTCGCTGGTCGGATTCATGTTCGATATCACCGAGCGCAAGCAGGCTGAGGACAAGATCCTGCAACTGCAGCGCGAGCTGGAGGTGCTGTCCTACCGCGACAGCCTGACCAACGTCGCCAACCGCCGCATGTTCGACACCCTGTATCCGGTCGAGTGGGCCAAGGCGCGCGCCACCGGCGAGCCCTTGTCGTTGGTGGTGGTCGACATCGACTACTTCAAGCAGTACAACGACCATTACGGCCACGTGCAGGGCGACGAGTGCCTGCGCCGCGTGGCCCATGCGCTCGACGCCGGCGCGTCGCGCTCGCGCGATCTGTGCGCGCGCTTCGGCGGCGAGGAGTTCGTGCTGCTGCTGCCGGCGACCGACGTCGACTCGGCCCGCAATGTGGCCGAGCGCTGCCGCAAGCTGCTGGCGCACGCGGGGTTGCCGCACGCCCGTTCGGGCGTCGGGCGGGCCGTCACCGTCAGCATGGGCGTCGGCACCATCGTGCCGGGCGCGCGGGACGACGCCCACGTCTTCCTCGACCGGATCGACCGCCGCCTCTACCAGGCCAAGTCCTCGGGGCGCGACCGCATCTGCGACGCCGAGGCCTGACGGCCGGCTAGCGGCGGCCGCTCACGGCACCACCGTCACGAACAGGTACACCGCGAAGATCATCAGCAGCACCGTGCCCTGCATGATGGTGGTGCGCCCGCTGCCCAGCGACAGCGAGGTGACGATGATCGACAACAGCAGCAGCACCGTCGATTTGACGTCGATGCCCAGGGTCAGGGTCCAGCCGTTGATCAGCGAGACGATGGCCACCGCCGGAATGGTCAGGCCGATGCTGGCCAGCGCCGAGCCGAGCGCCAGGTTCAAGCTCGTTTGCAGGCGGTTGGCGCGTGCCGCCTGGTAGGCGGCGATGCCTTCCGGCAGCAGCACCACGGCCGCGATGATGATGCCGACCAGCGCCTTGGGCGCGCCCATCCTCAATACCGCCGCCTCCAGCGCCGGCGACAGCGACTTGGCCAGCAGCACCACCCCGCCCAGGCACACCAGCAGCAAGACGCCGCTCCACCAGGCCAGCCTGGCCGGCGGCACCGGCGCGTGGTCGTCCTCGCCGCCGCTGGCGGGCAGGAAGTAATCGCGGTGGCGCACCGTCTGCACGAACACGAACGTGCCGTACAGCACCAGCGACACCACGGCGATGAAAATCAGCTGGCTGCCGCTGTAGAACGGCCCCGGCGTGGTGGTGGTGTAGTTGGGCAGCACCATCGTCAGCACCGAGATCGCCGCCAGCGTGGTCAGCGCCGCCGACACGCCGCTCAGCGTGAAGGTTTGCTCGCCGTGGCGGCTGCCGCCGGCCAGCAGGCAGATGCCCACCATGCCGTTGAGGATCAGCATGACGGCGGCGAACACGGTGTCGCGCGCCAGGCCGGTGGTCTCGGCGCCGCCGGCGATCATCAGCGACACGATCAGCGCCACCTCGATCGCCGTCACCGCCACCGCCAGCACCAGGGTGCCGTAGGGCTCGCCGATTTTATGCGCCACCACCTCGGCGTGGAACACCGCCGCCAGCACGCCCCAGAACAGGCCGATGGCGAGCACCACCAGATAGGCGCCGCCCAGCAGCTCCTGGGCGCCGAGCGCCTTGCCGGCCAGTGCCAGCCAGCCGACCACGGGTCCGGCGATGGCCCAGGCGGGCAGGGTGGTGGATATTTTCATAGGCGGCTCATCAGGAAATAGTGGACGGAAACGGGCGATTTACTGCCAGCGTTTATTGCCAGCGCGTTAATTTTACCCGATGGGCCGGCGCGGCACCTGTCCCGGTCGCGCCCGGCGTGGCGGACCGTTGTGGCGGAAATGCGCCACCGTGTTCCCCGGCCGCCGTGCTGCCGGACTGAACTGCTATGATGCGAGCGCACACCCTGTAGAGGTGATCGACCAAGAGACTGACGACATATCGCAATGCAAGATTTTTATAAGAGGGCGCTGATCGCGCTCCTGCTCCTGGTGGCCGCCGACGCGCTGCTGGCGGGCTTGTTCATGTATCGGAGCTATCCGACGTTTTCGCTATTGCCGGCGCAGCGGGACGACGCCCGCTGGCATTACCGCACCTATTCGGACCAGGCGACGGCCGGAACCTCGTCCGTGCGCATGCCCGCGCCGTCGCGCGAGCGCATGCGCTTCGACTTCAAGCTGACCGACAAGGCGCCATACCCCTATGCTTCGGCCGAACTGGTGCTGGACGACCAGCGCGGCAAGCAGGCCCATCTCGACTGGTCGAAGTACACCACGATCAGCTTCCTGGCCAAATGCTCGCCGGCCAATACGATGTCGTTGGTCATTTCCACTTTCGACCCGAAGATTTCCACGCTTGGCAAGCCCGAGACCTACCGCTCGCCCGGCACCTACTTCTCCTGCAACGAGCAGGGCGTGCCGGTGTCGCTGGACATGACCCGCTTCACGATGCCGGAATGGTGGTTCACCAAGATGAAACTCGACTTCTCGGAGCAGGGCTATACGCTGGACCGGGTGTCGAAAATCGTCTTCGGAACCGCCCCCTACAGCCGCCGCGACATCGACTCCTATTTTGAGGTGAGCGAGCTGACCTTGCGCGGCCGCGATTACCGCTATCCGGCCGCGCTGGCGGCGCTCGTGCTGGCCAGCTGGCTGGGATTCGCCCTGTGGTTTTTCCGCGGGCAGGCGCGCGCCCTGATCGCCAACCGGGATACCCAAATCCACAAGGACCTGCCGCTGGTCGCCTACCGCCAACTGACCTTGGAGCCCTTCAAGGACAAGGAAAAGGCATCGGTACTGCGCTTCATCGCGACCAACTACACCGACCAGTGTCTGGACCTTGACGGCGTGGTGGCCGGAACCGGCGCCAACCGCAACAAGGTCAACGAGGTGCTCAAGGCCGAACTGGGCATGACCTTCACCAGCTACCTGAACAAGCTGCGCCTGACGGAGGCGGCCAGGTTGCTGGCCGAGCAAAACAGCGCGGCGGTGGCGGAAATCGCCTACTCGGTCGGCTACGGCAACGTGTCCTACTTCAACCGCCTGTTCAAGGAGGAATACGGCTGCACGCCGAAAGCCTTCCGCGCCATGTCCGCCCAACAAGACAAGGCGTCAACCGAAGCAACGGAGGCCGGCCGCCCCGAGGAGACGGCCGGCCCGTGATCACTTGCCGTCTTCTTCGACGATGGCCACTTCCCACGGTCCCAGGGTCAGCTTTTCGGCGGCGGCCACGCGCCGGCCCGCGAGCAGCTCGGTGCCGGCCTTGCGCGGATAGTTGAAGCCCACCTCGGCGCCGGTGTAGTTGAAGTAGTAGTGGACCGCGCGCTTGAAGCCGTTGGTGCCGGTGCGCGTCTGCACGCCCGGCGGCAACTGCTGGTCCGGCCCCACCATGCCCAGCTCGCGCAGCGACGACTGCAGCACCGCCTTTTGCAGCTTGTCCGACAGATAGGTGCCCTGGTACACCACCTTGCCGGCGCCGAACTGGTTGGACGTGATGGCTGGCCAGCGGCCGAAGAAGGCGTGGTCGTACCAGGCCAGCGCCTTGGCCGTGTCCAGTTGCAGGAACTCGGCCCAGTGCTTGACCTGGTTGTCGGCGCCCGCCTGGAAGGGATCGCCCTTCAAGGCCAACGGCTGCGCCAGGTTGGAGAATTCCTGGTAGTGGAAGCCGAGCGCCTCGCGCAGCGGCCCCGGCGCCATGGTCCAGCGCACGGCGGCGTTCTCGTTGACGAAGCCGCTCTTGAAGGTCATCACGACGTGGCCGCCCTTGCGGATGTAATCCGAGATGCGCTTGAGCAGCGCGTCGTCGGCCACGTACAGCGACGGCACCACCAGCATCTTGTAGGACGAAAAGTCCTGTGTCTCGTCGAACACGAAATCGGTGCCGACATTCATGTCGTACAGCTGGCGGTGGAGCTGGCGCACCAGCGAGCCGTAGTCGGCCTTGGTGCCGCCGCCGCCCCATTGCGATTCCTTGGCGAAGGGCATGTCGTTGAGGGCGTTGAGCGAATCGCGGCTCCACAGGATGGCGACGTCGTTCTTGATCTTCATGTTGACCAGGCGCGGGCCGATCTTCTTCAGCTCCTGCCCGGTGCGGCTCATTTCGGCGTAGGCGCGGTTCGGCTCGAGGTCGTGGGACAGCACGCCTTTCCAATAGGTTTCCTGGTTGGCGTGGATCGACGCCCAGTGCCAGTACTCGACCATATTGGCGCCGTTGGACAGGTGGGTATAGACGTCCTGGCGGAACTGGCCGTCATACGGCGGATACTGGAACGACGAGCTCCAGTCGGTCGACTGCGCATTGGTCTCCGTCACCAGGAAATTGCCGCGTTTGAGCGAGCGCGTGAAGTCGGCGTCCAGGGTCTGCGCGGCGCCGTTGTAGTACTCGCGCGGGCCCCAGTGGTAGACGTTCACGGCCGGCATGTCGAGCTTGCGCGACACCGCCACTTCGTTGACGTCGCCGTGCATGGAGCCGGCGAAATCGTGGGTGACGAACTGGCGCGGCGAGGCGCATTCGCGGATCAGCGCGGTCTGCCATTGCAGGAAGTCGGTCACGCGCATCTGGCCCCAGCGCGACCATTCGAGCTTGTAGCCGGTGCTCTGGGCGCCGTCCGGGCGCGGCAGGTCCACCCAGCTGTGCAGGTTCTGGCCCCAGTAGTTCAGGAACCAGGCCTTGCTGAGCGCTTCCGGCGTGCCGAATTTCTTCTCGAGATAGTGCTGGAAGCGGATGAAGACGTCGTCGTTGGCGGCGCCGTAGGTGCCGGTCTCGTTGTCGACCTGCCAGCCGATGACGTTCGGGTTGTCCTTGTAGCGGGTGGCGATCTTGCGGATCAGGCGCTCGGCGTAGAAGCGGTAGGCCGCCGAGTCGGTGTTCATGTTCTGGCGCATGCCGTAGGTGTTTTGGGTGCCGTTGAGCTTGCGGGCCAGGATTTCCGGGTTTTGCTTGGCCATCCAGGCGGGAATCGAGTAGGTCGGCGTGCCCATGACGACCTTGATCCCGGCCTTGCCCATGGCGTCGACGACGCGGTCCATCCACGCGTATTCGAAGCGGCCGTCCTCCGGCTCCCACAGGCTCCAGGTCGATTCGCCCAGGCGCACCACGTTGAAACCGGCGGCCTTCATCATCTCCACGTCTTTTTCCAGCCGCTCGGAGGGCATGTACTCGTGGTAGTAGGCTGCCCCGTACAGCACGGTGGGGAATTCCGGCGGCGTGGCTGGCGTGGCGGGCGTGTTTTGCGCGGCGGCCGGCGCGTGCAGTGCGGCCGCGAGCGCGCACGACAGCGCATACGAGAGGAGGGTGCGTTTCAGCATTCGATGTCTTCCTGGTTTGTTTTTATGGCGTCACATAGCGCGCGCCTATTGTGGCCGCACGCGGCCCCTCCGCGCAATTACAAAAATCACCGGCGGGGGCAATGATTTGTGCGGCGCTGCGCAATTTCATATTCCTCATTGACGAATTTTGCAATTGCGGCACATCGGCGCCGCTTCCAGAATACGTTACGAGTTCGCCGCAAGGTTTACGTAACGGGTTTGTGTTTGTCTGCCTCTCCAAAGGCACTTTCAGGGGCGGCTTCGGCCGCCCCCTTTTTTACGACCAGCAGACGGGATTCAAGGCGTCGATAGACCGGCCGTTCTAGCACTTCCTGCAGAACTTCTCGTACTTTTTGCACCGTATTAGTAATTCTTTTACGGTCGTTAACAGCGCGCCGGGGCCGGCGATATGCTTGGCCTGACTTCGCCGGACGGCTTTGGGCCGGGGTGGCGGAGGATTGATTGACCGAGGCGCTGCCATAAAGCGCCCGGATAAAATCTATAAACCGGAGACCTGGACCATGCCTACGAAAGTGCGTCGGATTGCCCTGCTGTTTAATGCGAATAAAAGTTTCGATCGTGAAGTGACCGCCGGTATCGCCGCCTACCTGGGCGGCACGCGGGCGGCCTGGGACCTGTTCCTGGAGGAGGATTTCCGCCTGCGCCTGTCCGGCATAGAACGCTGGCAGGGCGACGGCATCATCGCCGATTTCGACGATCCCGCCGTGGCCGACGCCTTGTCGCGCTGCAGCGTGCCCGTCGTCGGCGTGGGCGGCTCCTACGCCGACCCGGCCGACTATCCCGTCGGCGTGCCCTACGTGGCCACCGACAACTACAAGCTCATTAAAATGGCGCGCGACCACCTGATCGACGTCGGCCTGACCCGCTTCGCCATGTTCAGCCTGCCCAAGACCGGCGAGAACCGCTGGGCGCAGGAGCGCGAAAACGCTTTTCTCGGCCTGATGCGCCAGGACCGGATGGAAGGCGAGATCTTCCATGGCAGCGGCACGTGCGCCTCGTCCTGGGAGGAATCGATGCGCTTGCAGATCGACTGGCTGCGCAGCCTGCCCAAGCCGGTCGGCATCATCGCCGTCACCGACGCGCGTGCGCGCCAGCTGTTGCAAGCCTGCATCATCGCCGGCATCGAGGTGCCCGAGCAGGTGGCGCTGATCGGCATCGACAACGATCCGATGGTGCGCATGCTGACCCGGATACCGCTCAGTTCGGTGATCCAGGGCGCGCAGGAAATGGGCCGCACGGCCGCCCACCTGCTGGACCGGATGCTGCACGGCGTGCGCCTGGCGGACACCCGCATCCAGGTGCCGCCGGCCGGCATCAACATCCTGGCCTCCAGCGAGCATCAACGGATCAGGCATCCGCAGGTGATGCGCGCCTGCCATTTCATCCGCCAATACGGTTGCCAGGGCATCAAGACGCAGCAGGTGGCCGAACACGTGGGCGTGTCGCGCTCGTCGCTGGAAGCCTACTTCCGCGAGGAGCTGGGCTGCAGCGTGCACGACATGATTCTGCGCTTCAAGCTCGACGCGGCCAAGGCCGGGCTGGAGGGCGGAAAGCGCAGCATCGCCGACGTCGCGCTGGGCTGCGGCTTCACGTCCACCCAGTATATGCACCTGGTGTTCAAGCGCGAGCTGGGCTGCACGCCGCGCGCCTACCGCGACCGCGTGCTGGGCGAGAGCATGGAGCCGGCCTGAGGCCGCCTGTTGTGTCGACCCCGTTGATTGATATCGTTGCCCCGGTTAGTGGTTTTGGTAATTGCCCCGTGCTACGCTTACTTGCACAATGTACTGTTTCAATCACTGATCGCGGGGGTAGGGCATGGATGCGGCATACAAAAGCGCATACAAGAGCGCATACAAGCGCATCGTGGTGGTCGGCGGCGGCGCCGCCGGCTGGATGGCGGCCACGGCGCTGGCCACGGCGCTGCCGGGCAGCACGGTGGAGCTGGTCGAGTCGGAGGAGATCGGCATCATCGGCGTCGGCGAGGCGACCTTTCCCTCCATCCGCGCCTTCCACAAGATCCTCGGCATCGACGAGGCCGAGTTCCTGCGCGCCACCAACGGCACCTACAAACTGGGCATCGAGTTTTGCGACTGGCGTGTGCGGGGCGAACGCTATTTCCATACTTTCGGCGATTTCGGCGCGCTGGCCGGCCCGCAATCGCTGTGGGGCCAGCACCGGCGGCTGGGCGACGCCGGCCTGGGCGCGCTGGGCGAGCAATGCCTGCCCAGCGTGATGGCCAGCCAGGGGCGCTTCCAGGTGCCGCCGGAAGAGGGACAATTCTTTAACTACGCCTACCACTTCGACGCCGTGCTGTACGCCGGCTTCCTGCGCACGATGGCGCTGCGCAAGGGCGTGCGCCGCACCGAGGGACGCATCGTCGACGTCGGCCGCCGCGCCGACGGCGGCGTCGGCCAACTGCGGCTGGCGGACGGCCGGGTGGTCGAGGGCGACCTGTTCGTCGACTGTTCCGGCTTCGCCTCGCTGCTGCTGGGACGCACCCTGGAAGAGCCCTTCGTCGATTTCAGCCACTGGCTGCCGGTCGACCGGGCCTGGGCCTGCCCAAGCGAGCGCAGTAGAACCGGGCTGGCGCCGTACACGCGGGCGACGGCGCTGGAAGGGGGCTGGGCATGGCGCATTCCATTGAGTAACCGCACCGGCCATGGCCACGTCTTCGCCAGCCGCCACATCGACGAGGAGCGGGCGCTGTCGCAGTTGCTGGGACAGATGGACGCCCCGGCGCTGTCCGAACCGCGCCTGCTGCGCTTCGCCACCGGCCACCGCGCGCGTTTCTGGGTCCACAACGTGGTGGCGCTGGGCTTGTCCTCCGGTTTCCTGGAACCGCTGGAGTCGACCAGTATTTTCCTGGTCCAGAGCGGCCTGGGACGCCTGATCGAAGCGCTGCTGCCGGGCACCATGCCCGACGCGCGGGCGCTGGCCGGCTACAACGCCGGCATGGTACGCCAGTTCGAGCGCGTGCGCGACTTCATCATCCTGCACTACCGCCTGACGGCGCGCCGCGACAGCGCGCTGTGGCGCGAGATGGCGGCGATGGCGTTGCCCGACACCCTGGCCTTCAAGATCCATGCGTGGCGCCAGACCGGCGCGCTGCACCAGTACGGCGACGAGGGCTTCGACGCCACCAGCTGGCTGGCGATCCACGCCGGCATGGGGCACTGGCCCGAGCACGCCGACCCGGCGCTGCGCGAAGTGGCGCCGGAGGCGGCGTTGCTGGGCCTGCGGCAGCGGCGCGCGGACATCGCCGCCGCCGTGGCGGCCATGCCCGCCCACGACGACTACCTGCGCGCCGTGCTGGCGCGGCCCGCGAGGGCATAAAGACAATGCCATAAAAATACAACCGGAGGAGACACAATGAAGCGTAGGGATTTGTTGAAGCACATGGGGGCGGCCATCCCGGCGGTCGCCTTGTCCGGCGTGGCGCGCGCCGCCGACGCGCTGGCGCAAACGCCGCCGGGCGCCATCGCCGCCGGCCCGTTTTCGCCGGACTGGAATTCGCTGGAGAAGTACCAGACCCCGGACTGGTTCCGCAACGCCAAGTTCGGCATCTGGGCCCATTGGGGCCCGCAGTGCGAACCGGAGTTCGGCGACTGGTACGGCCGCATCATGTACGAGGAGGGCAGCGATCCCTACCGCTACCACGTGCGCAAGTACGGCCACCCGTCCAGGTTCGGCTTCAAGGACATCATCCATCGGTGGAAGGCCGAGCAATGGAATCCGGACGAACTGGTGGCCTTCTACAAGCGGGCCGGCGCGAAGTACTTCGTGGCGCTGGCCAACCACCACGACAATTTCGACCTGTACAAGAGCAGCTACCAGCCGCAGTGGAATTCCACCAGCATGGGTCCGCGCAAGGACCTGATCGCCGGCTGGAGCAAGGCCGCGCGCGCCAACGGCCTGCGCTTCGGCGTCAGCGTGCACGCGGCGCACGCGTGGACCTGGTACGAGACGGCGCAGGGCGCCGACAAGCATGGCCAGTACGCCGGCGTCCCCTACGACGGCAAGCTGACCCGCGCCGACGGCAAGGGCAAGTGGTGGGAAGGACTGGACCCGCAGGCGCTGTACGCGCAGAACCACGCGCTGAGCAAGTCCGGCGGCGACGGCGGCGTGCAGCACGAGCAGTGGCACTGGGGCGGCGGCGCGTCGATTCCGGACCAGGCCTACAACGACAAGTTCTTCAACCGCACGCGCGAGCTGATCGACAACTACGACCCGGACCTGGTGTACTACGACGACACCGTGCTGCCATTGTGGCCGTTCAGCGACGCCGGCCTGCGCCTGGCCGCCCACATGTACAACCGCAGCATCGCGCGCAAGGGCAAATTGGAGGCGGTCGTCAACGGCAAGATCCTCAACGCCCAGCAGCGCCGCAGCATGGTGCTCGACATCGAGCGCGGCCAAAGCAACAAGATCGAAGAGTTGCCGTGGCAAACCTGCACCTGCATCGGCAACTGGCATTACGACCGGCGCGTGTACGACAACAAGGGCTACAAGAGCGCGCAAACGGTGGTGCACACGCTGATCGACGTGGTCAGCAAGAACGGCAACCTGCTGCTGAGCGTACCGGTGCGCGGCAACGGCACCATCGACGACCAGGAGCGCGCCATCGTCGAGGAGATCGGCCGCTGGATCGCCGTCAACGGCGAGGGCATCTACGACACCCGGCCGTGGGCGCTGTTCGGCGAGGGGCCGGTGGCGTCGGACGCCGGCGCGCCGATGTCGGGGGCGGGCTTCAACGAGGGCAAGGGCAAGCCGTTCTCGGCGGCCGACATCCGCTTCACCGCCAAGGGCGACACCGTCTACGCTTTCCTGATGGGCTGGCCGGAGACGAGTCAGCTGGCGATCAAGTCCATGGGCAGCGGCGGCACGCACCTGGCGCGGCCGGTCAAGCGCGTCGAACTGCTCGGCGGCGGTGGCGCGCTGGCGTTCCGCCAGACCGCCGACGGCCTGCAGGTGACGTTGCCGGAGGACCGCCCGGCGCTGGCCTACGCCAGCGCGCTGAAGATCAGCTAGCGCATTTTTTTCTCGGAATTTTTGTTCTCCGTATTGAGCAATTTTGTAATTGCCGCCCCTTTTGTCGGATCGCACAATGAATCATCGCCATCACGGATGATCAAGTGCGGCGGGCGATCCGACAATAATAACGGGGACTGGAAAATTGAAAAACTTTAGAAAAACGGCCATCGCGACGGCCGCGGCCCATATCGCGTTGATGGCAAGCGGCGCCGTGCTGGCGCAGGACAAACCCGGCGCCGACAGCGGCAACCAGGACAGCGTGGTGGTCGTCGTCGGCCAGCGCGCGGCGCTGGAATCGGCGCAGAAGATCAAACAGAATGCCGACGAGATCGTCGATTCGGTGGTGGCCGACGACATCGGCAAGCTGCCCGACAAGTCGGTGACCGAGGTGCTGCAGCGTATCACCGGCGTCACGATTGACCGCACCATGAACCGCGCCAGCCCGCAGCAGGGCGTCGGCGACGGCATCGCCCATTTCGCCGCCGAGGGCACCGGCGTGTCGATCCGCGGCCTGAGCTATGTGCGCTCGGAACTGAACGGGCGCGATTCCTTCTCCGCCAACGGCGGCCGCTCGCTGAGCTTCGAGGACGTGCCGCCCGAGCTGATGGCTGGCGTCGACGTGTACAAGAACCCGTCGGCCGAGCAGATCGAAGGCGGCATCGGCGGCCTGGTCAACCTGCGCACGGCGCTGCCGTTCGACTTCAAGGGGCGCAAGGGCGCATTGTCGGTCGAGGCCACGCGCTCCGAACTGCGCGGCAAGACCGCGCCGTCGTTCTCGGGCCTGATCTCGGACCGCTGGGACACCGGCCTGGGCCAGTTCGGCGCGCTGATCGACGTCGCCCGCTCGCGCATCGACACGCGCAGCGATGGCATGCAGATCTCGCCGTATATCCCGCGCACCGACGCCGTCAGCGGCGACACCAGCGGCAAGCTGCGCTGGGTCTCGCCGGGTGGCTCGTGGACCTCGAACAACTTCGAGCGCGAACGCGAAGGCCTGTACGGCGCGCTGCAATGGAAGAAGGACAGCCTGTCCTCGACGCTGACGTTCTTCCGCTCGAAATACAAGGTCCGCACGACCGAGGCGGCGTTGTTCCAGTCGTCGAATCCGCGCACCTTGACGCTCGATCCGGACGCCACCTTCGACGACCAGGGCGCGCTGCTGACCGGCACCCTGCGCGCGCCGACCGAACCGGGCATCGGCATGGGCACCGTTTCGCGCGGCACCGGCCGCGAGTCGGCCACGCGCGACCTGTCGTGGAACCTGGCCTGGCGCCCCAGCGACCAGTGGCAGTTCCGCGCCGACCTGCAGCATATCCGCGCCACCAGTGACGGCTACGACAACACCATCGGCCTGGGCGGCTACATGTCCAAGGCGACGGTGGACCTGCGCGAGTCGCCACCGTTGTTGTCGTTTGACGCCCGGGACCGCGCCGAGCTGACCGACCCGTCCCGCTACTACTGGGGCTTCGCCCAGGAGCACCGCGACCAGTCCGTGGCCACCCAGAGCGCGGCGCGCCTGGACGCCAAGTACACGTTCGACAACCCGGTGCTCAACGACCTGCGCTTCGGCGTGCGCTTCACCGAGCGCGACGCGGAGACCCGTTCGACGCACGACACCGAGTGGTCGCAGATCAGCCAGCCGTGGGCGGTCGGCGATTCGTGGCAACCGCTGAGCAGCTTCGCCTACCTGAGCGACCCGCGCTTCGCCGGCGGCACCAACACGCACACGTTCTCCAATTTCTTCAACGGCAAGGTGCCGATGCCGCCGCAGGTGATCGTGCCGAACTTCGGGCTGACCGAGGGCACGCCGCCGTCCAGCCTGGCCACCCTGCACAGCTACACGCAGATGGTGTGCAAGAACCCTTGCTCCCTGGCGCCGTGGACGCCGGCGCCGTTCGGCGACGACAAGGGGCTGAACGAGCAGAACGAGCGCACCAAGGCGGCCTACGCCCAGCTGCGCTTCGGCTTCGACCACCTGCCTTACCCGGTCGACGGCAATGTCGGCCTGCGCGTGGTGCGCACCAACATGCGGGCGCAAGGCTACACGCTGTTCACGCCGCCGACCAGCACCTTGCCCGGCGTGCCGCGGATACCGGCGCAGTCCGATAAGATCTCGGTCGACAACAGCTACACCAACGCCTTGCCCAGCCTGAACCTGCGCATGAAGGTGGGTAACGAGTTGCAGTTCCGCACGGCCTTTTCCCAGGGCATGACGCGGCCCGAGTTCTACCAGATGCAGGCCTACACGACGCTGAGCCAGAACGTGCGCACGCGCCAGGACGCCGCCACCAACACCGCCATCCTCGAATCGATCGACTACAGCGGCAACGCCAGGGGCAATCCGCTGCTCAAGCCCACGTTGTCGAACAATTTCGACGTGACCGCCGAGTACTACTTCGGCCGCACCAGCTCGCTGACGGTGGCGCTGTTCAACAAGCGGCTCAAGGACATCATCATCGGCAAGACCTCGTTCCACACCTTGCAGGACACCGCCGGCCAGCCGCACGACTTCATGGTCACCGCGCCGGTGAACGGCGCCAAGGGCCGCGCCAGCGGGATCGAGATCGGTTACCAGCAATACTTCGACAAGCTGCCGGGCCTGCTGTCCGGATTCGGGGTGTCGGGCAACTACACCTACATCGACAGCAGCATGAAGCTGGGCGGCGGCGCCAGCCAGGGCTGGTGCACGCCCAAGGACACGGCGCTGGGTAATATCGCGCGCGACCTGAACGGCTGCGACACGGACGGGCGCCTGCTGGGCGGCTTGCCGATGACGGGCATGTCGAAGAACGCCTACAACCTGGCGCTGCTGTACGACAGGGGCCCGGTGTCGGCGCGCCTGGCCTACAGCTGGCGCTCGAAGTATCTGCAGGCGGCCAACGCCTACGGCACGGCCAACGGCGACGGCATCGACCGCAACCCGGACAGCCCGAACTTCGGCCAGGGCTATTCGGTAAACTACGCGTTGCCGACCTGGGGCGGCTCCTACGGCCAGCTGGACCTGGGCCTCCACTACAAGGTCACCGACAACCTGAGCGTGGCCATCGAAGGGCAAAACCTGACGGACGCCTTATACAAGCAGTACATGCAGCAGGGGATAGGCATGAAGGAGCGCTCGGCCTTCTACGCCGGACGCCGCTACACGGTGCAGGCGCGGTATTCCTTCTAACCTTCGTTCAGGGAGAATCCGATGGACGCCGACGGCGGCAAGGCCATCCGCAAGATCGTCATCGTTGGCGGTGGCACGGCAGGCTGGATGACGGCCGCGCCGCTGGCGCTCAGGCTGGGCAAGGCCTGCTCCATCGTGCTGGTGGAGTCGCCGGACATCGGCACGGTCGGGGTGGGGGAGGCGACCCTGCCCACGATCGCCTATTTCAACCGGGCGCTCGGCATCGACGGCGCCGATTTCGTCAGGAAGACCCGGGCCACCTTCAAGCTCGGCATCGAGTTCAAGGACTGGGGCCATGTGGGCAACCGCTTCTTCCACGGCTTCGGCGATTTCGGTCCCGCCATCGAGAACCGCTCGCCGTATATGTACTGGCTGCGGCTGGCGCGCGCGTTCAAGGACACGCCGTCGTACGAGCAGTGGTCGGTGGCGACGGCGATGGCGCGCGCCAACCGTTTCACGCATCCGTGCGGCGACCAGCCGTCGGTGACCAACGCCTTCCAGTACGCCTATCACTTCGACGCCGGCCTGTATGCGGCCTATCTGCGCGACTACGCGATGCGGCGTGGCGTGGCGCGCGTGGAGGGCATGATCACCGGCGTCGAGCAGCATCCCGGGACCGGTTTCATCACCGCCGTCAAGCTGCGCGATGGCGGCCTGATCGAGGGCGACCTGTTCATCGATTGCTCCGGCTTCCGGGGTCTGTTGATCGAGGGCGTGTACCGGGCCGGCTACGACGACTGGAGCGCCATGCTGCCGTGTAACAGCGCGCAGGCCGTGCCGTGCGAGCGGGTCGATCCGCTCACGCCCTACACCTTGTCCACCGCGCGTGGCGCCGGCTGGACCTGGCGCATTCCGCTGCAACACCGCACCGGCAACGGCCATGTGTATTGCGACGCCTTCACGTCGGACGGGGAGGCGTCGCGCGTGCTGCTCGCGGGCCTGGACGGCCGCGCGCTCGACGACCCGCGCCAGCTGCGCTTCACCACGGGCCGGCGCCGCAAGTCCTGGATCAAGAACTGCGTGGCCATCGGCCTGTCGAGCGGCTTTCTGGAACCGCTCGAATCGACCAGCATCAACATCATCGAGAATTCGGTCGGCTGGCTGTTGCAGCATTTCCCCGACCGCGATTTCCGGCCAGCGCTGGCCGACGAGTTCAACCGCCTGGTGTCGCGGCGCTACGAGTTCGTGCGCGACTTCATCATCATGCACTACAAAATCACGCGGCGCGACGACACCGGGTTCTGGCGCTACTGCGCCGCCATGCCGATACCCGATACCTTGCGCCACCAGATCGAGCTGTTCCGCGAGACGGGGCGCGTGGTCGTCTACGATCCGCAGGGATTTTCGGTGGCGTCGCACATCTCGATATTGGCCGGGTTGGGTGTCTCGCCCCGGACCTACGATCCGCTCATCGACCTGATGGACCCGCAGGCGCTGCGCACGCATTTCGAGCGGGTGCGGGAGACCATCGTGCGCACCGTCGACGCGATGCCGGACCACGCCGGCTACGTCGCGAAGCTGACCGGCGTGCCCTAAAAGTCCGGCTGTGCACATTCTTTAAAATTGGCATATGAAGACCGTCATAAAATTGCGACGGTAAAGCGGCGGTCGTCCCTGCTGGGGGGGCTCGAGCTCGCGGCGGGCCATGTCACGCCGAAGATTTTGGTTCCGGTCGGGCTGGAAGTTGCGATGTCGCTGGCATTCTTGTATGTCGGGCGCGGGCGGTCCCTGCGCTCACATTGAGCGAGAAGTTGGGATTCTTGCAGTCACAGGCGGCGCGGTGGATTCATGCGCTCGTGTAAGACCCGGACGATTGCGATGCCGTAGGGCGTGATGCGAAAATAGACTACGTGCCGATGAACACTTCGGCGTCGATACCCCGGCCGTATGTGATCGCATGCCAGCGCGGTTTTGGGCGACTTAGCCAGTTCGGCAAAGGTCGCCGTCAACATGTCGATATAACGATTGGCCTGCGCAACGCCCCATTGCTGCAAGGTGTACGTCCAGATTTCCTCAAGATCACGCTCCGCCGCAGGCGTAAGGCGATATTCAGCCACGTGGGGTCAGCATTCGCTGTTTGAATGCGGCAACATCGAAGGATGCCGGCTCTCCACTGGCCTCCCCTTCAATCAGTGCAGCGCGAATGGCCTCAGTTTCCGCATTGCGCTCCTGTTCACGTTGAATCAGATCGCTAATGTACTCGCTGTCGCTGTTGAAGTGTCCGGCTTCAATTTGCGTTTTTATCCATTCATCTTGCGTATCCGTCAGCGTAATTGTCCTGCGCACGGTTCCCATTGTCATCTCCTTGACCGGCCTCAATAATCATACTATTTATGAATTATGGCGCACTCCGAGGCACGCCGCTAGCGCCAATTGTTACCAACTGTGGCAGGTACATGCCACAAGTCACGTTGCAGGATGAAGGGTAGCAACGAGGCGGGAAGGGCGGCGCCCCGGGCCAAGCCGCAGGCCGCCACCACGCCGCGATGCCGGGTCTGCGCCGGCAGGTTGGCCAGGGTTCAGGCGCGTTCCAGGCACAGGGCGATGCCCTGGCCGCCGCCGATGCACAGCGATACCACGGCCTTGCGCCCGCCCGTGCGCCGCAGCGCGTGGGCGACCCGGGTGACGAGGATGGCGCCGGTGGCGCCGATGGGGTGGCCGTGGGCGATCGCGCCGCCGTCGACGTTGAACCGCGACGGCTCGATGCCCAGCTCGTCCCGCACGACGATGGCGATGGCGGCGAAGGCCTCGTTCACCTCGAAGCGGTCGACCTCGCCCACGCTCCAGCCGGCGCGGTCGAGCGCCTGGCGGATCGCCGGCAGGGGCCCGAGTCCGAAGTAGTCCGGCTCGACGCCGGCCACGCCCACGCCCCGGATGACCAGCATCGGCGTGAGCCCGGCGCCGCGCGCCGCCTCGCCGTCGCACACGATCATCGCCGCCGCGCCGGCGTTGACGCCGGGCGCGCTGCCGGCGGTGATGGTGCCGTCGGGACGGAACACGGGCTTGAGCCGCGCCAGTGTCTCCACCGTCGTCTCGGGGCGGTTGGACTCGTCGGCGCCGAAGGTGGTCGGCCCCTTCTTGCCCTGCAGGACCAGCGGCTCGATCTCGTCGTTGAACCATCCGGCCGCCTGGGCGGCGGCGAAGCGCTGCTGGCTTTGCGCCGCGAACGCGTCCTGCGCCTCGCGCGTGAGCCCATATTTTTGCACCAGGTCTTCGGTATGCCAGCCGGAGTGGCGGGTCGAGAAGGCGTCGTGCAGGCCGTCGAACAGCAGCGCGTCGACCGCCTCGGCGTTGCCCATGCGCGCGCCGAAGCGCATGCCGGGCAGCAGGTAGGGCGCGCGGTCCATGTTTTCGACGCCGCCGGCGACCACCATCCGCGACAGTCCCGCCGCGACCTCGGCATAGGCGGTGGCGACCGCCTGCGCGCCCGAACCGCACACGCGGTTGACCGTCAACGCCGGCGCGGCCACCGGCAGGCCGCCGTGGATGGCCGCCTGGCGCGCGATATTCATGCCGTTGCCGGCCTGGACGACATTGCCGATCACCACCGAGTCGACCAGCGCGGGGTCCAGTCCCGAGCGGCGCAGCGTGGCGGCGATGACATGGGCGCCGAGCGCGTGCGTCGGCGTGTCTTTCAAAGAGCCGCCGAAGCCGCCGATCGGGCTGCGGACGGGGGAACAGATGACGATATCTTTGCTCATGGCGATGGCCTCCGAGGTTTTGATGATGACCATAATAGCATGACGATCGTCATATTTGTAAACCGGGGATCTGGTGGGTGCGGCAGGCGTCGCGGGCGGCGGCTAAGGCCCTTTTTTTACCGGGGCTTTCCGCCGCGCCTCTTGGCGCTGTTGCTCGATGTAGCGGACCGCCTGTTCCGTGTCATGGGGTGGTTTCAGGAAGCGGCGCATGCCCTCGTACGCCGGCGCGACCAGTTCCGCCGTGGCGTCGCGGTCGAAAAAATAGGTCAGTCCGGCGGCGCCGGTCCAGATGGCGCTGGTGGCTGGGCCCAACAGGGTGGCGCGCGTGGTGGCGTCCGCCTGCGCCGACAAGGTTTGATCGGCCTCGGCGACCTGGCGCAGCGAGCCGCTCTCCGCCAGGAAGGTGAGGAAGCGCTTGCGGGCCCGGGGATTGCGCGCCGCCGCCGGCATCACCAGCACATCGAGCGGCGCTTCCTCATAGTTGGGCATATCCGGTGAATAGCGTGGAAAGCCGAAGAAGCCCATGTCGGCGGCTATCGCGGCGGGAAACCGGGAGGCGGCTGAACTTGCCATCAACGCCATGCCCACATGGTTGCGGTACAGATAGGGCATGACGCGGTCCGGCTCCTGGTCCATCGTCGCCTCCAGAAAATACCCCTTGCGTAGCAGATCGCCCCAGACATCGAACACGCGCCGCGCCCGCGCATCGGTGAAGCGGGCGTCTCCGCGCAGCAGTTTGCGGTGGAAGTCGATGCCGTTGATGCGCAGGTTCAGATAATCGAACCAGCCGGCCGCCGGCCAGCCGCTCTTGGCGCCGACCGCCAGCGGCGTCACGCCCGCCGATTTCAAGCGTTCGCACACATACAGGAACTCGCTCCAGGTGGTGGGCGGGCGCAGGCCGAGCTGGTCGAACAGGGATTTGCGGTAGACGAAGCCCCAGACATAGTAATACAGCGGAAAGCCATAGACCTCGCCATCGACGCGCGTGCCTTCGATGGTGGCGGGGGCGAAGCGCTTTTTCTTCAGCTGCGCGACCATGTCGGCATCGAGCGGCGACAGCAGCTTGTTCCTGGCGGCGTCGCGCAAACGCTCGCCCGCGTACCAGAACGCCAGGTCGGCTTGTCCGCTGCGCAGGCGGGCGGTGAAGTCCCGTTTGTATTGTTCCTGCGGGTAGCCGTTATGTGTGACCTGGATGTCGGGATTGGCGGCGGTGAACTGATCGATGATGCCGATCCATGTGGTGCGTTGCGGAGTGTTCGACACGATGTAGTCGATCACCAGCGGTTCGGCGGCGGCGCCAACGGCCGACAGGCCGAGCGCGGCGCACAGCAGGCCGCCCGCCAGTCGGCTTGAAACTCGCGTGTTTGCTCTGCAACGTGGGGTGATCGCGGCGGCATGCATCGGTAAAGTTTGTCCGTGTAGCCGGGGTATGTCAACAAGCGATTGCCGCTTGCCGCATGATGCCGCCGTGATCGTGCGGGCCGACAGCCTGGCGCCGCCTTCCAGCGCGGCATCGTCGGCGTGGACAGCACCGGCCAAAATAACGCCCCAGGCCGATGGATGGCTACTTTGCGGACAACGCGGTCTTGCCGTCGGCTGCCGGCCCCGTTAATTTACGCACGACGATGTTCTTGAAAAATGCCTCGGCCCCCTCGGACTGGATCGAGAACTTGCCGCGTGTCAGGGGGATCATTTTACCGTCCACCAGTTGACGCGAGTTGGTCATGCGCAGCACCTCGTGGCCGTTGACGATGTGGACCAGCGTCTTGCCGTCGGCGATCACTTCCATCGTGTTCCATTCGCCGCTCGGCTTTTCGAAATTGCCCTTTTTCAGGATGCGCGCCTTGATGTCGGTGCGCAGCGGCAGGGACGGCTCGTAGCGGTAGAATTTCCAGTCGCCCTGGTTGGCGTCGCCGACGTGCGCGTCGACCGCCACGCCGTCGAGGCTGTGGTAGTCGGCGCAATCGCCTTCCTGCAGCTGGAACTCGTGGCTGCGCATCCAGTGGCCGTCCTGCGCGCCTTCCTTGCCGACGGCGTAGTACAGCAGGCCGCTGTCGCGCATCACGTTCTCGCGCGGCGGCCACTTCTTGACGCCCCATTTGAATTCGAACTTCAGGTGGAAGTTTTCGTATTCGTCCAACGTCGAGACGCTGCCCCATTCCTCGCCCGAGACGCGTAGCATGCCGTCGACCACCGAAAAGACCCGGCGCTGGTCGTTGTCCACCCCGCGCACCGAGGTCGGCGTCTTCATGCCTTCGGTGGTCGGCTGCATGCTGACGTAGGTGCTCCAGCCGCTTAGATCCTTGCCGTTGAAAAGCGATTTCCACGGACCGGCTTCGGCGGCGGACGCCGCGCAGCCCAGCGCGAACAGGGCGCCGAGCAAGGCGGTTTTGGTGAACAGGTTTTTCATATCGTTTCGTCTCCTTTTTTGGAAAAAAACGAATCTATCACGCGTCGCCGGGGACGGGTCCGAAAAGGGCGGGATTGCCGAATTCGTTATAAAAATCTCCGAATTTCGACAGCGGCGGCCACCGGGGCCGGCGCGGTTCAAGGGCGCTTTTGAGACGCCCGTGCTTTCGCGATCGCCTCGTCGATGTAGCGCACCACCGTGTCGGTGTCGTGCGGCGCCTTCAGGAAGCGGCGCAGGCCCTCGTAGGTGGGGCCGACCAGTTCGGCCTTGGCGTCGCGGTCGAAGAAGTAGGTTAACCCGGCGGCGGCGCCCCAGACCCGGCTCGGGGCGTCGCCCAGCCAGATCGGGCGCGGATCGGGGTCCACCTGCGCCGACAGGGTCTGGTCGGCCTCGGCGATCTTGCGCATGGCGCCGGTCTCGGCCAGGAAGGTGAGGAAGCGGTTGCGCGCGCGCGGATTCAGGCCCCGCGCCGGCAGCACCAGCACATCGATCGGCGCCTCCTCGTAGGTGGGCATGTGCGGCGCATAGTTCGGGAAACCGAAGAAGCCCATGTCGGCCGCGATCGCGGCGGGAAAGCGGGAGGCGACGAAGCTGCCCGCCAGCATCATGCCGACCCGGTCGCGGTAGACGTAGGGCATGACGCGCTCCGGCTCCTGCTCCATCGTCGCGTCGAGGAAGTAACCCTTGCGCAGCAGGTCGCCCCAGACATCGAACACTTGCCGCACCTGCGGACTGTCGAAGCGCACGTCGCCGCGCACCAGCTTGCGGTGGAAGTCGATGCCGTTGATGCGCAGGTTCAGATAGTCGAACCAGCCGGCCGCCGGCCAGCCGCTCTTGGCGCCCACCGCCAGCGGCGTCACGTCCGCCGCCTTCAGCCGTTCGCAGGTTTGCAGGAACTCGGCCCAGGTAGTCGGCGGGCGAATTTGCAAACGCTCGAACAGCGACTTGCGGTAGACGAAGCCCCAGACGTAGTAGTACAGCGGAAAGCCGTAGACGGCGCCGTCGATGCGCGTGCCGTCGAGGGTGGCCGGTGAAAACTTCTTTTTTTTCAGCAGCGCCACCAGCTCGGCGTCGAGCGGGGCCAGCAGCTTGTTCCTGGCGGCGTCGCCCAGACGCTCCCCCGCGTACCAGAACGCCAGGTCGGCGCGCCCGGAGCGCAGGCGGGCCGTGAAGCCGCGTTTGTATTCCTCCTGCGGATAGCCCTGGTGGATGATCCGGATGTCCGGATTGGCGGCGGCGAATTCATCGATGATGCCGACCCAGGTGGTGCGCTGCGGGGTGTTGGACACCACGTAGTCGATCACCAGGTGTTCGGCGGGGGCGCCGGCGGCGGCCGGCGGCAATGGCGCACACAGCAGCGCCCATGCCAACCAACCCCGGTTGCGTATGGTGTTGAACCGGGAGCGGAGGGGAAGCGGGGATGGATGCATCGATGAAGTTTGTCCGCGAAGGTGGGCGCTGTCAACTCCGGCGGTCGTGTTGGCCGCGCTGTGGCGGAATTGGGACGCCCGTGTCGCCCGGACCGCTTATGGCGCCGGATCGTTGCTATACTGCAATGATCTCGTCAACGCGACATACCGCATGCCATTTAAACCTCAACTGGCGCTGGCGTTCGCGGCGCTGTTCGTCTTTACATGGTCCGGCGCCGCGCGCGGCCAGCAACTGCCGCTGCGCTATTTGACCCAGCAGGATGGCTTGGGCAATCTGCAGATCAACACGCTCGTCCAGGACCATACCGGCTATGTGTGGGTGGGGACGGAAAACGGCCTGTATCGTTACAACGGCGCCGAATTCCAGCGCTTCGGCCGGGCCGAGGGACTGGCCAGCACGCAGATCAGCGCCCTGCTGGCCGACCGCCGGCAGCGCCTGTGGGTCGGCGCCGCCGAAACCCTGTACCTGCGCGTCGGCGACCGGCTGGTCCCGGTCAAAAGCGAAGGGCGGGACTTCTGGATCGCGACGGGCCAGCCGCTGGCCGACGGGCCGGGCGGCAGCGTGCTGGCGGTGAGCTACCAGCGCTTGCTGCAGCTGTCCGAGACGGGCGGCAAGGTCACCGTGCGCGACTACTTCACCGACGAACAGATCTTGCGCCAGCCCGCGCTCAAGGTGGTCACCAGCGTCATGGCGGACGCCGGAGAGCGGTTGTGGATCGGCTGCGGACGGTCGCTGTGCGCGACCAAATCAAGCGCGGGGGCGGACGGCGTGATCGTGTGGGGCGCAGCCGACGGCGTGCCGGAGGACGATTGGGTCAATCTGCGGCGCGCGGCCGACGGCGCGCTGTGGGCGCGCGGCAAGCGCCACGTCATCGTGCTGGAGGCGGGCACGGCGCGCTTCGTCGACCGCACGCCGCCCGGCGATGTGATGCGCAAGGCCACGGTGTCGACCACGCTGGTGGAGGACGCCGATCAACGCATGCTCCTCAACGTCGACCATGGCGTGGCGCGCTGGGGCGCGGGGCGCTGGGAATTTTTCGGGCCGCCCAACGGCCTGAAGATGGGTGGCGGCGTGCCGGCCATGCTGGTCGACCGCGACCAGGGGCTGTGGCTGGGTACGGGCGGCCACGGCCTGGCGCGCTGGCTGGGCTATGACAACTGGGAAAACTGGGGCTCGGCGCAGGGACTGCCGGACGACAAGGTGTTCGCCTTCCTGCGCGACGGCCACGGCCGCCTGCGCATCGGCACCCGTTCCGGCCTGGCGATGCTGGAGGGGCGCCAGCCCACGCGCGCCGTGCCGGTGCCCGGTTACCCACCCCAGCAATGGAACAGCATGGTGCTGGACCGCGAGGGCAATTTGTGGACGTCCAGTTATATCGGCTCGCTGATGCGCGAGGATGGCCGCACCGGCGTCGTCACGCAGGTGGCCACGCTGCCGATGATCCTCAAGCTGATGGTCGACCGCGGCGGGCGCCTGTGGATCAGCACCAGCGATGGCGTGTACGTGATCGAGCGGCCCGAGGCGGGCGGCGCGCCGCGGCGGCCCGCCGGCGTGGCCCCGGACAACGGCCTGGTGCTGGACCCGGGCATAGATAGTTGCGAGAGCCCCGACGGCACCTTGTGGTTCCTGACCGGGATCACGCTGCGCAGGCTGCACCAGGGGCGCTGGAATTTTTACCCGATGTCGGATCCGGGGCAACCGGAGCTCCAGGCGATGGCGTGCGGCGCCGACGGCGCGGTGTGGCTGAGCCAGAGCCCCGGCGTGCTGTGGCGCTTCGAGTTGCGCGGGCAGGGGTTCGTCAAGCGCGCGCAGGCGATTCCTCTGTTGCAGGGCAAGTCGTTGCTGGCCATCCACGAGGACCGCGATGGCTGGCTGTGGCTGGCCACCGACGCCGGCCTGCTGGTGTGGAACCGGCAGGAGTGGCGCCAGTTCGACAACGGCGACGGCCTGGTGTGGAACGATCTGAGCTCGCGGCCCATGTACGAGGACATCGACGGCACGTTGTGGCTAGCCAGCGCCAATGGCGCCTCGCAGGTGAAGCGGCCAGGGCGGTTGTTCGCGCCGTACGCGATGTCGGCCATCATCGAGTCGGCCGAGCGCGACGGCAAGGCGTTCACCTTGCACGACGGCCAGGCGCTGCCGTGGTCGGCCGGCTCGCTCAACTTCACCATGGCCAGCCTGAGCTACCAGCACCGCGGCGCCTTGCGTTTCCGCTACCGCATCGCCGGCCTGGAGACCGAGTGGACCACCACCGCCGTGCCGCGCTTGCGCTACGCGGCGTTGCCGCCGGGGCAGTACCGGCTGCAATACGCGGTCGAGAACCTCGACACCCAGAGCAAGTCGGAGGTCCGCGAGCTGCGCTTTTCCATCCTGCCGCCATGGTGGTTGAGCACCCGCTTCTTCCTGCTGTGCGCGGTCGCCGCCATGCTCGCGCTGTGGGGGCTGTACCGCTACCGGGTGCGCGGCCTGCGGCGCCACAACGCCGAGATGGAGCGCTTGGTGCGCGAGCGCACGCGCGAGCTCGAACTGTCGCAGGAGGCCTTGCGCGAGCGGGCGCTGCGCGACGGCCTGACCAAGGCGTGGAACCGGGTGGCGATGCTGGAGATGATGGACCAGGCCATCCTGAAGGCCGAGCGCCAGGGGGCGACGTTCCTGCTCTGCCTGCTGGACTTGGACCACTTCAAGCGCATCAACGACACCCACGGCCACCTGGCCGGCGACGCCGTGCTGCGCGGACTGGTGCCGCGCCTTGCCGACGGCTTGCGCGCCTACGACCTGGTGGGGCGCTACGGCGGCGAGGAATTCCTGGTGCTGCTGACGGACATGAGCCAAGCGACCGGCGCGGCCCGCGTCGAGGCCATGCGCGCGGCGGTGGCGGCCACGCCGTTCGACATCGGCGAGGGCCGCACCCTGGCGGTGACGGCCAGCTTCGGCGTGGCCGAGTTCGATCCGGCGCAACCGGCGGCCGGCCTGGAGCTGGTGCGGCGCGCCGACCTGGCGCTGTACCGCGCCAAGCAGCAGGGCCGCAACCGGGTCGAGTTCGCCGGGCTGGCCGACCACTAGCCTTAACTGCGGCCGGGTAGAATTGAACCTTCGGCGAACTCACATGCCGTCCTAAACTTCTTCGAGGAGAGCAACGTTGATTTACGAATTACGCGTCTACCACTGCGCCGCCGGCCGGCTGCCGGCCTTACACAAACGATTCTCGCACGTGACCTTGCCGCTGTGGCAGAAGCACGGCATCGAACAGGCCGGGTTCTTCACCACGGTGGTCGGTCCGAGTAACCAGACCTTGACCTATATGCTCAAGTGGGAAAGCCTAGCCGAGCGCGAGACCAAGTGGAACGCCTTCGCCACCGATCCGGAATGGGTGGCCGCGCGCGCCGCCTCGGAGGCCGACGGTATCATCGTCGAGCGCATCGAGAACTCGTTCCTGGAGCCGACCGCGTATTCGTCGGTGCGTTGAGGATGGCTTTGACGGGGAACGGGCGGCAGGCGCCGCTGGACATCGGAGTCAGGGGGGACGTGCGTAGTTATGTCGGCAGGCGTATTCCCCTTTCTGATCGTGTTCGCCGTTGTTTTACTGAATATTTCGTACCGCCGTTCGCCGCTACGCCACTTTTGCCTTGCTGCGTTTGTTCATATACATGTCGTCATCGGCCATTTTGAGAAAATCCTTCGCCGCTCCGGAATGTTCCGTGGCCATGGCGACACCGATACTGACATCAACGGCCACCTCGACGTCGCCTATGTTGATGGGGCGCAGTACTTCCGCGCGCATTCGTTCGGCGATCAAGTGAGCTTCGCCCACCTCGGCATCGGGCGCAAGCAACGCGAATTCATCACCGCCCAAGCGACAGAGAATATCGGTTTCTCTTTTGACCGCGCTAAGACGGTCGCCGACCGTTCGCAACACGAGATCGCCAGCCTGGTGACCATGGGTGTCATTGACGGGCTTGAACTTATCCAGATCCAGCACCAGCACCGCGAACGTTCTGCTCGCATCGCGCTTCAGTCTGGCGAAGCTCGCTTCCAGTTCTTCGTTAAAGCGCCAGCGATTGGCCAAGCCGGTCAGGTCATCATGCGATGCTAAAAACAGCGTACGCTCATCGCGTTCACGCTGCACAGTGATATCCCGCGCCACGGCATAGAGGAAGTGAGATCCAGAGGCCGGTGCCGGTGTGGTCCAGTTTAACCAGCGATATTCGCCATTCTTGTGTCGGTAGCGATTGTCAAAGCTGATCGTGTCGATGCCCGTCCGCAGCTTTTGCACTTCTTGCTGGGTCTTTTCAACGTCGTCGGGATGCACCAATTCAAAGAAGTTTCGCGATAACAATTCACCTTGCGCATACCCGAGCGTGCGCTCGAATGCCTGATTGATTCGATGAAAATGTCCGCTGGTCGTGGCGATGCACAGCATGTCCAATGACAGGCTGAAGAAAGCTTCGCGCTCCTCTATTACCTGCTGAACCAACTGCAAATCATGCTTTAAAGAGTCCGCCAGATGATGATGCTGTTCGACTTCCTGCTTGAGGGATGACACCAGCTTATCCAGCAACTCCAGATTTTCGGCACGACAGCGTAAGTTCTCGACCAGGTCATGCAGCGAGGACTGGTCTACTGGATGATGGACAGCTTGTGTCATGGTCATGACCTCTCTGAAAACTTGGCAGTTATAGGATGTATTTTTTGCCGCGCTGAAGCTTCTCAGACAAGCCCTGCCGAAGTCTATTCTGTTTTCAACCTGGCATTCATGTAACCGCAAGATTGCCTAAATCGCCACCGCATATGACCCCGATTGACTTTCAATACGGTACCACGCCGGCTTCGTTCCATCAATTACTCTGGTGAAAACTGCCGGTCGCCGAGGTCTGCCGGGTCCACTCTGTCGCATCCGACAATCGCTGTCCGTTAACATCGGAGTCGCCGGCTGGCGACAAGGCGACCATGGAGTACATCAGTTCCTGACTCCTGAAGTGCCGAGAGCTATATTTGAGGGGTGAGCGCGCGTTCGTAGTCCTGGCGCGGGAATTGGTGAGTTTTGCAGATGAGCAAGCTGTTATCCCGAATGCCGGCTGCCGCGTTCGGCCCGCAGCGGACATTCCGTCGTCATTACAATCCAGCCAGAATTGTTGATCATTTAATAGGCGACGTCTTCCAGCCGATAGCGGAATCTTCTGCGCTCCGGCAAATCCCAGCCGGGTTCGCGGTCGGTGTCGCGCGGTGGCGTGCCAACTGGTGGCGGGGCCTGTGGGGCGGGCGAGGTTGCCGTTGATGCGACCGCCGGCGGCGGGACCGCGATAGGAACAGGCGGGATCGTACCGGCTGGCGTTGCGGAGGCCGGCTTCGACGCCGCGATCAGTTCATCGCGCAGTCGGCATGCTATTTTGAAGGTCTTGTCGCCGGGGCGGCGGATGAATAAATCCTGCCACGCGTTGCGCGTCGAGCGCGCGAACGATTGCGCGAACTGGTTCGGCGACACCGCGCGGCCATTGTGGATGATCTGGTCGCCTTTAACGCGCGCGTAGTTGTTTTCGCCGTAGCTCCATGATTTCAGCACGGTGCCTTCGGGAAGGAACAGTGATTTCCATTGATAGCCGTGCATGTCCTCGGGGTCCGCGCCCGGCGCGAATCTGGCCGGGTCTTCCAGCCAGCATTCGATGGCCTTCGTGATGGCTTCCGAAATATCTTGCGAGCCGCCACGGCGGCGCAGTTTTTCTATTAGCCGGAGCAGGGTGTCGGTGGGCATCTGCACGGTCACTGTGGTATTCATGCGATTTTCTCCCCTATTTTGTTCTGCTTTCCCATATTTAGACCGGGAGGCGCGGCGATAGTTCAATCCTTGGGAAAATAGGGGAAAACAGGGTGTGGAATCGGGCTTTTGCTACATGGAGCGGGACGGCCCACCCGGCAGTCGCCATCAATGGCAGCCTTGTTGCACAGTGCCGGATTGACAGCGGATGTCGAGGCATCGCGGTCGGTGGACGACAAAACACCAGCCGAGCCGCCGAGGTTTGAATGAGTTCGCCAACGTAAAAAAGGGAAGCCCGTGGGCTTCCCTTTTTTGCTGTGCAGGCGCGGCGCCAGGCGCCGCGCTGCTCACCGGCTTATCGTCAGATGCTTTCCAGCGCCGCGTTGAAGCTGGCGCTAGGACGCATGATCGCTTCGGTCTTGGCTGGGTCCGGATAGTAGTAGCCGCCGATGTCCATCGGCTTGCCCTGTACATCCTTGAGCTCGCCGACGATTTTGCCTTCGTTCTCGGCCAGCGCCTTGGCCAGCGGCGCGAAGTGCGCCTGCAGCTCGGCGTCGTCGGTCTGCGCGGCCAGCGCCTGCGCCCAGTACAGCGCCAGGTAGAAGTGGCTGCCACGGTTGTCGAGCTCACCGGTGCGCGACGACGGCGATTTGCTGTTGTCGAGCAGCTTGCCGGTGGCGACGTCGAGCGTTTGCGCCAGGATCTTGGCCTTGGCGTTGCCTTCCTTGATGCCCAGCTCTTCCAGCGAGACGGCCAGCGCCAGGAACTCGCCCAGCGAATCCCAGCGCAGGTGGTTTTCCTCCACCAGCTGCTTGACGTGCTTCGGCGCCGAACCGCCGGCGCCGGTCTCGTACATGCCGCCACCGGCCATCAGCGGCACGATCGACAGCATCTTGGCGCTGGTGCCCAGTTCCAGGATCGGGAACAGGTCGGTCAGGTAGTCGCGCAGGATGTTGCCGGTCACCGAGATGGTGTCGAGGCCGCGCGAGACGCGTTCCAGCGTGTAGCGCATGGCGCGCGTCTGCGACATGATGTGGATGTCCAGGCCGCTGGTGTCGTGGTCCTTGAGGTAGAGCTGGACTTTCTTGATCACTTCGGCTTCGTGCGGACGGTAGGTGTCGAGCCAGAACACGGCCGGCATGCCGGACTGGCGCGCGCGGGTGACGGCCAGCTTGACCCAGTCGCGGATCGGCGCGTCCTTGACCTGGCACATGCGCCAGATGTCGCCCGCTTCCACGGTCTGGGTCAGCAGCACTTCGCCCGTGTCGAGGTCGGTGATGTTGGCGATGCCGCCTTCGGCCACTTCGAACGTCTTGTCGTGCGAGCCGTATTCCTCGGCCTGCTGGGCCATCAGGCCGACGTTGGGCACGGTGCCCATGGTGGTCGGGTCGAAGTTGCCGTGCCATTTGCAGAAGTTGATCATCTCCTGGTAGATGCGGGCGAAGGTCGATTCCGGCATGACCGCCTTGACGTCGGCGGTGCGGCCGTCGGCCCCCCACATCTTGCCGCCGATGCGGATCATGGCCGGCATCGAGGCGTCGACGATCACGTCGTTGGGCGAATGGAAGTTGGTGATGCCCTTGGCCGAGTCGACCATGGCCAGCTTGGGACGGTGCTCCAGGCAGGCGTGCAGGTCCTTCATGATCTCTTCCTTCTGCGACGACGGCAGCTTCTCGATCTTGTCGTACAGGTTGACCATGCCGTTGTTGACGTTCACGCCCAGTTCCTCGAACAGCTTGGCGTGTTTCTCGAACGCGTCCTTGTAGAAGATGCGCACGCAGTGGCCGAACACGATCGGGTGCGACACCTTCATCATCGTCGCCTTGACGTGCAGCGAGAACATCACGCCGGTCTTGTAGGCGTCGTCGATTTCCTTCTCGTAGAATTCGAGCAGGGCTTTCTTGCTCATGAACATGGAGTCGATGATCTCGCCAGCCTGCAGCGCGACCTTCGGCTTGAGCACGATGGCCTTGCCCGACGCGGTCAGCAGTTCCATCTTGACGTTGCGGGCCTTGTCCAGGGTCAGCGATTTTTCACCATGGTAGAAGTCGCCGCCGTGCATGTGCGACACGTGGGTGCGCGACGCCTGGCTCCATTCGCCCATCGAGTGCGGGTGCTTGCGGGCGTATTCCTTGACGGCCTTGGGGGCGCGGCGGTCGGAGTTGCCTTCGCGCAGGACCGGGTTCACGGCCGAGCCGGTGCACTTGCTGTAGCGCGCCTTGAGGGCTTTTTCCTCGTCGGTTTTCGGGTCTTCCGGGAAGTCGGGCAGGGCGTAGCCCTTTTCCTGCAGTTCGCGGATGGCGGCCTGCAGCTGGGCCACCGAGGCCGAGATGTTGGGCAGCTTGATGATGTTGGCTTCGGGCTTGAGGGTCAGCGCGCCCAGTTCGGCCAGGTTGTTCGGCACTTTTTGCGCGTCGGTGAGGAATTCCGGGAACTCGGCCAGCACGCGGGCGGCGACGGAAATATCCTTGGCGACAACGTCGACGCCGGCCGGCGTGGTGAACTTCTTGATAATCGGTAGCAGGGAATACGTCGCCAGCAACGGCGCCTCGTCAGTCAGTGTGTAGATGATTTTTGACTTTTGTGTTGACATTGTCATTCCCTTGTATACGGTAGTGTAGTTAATGTTTCCGCAACGGGGGCAGGATCGTCTGCCTGGAACCCGGGGCGGATGGTGCGCTGGCGCGGTCGCCATTCCCACTCAAGTGCTTATTTTAGGACAATACGGGCCGGCTTGGGCGGAAACCCCTTCATCGGGCGGGGTGGCGGGCCGGTTTTTTGCCGTTTCCGGGGCGTGGGCGGGGCCGGCGGGGCCGAATGTGTTATCCTGAGGCACGGTCCTCGTTCACCGTCCCCGTAGCCCGCCTAGTTGACGACTGGAAAAACAAGTTTCTCCATGCGTCTCAACGACCCCAATCAAAACCACCTGCTCGCCGCCCTGCTGGAGTCCGATTTCGCGCGCCTGTCGCCGCACCTCGAACCGATCATGATGCGGCTGGGGGACGTGCTGTACGAGTCCGGCGGCCAGCTACAACATGTCTATTTCCCAACATCGGCGATTGTTTCCCTGCACTACGTGCTGGAGAACGGCGGTTCGTCCGAGATTGCCGGCGTCGGCAACGAGGGCATCCTCGGCATCTCGCTGTTTATGGGCGGAAATACAACGCCCAGCCGCGCGGTGGTCCAGACGGCCGGCCACGGCTACCGCTTGAAGTCGCACATCCTGATGGAGGAGTTCAACCGCGCCGGCCCCGTCATGCGGCTGCTGCTGCGCTACACGCAGGCGCTGCTGACGCAGATGTCGCAGACGGCCGTCTGCAACCGCCACCACACCGTCGAGCAGCAACTGTGCCGCTGGCTGCTGCTCACGCTCGACCGCTTGCCGGGCAACGAGCTGACGATGACGCAGGAATTGATCGCCAACATGCTCGGCGTGCGCCGCGAGGGCGTCACCGTGGCCGCCGGCAAGTTGCAGGAGAACGGCTACATCAGCTACCGCCGCGGCCATATCACCGTGCTCGACCGCGTAGGCCTGGAGGCCGAGGTGTGCGAGTGCTACGACGTCGTCAAAAAGGAATTCGCGCGGCTGATGTCAGACGTGCTGCAACGCCAAGGATCGCAATGAGCCCCCACCACACCGACGCGCCGCTGCTCAAGGCCGACGCCCTGCAGCAGGCCATCTTCAAGAGCGCCAATTTTTCCTGCATCGCCACCGACGCCCAGGGCGTCATCCAGCTGTTCAACGTCGGCGCCGAGCGCATGCTCGGCTATAGCGCCGGCGAGGTCGTCAACCTGATCACGCCGGCCGGCATTTCCGACGCCCAGGAGATGATCGAGCGGGCCGAGGCGCTGAGTCTGGAGCTGGGCACCCCCATCCGCCCCGGCTTCGAGGCGCTGGCGTTCAAGGCCTCGCGCGGCATCGAGGACATGTACGAGCTGACCTATGTGCGCAAGGACGGCAGCCGTTTTCCCGCCATCGTGTCGGTCAGCCCGCTGCGCGACGGCGACGACAAGATCATCGGTTATCTGCTGATCGGCACCGACAACACGGCCCGCAAGCAGGTCGAGGACGCCCAGGCGGTGCTCGACGCCCGGCTGCGCGAGCAGCAACTGGCGCTGCAGGAGACCAACGTCGAACTGGAGGCCGCGCGCGCCGCGGCGGACAAGGCCAACCGGGCCAAATCGGAGTTCCTGTCGAGCATGAGCCACGAGCTGCGCACACCGCTCAACGCCGTGCTCGGCTTCGCGCAGCTGCTGGCGTCGGACAAGCCGCCGCCGACCCCTTCGCAACTGCGCTCGATCGACCAGATCCTCAAGGGCGGCTGGTATCTGCTGCAACTGATTAACGAAATCCTCGACCTGGCCATGATCGAATCGGGCAAGGTGACGATGTCGCAGGAATCGATGGGGCTGTCCGAGGTGCTCAAGGATTGCCAGGCGATGGTCGGGCCGCAGGCGCAAAAGCGCGGCATCCGGTTGGTGTTCAACCCGATGGCGCGGCCGTTCTTCGTCCACGCCGACCGCACCCGCGTCAAGCAGGTGATGATCAACCTGCTGTCGAACGCGATCAAGTACAACCGCGTCGGCGGCAGCGTGACGGTGACCTGCGGCGAGGGCAGCGACGGCATGGTGCGCGTCAGCGTGGCCGACACCGGCGCCGGCCTGAGCGACGAGCAGATCGCCCACCTGTTCGAACCGTTCAACCGCCTCGGGCAGGAGGAGGGCGGCGAGGAGGGCACCGGCATCGGCCTGGTCGTCACCAAGCAACTGGTGGAACTGATGCACGGTTCCATCGGCGTCGACAGCGACGTCGGCGCCGGCACCACGTTCTGGGTCGAACTGGCCGCCAGCGACGAACCGGTGCTCGAGATGGCCGCCTTCGACACCAGCACCTACATCGATCAACAGGTCGACGCCGCGCCGCGCACGCTGCTGTATGTCGAGGACAATCCGGCCAACCTGAACCTGGTCGAACAGCTGATCACGCGCCGGCCCGACCTCAAGCTGCTGACGGCGATCGACGGCTACGCCGGTATCCAGCTGGCGCGCACCTACCAGCCGGACGTGATCCTGATGGACATCAACCTGCCCGGCGTCAGCGGCTTCGGCTGCCTCAAGATCCTGCAGGAGGACGCGACCACCGCCCACATCCCGGTCATGGCGCTGTCGGCCAACGCCATGCCGCGCGACATAGAAAAAGGCGAGGAGGCCGGTTTCTTCCGCTATCTGACCAAACCCATCAACGTGGCCCAGTTCATGGACGCATTGGACCTGGCGCTGGCGTTCGCCGCCGCCCATAAGGAAGTGCACCATGATTGACGCCACCCAGCTGTTAAATGCCAGCATCCTGATCGTCGACGACCAGGAGGCGAATGTCATGCTGCTCGAGCGCATGCTCAGCAACGCCGGCTACACGCAGGTCACCAGCACGATGGACCCGTTCGCCGTCGGCGCGCTGCACCTGGCCAACCACTACGACCTGATCTTGCTCGACCTGCAAATGCCCGGCATGGACGGCTTCGAGGTGCTCGAGGCGCTCAAGCTGATCGAGCCCGACGGCTACGTGCCGGTGCTGGTCGTGACCGCCCAGCCCGGCCACAAGCTGCGCGCTTTGCAGGCCGGCGCCAAGGACTTCGTCGCCAAGCCGTTCGAGCTGGTCGAGGTCGAGACGCGCATCCACAACATGCTCGAAGTGCGCCTGCTGCACCGACAGCTCAACCGCTACAACCAGCAACTGGAGCACCAGGTGATGGAACGCACGGCCGAATTGCGCGCCAGCGAGGCGCGCTTCCAGCGCTACGCCGAGCTGTCGAGCGACTGGTACTGGGAGCAGGACGCCGAAGGCAAGCTCAGCCATTGGTCGGGGCCGGTGATGGACATGGTCGGCATCGGCGCCGGCGCCGCCGACGGCTGGGATGTCGCCGAGCGCGCCACCCTGGAAGCCAATATCGCCGAACGCAAGCCGTTCCTCGACTTCGTCTACCGGCGCACCGCCGCCAATGGCAAGGTGCAGTACCTGCAAGTCAGCGGCGAGCCGATGTTCGACGAGGCCAGCCGCTTTGTCGGCTACCGTGGCGTCGGGCGGGATGTGACGGCGATGGCGGCGATGTTTGCAGCAAGCAACTGACCAGGGACAGTGAAATACCTCGGAGACACGTAGGGCGGATTAGCGGGCAAGGCCCGCTAACCGCCGGGAGGGCCATCGAAGGAGCGTCCTCCTGCCGGAGGACTTGAGAGGCGGAACGCCGTAATCGGCCATGCGTGCGCCGCTGGCGGCTCATGGCCGATTACGCTACGCTAATCCGCCCTACGTGGAATAGAGGAATGCCCATGCTCCTGCCCAATGAATCATCGCTCATCGACGCGCTGCCTTTCCCGGCATTGATCCAGGCGTTGCGCGACGCCTTCGCCACCGGCGCCGACGTCCCGCTGCGCCACACCCACCACATCGGCAGCGGCGACACCGCCGGCATCTCGCTGCTGATGCCGGCCTGGGACGCCGACGGCTTCTACGGCGTCAAGATCGTCAACATCCACAGCAACAACCACAAGCGTAACAAGCCCGGCCTGCACGCCACCTACATCCTGCACGACGCCACCACCGGCGAGCCGCTGGCCATCTTCGACGGCAACGTCATCACCTCGCGCCGCACCGCCGCCGCCTCGGCGCTCGGCGTCGACTACCTGGCCCGCAAGGACGCGCGCTCGCTGCTGGTGTGCGGCGCGGGGCGGGTCGGCAGCCTGCTGGCGCCGGCCATCGCCACCGTGCGGCAACTGGACGACATCATGGTCTGGGACATCGACGCCGGCGCCGCCGCGCGGACGGTGCGGGCGTTGCTGGCGCGGGGCTTGCCGGCCCGCGTCGCGCCCGCGCTGGAGCCGGCCGCGCGCGGCGCCGACATCATCAGCTGCGCCACGCTCGCCAGCGCACCGTTTCTGCGGGCCGAATGGCTGGCGGCGGGCAGCCATGTCGATCTGGTCGGCGGCTTCACGCCGCAGATGTGCGAGGCCGAACCGGCCTGCTTCGCCGGCGCCGGCGTCTGGGTGGACACGGCCGAGGCCACGCAAAAGTCCGGCGACATCCTCAACGCCATCGCCGCCGGCTGCCTGAAGGGGGAGGAGATACGCGGCGATCTCGCGGCGCTGGCGCGCGGACAGTGCGCCGGCCGCACGTCGCCGGAGCAACGCACGGTGTTCAAGGCGGTCGGCACGGCGCTGGAGGACCTCGCCGCCGCCAAGTTGGCCTTCAAGAACCTGGGAGCCCCTGTCTCCACGCATCGTGTACACCCTCAATGCTGATAGACGCCGGCGCTGTTGCCGCTGCCAGCCTGCGTGACGCCGGCCACGAAACCTTCGCCCGTTTGCGTGATCCAGGCGAGGTTCGGCGTGACCGACCCGGGACCGGACTGCGTCACCGAGGCGGTGTTGAGTGAGCCGAGCTGGCTGATGGTCGCGCCGTTCGATCCGGAGTTCTGGCTGACGATGGCGGTGTTGGCGTTCCCCGTTTGCGTCGTCACCGCCCCGCCGGCGGCGTAGACGTTGGTGATCGCCAGATTGTCGGCGCCATTCTGGCTGATCTCGGCTTGCGTATCGAAACCGGTCGAGGTCATGTTGCCGCGCGCCTCGTTGCCGGTGCCGACCTGGCGGATGCTGATGCCCGAGTAGAAGGCGTCGTCGTAGGTGACGGTGGCGCGGTTGGCCGTGCCTTCCTGGTAAATCGGCAAGCCCGCATAGCCCGACCAATTCCGTCTGACGGTGATGACATTGTCCGAGCCGTACTGCTCGGGACGGAAGCTGACCGCCCCGACTTCGGTGGCGATGTCATCGATGATGTTGCGCTCCCCGTGCTGTTCCACGCGGATGGTCGATTCGTACGCGCCGTTCTGCAGCAAGGTGGCGACGTTGCCGCTGCCGGACTGGTTGAGGTAGGCGAAGCCGAAGAGGCCGCCTTCGTTGATGTGCTGGAGCGTGAGCCGGTTGGCGTCGCCCATCTGGCTGACGGCGACGATCATGCCGGGCGTGTCGTGCAGCAGGATGCCGCCGGTGCGGCTGCCGGGGTCGCCGACCATGTTGTAGTTGCCGGTCTGGACAATGGAGACGGTGGAGCGTTCGCTGGCTTGGTTCTGGTCGACGTAGGCTTGATTGCCGATGCCCGTTTGGGTGACCGTGGCGGAAGTGGGGGACGATTGCGCGAACGCGCCGGCCATGGCCAGGGCCAGGGCGGCGGCGACGGTGGATTTCAGATAGTTCATGATAGCTCCTTGCGGTAAACGTTGAGAAAAAGGGGGCGTGGCCACGTGCCGGCAAACTCAGCGCTGTTGGATGCCGGAGCTGTTGCCCGTACCCGTCTGCGCGATGCCGGCCACGTGTCCGTCCCCGGTCAGCGTGATCCAGGCGCTGTTCGGCGTCGCGCTTTGCGGCGCCGGAAGGCCGGTTTGCGTGATGGACGCCGTGTTGAGGTTGCCGGTCTGGAGGATGATCGACTCGCTCAGGTATTGGGTCTGATTGACGGTTGCGCTGTTCTGGTTGCCGGCCTGCGTGATCGTCGAAACGTTCTGGCTGCCGCCGAGGTTGGCGGTGGCCTGGTTGGCGTTCCCTGTTTGCACGATGAACAAGGTGGTCGACAGCGTGTCGATGTGGTTGACGGTCGCCTGGTTGTCCATGCCCTGCTGACTGACGCTGGCGAAGGAGAAGAACGCGTTGTCCTGCGTGACCGTCGTCCTGTTGCGTTCGCCTTCCTGGGTCACGATCGGTCCCGAAAAGCCCGACACGCTGGTGGTCACGCCGACCATGTTGTCGCTACCTCGCTGTGTGATGGTGGAGCCGGTCGCGAGGCTGCCGCTGTTGCGGATGTCGATCATGTTGCGCTCGCCCTGTTGCACCACGTTTTCGACCGATTGAAACACGTCGGTCTGCAAGATCGTGGCGGCGTTGTCCGCGCCGGACTGGTCGACACGTACGATATTGCGGTCGCCGACACTTTGCTGCAGCGTGAGCCCGTTGTTGTCTCCCGATTGCGTCACCGTGATGCCGGAGCCGTTCATATCGCGTTGCAGGATGCCGCCGGTCCGCGCGGCCGGGTCGCCGACGCTGTTGTGGTTGCCGGTCTGCGTGATGGACACGTTGGCGCTGGTGGCGCGGTGTTGTTCGACATAGGACTGGTTGCCGATACCGCTTTGAGTGAGCGTGGCGGTGTTCGGGAATTGCGCGGACGCGCTGGACGCGGCCAGCAGCAGGCCGGCGGCGATGGTGGAAATTGCGTATTTCATGATGTCTCCTTTGTGGTGGTGAAACGATGACGCGGGGTGTTGCATGGTTCGATGCCGGGCATCGGTGCTGACCATCAATGCTGAATCACGATGGCGCGCTTGCCGTTGCCGGTCTGGGTCACACGGGCGCTGGCGTCGTGGCCGTGCTGTTCGATGCGCGCGCTGTTGGCGTTGCCGTGTTGGTCGACGAGCGCGCTGTTGCCGGCGCCGCCCTGGACGATGGTGGCCTCGTTGCCGTTGCCGTTCTGTTGCAGTTCGACGGTGTTGGCGTATCCCTTCTGCGTCGCCGCCGCCGCGTTGTCCCGGCCGCGCTGCGAGGCCGACAGCCTGTGATCGCGGCCACCCTGGTCGACCGCGATCACGTTCACGGTGCCGCGCTGGCCGACCGTGGCCAGCGAGCCGCCGGCCAGCAGGCCGCCGGACGGCAACTCGGCGCCGGCCAGATCGCCGGCGGTGGCCAACCGGGCGGCGAACAGGGCGGCCACCACGCCCAGCCGGGCGCTCATGGCATCCCCCCGGCGGCGTTGTGGCGGGTGTCGCGATCGGTGGCGTAGCGCTGCACCACCGGATCGGACCAGCGGGCCGGGTCCTGCAGCGCCCAGTGGCCTTCACGCACGCCCTGGACGATCAGATGGGCCACGCCGGCCTCGATGGCCTCGTTCACGCACAGCTGGGTCGGTTCATTGCGCGTCATGCCGGCCTCCAGCTCCAGCAAATCCTTGACGTTGACGAACTTGAACAGGCTCGGATGCACTTCGTACGCGTAGACCGTCTTGGTGGTCGACACGCTTTGCAGGATCTGGCCGCTGCGGATATCGATGGTGCGCAGGTTGACGGTGACCTGGTCGACCCGGTACTGCGTGCTGACGCCGATGCCGAGAAAGCGGGCGCCGGCGCCGCCGGTGCGCACATTGCTTTCGAACGCGGTGATGCCGCCCTCGATCAGCACGGACGCCGCCAGCAGCGGCGGAATTTGCACCGCCGGCGTGCCGGCCGGTTGCGGCATTTCCAGCGCGCGCATGATCTTGCGTTCGGTGAGCAGGTTCTGCAGGTTTTCGCGCTCGACCGGAATGAACCAGCCCGATTCCTTGAGCGCCTTGATCAGCATCGACGACGCGCCTTGCGTGACGGCCGTGGAGAACGAGCTGTCCGGCGCCGGCTTGTACTGTCCGGTCTGGTCCCGGATGCCGTAGACCGCCACCGCCACCTTGCCTTTGGGCGGCGGCAGCTGGCGCAGGTCGCCGGTGGCGGCGGTCGATGGCGTCAACTGCGCGTCCTCGCGCGCCACCGACGGCGGATGGGTGATGGCGCAGCCCGACGACAGCAGCAGGGCCGCGACCGCCACGGCGAGCGGCGCGGGCTTCATTGCGCCACCTCGAACGAGGTCGATGCGCCGGTCGCCTTGTCGGTGGTGGTGATGCGCAGCATGCCGCCGCCCAGGTCGACCACGTTGATGGTGAAGTTCTGGGTGGAGAACGTGCCGGGCACCAGTTTGCCGTCGGCGCCGGTCAGCTTCGAGGTGGCGGCGGCGGCCAGTTGGCTGAGCACGGTGCGTTCGAGCGTCTGGTTGAACTGGGCCAGCGGCGACTGGTCCAGCATCGAGCGCCCCAGGCCGTCCTTGCCGACGTGCTTGTTGGTGGCCGTCGCCGTCGCCAGCAGATGCTGGCCGTTGGCCGGGTAGCCGCCGAACGCCGGGTTCAGCGGCTGGTAGACGATGTCCGTCGCGCTGGCGCCGCCGGCCAGCGGCAGGGCAAGGCAGGCCGCGAGGCCGGCGGCGGTCCGGGCGTGGCGTGTCGATCTGAGGATGGGCATGGCGGGCTCCTAAGTGTCAGAATTCATCGGGGGCCAGGTCGGCGTCCCGGACCAGCTTGCGCTCGACGTCGGTTTGCAGCACTGTCTGCCAGACCGTCTCGGCCGCGTTTTCGCTCAGCGAGCGGATGGCCGCGCGGGCCGGCGGCAGGCGGGTTTGAAACACGCGGCGTTGCGCGAAACCGATCCACACCTCGCTGCCCAGGCGCGCCGACGGACGTTCGTTGATCGACAGCGTGTAGTGCTCGCTGCCTTCCTTGTCGCGCCAGGCGGCCAGAAAGTACTGCGAGAAATCATGGCCGGCGATGGTCACCGTCTGCACGGTCACAACGCCCGCCGCCGGTTCGGGCTCGGCATCGGCCGCCGTGGCGGGCGCGCTCCAGACGCCGCCCAACCCCAGCAGGGCCGCGGCGATGACGATGTGACCAGTTGACATGTGGGCTCGCAGAGAAGGGGGGGCGGAAGGTGTGAAGTTCAGTATAGGAGCCGAGTCCCCTCCCAATTTGACGGCGATCATGCGGACTCGTCGTGGCACGTCAAGAAGGCGGGCCCGATTTGTATGGCGGAAATTGCTTGATTTGCGCACAGCCCGGCGGGTTTGAACAGACTGGTTTCGAAGACGAAACTTCTGCATACTGGCCACTCGACAGGAGGAGCACAATGAACAAATGGTTGATGCTGGGTATTGCAATCGTCGCGGAAACCATCGCGACATCCGCGCTGAAATCGAGCGAGGGGTTTTCCAAACTGGTGCCGTCGGCGATCGTGCTGGCCGGCTATGGCGTGGCGTTTTATTTTCTGTCGCTGACCTTGCGTTCGATACCGGTCGGCATCGCGTATGCCGTGTGGTCGGGCGTGGGGATCGTCCTCATCACGGTGGTCGGCTGGGCCTTTTTCGGTCAAAAGATGGATGCGCCGGCGCTGATCGGCATGGCGCTGATCATCGCCGGCGTGGTGATCATGAACGTGTTCTCGAGCGCCGGCGCGCATTGAACGGAAGGGCGTCTCGTTGGCTTCATGTCATCATCGCGTCACGGTCGGGAAATAAACTTCACACTTTTCAATCCGACCGAATCTGACATGAACCATCCCCACGGAACACAACTTCGCGTCCTGCTTGGCTCGGCGGCTATCTTGCTGGGGCTGCTCGGCTGCGGCGGTGGCGACGACCCCGACGTCACCGTCCCGACCCTGATCGGCTATGCCGTCCTGCCGGCGGATTCGTTCGTGGCCGGTCCCACCTCGGGCCAGTTCATCAGCGGCGGCGACTACACCAACGCCACCGCCAACTACGGTTACAGTTTGCCCATGGTGAACCAACAGCCGATGCAAGGCTTCTCGGCGCTCGCCAACGGTCCGCTTGCCGGCTGCTACTACGTCATGCAGGACAACGGCTTCGGCAGTAAGGCGGCGTCGCCGGACGCGTTGCTGCATGTGTATGCGATGAAGCCGGACTGGGCCAACGGTAAAATCATCCCGGCGAATTTCTCGACCTGCGACAGCCTGGCCGGCTTCGACGCCAGCAGTTTCATCCGCCTGCGCGACCCGGACCGCAAGCTCGGTTACAGCCTGGTGGCCGATGGCGTCAACTATCCCGGCACCACGACCGGCGGCAAAACCGTGGCGGTCGATCCGCTGATCAAGAGCAATCGCCTGCTGACCGGCGGCGATGTCGATCCGGAGTCGATGCTCATCGATGCCGATGGCAATTTCTGGTTCGGCGACGAATTCGGTCCTTTCCTGATCAAAACGGACAAGACGGGCAAGGTGCTGGCCAAGGAGATCGCCGTGCCCAACACGCGCAAGCTCGGCAACAATCCGCTGGTGCAAAGCCCCAGCAATCCATATCTGGGATCGGCCACGCCCAATCTGGCCAATTCGGGCGGGCTGGAGAGCATGACGATCAACACGTCGCGCACCCGTATCTACGCGCTGACCGAAAAGGAATTGACCACGGACAGCGATGCGCAGCGCCGCATCTTGAATGTGTTCGATATCGCCAGCGGGGCTTTCCTCAGCACCACTTACGCCTACCGCGTGGACAGCGGCACCTATGTCAATGCCGCCGGGGCGACGGTGTCGGAGAATTTCACCGTCAACGACATCACGGCCATCAACGACCATGAGTTCCTGGTGGTGGAGAAGGACCGTGGGGCGGGCGATGCGCGGTCGGGCAATTTCCCCGCATCCGGCGCGGATCGGGTGGCGGCCAAGGTCAAGAAGGTGTTCAAGATCGACCTGGACAAGGTGGATGCCAATGGCTATCTGGTCAAGGAGTTGGTGCTTGACCTGATGAATATCGCCGATCCGAAACGGCTGGGTGGCGCGGCGACGATCAACGGCGTGTTCACGTTCCCGATGGAATGCGTGGAGGCGGTGCGGGTGGTCGACAAGCGCACGCTGATGCTGGTCAACGACAACAATTACCCGGGCGCCGCGGCCTCGCGCAATCCGAAGAAACCGGACAACGATGAGTTTATCCTGGTGAGGTTGCCGGTAGCGTTGAACACGCCGTGATACGCTTGGTAAGTGTCGTGGCCGGGGTGCCGGCATTCCGCAGTTCCCCGTAGGGCGGATTAGCGAAGCGTCATCGGCCATGCATGCGCCGTCGGCGGCTCATCGATGGCCGATTACGGCGTTCCGCCTAATCCGCCCTACGTGTCTCCGTTGATTAATTTAGGCCCCGGTGCTATGCCCGTCGTGGCGAAGCGCTCCCGGTACAGCTTGGGCGTGATGCCCAGCCTTTTCTGGAACACGCGCCGCATATGCGCTTCGTCGCTGAAGCTGGCGCGCGCGGCCACCGTTTTGATCGGCAGCGCCAAATCCGCCAGCAACTGGGTGGCGCGCTCGAAGCGGCACGCCTCGATGAACGCTTGCGTGCTCACGCCCACCTCCTGCTGGAACACGCGCGTGAAGTGCCGCTCGCTCATCATCGCCCGCTGCGCCAGCTGGGCGACCGACAGCCGCTCATGCAGGTTGTCCAGTATCCAGTTCTGAATATCGCGGATGTTGGGCTTGGCCGTGCGCTCGCTCAGCAAATGCGCGCTGAACTGCGACTGCCCGCCCGGCCGCTTCAGATACACCACCATCTCGGTCGCCACCTCCAGCGCCAGGTCGCGGCCGAAATCCTCCTCCACCAACGCCAGCGCCAGATCGATGCCCGCCGTCACGCCCGCCGACGTCCACAAATTGTCCGCGCGGATGAAAATCGCGTCCGCCTCCACCGATATCGACGGGAAGTCGGCCTGCAGCCGGTCGGCCACGCTCCAGTGCGTCGTGGCGCGTTTGCCGTCCAGCACACCGGCCGCCGCGAGGAAAAACGCGCCGGAGCACAAGGCCGCCAGCCGCTTCAGGCGCGGCGCCGAGGCCGCCACCCAGCCGACGATGTCCGAGCCGTCGGCGAGCGCGGCCTGGATGTGGCGCGCGCCGACAATGATGGCGTCGTCCGGCAACGCCAGCGGGCTCAGCGCCTTGGTGGCGTCGAGCGACATCAAGGTATCCGAGCGCACCGGGCCGATCGCGGTCGAGGCGATGCGCACATCGTAGCCGGGCGCGCGGCCACGGCGCTGCAGGTGGAGGTTGGCGTATTCGAAAACGGACATCGGTCCGATCGCTTCCATCGCCTTGAAGCCGGGATAGACAACGATATCGATTGTCCTCGCGACAGTCCTGGCTGCCGTCGCTGGCTTGGCGTTCATGTGTTTGCGGTCACTGTTGGTCCTTAAAATCCGGTCATTATGGCACCATTTCCGGCCATTCTCATCCGTGGCGGGGCGCTTCGCGCCGGGCCGGCGGCACAATGGCGGATTCCAATATTGCCTCCCACGGAACCTGACCATGAAAACCAAAGCTGCCATCGCGTGGCGCGCCGGCGCGCCGCTGACCATCGAAGAAGTCGACCTGCAAGGCCCCAAGGCCGGCGAGGTGCTGATCGAGCTGAAGGCCACCGGCATTTGCCACACCGATTACTACACGCTGTCGGGCGCCGATCCGGAAGGCATCTTCCCCGCCATCCTCGGCCATGAGGGCGCCGGCATCGTCGTCGATGTCGGCCCCGGCGTCAAGACCCTGAAAAAAGACGACCATGTGATTCCGCTGTACACGCCGGAATGCCGCGAGTGCAAGTTCTGCCTGTCGCGCAAAACCAATCTGTGCCAGGCGATCCGCTCGACCCAGGGCCGTGGCCTGATGCCGGACGCCACCAGCCGCTTCTCGCTGGACGGCAAGCCGCTGTTCCATTACATGGGCACGTCCACTTTCTCCAACTACATCGTGGTGCCGGAAATCGCGCTGGCCAAGATCCGCGAGGACGCTCCGTTCGATAAAGTTTGCTACATCGGTTGCGGCGTGACCACCGGCGTCGGCGCCGTCTTGTTCTCGGCCAAGGTGGAGGCGGGCGCCAATGTCGTCGTGTTCGGCCTGGGCGGCATCGGCCTGAACGTGATCCAGGCGGCGCGCATGGTCGGCGCCGACAAGATCATCGGCGTCGACATCAATCCGGCGCGCCAGGAGATGGCGCGCAAGTTCGGCATGACCCACTTCATCAATCCGAAGGAAGTCGAAAACGTCGTCGACAGCATCGTGCAGATCACCGACGGCGGCGCCGACTACAGTTTCGAGTGCGTGGGCAACACCACCACGATGCGCCAGGCGCTGGAATGCACGCACAAGGGTTGGGGCAAGTCCTTCATCATCGGCGTGGCGGCGGCGGGGCAAGAGATCTCCACCCGGCCGTTCCAGCTGGTGACGGGACGCGAGTGGCGTGGTTCGGCCTTCGGCGGCGCGCGCGGCCGCACCGACGTGCCGAAGATCGTCGACTGGTACATGGAAGGCAAGCTCAATATCGACGACCTGATCACGCATCGCCTGCCGCTCGAGCGCATCAACGAAGGTTTCGATCTGATGAAAAGCGGGGAGTCGATCCGCTCGGTGGTGTTGTACTAATTAGTATGACAGCGGCCTGTGCCGCAGCGTAGAATTGGCATCTTTTGCTGAGGACAAGGATGTCATCGTGATGCGTTTCGCGTGCAAGGCCGTGCTGGCGATGATCCTGCTGGCGGCCGCCTATCTGGGGCTGGTCGCCGTCTGGGCGTCGACCTCCTTCAATGCCGTCATGGAGGCGGTGCCGGCGCCGCCCATGATGCCGCTTTCCGCGCGCCAGACCGCCATCCTGTTGCGGGTCGAGGACCCCACCTTCTTCAAGCATCCGGGCGTGAGCCTGGCCGAGGGGCAGGGCGTGGCCACGATCTCGTCGGCGGTCGCGCGCGACCTCTACCTGTCCGACCGGCCGCTGGCCGGCGTCTCCGGCGTGTTGCAGCGTTTTTACACACGCGTGTTCGACTGCTGCAAGAAGTTCGACCTGGGCCGCGACGTCATGGCGTTTGTGTTGAACGCGAAACTGCCCAAGCGTAACCAGTTGGCCTTGTACGTGGCCGACGTCTACATGGGCAGCCACGACGGCAAGCAGGTCATCGGGCTGCCGATGGCGTCCGACACCTATCTGGGCAAGCCGCTCGACGAGGCCAGCGAGGCGGAATTCATCGGCCTGGTGGCGATGATCAAGGCCCCCAACCAATACCATCCGCTGCTGCATCCCGAACAGCACGCCGCCCGCGTGGCGCGGATCCAGGCGTTGCTCGACGGAAAATGCAAGCCGGACGGCTGGTTCGATACCGATTACGACGCCTGCGCCCAATAGTTATTGTAAGATCGATTGAAAGATTATATTCGGACAGTATTGATTTTCGCGCAAATGTCGCCACATACTTTGGGATGAAATTTAAAGCCCGTTCCGCGACACCCGGTCGGTGGACGAATGTTGATAATTTGAAACTTTAAATGGGAGACCAGTATGGCGATCAGTTTGCAAAAAGGCGGTAACGTCAACCTCAGCAAGGAAGCACCCGGCCTGACCAAAGTCGTTATCGGCCTGGGCTGGGACCCGCGCGCCACCGACGGCGCGGCATTCGACCTCGACGGTAGCGCCTTCATGCTCAAGGCCGACGGTAAAGTGCGCGGCGACAGCGACTTCATCTTCTACAATAACCTCAAATCGACCGACGGCTCGCTGGTCCACAACGGCGACAACACCACCGGCCAGGGCGAAGGCGACGACGAGACCCTGACCGTCGACCTGGCCCGCGTGCCGGCCGAAATCGACCGCCTGTCCTTCTGCGTGACGATCCACGAAGCCGAGGCGCGCAAGCAAAACTTCGGGATGATCGGCAAGGCCTTCATCCGCTGCCTGAACGCCAACGGCAATGCCGAACTGGCCCGCTACGACCTGTCGGAAGATAGCTCTGTGGAAACGGCGATGATCTTCGGCGAGCTGTACCGCGCCGGCGCCGAGTGGAAATTCAAGGCCGTCGGCCAGGGCTTCAAAGGCGGCCTCGGTCCGCTGGCGCGCTCGTTCGGCGTCAACGCTTAACATCTAGTACGAGTACCCCATCCGGCGCCCGTCGCGCGCCGAACGTTCAAACCGGGAGGCCAGCGTCTCCCGGTTTGCTCGTGCGCGCAAGGTACGTGTGGCCGGGGCCGGTGCCTGCACTGTTTTTACCATCGATCGACATGAGGACTGCATGAGCATTTATCTGAGCACGGGACGCCACACCTTTCTGTCCGGGGCTTTCCTGTGAGCGCGCCGGAACGGGTTTGCCGCGTCTGGTATAACAGCGCCTTCTCGTCCATCGCGAACGTGCTCACGCTCATCCGCGAGGCCGACCTGGCCGGTCGGTTCCACACCATTTACACGCACCCGCACGCCCATACCTCGGCGGCCGGCGCCGCGCACGAGTTCCACCTCGAGCCGAAAGGCCTGGCGGCGGCCGATTATGTCGATTGGTGCCTGGAATTTTGCCGCGAGCACAAGGTCGACGTGTTCGCGCCGGCCAAGCACGCGTCCGCGCTGAGCGCGGCGCGCGGGCGCTTCCTCGAGCACGGCATTCGGGTGCTCAGCGCCGCCGCGTCCGACAAGCTCGACATGATCGACGACAAGGCCGCCTTCTACGCCAGCGTGGATCTGCCGCTGGCGCCGCCGCCGGAGTTCCGCGTGTTCAAGGACATCGCCCAGTTCGAGGCCGCGCACGCCGAGTTGCGTCCGCTGCACGACGTGCTGTGCGTCAAACCGGCGCGCTCGGTCTACGGCCTCGGCTTCAGCGTGCTGGACGAGGAGCGCAGCAGCGCCGCGTTGCTGCTGGCCGGCTCCAGCTACCGTATCGGCCTGGGCGACCTGCGCCGTGGTCTGGCCGAGCTGGAAACCTTCCGCACCATGCTGCTGATGGAATATCTCGACGGTTACGAATACAGCGTCGACTGCGTCGGCGCCAACGGTCATCTGGTCAGCGCCGTGGCGCGCAAGAAGCTACCGCAGCCCGGCCACGGCCAGGTGATCGACATGCGCGCCGACATCGTCGAATCGTGCGCCAAGCTGGCTGCCGATTTCGGCCTGGGCGGTATGTTCAACGTACAGTTCCGCGAAGGCCGCGGCGGCCTGCGCCTGCTGGAAATCAACGCGCGCGCCTCGGGCGGCATCGGCATGGCTTGCCTGGCCGGACCGAACCTGCCTTATCTGGCGCTGATCAGCTTTGTCGACGGCCATGAGGGGCTGACGCATGAACAACTGACGGTGCGCGATGGCATGCGCGTGGGCGAGCTGGGCACTGCGGTGGAATTGCCATGAACGGGCCCTCGCCATTTCTCGGGAATGTCGAGGTGGAACTGCCGACCGGCACCCTGGAGCTGCGGGTGGCCGACAGCGAGTTCGCGCCGGACAGCCTGCTGGGCTTTGCCGCGCGCGACAACGCCAAGCGCGGCTTCCTGTTCCTGAGCAAGGTGCTGGGCAAGCACTGGCCGGTGACGCCGCAACGCATGGCCGAGATCCACGAGAGCCTGGCGGCCGGCGTGCCGGAACTGCCGGGACCGGTTGTGTTCATTTCGATGGCCGAAACCGGCATCGGCCTGGGACAGGGCATGTTCGAAGCCTGGCAGCGCGCCCATCCCGACCAGCCGGCGCTGTTCCTGCACACCACCCGCTACCGGGTCGGCGACGAGCCGCTGATCGAATTCGAGGAGGCGCACAGCCACGCGCCGCGCCAGTTCCTGCATTGGCCTGCCGATCCGGCGCAGCGCGCGCTGTTCGCCGGCATGCGCTCGCTGGTGCTGGTCGACGACGAGGCCAGCACCGGCAACACCTTCGTCAATCTGCTGAACGCCTGTCGCGAAGTGCAGCCCGACATTAGTCATCTGCATCTGGCGGTCATCACCAATTTCATGGGCGAGCAGGGTGTGGCCGCGTTGGCGGAACGCTGCGCCTTGCCGATGACCCTGGGCGCCTGCCTGCATGGCAGCTACCGCTTCACGCCTGGCGCCATGGAATCGGGCGCGGCCCCGGCGCAGCGTTTCGACGCCGACGCCGAACGCGGCGCCAGCGACCGGTTCGGCCGTCGCGGCCGCACCACGCCGCTGCGCCTGCCACAGGCGCTGGTGTCCGCGCTGGCGGCCGGCATCGGCGCCGGCCAGACAGTGCTGGTGCTGGGCACGGGCGAATTCATGCACGCGGCCTATGCGTTGGGCGCCGGTCTGGCGCGCGACGGCGTCGAGGTGATGGTGCAGTCGACCACGCGCTCGCCGATCCGCCGCTGGGGCGCGGTGGCGCACACCCTGGCGTTCGCCGACAACTACGGCGAAGGTATTCCCAATTTTTTGTACAACGTCGCTCCCGGTCAGTACGACCATGTTTTCATCTGCCACGAGACGCCGCCGAACGCCGCGTTGTCCGAGCTGGCCGCGCTGCTCAAGGCGCGTCTGTTCCATTTTAAGAGTGAGGCCCTGATTGAAGAAATTCCTGTTTGCTGACCTGGACGACACGCTGTTCCAATCCCTGGAAAAGTGCTCCGGCCGCGACGACCTCGAACCGGCGGCCGTGCTCAAGGACGGCGTCGCCTGTTCGTTCACCACCGCTGGCCAGCGCGCGATGTTCGAGTTCATGAATGACGGCATGACCATCATTCCCGCGACCGCGCGCAACCAGGACGCCTACAGCCGCGTCAAGATCGACTTCACCAGCTATGCCGTGATCAACTACGGCGGCGTGGTGCTGCTGCCCGACGGCAGCGCCGACCGCGCCTGGCTCGAACGCATGCGCCCGGCGATGCTGGCCGCGCAGGACGGCCTGGCCGAGCTGGGCCGCCTGATCGACGCCTACGTCGAAGCCGCCGGCCAGAGCAGCCGCTGCCGCATCGTCGAGGACTATTCGATTCCCTTCTATCTGCTGATTAAGGACGCCGACAAGATCGCCGCCCGGCTCGAACCGATCGAGCGCGAGGTGGTGCGGCCGTGGCTCGAGGCGCGCGGCCATGACTACTTCATCCACCGCAACGCCAACAACCTGGCCATCCTGCCCAACGCGTTGAACAAGTCGCACGCGGTGGCCTACGTCACCGAACTGCTGCGCGCCGAGCACGGCCCGCTGCTGACCTTCGGCATCGGCGACAGCCGGTCGGACGCCCGCTTCATGGCCGCCTGCGACTACGCCATCGTGCCGCGCGGCACGCAGCTGGCGGGGATCGCCCTGGAGCCGCTATGAACTTCAGCGGCAGCTACCACGGCGACGACGTGCGCTTCCTGCTCAAGCGGCTGGAGCTGGCCTCGTTCGTCGACGTGCCCGACAAGGAACGCCTGATCCAGTCGGGGCAGCGCCACTACAGCGAGATGCTGTCGCGCGAGTCGCTGCCGTCGCCGCGCTACCTGGACGTGTTCGGCCAGGCTTGCGCGGCCAACCTGGAGCGCATGGCGCGCGACAGCGTCACCCTGGCCGGCCTGATCGCGCGCCGCCGCCCCGGACCGGTGACCCTGGTGTCGCTGGCGCGCGCCGGCACGCCGGTCGGCGTGGTGCTCAAGCGCCTGCTGGGCGGCGTGTTCGGGCGCGAGGTCGCGCACTATTCACTGTCCATCATCCGCGACCGGGGCATCGACCAGGTCGCGCTGGAGTACATCCTGGCGCAGGGTCACGCGCCCGAATCGATCGTCTTCATCGACGGCTGGACCGGCAAGGGCGTCATCGCCGCCGAGCTGCATGCCAGCATGGCGGTGTTCAACGCGCGCCACGGCTGCGCCATCGACACCGGCCTGTACGTGCTGTCCGACCTGGCCGGCGTGGCCGCCCGCGCCGCCGGCCATGACGACTATCTGATCCCGTCGAGCATCTTGAATGCCACCGTGTCCGGCCTGGTCAGCCGCTCGATCCTGAACGACGAGATCGGTCCGGACGATTTCCACGGCTGCGTGTACTACGCCGAGTTCGAGCCGCAGGACCAGTCGCGCGCCTTCGCCGACCGCCTGGTCGAACTGGCACAGCAGTGGGCCGACGGTCCGGCCGCCATCGACGCCGTCATCGGCCCGGCGAGCGAACCGGCCAGCGCCACCACCGCATTGGCCGAAGCCGCCACCGAGGCCGCGCGCGCGACGGCGGCGCGGGTGTCGCGCGATTACATGGAGACGGCCATGCGCGTGCACGGCATCGCCGACCGCAACCTGATCAAACCCGGTCTGGGCGAAGCCACGCGCGTGCTGTTGCGGCGCACGCCGGACAGACTGATCGTGCGCGACGCGGCCAGCGCCGACGTCGCCCATTTGCTGGTGCTGGCACGCGAAAAAGACGTGCCGGTGCAACTCGATCCGGAGCTGCCTTACCAGGCCGTTTCCATCATCAGGAGTATCGCCGATGGTTAAGACACTAGGGGCTTCGCTGTACGTGCCGGCGACCCACAAATATCTGATGGACGTCGCCAGCGGCACGCGCCTGGGCAATGTGCGCTCGCTGATCATGTGCACCGAGGACGCGGTCGCCGACCGCGAGCTCAGCTACGCCTTGTTCAACCTGTCGCTGGTGCTGGCCAATATGCCGGTGGCGAGCCAGGCCGAACGCTTCGTACGGGTGCGCAACCTGGACGTGATGACGCGCGTGCTGGCCATGCCCGGCGCCGACAAGCTGACCGGCTTCGTCATCCCCAAGGCCACCCAGTACAACCTGCCGATGTACTGCAACCTGGTGCGCGATACCGCGCACGTGCTGATGCCGACCCTGGAGACGGCCGAGGTGTTCTACGACGCCGAGATGCACGCGCTGCGTCATCTGATCAGCTCGCCGGGCATCCGCGAGCGGGTGGTGGCGCTGCGCATCGGCGGCAACGACCTGCTGGCGCTGCTGGGCCTGCGCCGGCCGCGCAACATGACGATCTACCGCACGCCGCTGGGGCCGGTGATCGGGCGCCTGGTGACGACCTTCCGGCCGCACGGCTTCGCGCTGACGGCGCCGGTGTTCGAGCATCTGGACCTGCCCGAGCTGCTGGCCGAGGAGGTCAACGAGGACCTGGCGCACGGCATGGTGGGCAAGACGGCGATCCATCCGAGCCAGATCGATCCGATCGAAAGCCATTATCGCGTCTCCGCCAGCGACCTGGAGGAGGCCTCCGCCATCCTGCGGCCGGACAGCCCGGCGGTGTTCGCGATGAACCAGTCGATGTGCGAAGTGGCCACCCACCGCGCCTGGGCCGAGAGCACGCTCGAACGCTCGCGACTGTTCGGGTCCCATCCCCGCCAGGCGCAGGAGACCATGCAGGCCGCAACTTCGCCGGTGCTAACGAGTCAAACTATTCTGAGGTGATTGAAATGAAACAATTCTCGCGTGGACAAAAGAGCAAACTCGACGACCTGGGCTGCGGCCAGTCGTTCAACGTCGATGTGGAACTGAAGCTGGCCGGCACCAGCGCCGACGTCTCGTGTTTCGGACTCGACAGCGCGGAGCGCCTGTCGGACGACCGTTACATGGTGTTCTACAACCAGCTGGCCAGCCCGGGCGATGCTGTCAAGCTGACCATCGCCGGCGACCGTTCCAGTTTTGCCGTCAACCTGGCGGCGCTGCCGGAGTCGATCTCCAAGCTGGTGTTCACCGCCGCCATCGACAGCGGCGCCATGCGCTCGCTGAGCCAGGGCAGCGTGACGGTCGGCGGCGTGGCGCAGTTCCCGCTGGCCGGCGCCGACTTCCAGGATGAGAAGGCGGTGATTCTGGCCGAGCTGTATCGCAAGGATGGGCTGTGGCGTTTCGGTGCCGTGGGGCAGGGTTTCAACGGTGGTTTGTCGGCGTTGCTGACGCACTTCGGCGGAAGCGAGAGCGCGTCGTCGTCGGCTTCGGCGCCGTCGGCCGCGCCGGCCCCTGCGCCCGCGCCCGCGCCGCAGGCCAGGGTGTCGCTGTCGAAGGTCACGCTGGAAAAGCGTGGCGACAAGATCTCGCTGGAGAAATCGGCGTCGCGCGGTTTCGGCCGTATCCACGTCAATCTGAACTGGAACCGCTCGGCGGCGGTCGCGCCGGCGGAGAAGGGCGGCTTCCTGTCCAAGCTGACGGGTGGCATGCGCTCGTCCAAGGGGCTCGATCTGGATCTGGCCTGCATGTTCGAGCTGGCCGACGGTTCCAAGGGCGTGGTGCAGGCGCTGGGCAACAGCTTCGGCAATTTCAATGGCCGTCCTTACATCCAGTTAGAGGCCGACGACCGCACCGGCGCCAATGTCGATGGCGAGAATCTGACGATCAACGGCCAGCACTTCGACGAAGTCAAGCGGGCGTTGATTTTTGCGTTTATTTACGAGGGCGCGCCGAACTGGGCTGCGACGGATGGCGTGGTCACGATCAATGTGCCGGACCAGCCGCCGATCGAGGTGCGTCTGGACCAGGGCGCCAGCCAGCGCATGTGCGCGATCGCGATGATCGAGAATGTGGGCGGCAAGCTGCAGGTGACCAAGCTGGTGGATTACATCGTACCGGAAGGCGGCAAGAGCATGCACGAGGTGATGGATCGCAAGTACAACTTCGGCATGAAGTGGGTGGCGGGTAGCAAGGGCTGATAACCCGGGTGCTCGTGTGGATGGGGCTCAACATGGACCGTTGAACCACGCGTCGATCTACATCACGTAGGGCGGATTAGCGAAGCGTAATCCGCCATGTGTGTGCCGCCGACGGCTCATAAATGGCGGATTACGGCGTTCCGCCTAATCCGCCCTACGTGTTTTAGAATTTGATCACTACCGCGATCACGACCGCGACCAAGGACCGTTTCGCACGCCGCAGCTGCCCGTCACCACCCGTTCAAACGGGGCCAGCGGGCGATGGGCCCGTTGCCGTCGAGCGCCTGGTATTCCGGATATTGCGCCCCGGTGGCGCAGGCGTGGTTGGGCAGGATGCGCAGCTGGGTGCCGATCGGAAAGCGCGCGGCGATGTCGCCATCGACGCCGTCGCGCAGTGACAGGATGCCGTGCTCCTGGTTGGCGCCGCTGAGCACATAGCCGGCGATCGGCGTGCCATCGACGTCGCACACCTGGCCGTAGCCGAAGTCCTGTTTCTGTTTTTGCGTGCCACGGTCGCGGCTCATCGCCATCCAGCCGGCGTCGACGATGGCCCAGCCTTTTTCCTCCTGGTGGCCGATCACCGTGGTCAGGACGCTCAGGGCGATCTCGTCCATCGCGCACACGCCGATGTTGTGCATCACCAGATCGAAGAACACATACACGCCGGCGCGCACCTCGGTGACGCCGTCGAAGGATTGCGCCGACAGCGCGGTGGGCGTCGAGCCGATGCTGACCGCCTCGCACGGCAGGCCGGCGGCGCGCAGCCGGCCTGCCGCGCCGACACAGGCCTTGCGCTCCTGCTCGGCGATGGCGGTCAGCTTGACCGGGTCGTCGAGGTCGTAGCTGGAGCCGGCGTGCGTCATCACGCCGCCCAGCAGCATTCCGCCTTCGTGCAGATGGCGTCCGACCTCGAGCAGCGTGTCGAGCTCGGGGCGGATGCCGGAACGGTGGCCGTCGCTGTCGATCTCGATCCAGACTTCGAACCGCATGTCGTGCTCAGTGCCGAAGCGTACGATGGCCTCCGCCGAAGCCAGGCTGTCGGTGATGATTTTCAGGTCGCAGCCGCGCCGGCGCAAGGCCATCGCCTGCGGCAGCTTGCTGCCCACCATGCCGACCGCGTACAGGATATCGGTGGTGCCGGCCTCGAAGAAACGCTCCGCCTCCAACAAGGTGGAGACCGTGATGCCGCGCGCCCCGGCGGCCAGTTGCATCGCCGTCACCGGCTCGCTCTTGCTGGTTTTGATGTGAGGACGGAAGCGCACGTGCATCGTGTCCATCCTGTCTTGCATGCGTGCGACGTTGCGCCGCATGCGCGGCACATCGATGATGGCCGCAGGCGTGTTCAGACCGGTAAGCGCCGACATGTTTTCTCCTTGATGAATGAACTAATGCGCCTAATGTAAGTCTTATTCGTCAACTTATGTTTAAATGGAAGACAATAAAAGCTTAAGCAAAATTGAATGATCAAGATAGAAGACCTGCGGCTGATGACGACCTTGGCGCGCAGCGAGTCGCTGAGCGAGGCGGCCAGGGCGCTTAACGTCACGCCTTCGGCGCTGTCGATGCGCTTGCGTGGCCTGGAGCGGGAGCTGGGCCTGTCGCTGGCCACCCGCACCGCGCGCATGCTGACGCTGAGCGCCGACGGCGAGTTGCTGGCGCAGGAGGCGGGCGCGCTGCTGGCGCGCCTGGAACAATTGCCGGACCTGTTCGAGCGCGGCGCGCAGAGCGTGAAGGGCAAGCTGCGGGTGGCGGCGCCATTCGGCTACGGCCGCCAGCACATCGCGCCGTTGATCGCGCGACTGGCCCGGCTGTATCCCGAGCTCAGCGTTCAACTGGATTTGCGCGAGACGCCCTGGCCCGAGCGCGCCGAGGCCGATATCGTATTCCACATCGGCAGTGTGCGCGATTCGTCCTGGGTGGCGCGCACCATCGCCGAGAACGAGCGCTGGGTGTGCGCCAGTCCTGCCTATCTGAACAAACACGGCACGCCACGCACGCCGCGCGACTTGCTCGATCATCCATGCATCTGCATCCGCGAGAATGACGAGGACGTTACCCTGTGGCATTTCAGGAAGGAGAAGGGCACGGCGGACGGACGCCTGGGCGGGCGCGAATCGGTGCGCATCCATCCGGCGATGGAGAGCAACGACGGTGGCACGGCGCGTTACTGGGCCGAGCAGGGGCTGGGCCTGGTGTTGCGTTCGCAATGGGATGTGGAGGAGGTCGTGCGGAGGGGCAAGTTGGTGCGGGTGCTCGAGGAGTGGCAATTCGATGCGGCGCCTATCCTGATACTTATACCGTCAAGCAAAAATCTACCGTCGCGGGTGCGAACGGCGTTCGACTTCTTCATCGAAGCCCTGCGGCCAAAAGTTACCACGGATCCACGTAGGGCGGATTAGGCGGCACGCCGTAATCGGCCATAGAAAAGCCGTCGACGGCGCGTGCATCGGCGGATTACGCTGCGCTAATCCGCCCTACGTGTTTCCGAAGTTCATTTAGTGCGGCAGGGACGGCATCGGCAACTCGACCTCTTCCTTGCGCGCGGCGATCGCTTCGCCCAGCGCCGCCAGGTCCAGCTTGGCCTTGCGAGCTTTCGGGAACATTTCCTTCTCTTCTTCCTCGACGTGGTGCTCGATCTGCTCGGACAGCACCTTCACCTTGGCGTCATACAGATCGTCGCCCGGTTCCATCTCCAGGATCTGCGCGATCAGGTCCTTCGCCGAAGCATGCTCGACAGTAGCCTCGTCGACCAGATCTTCGGTGTCGCCGCTGGCTTCGCGCACGGCCGGATAGAAGATTTCTTCCTCGGCGGTGGCGTGCTTGGTCAGTTCCAGGCAAATCTGCGTAGCCAGTTTTTTCTTGCTGGCGGTCGAGCGGTCGCTCAGGTTCTCGTATTTTTCAAACAGTTCCTTGACCGTTTTGTGATCCTGCGTCAGCAGTTCGATGGCGTCGATGGAGCCGGTGTCCTGCGGCGCGCGCGGCGCCTTGCTCTTGGCGGTGGTGGTGGTGGTCATGTCGTTTGCCTCGTATCGGTAAGGGGTTGTATGGTTATTTCGATTTCGAGCCGGAGGAGGATTTGCCGGCGGTCGATTTTGCCGACGACTCGCTGGCCGATGCCTTGCTGCCGGACGTGGCGGACTGGCTGTTGCCCTTGCCGCTGCCGCTGTTGCCAGCGTTCTTGGCGGTGCCGGTTTCTTCCAGTTTGCTGTTGCCGCCGTTTTTGCCGCCTTGGGTTGGTTTGCTCATCATCGTCTCCTGGGGTTCAGTGGGTTGTACCGCTAAAGTTAGCAATTGAAAAGCTTTGCTATGGAGTCATAGTAGACGCGCGCTCAACCATCCGCTGTAGGACCGCTCCCTGTGTCCGTGTAGGTCGTGTTACCCAACAGTTGTGTGGTCGAATGCTACAATTGGAAGCTTGCTTTTACCCAATAATCCTGGCCACTGCGGGGCCACATTCCTTAAAGAAATTCGCATGACGTCCGACACTTCCCTGATCGTGCAATCGTTGCCGTTTGCCATACTTGTCCTCGACGCCACGCCGGATTTTGTCATCCGCCACGCCTCTGACGAATACCTCGAGGCGACTTTGACGAGCCGGGCCGATCTGATCGGCCGGCCCCTGTTCGAGGCCTTCCCGGGGGATACGGCCGAAGCCGAGGGGCCGGTGCGGTTGCGCGCCTCGCTGGAATCCGTGGTGCGCACCGGACGGATGCACGCGATGGAGGTCCAGCGCTACGACGTGCCGGACCGGAACGGCGGCGGCTTTATCGTCAAGTCCTGGCTGCCCACCAACATCCCGGTGCGGGGCGAGGACGGCCGCGTGCGCTTCATCCTGCACCGCGTCTACGACCTGACGGCCATCCTGGCCAGCGAGGATGGGCAGGGCGTGAGCAGCCAGCCGCCACACCTGACGCGTTCGCTCCAGGACTTGCGGCAGTTGGCCGAACTGATGCGAGAGGGCGAGGGCCGGCGCCGCCACGCCGAGGCGCGCGCGACCGAGGCGGGCGAACGCCTGGAGCTGGCCGTCGCCGCCGGCGAACTGGGCACGTTCTACTGTCCCATGCCGATGGGGAAGATCTTCTGGAACGACAAGTGCAAGGAACATTTTTTCCTGCCCGAGGACGCCGAGGTCGACTTCGATGTCTTTTATAGCCGCATCCATCCGGACGACCGCGAGCACACCCGTGCGGCGGTCGACGCCAGCGTCGTGGATAAGAAGGGGTACGACGTCGAGTACCGCGTGCTGGCGCCCGACGGGCGCGAGCGCTGGCTGCGCGCCAAGGGCCGCACCTATTACGACCGAGACGGCGCGCCGACCCGCTTCGACGGCATCACCATCGACATCAGCGACACCAAGCGCATCCAGACCGAGCTGGCGCGCAGCAACCAGCAGAAGGACGACTTCCTGGCCATGCTGGCGCACGAGCTGCGCAATCCGCTGGCGCCGATCACGGCCGCCGCCGACCTGCTGGCCATCGCGCCGCCGGAGCCGGCCCGCATCGCCCGCATGAGCGAGGTGTTGTCGCGCCAGGCGCGGCACATGTCGGCCATGCTGGACGACCTGCTCGACGTCTCGCGCGTGACGCGCGGCATGGTCGAGCTCAGCAAGACCGTGATCGATTGCAAGCAGGTGGTAGCCGCCGCGCTGGAACAGGTCAACCCGCTGATCGAGACGCGCGGCCACAAGGTGAGCACGCAGATCACCTACGAGCAGGCGCGGGTGGTCGGCGACGAGAAGCGGCTGGTGCAGGTGCTGGCCAATCTGCTCAACAACGCGGCCAAGTACACGCCGGCCAGGGGCGCGATCGAGCTGGCGCTGCGCGTCGACGGCGGCGAAGTGGTCGTCACGGTGGCCGACAATGGCGCCGGCATCGCCGCCGACCTGCTGCCCCATGTGTTCGAACTGTTTGTCCAGGGCGCGCGCACGCCGGACCGGGCGCAGGGCGGGCTGGGGTTGGGACTGCCGCTGGTTAAGAGTCTGGTCGAGTTGCACGGCGGGCGTGTGGCCGCCAACAGCGGCGGCCCCGGCGCCGGCAGCGTGTTCGAGGTCCGCCTGCCGCGCCATCAGGTGGCCGATGCGGGCGACGCCACCGGCGGGTTGGCGCCGCAAGCGGGGCAGGCGTTGCGCATCGTGGTGGTCGACGACAACGCCGACGCCGCGTGGACCCTGGCCACCTGCCTGCGGGCGGTCGGCCACAGTGTCGAGGAGATGACCAATCCGCGCGCGGCGCTGGCCATCCCGGCGGGCCGCGTGCCCGACGTGTTCCTGCTCGATATCGGCATGCCCGACATCGACGGCCACGAACTGGCGCGCCGCCTGCGCGATCAGCCGCATACGGCCGGGACGCGGCTGATCGCCGTCACCGGCTACGGCAACATCGAGGAAAAGGCGGGCGGCAAGGGCCACTTCGACCGCTATCTGGTCAAACCGGTCAATTTCGGCAAGCTGATGCAGTTGCTCGAGGACGTGATGGCCACCTGATTCCGGTGAATCGGGTGATTACGGCGTTCCGCCTCATCCGCCCCGCGTATTTCCGTGGCTTTGCTCAGCTTGTTGATCAATGCGTGGAGAGGGCTTTTTCCCGGCGGCTAAAATGCTAATATTTCAGTGAGGGTTGGCTTGGGGCCGACTATATACATTGAAAGCGTTTATGACACGTCGACGTCTCCCGGCCACGACCCTGCCGGCGTTCTTGATCACCTGCTGCATCGCGCTGACGTTCCCGGCGCAGGCCGAACGCCTGGCCTACAACTTCAACCCGGACTGGCGCCTGGCCGTCGCCGATCCCGCCGACGCGGCGCAGGCCAGCTTCGACGACCAGGCCTGGAAGCGCGTGACCCTGCCGCGTGCCTGGAACGAGGACGACGCCTTCGGCAAGGATATCGTCGACCAGTCGACCGGCGTGGCCTGGTACCGCAAGCGCTTCACCCTGCCGGCGGCCGCGCGCGGACAGAAGGTGTTCCTGGAATTCGAAGGCGCGCGCCAGGCGGCCGAGGTCTACGTCAACGGCAAGCGCATGGGGTTGCACGAGAACGGTATCAACGCCTTCGGCTTCGACATCACCGCCGCGCTGGTCGACGGCGAGAACACGGTGGCGGTGCGCACCGATAACAGCTGGGACTACCGCGAGAAGGCCACCGGCCAGCGCTATCAGTGGTCGGACAAGAACTTCAACGCCAACTACGGCGGCCTGTCGAAGAACGTGCGCCTGCACGTGACGGACAAGCTGTATCAGACCTTACCGCTGTATTCGAGCCTGGGCACCACCGGCGTCTATGTGTACGCGGGCGACTTCGATATTCCCGGGCGCCGGGCGACGGTGACCGCCGAATCGCAGGTACGCAACGACTACGACCAGCCGCGCACCTTCACCTACGAGGTGCGCATACGCGACCGCGAAGGCAGGCAGGTGGCCGCTTTCAGTTCGCCCGCGCAGACGCTGGCGCCGGGTGCGATGACGATCGTCAAGGCCAGCGCGCCGGTCAAGGACCTGCACTTCTGGAGCTGGGGCTACGGCTACCTGTATGACGTGCGGACCATCCTCAAGGTCGACGGCAAGCCGGTCGATGAACTGGCGACGCGCACCGGTTTCCGCAAGACCGGCTTCGCCGACGGCATGGTCAAGCTGAACGACCGCGTGCTGCAGATGAAGGGCTACGCGCAGCGCACCTCCAACGAGTGGCCGGCGATCGGCATGTCGGTGCCGGCCTGGCTGAGCGACTACAGCAACGGTCTGGCGCTGGCCAGCAACGCCAACCTGATACGCTGGATGCATATCACGCCATGGAGGCAGGATGTCGAATCGCTCGACCGGCTTGGCTTGATGCAGGCGATGCCGCCGGGCGATTCGGAGGCCGACGTCACCGGCCGGCGCTGGGAGCAGCGCATTGAAGTCATGCGCGACGCGATCATCTACAACCGCAATAGCCCGAGCATCATCTTCTACGAGAGCGGCAACCGTGGCGTGAGCGAGCCGCACATGCTGGAGATGAAAGCGCTGCGCGACCAGTTCGATCCGCACGGAGGCCGCGCCTCGGGCAGCCGCGAGATGCTCAGCGCGCGCCTGCAGCAGGTGGCCGAGTACGGCGGCGAGATGCTATATGTGAACAAGAGCGCGCGCATCCCGATGTGGGCGATGGAGTATTCCCGCGACGAGGGCGCGCGCAAGTTCTGGGACGATCTGACGCCGCCGTTCCACAAGGACGGCGACGGCCCGCTGCACAAGGGGCAGGACGCCAGCGTCTACAACCGCAACCAGGACACGCACGCGATCGAGAACGTCAAGCGCTGGTACGACTACTGGCGCGAGCGGCCCGGCACCGGCACGCGCGTGTCGTCGGGCGGCGTCAATATCGTTTTCTCGGACAGTAACACCCACCATCGCGGCGCCGAGAATTACCGCCGCAGCGGCGAGGTCGATGCGATGCGCATTCCCAAGGACGGCTTTTACGCTCATCAGGTCATGTGGGACGGCTGGGTCGATGTCGAAAAGCCGCGCGCCCACATCGTCGGCCACTGGAACTACCAGCCCGGCACCACCAAGGCGGTGACGGTGGTCTCCAGCGCCGACAAGGTGGAGCTGCGTTTGAACGGCAAGCCGCTGGCGCAGAGCCAAGGCCGCCAGAGCGAACGCTTTTTGTTCACGTTCGACGACGTGGCATGGCAGCCGGGCGAGCTGAAAGCGGTGGGCTTCGACGCCGCCGGCAAGCAGGTGTGCGAAGCGGTGCTGGCGACGGCCGGCGCTCCGGCCGCGCTCAAACTGACGTCGATCACATCGCCGTCCGGCCTGCGGGCCGATGGCGCCGACCTGGCGTTGGTGCAGGTGGAGGTGGTCGACGCGCAGGGACGCCGCAATCCGGTCGCGCTGGATACGGTCAGCTTCGACCTGCAAGGGCCGGCCGAATGGCGCGGCGGTATCGCGCAAGGCCCCAACAACCATGTGCTGGCCAAGACCCTGCCGGTCGAGGGTGGCGTAAACAGGGTGTTGATCCGCAGCGCCACGCAGGCCGGCAAGATCGTCGTGCGCGCCAGCGCCCCCGGTCTGGCGGGCGCGGAACTGGTGCTGGATGCGCTGCCGGCGCCGTCGGTGAACGGCCTGTCGACGCGTTTGCCGGGCGCGGACCTGCCCGTGCATCTGGAGCGCGGGCCGACCCCGGCCACGCCGTCGTACAAGGTGACGCGGGTGGCGGTGCAACCGGTATCGGCCGAAGCGGCCAGCAACGCGGCCGATGTCGCCAACTCCTACGACGATGACGAAACCACCAAGTGGGTCAGCAAGCCGGGGGAGGGCACGCCGTCCATCACCTACCGGCTGGCGCAGGCGGCCACCTTGAACGAGATCGCGCTGAAGTTGTCGGGCTGGCGCGAACGCAGCTATCCGCTGAGGATTTCGGTCGACGGGGAGGTGGTTTTCTCCGGCATGACGCCGAAAAGCCTGGGTTACGTGACCTTGCCGCTCAAGCCGCGCCGGGGCAGCGTGGTCAAGGTGGAGTTGAACGGCGTGGCCGAGGAGGGCAATACCGTCAAGATGACTGAGGTGGCCAATCAGGCGATCGTCGACACCGGTGCCAACACCACGCCGAAAGGGGTGCTGTCCATCGTTGAAATCGAGTTTTACCGGGCGCCGTGAGGCCGGCCTCAGGACTGGATTGTGATGCTGATATGTTAATATATGAGCCCTTATCACACGCCAGTCTCCTCCTCTATGGCTTTGCAATCGCTGCCGGGCACTTTTTCGTTGGATCGTACGCGTAACGCCACCGCGCAAGTGTTTGAACACTTGCGCGAAAAGATTGTCACCAATGTGCTGGAGCCGGGCACCGTGCTCGCGCGGCAGCAACTGGCCGATTACTTCAAGCTGTCCATCACGCCGATCCGCGACGCACTGCTGCGCCTGGAGGAGGAGCGGTTGGTGGACATCTATCCCCAGCACCTGACGCGCGTGAGCGCCATCGACCTGACGTCGGCGCGGCAGGCGCACGTACTGCGGCTGTCGGTGGAGCTGGAGACGGCGCACCAGTTGTGCGGACGCCGTCCGCCGGCCCTGGACGGCGAACTGGCCGACCTGCTGGCGCGCCAGCGCATGGCCCTCCAGCGCGGCGACCTGGAGAGCTTCGCGCGCGCCGACCTGGCGTTCCACCAAACCTTGTACATGGCGGCCGACGTCGCCGACCTGTGGCATCTGGTCCGGCGGCTGAGCGGCAATCTGGATCGGCTGCGCCGCCTGCATCTTCCCCTCAACAGCAAGGCCCAACGAATACTGGACGATCACGGCGAGATCGCCGACGCCATCGCCGCCGGCAACTCCGAGCGGGCGCGCGACGCGGTGCGCCGCCATTTGTCCGGCACCTTGTCGGAACTCGACGCGCTGCGCGAGAAATATCCCGATTTCGTTTTACCGCCGGGTTAACGCGGCTTAATAGTCGCGGTCAGCTTGTTAAATGGAAGTGTCGGAAAAAACATACCATTTTAAATTCTCTCGCCAACACCGATCCGTGTGATCTAAAATATAATATATGGACGCCGCCTATATGTCGCGGTGTTGCCGTCCAATCCGGAATTGATACCAATGCGATAGTTTTGGTTATTCCGGAAGGCGTCCTCAGGATACCGCATAAGATAATAATATATTAATACACGGGTGCCCTATGCAGGCTGCGATCACTCCGACCCTGGAAATATCCGCCAAGGCCGCGCGCATTTTGATTGTCGAGGACGAAAGGGTGGTGGCGCTGGATCTTTCCTTGAGCCTGGAAAAGCTGGGATATTCCGTTATTGGAAACGTGATTTCAGCGCCGGAAGCGATCGAGTGCGCGCGCGCTAAACAGCCGGATCTGATTTTAATGGACATCCGCTTGAATGGATCGAGCGACGGGGTCGATGCCGCAAGGGAAATCCACCGGTTCATGAATTGTCCAGTCATTTTTCTGACGGCATACTCCGATGAACAAACCCTGCAACGCGCCAAGCAGGCGACGCCGTTCGGCTATCTGGTCAAGCCTTTTAAGATGCTGGAGCTGCGCTGCACGATTGAGGTCGCCTTATATAAAAATATGGTCGAGGAACGTTTGCGCGAACAGGAGCGCTGGTTTTCAACGACGCTTCGATCGTTGAGCGACGCCGTGATCGCGACCGACCCGGCGGATAAAATCAGGTTCCTGAACCCTTCGGCTGAAACGCTCACGGGTTGGCGGGAGACGGAGGCGCAAGGTCTCGAATTACAAGAAGTTCTCGGACTGGTTCGAGCCCAGGTGTCCGTGCCCGAAGTGACAAGACGCGATGGCGGCGGATTCAGGAGTTTGTCGCCTCCCGTGGAGTTGCAGACTTTTTTTATCAATAGACAAGGGGAAACCATAGAGATCGACGATGCGACCGCGCCTATCGTCGATGACAATGGAGCTTCCTTGGGCAAGGTGATGGTATTTCGTGATATCACGGAACTACGCCGCAGTCTGGAGCAGATCCGCCAGTTGACCGTCGAGCTGGAGTGGCGGGTGGGCGAGCGGACGGCCCAACTTCAAGCGGCCAATGGCCGGCTCCAGGCGGCGACCCGGGAGAAAAGTGAATTCCTGATCAGAATGTCGCATGAATTGCGCACCCCGTTGAATTCGATCATCGGATTCGCACGGCTATTCCAGATCGGTAAAATTGGCGAGCTAACGGAAAATCAACGCAGGTATATCTCGTTAATATGTGAAAGCGGCGATCGTCTGTTGTCGCTGGTTAATGGCATTCTCGATTTATCCAAGATCGAGGCCGGGAAAATGACGCTGGAACTCGAACCCGTGGATGTGAATGCCGAAGTCACTTGCTGCCTTGCCGCGCTGGCCGAACCCATTCAGCGGCGCGATATCGATGTTCGGGTCGTTCCGTTCCTGCCGACGCGGCCGCTGTGGGCGGACCGGTCCAAGATCCGGCAGATAATCTTTAATTTGCTGTCGAACGCCGTGAAATTCATGGACGACCGCGGAAAGGTGGTCGTCACCGTGCGCGAAGTGCCGCGCGCGGCGGTCTGCATCGACGTTCCGCTGGCCGGAGCGGCCCGGTTGCTCCCGCTGCCCGACCATGAATTTGGCGAGTTCGTCGAGATCGCGATCGTCGACAATGGGATCGGCATCGCCGATCTGGACGAGATTTTTCATGCGTTCACACAAATCGATTCGTTGCTCGCGCGCGCGCGTGGCGGTCCCGGACTGGGGCTGATCGTCGTCAAGGAGTTCGCCGAATTGCATGGCGGCACAGTCGCCGTCTCCAGTATTGCGGGGCAAGGGTCCACCTTCGTGGTATGGCTGCCCTTGCGCGACATGGAACAGGCCGGCACGACTGCGCACGAGGCCGTCTCGTGAACGCGCCGGCGTCGCCGCGCGGCGCGGCGCCCGGGCATGACTGCGCCGTGTTTATCGTCGATCTGGACGGCGAAATCGTGAGTTGGAATGCCGGGGCGTCGCGCTTCAATGGCATGCAGGCAAAAAACATACTGGGGCGTGTTTTCTCCAATGTATTCGCGCCCGGCGATGAACTGGCGGCCGTGGCCGAGCGAGGCGGCTACGCCGGCGACGGCTGGTGTCTCGGCACCGATGGCGTCAAGTTTTGGGCGAGCATCGTGATCACCGCGATGAGCGATTCGGCCGGCACCGCGACCGGATTTTGCGTCGTCGTTCGCGACCTGGGGGACAATTCCCTGGGGGCGCAGCATTTCCGCCTGGCGATCGAGGCCGCGCCGACCGGCATGATCGTGACCGACGCGGCCGGACGGATCGTGCTCGTCAACGCCCACGTAGAAAAGTTGTTTGGTTATACGCGCGGCGAGTTGACGGGCCAGCCGGTCGAGTTGCTGGTGCCGCCGCGATTTCGCGGCGCGCATCCGTCGGCCCGTTCGGCATTCTTTCGCGCGCCGCACGCCCGGATGATGGGGGCCGGGCGCGATCTCTATGGGCTGCGCAAGGATGGACGGGAGGTGCCGATCGAGATCGGCCTCAATCCGCTCGAAACGCCCGAGGGCGTCTTCGTGCTCAGTTCGATCGTCGACATCACGGAGCGCAAACGCGCCAGCGAGCAGTTTCGCCTGGCCATCGAGGCCTCGCCGACGGGCATGATCATGGTCGATCGGGAGGGCTGCATCGTCCTGGTGAACGCCCACGTGGAGGCATTGTTCGGTTACGCGCGCGAGGACCTGATCGGGCGCGCGGTCGAGATGCTGGTGCCTCAGCAACTACGCCAGCGCCATCCGGGATTCCGGCACGATTTTTCCAAGGCGCCGCACACCCGCCCCATGGGCGCGGGACGTGATTTGCGCGGGCTCCATAAAAGCGGGGCGGAAATTCCGATCGAGATCGCGCTGAACCCGATCGACACCTCGGACGGCGCCTTTGTCCTTTGTTCCGTGGTCAATATCACCGAGCGGATACGCGTCCAGCACGAACGCGAGACGCTGTTGAAGGAAATCCACCATCGGATCAAGAACAATCTGCAGGTGGTTTCCAGCCTCATCAGCATTCAATTGAACCGCACGGACGACGCGGCGAGCCGGGACTCGCTGGGCGGCTGCGCCGCGCGGGTGCAGGCCATCGCGCTGATCCACGCGATGCTCTATCAAACCCGCGACTACCTGCATATTCCGTTTTCGGAGTACGTCGACAGGCTGGCGGGGAACGTCTTTAGCGTGGCCGAAGGCGGGGCTGGCGCCGGCCGCGTTTCCCTTGAGCTGGCGGTCGAGAATGTCGAGCTGCACGTGGACAAAGCGGTCCCCTGCGGACTGATCCTGAACGAGTTGATCACCAACGCGCTCAAGCATGGATTTCCCGATAACCGCCACGGGATCGTGCGGGTCGAACTGCGCTCGGCAGGTCCCGACCGGTTGTGCCTGATCGTGCGGGACAACGGCGTTGGCGCGCCATCCCACCTCGACCTTCTTGAAGCCAGGTCCATGGGCATGCAACTGGTGCGCGAACTGGCCATGCAACTGCGATCGACGCTGGAAATCGAGCGGGACGGCTGGACGTCGTTCAAGCTCGAATTCTCGCGCGAGGCGTGACGAGCGGCCACACCAAGAGGTTGGCGCCTTAGCCACGATCCCGCCGATTTGGAGATCGCCGGGCGGCCAATCGAAAAATAGTATATGATGGTCGTCATGGGAATAGATATCAAACCGAAAGCCAAAGCGCCGCAGGTGCGCGCGACGCAGGCGCGCAAGGAAGTGACGCACGAGCGCATCGTGGAAGTGGCTTCGAGGGCGATACGCCGCAGCGGCTACGACGGCACCGGCGTGGCCGATATCATGAAGGAAGCCGGCCTGACGCACGGCGGGTTCTATGCGCACTTCGCCTCGCGCGAGGCGCTGCTGGCCGAAGCGGCGGACCGCGCCCGCGCCGAGGCGCTGGGTTGGACGGCCCAGGTCTTCGAGGCCGTGCCCGAGGGGCAGGGCTTGCAGGCGTTGATGCAGGCGTACCTGTCGGACGCACATTTGAACGGCGTCGAAGGTGGCTGCGCGGTCTCCGCGCTGGGCTCGGAGATGCACCGCCAAGCGCCGGAAGTGCGGCACGTGGCCACGCGCCACATCCAGCAGTTGATCGATCTCGTGGCGAAACAGATACCGGAGGGCGGAGATCGCAGCGCGCACGACGAGGCGATGGTGAGGATCAGCGCGATGGTCGGCACGGTGGTGCTGGCAAGGGCGGTGGACGATCCCGCGCTGGCGAAGTCGCTGCGCGAAGCGGCGCTCAACTATTTTTCACCGGTGGGCGACTGAAGGTCGTCCGCCAGGCGGCGGCCGCGACGGCCGTTTTTTTTAAACCAAAATATGATGATCATCATATTTTATTTTGTACTTGCCGCCGTCAATGGGGCCACAATAGGGGAATCACCATGAACAACAAGATTGCAATCGTTACCGGCGCCTCGTCGGGAATCGGCGAGGCAACGGCCGAGTTGCTGGCCCAAGCCGGCTATAAAGTCTACGGCACCAGCCGCAAGGGGGCCTCGACTTCGCGGCACGGCTTCGAGATGCTGGCGCTGGACGTCACCAGCGATGAATCGGTGGCGGCGCTGGTGGCCGAGGTGATGCGCCGGCACGGCCGCATCGACCTGCTGGTCAACAATGCCGGCTTCGGCGTGGCGCCGGCGGCGGCGCAGGAGAGCAGCATGGAGCAGGCGCAGGCCATTTTCGACACCAACTTCTTCGGCCTGGTGCGGATGACGCGCGCGGTGGTGCCGCACATGCGCCGGCAGCGCGAGGGACGCATCCTGAACATCAGCTCCGTGCTCGGTTTCGTCGCGTTGCCGTATGCGGCGCTGTACTGCGCCACCAAGCACGCGGTCGAGGGGTATTCGGAGTCGCTGGACCAGGAGCTGCGCACCCAGGGCGTGCGGGTATCGCTGATCGAGCCGGCGTATGTGAAGACGCCGTTCGACGCCAACCAGCTGCAGGCCGACGCCCAGCTGCCGGAGTACCGCGCGCTGCGCGCCGCGCTGGCGGACACGGTGAAGCAAGCGATGGAAAAGGCCGACGGCCCCGACGTGGTGGCCGCCACCGTGCTGAAGGCGGCGCGCGACGCGCGGCCGAAGGTGCGCTACACGTCGGGTGTCATGGCGGGGCGCCTGCGGGCGTTGCGCCGGTTCGCGCCGGCCGCGCTGGTGGAGGCGGGCATACGCAAGGACCTGAAGCTCGATTCGCAGCCGCCGGTCGGTCCTGTCGCCGCCGCGCTGGAACAATAACAATCATCGGAGCGAGACATGAAGGCCTTCATTATTGACCGTTACGGCAAAGCCGATGTGCTGCGCGCCGGCGAGATGCCGGAGCCGGAGCTGCGCGCCGACGACGTGCTGGTGCAGATCCACGCCGCCAGTGTGAACCCGTTGGACCTGAAGATCCGCGACGGCGAATTCAAACTGCTGCTGCCGTATCGCATGCCCCTCATCCTGGGCAACGACATGGCCGGCGTGGTGGTCCGCGTGGGCGCGGGCGTGCGCCGGTTTAATGTCGGCGACGAGGTGTATGCGCGGCCCGACGACGACCGTATCGGCACGTTCGCCGAATTCATCGCGATCAAGGAGGATTCGTTGGCGCCCAAGCCGAAGACCTTGACGATGGAGCAGGCGGCGGCGATGCCGCTGGTGGCCCTGACGGCGTGGCAGGCGCTGGTCGAAAAAGGCAATTTGAAGAAGGGACAGAAGGTGCTGATACATGCCGGCGCCGGCGGCGTGGGGACGGTCGCCATTCAGCTGGCCAAGCACCTCGGCGCCACCGTCGCCACGACCGCCAGCGCGGCCAGCGCGCCCATGCTGAAAGAGCTGGGCGCCGATATCGTGATCGACTACAAGAGCGACGACTTCTCGCTGCGGCTGCGCGATTACGACCTGGTGCTCGATTCGCAGGGCGGCGTGACGCAGAAAAAATCGCTGAGCGTGCTCAAGCCGGGCGGAAAAGTCGTCGGCATCGCCGGGCCGCCGGACCCCGACTTCGCCAAGGCGCGCGGCGTGAACGTGCTGGTGGGGCTGGTCATGCGCGCGCTCAGTTACGGCATACGCAGCAAGGCCAAGGCGGCGGGCGTCAGCTACTCTTTCCTGTTCATGCGCGCCAGCGGCGAGCAGTTACGGCGGATCGCGGACCTGATCGACGCCGGCGCCATCCGGCCGGTGGTCGACCGCGTGTTCCCGTTCGACCAGACCAGGGAAGCGCTGGCCTACGTCGAAACCGGCAGGTCCAAGGGCAAGGTCGTCATCAAGGTGCGCTGATACCCAGCGGATACTCCGGGGTCACGTCCACCAATTCTACACGGGCTGATCTATGGGGGGATTTGACCGCCTTCGATCGGCCACCAGCGCGTCAATGCGACATCAAGACGGGCAATGTCATCGACCGCAAAACCGTGCGCGTGACGCCGCCCATCAGCACCTCGCGCCAGCGCATGTGCCCATACGCCCCCATGACGAGCAGATCGGCGTTGATGTCGGCCGCCAGCGACAGCAAGGCATTGCCCACGTCTAATCCCGGCGGCGTGTCCTGCCGCAGCACCTCGACCTTGACCCCATGCCGCGCCAGGAACAGCGCGATGTCGGCCCCCGGCTGCTCGCCGTGCACGCCATACTGCCGCTCCGGATTGAACAAGGCCAGCGTGACGCTGCCGCTGCGCCGCAGCAGCGGCAGCGCGTCGGTGACGGCGCGGACGGCGGAACGGCTGCCGTCCCACGCCACCAGCGCGTGACGGTCGATGCGGTCGAATTGGCCGGCATACGGCACCACCAGCACCGGCCGGCCACCCTGTAGCGCCGCGTATTCGGGCAGATCGCGGGCCGCGCCGGTTTGCCTGTCGTCCGGGTCATGCTGGCCGACCACCACCAGATCGGCGTAGCGCGCCTGCAGCACGATGTCGTACTGCGCGGTGTCGTCGCTCAGGCGCCGTTCGATGGCCTCGATGCCGGCGCCACGCGCCACCTTCTCGAAATTGTCCAGCGCCCGGTTGGCTTCGGCCCGGCAGGCCTCCACCTCGGCTTCGGGAATGGGTGCGGCCATCATCATCGGATAGGCGCCGTACAGTTCCGGCACGAAGCCGCTGACGGCGGCGCCGACCAGGTATCCCTGTTCGTCGCCGGCTAGGCGGGCGGCCAGCGCGACACGGGCGTCCGTGCGGCTTGAGCGGTCCACGTGGACCAGGATGGTTTTGTAAGACATGCTGCCTCCTATGAAGAAATGGCGATCGCCCGCAGGGCGTCGGCGTCGAGTAACTCGATGCGGCGGTTCTGGACTTCCAGCAGGCCGGCCGCGCGGAACTGCGTCAGTTGGCGGCTCACGCTTTCCAGCGCGAGACCCAGGTGGGATGCGATGTCGTCGCGCGACATGCGCAGCTCGAACGACGGCGCCGGCGGCGCCGGCGCGTGGTGGCTGGTCGCCAGGTCCATCAGAAACGCGGCCAGCCGCTGCGGCGCCTTGGCGTTACCGAGCAATAGCATGTTGCTCTGCTGGCGCGCCAGCTCGGTGCCGAACAGCGCGTGAAAACGTAGCAGCAGGGTGCTGCGCTGCTGTATCAGGCTGGTGAGCATCGCATACGAGATCGCGCACACCGTGCTGTCGCACAGCGCGACGGCGTCGCAGCAAAAGGTGTGCGAAGACAGCGCGTCGAGGCCGAGCAATTGCCCCGGCAGGTAGAAGCCGAGCACCTGCGGGCGGCCATCCGGCATCGGACGCTCGGTTTTGATCTGTCCGCTCGCCACGATGAACAGATGCTCGAGCGGCATGCCGTACCGGTAAAGTCGTTCGTGCCGCTTGAGGTGCTGGCGGCGCTCGACCGTGTGTTCAAAGCTGTGCAGTGCCGCGGGATCGAGGCCGGCCGGCAGGCAATGCTCCCGGGTGGGACAGGCGTGGCAGGTGGAAGGCAGGCCGGCGCTGGGCTGTTCGGAGCGGGGTACTGCTGATGTGGACGACAACATATGTATGACCTGAGGCAAAGTATGGATAGCCTAGCAAGTCTTAAATAAAAAAAAATTGATCTGCATCAAATTCCTCCTGCTTCGGCGGGCGGTCCGGGTGCCGCTGTTGAACATGGTCGCTTTCATATAGCGGTCGAAGAGGCGCGGTATGTGAGAGCTGCCGACGTTGATCAAGGCGCCGCCGTCGCGCTTCATGCGGTGCAGCGCCTCGAGCGAACCGTGGACCACGCCCCGCAAATCGGTTGCCTCCCCACGTGCAGTGTGACGAATATTTTGTCATGCGGGATGAGCTGCGATGTAGGACTGGCGCTTGGGGCAGGTAGGAAGCGAAATGACGGGTTTTTCGGCCTTTTCCGAACGCTATAGTCTTATTGGAGGTTAAAGTTAATGACAAGCCAATTGATTTTTGTCAGAATTCAACTACTTGATTTAGTATCAACGAGTAACTTACCGCTTGTCACCGCTATTGGGAGTCAACGATGGAAATTCTGGCCGTACTGTCACGCTCGGACTGGGCGAAAAATTCCCTAATGTGCGGCCTCGTGCTCACTTTGGCGGCCTGCGGCAAGGGCGATGACGGCGGCCAGCACGCCGGCGGTCCGCCGCCGGTGTCGGTGGCGCCGGTGGTCCAGCGCGAGGTGCAGGAGTTCGACGAGTTCACGGCCAGGCTGGAAGCGCCGGACACGGTGGACATCCGCTCGCGCGTGGCCGGCATGCTGACCAAGGTGCATTTCCGCGAAGGGCAGGTGGTCAATAAGGGCGACCGGCTGTTCACCATCGATCCGCGTCCGTTCGCCGCCGAGGCGGCGCGGCTGGAGGCGCAGCTGTTGGCGGCGAAAACCCAGGGTGAATTGAACAGGACCGAACTGGCGCGCGCCGAAAAACTGGTAGCGGTGCGCGGCGTCAGCCAACAGGAAATCGATCAGCTGCGCGCCGCGCTGGCGAGCGCCCAGGCCAGCGTCAAGGCGGCCGAGGCGGCGCTGGTGCAGGCCAGGCTCAATCTGGAGTTCACCAACATCACGGCGCCGGTCACGGGCCGCACCTCGCGCGCCAACATCACCGAGGGTAACCTGGTCAGCGTCGGCGATCCGGTGCTGACCACGGTGGTGTCGAGCGACCGTGTGTACGCCTACTTCGACGCCAGCGAGGCGATCTACCTGAAATATATGCGCTCGGCGCGCGAAGGCTCGCGGCAGTCGTCGCGCGACACGCCCAACGAGGTGCGCCTCGGCTTGGCCAACGAGGAGGGCTTCCCGCACGCCGGCAAGATGGACTTCGTCGACAACCGCCTCAATCCGGCCACCGCGTCGATGCGCGGGCGCGCCGTGTTCGACAACAAGGACGGCCTGTACACGCCCGGACTGTTCGCACGCCTCCAACTGGTCGGCAGCGGCAAGTACACGGCGACGATGGTGATGGACCGCGCCATCAGCACCGACCAGACGCGCAAGGTGGTGCTTATCGTCGGCAAGAACAACATCGTCGATCAGCGCGAGGTCAAGACCGGAGCGCTGATAGGCGGCATGCGCGCCGTCACCGGCGTCAAGCCCGGCGAACTGGTGATCGTCGACGGCCTGCTGCGCGCGATGCCCGGCGCGCCGGTCACGCCGCAGCAGCTCAAGGTCGATGACAAGGGCATGCCGATTCCGGCGCAGCCGCCGGGCGCTCCCGGTGCTCCGGCCGCCCCCGCCGCCGCCAAGAGCTAAGGGGCGCACGCATGGATATCTCACGGTTTTTCATTGATCGTCCGCGCTTCGCCACCGTTCTTTCGCTGTTCATTTTCCTGGTCGGCGTGCTGGCCATTTTCCAGCTGCCGATTTCGGAGTATCCGGAGGTGGCGCCGCCGCAGATCGTCGTGCGCGCCCAGTTCCCGGGCGCTAATCCGCGCGTGATTTCGGAGACCGTGGCCGCGCCGCTCGAGGAGCAGATCAACGGCCTGGAAAACATGCTGTATTTCGAAAGCCGCGCCACCGCCGACGGCAGCATGGCGCTGACGGTGACGTTCAAGATCGGCACGGTGCCGGAGCAGGCCGAGACGGCGGTGCAGAACCGCATCAACCGCGCCTTGCCACGGCTGCCGGAGATCGTCCGCACCATCGGCGTGACGACCGAGAAGCAGTCGCCCAACCTGACCATGGTGGTGCACATGGTCAGCCCCGACAACAGCCACGACGCGCTCTATCTGCGCAACTACGCCAACCTGAACGTGCGCGACGACCTGCTGCGCATATCGGGCATGGGATCGGTGCTGCAGTTCGGCGCGGGCGACTACGCGATGCGCGTGTGGCTCAATCCCCAGCAGTTGGCGGGACGCGGCATGACGGCCGGCGACGTGGTCGCGGCGATACGCGAGCAGAACGCGCAGGTGGCGGCCGGCGTGGTCGGTTCGCCGCCGGCGCCGGACGACACGGATTTCCAGTTGCAGGTCAACGCGCAGGGCCGCTTGATCACGGAGGAGGATTTTTCCAACATCATCGTGCGCAGCGATCCGGCCAACGGCGCCGTGGTGCGCATCAAGGATGTCGGCCGGGTCGAAATGAGCGCCAGCACCTACTCGCTGCGTAGTCTGCTGAACAACAAGGAAGCGGCGGCGATCGCCATCTTCCAGGCGCCGGGATCGAACGCGCTGCAGCTGTCGGACGACGTGCGGGCGACAATGGCGAGGTTGAAGGCCAACTTCCCCAAGGGCGTCGACTACGACATCGTCTACGATCCGACGCGCTTCGTGCAGACGTCGATCGAAAAAGTGGTGCACACGCTGATCGAGGCGGTGCTGCTGGTGGTGCTGGTGGTGATCATCTTCCTGCAGACGTGGCGCGCGTCGGTGATTCCGCTGCTGGCGGTGCCGGTGTCCATCGTCGGCACCTTCGCGGTGCTGATGTTGCTGGGTTATTCGATCAACACCCTGACCTTGTTCGGACTGGTGCTGGCGATCGGTATCGTCGTCGACGACGCCATCGTGGTGGTGGAAAACGTCGAGCGCAACATCGCCGACGGCCTGACGCCGCACGACGCCACGGTACGCGCGATGAACGAGGTCAGCGGCCCGATCATCGCCATCGCGCTGGTGCTGTGCGCGGTGTTCATTCCGCTGACCTTCGTGCCCGGCCTGTCGGGCCAGTTCTACAAGCAGTTCGCCGCCACCATCGCCATTTCGACGGTGATCTCGGCGTTCAATTCGCTGACGTTGTCGCCGGCGCTGGCGGCGATGCTCCTGCGGCCGCACGACGCGCCCAAGGACCGCCTCTCGCGCGGGATGGACAAGGTGTTCGGCCGCTTCTTCCACTGGTTTAACTGCATGTTCCAGCGCCGCAGCGCGGCCTACAGCCGTGGCGTGACCGGTCTGCTGGGGCGCAAGTCGCTGGCGCTGGTGGTGTATGGCGTGCTGCTGGTGTTGACAGGGCTGCTGTTCACGCGCATCCCGAGCGGCTTCGTGCCGGCGCCGGACAAGCAGTACCTGATCGGCGTGGCGCAGCTGCCGGCCGGCTCCTCGCTGGCGCGCACCGAGAAAGTGATCCGCGACATGAGCGACATCGCGCTCAAGGTGCCGGGTATCACCGATTCGATCGCCTTCCCGGGCTTGTCGATCGCCGGCTTCTCGGCCTCGCCGAACGAGGGCATCGTCTTCTTCGGCCTGGCGCCGTTCGAGAAGCGCACCTCGGGCGACCTGTCGAAGGATGCCATCCTCGGCAAGGTCAATGGCGCGATCCAGCAGATCCAGGGCGCGCGCATGTTCGTGGTGCCGCCGCCGGCGGTCGACGGCCTGGGCAACGCGGGCGGCTTCAAGGTGCAGGTGCAGGATCGCGGCAGCCAGGGGGAGCAGGCGCTGTATGGCGCCGTCTGGGGCGTGCTCGGCCAGATCTACGGCAATAAGAAGTCGAGCATCGGCACGCCGTATTCGACCTACGACATCAATGTGCCGCAGCTGTTCGCGGACGTCGACCGCACCAAGGCCAAGCAGATGGGCGTGCCACTGCAGGATATCTACGACACGCTGCAGATCAATCTCGGCTCGCTGTACGTGAACGACTTCACCCGCTTCGGCAAGACCTACCAGGTGGTGGTGCAGGCCGATGCGCCGTTCCGCTCGCGCGCCGACAGCATCGTGCGGCTGGAGACGCGCAATTCGGCCGGGCAGATGGTGCCGCTGGGGTCCGTCATGCAGGTCAATCCGACCTTCGGCCCGACCCGCGTGACGCGCTACAACGGCTTCCCGTCGGCCGACATCAACGGCGCCGCCAACCCCGGCTTCTCCAGCGGGCAGTCGGAGGCGGAGATCGAACGCCTGGTCAAGACCCTGCCGCGCGGCATGTCGTACGAATGGACCGACCTGGCCTACCAGGACCGGCTGACGCGTTCCGTGACCTTGCCGGGGTTGGACATCAAGATCCCGACATTGGGCGCGGTGCTGTTCCTGTCGGTGGTGCTGGTGGTGCTGGTGCTGACGGCGCAGTACGAGAGCTGGAGCCTGCCGCTGGCCATCATCATGATCGTGCCGATGTGTATTCTGTCGGCGTTGTTCGGCGTGTGGCTGTCGCATTTCCCGCCGTTCGGCCAGGCGGGGGATTTGAATCTGTTCACGCAGGTGGCGCTGGTGGTGCTGGTCGGCCTGGCGTGCAAGAACGCGATTCTGATCGTGGAATTCGCCAAGGAGCTGGAAGAGCAGGGCAAGCCGATGGTGGACGCGGTGATCGAGGCCTGCCATCTGCGTCTGCGGCCGATCTTGATGACGTCGATCGCCTTCTGCGCCGGCGTGATACCGTTGATCCTCGGCAGCGGCGCGGGCAGCGAGATGCGCCGCGCGATGGGGATCGCGGTGTTCTCCGGCATGGTCGGCGTGACCCTGTTCGGGATTTTCCTGACGCCGGTGTTCTACGCGCTGCTGCGCAAGGGCACCGAGAAACGGCGCGCCCACGCGGAAGAACTACGGCGCGAAATCGACGCCGCCGCGCATCCGTTCCACGCCGGTATCGATGATGCCGGTCCGGCGGGTGCGCCCGGCGCGCACAAGGCGCCATCCGCGCACGAACCACGCAAGGAGGACTTATGATCACGTCGCCCCGCATGGCGTCCTTGCGTCCGGCCGGCCTGGCCATTGCCGTTTCGCTGGCGCTGGCCGCCTGTTCGAGCGCGCCGCCCGCCAAGCATTTCGAACCGGTGCTGGGCGCCGGCTTCGCCAACGCGCCGGCCGGCGCCAAGGCCGAGGAACCGGTCAGCCAGTTCTGGCGCGGCTTCAACGATCCGTTGCTGGACAGCCTGGTGGAGCGGGCGCTGTCGGCCAACACCGACGTGCGCTCGGCCGCCGCCAGCCTGCGCGAGGCGCGCGCGCTGAACCGCTTCGCCGACGCCAATCTGCTGCCCAGCATCGGCGTGAACGCGGGCGCCGCGCGCATACGTGGACCGAACGACGCCGGTGTCGTCAGCACCAATAACAACTACTCGGCCGGGCTGGATGTCAGCTGGGAGGCCGACCTGTTCGGCCGCCTGGGCGACGCCCGGCGCGCGGCCGAGGCCAATGTGCTGGCCGGCGCGGCCGGCGTGCGGGCGGCTCAGGTGAGCGTGGCGGCCGAGGTGGCGCGCAACTATTTCGACCTGCGCGGCTTGCAGGAGCAGTTGCGCGTCGCGGTCTCCTCGCTGGAGACGCAGAACGAAGCGCTCAAGCTGGTCGACGCGCGGCTCGACGTCGGCCGTGGCACGGCGCTCGACAGCGAACGCGCGCGGGCGCTGGTCAAGTCGACGGCGGCCAATATACCGGCGCTGGAATCGGCGCTGATACGCACCCGCTACCGCATCGCCGTGCTGTGCGGACAGCAGCCGACGGCGCTCGACGCGGAACTGGAGCCGGTCAAGCCTTTGCCGGGATTGCAGGCGGTCGAACTGTCGGCGATCGGATCGCCGGCGGCGCTGCTGCGGCGGCGGCCGGATATTCAACTGGCCGAGGCGCAGGTCAGCGCGGCGGCGGCGCAGGTGGGCGTGGCGCGCAGCGCGCTGTTCCCGCAGATCGTGCTGGGCGGGACGCTGGGGCAGAACGCGCAGCACCTGAGCGAACTGGCCAAGGGACCGGCCTATGTCTACAACCTGGGCGCGCAGCTGACGTGGAATTTGCTGGACTTCGGCCGCATCCGCGCGCAGATCGCGGCCGCCGACGCGCGCAGCGACGGGGTGATGGTCGCGTACGAGCGCGCGGTGCTAACGGCGCTGGAGGAGACCGAGGGCGCGTTGGCGGCGTACACGCGCAGCCAGCGGCAGGCGGCGTTGCTGTACGAGGCGGCGCAGTCGTCGGAGCAGGCGGCGCTGATCGCGCGCGAGCGTTTCGCGGTCGGCTCGACGGACTTCCTGACGGTGCTCGATGCCGAACGCGAGCTGCTGACGGCGCGCGACAGGCTGGCGCAGTCGCAGGCGGGGGCGGCGACGACCCTGGTGGCCGTGTACAAGGCGCTGGCGGGTGGATGGGACGTGCCGGGCCAATAGACAGGACGCGTGATCATGACGAAATTTCTTATCTCGTTTCCGGCGAGTGCGATGGATGTTCCCGACGACGAGATGGCTGCTGTTTCCGAGGCGTCGCATGAGGTGATCAGGGAGGCCAAGGCCGCCGGGGTGTATGTTTTTGGCGGGGGGATCAATAGCGAGGTCGCTCCGCTGAGGGTCGCGGCCGATGGCAACTGCACCAACGAGACCTACCGGGAGACCAAAGAGCTTGATGGAGGCTTTTGTGTACTTGAGCTGCCGTCCAGGGCGGCAGCTGTCGAGTGGGCGGCCCGGCTTGCGTCGGCCTGCCGCTGTGCGCAAGAACTGCGCGAGTTCTACTATGATCCCGAGAGCTGAATAGACGCGGTTTGCTATCGGCCCAAAGCGGGGATTGCCGCCGCATCAGCGGATATCGGCCGACCAGTCTTTGTCCTCATGGGAAGGTCAAGTCCATACCGAGCATCCTGACAACGACGAAGGTGACGAGGCCCAGGCCCAGCAGCGATAGCACGAAGACTGCCGCCGCTTCGCCGCCCGCGCGCAGCACCGCGCGCCTTTCCTTCTTGTTCGCCTTCTTCCCTTGATCGTAATGCCACTTGATGGCGAAGAACATGCCCGTGCCGAGCACGAGAGCCTTGAACGTGACGAAGACTATAGGGGTCCATTCCATCATTTTGAGTATTCCTAAGCTATTACTTGACACTATCTATCATGAGGAGCACGACGTCAAAACACTGCTGCACCTTCTGAGGCATACTACTTGAAAGCAATTTCCATACATTAAGACAAAATGTCCCAGTTGAAAACCATGCAAGATGAAAATTTGTCAATCTGGGTGCCGCGATTGGCCGTTCACGGCGGGCCACGTTTTTTGCAGATTGCGGATGCCTTGCAGGCGGCGGTGGTGGATGGATCGCTGAAACCGGGTGACCGCCTGCCTACGCAGCGCCAGTTGGCGGCACGGCTGGAGGTCGACCTGACGACGGTCACGCGCGCCTACGACGAAGCCAGGCGCCGCAACTTGCTGGAGGGGCGGGGCGCTCGAGGCACGTATGTCGCGGCGTCGAAAGTCGAATTGACCTCGATCCTCGACCTGAGCATGAACACCCCGCCGCCGCCGGATGGCGTGGACTTCGACGACATGTTGAAACAAGGTTTGTCGCAAGTGCTGATGAGGGCAGATAGTGAATTGCTGATGACTTACCACCTGGCCGGGGGTAGCGACTCCGACCGTAAGGCCGGCGCCAAATGGCTCGAACCGATGTTTGGACATCTGGATACCCGGCAGGTGGTTGTCTGTCCGGGCGCGCAGGCGGCGATCGCCGCATTGATCCTTGCGCTGACGGAGCCTGGCGATGTTATCCTGGCAGAGACTGTAAGCTATCCCGGCTTGCGAGCCGCGGCGGCCCAATTCGGCCGGCATATCATTGCGGTGGAAGCGGACCAGCACGGGATGGTGCCCGGGATGCTGGAGGAAGCGTGCCGCCAGCACAAGCCCGGGCTGGTCTACCTCAATCCGACATTACAGAACCCGACCGCCATCACCATGCCGGAACGCCGGCGCAAGGAGCTCGCCGGCATCGCGAAGCGCTGCGATGTACGCATCGTCGAGGACGATCCCTACTGGCTCCTTGCCGATGCCCCGCCGCCACCTATTGCCACGTTTGCCCCGGAACGGGTGTACTACATCTCGACGCTGTCGAAATGCCTGACGCCCGGCTTGCGTGTCGCGTTCATGCTGGTACGCGACCCGCACGAACGCGAACGTTTCCTGGTCGCGCTAAGATCGTTTGCGCTGATGGTCGCTCCCCTGACGGCCGCACTGGCCACTCAGTGGATACTCGACGGATCGGCCGACGGATTGGTGGAAGGCGTACGCAAGGAGGCGCGCCTGCGCCACCGGATGGCTCGGGATATTCTGGCGGGGCGGTACGGCGGCGCCGGGGATGGCCTGCACGTATGGCTCGAGCTGCCGGCGTATTGGAACTCCTCGCAGCTTGCGCGCGCAGCCGACAGCGAGGGCATCGCGGTCACGCCGGCGGAGGCATTCGCAATTGGCAGCGTATCCGTGAATGCGATCCGGATCTCCTTGGGTAACATCAAGGACCGTGGGCGCTTACAGGCGGGTCTTCAACGGCTGTCCCATCTGCTTGCGCGGCGGCCCGAGTCGTTCAGCGTTGCTGTGGTTTGACTGTCCAGGAAACACTGTGATGCGAACTTTCCTGCGCGCGCTCGTGGTTGCCGTCGTCCTCATCCTGGGCTACGGCTTGCTGGAGCCGGCCATTGAACGGGCGCTATATACGATGCGCCTGGCGGCGATGCCCAAGCCCGAAATGCTTCCGGTACCGGTGGAGGGCGTGCGGGCGCGTGCGCTGCGCGACACCTGGGGTGGCGCGCGCGGTGAGGGTCGCAGGCATGAAGGCATCGATATCTTCGCCAAGCGCGGCACCCCCGTGCTATCGAGTACGGAGGGCATCGTGCTGCGGGTCGGCACGAACCGCCTCGGTGGATTGGTGGTGTGGGTGTTGGGGCCGGGCGGCCAGCGTCATTATTACGCCCATCTCGATCGCTATGCGGACGTGGAGGCGGGCATGCGCATCGAGGCTGGCCGGGTGTTGGGGTATGTCGGCAATTCGGGCAATGCGCAAGGCACGCCGCCGCATCTGCACTACGGCGTGTACGACTTTGGCGGCGCGATCAATCCGTATCCGTTGCTGCGCGCCGAACGTCTTACGGCTGGGATTGTGTCCGAATGACAGACTTGACCCCCGGCCTGTCGGTGTCAGCCGTCGGCGGCGCGGGCATGGCCGATTACGCGCTGCGCGCTAATCCGCCCTACGTGTCTCCGCGGGTTCGGCGCGTTCCAGGTTCGTTCTCACGCGCTGCAGGAGCGCCAGCAATTGCGCGCATTCTTCGTCGCTCATGCCGGTGACGGCGAGGTTCGATACCTCCGCGCCCAACGCCTGTAAGCCTTGAATCACCGTTAGACCTTCTTCGGTCAGGCTCAGCCGCGCGCTGCGCCGGTCGCTTTCGTCGACCTGCGCGTCGAGCAGCTTCTTGTCGCGCAGCCCGCGCATCAAGCGCGCCAGCTGCGCTTTGTCGCGCCCGGAGTGCGCGACCAGCTCGCTTTGGCTGGCGCCCGGATGCTTGGCGAAAAAGCCCAGCACCTTGTATTCCATGTGCGTGAGCTCGTGCCCGGTGTCGCGCAGGCTGCGCAACTGCATCGACCGGTACATGTGCATGAGCGTGTGGATCGAGTCAAAAACGGCCTCGGCCGGACCGCTGCCAAATTGGTTGACAACGTTAACTTGTTTCTGTAGATTGGGGGACATTGTCAACTAACTGGTGAATTGTATGAATGATAAACGTATCCAGCGGGTCCGTCACGAACTCAAGGCGCGCGAAGTGACCGTCAGCGCTGTGAGGCAGCTGGCGCCGAATTTCGTTAGCGTAACATTCAAAGGCGAGAGCCTGCACGATTTCGTCTCTTTGTCGTATGACGATCACGTCAAGTTCATCCTGCACGACGCCGCCGGCGAGCGCGTAATGCGCGACTATACGCCGCGCCATTACGATCGCGACGCCCGCGAGCTGACCCTGGAATTCGCGCTGCACACCGAGGGCCACATGACCGATTGGGCGCGCCAGGCGCGGGTAGGGCAGCAGGCCGTCATCGGCGGGCCGAAGGGATCGATGATCATCCCGGCCGGTTACACCTGGCAGATCCTGGCCGGCGACGCCACCGCCTTGCCGGCGATCCGCCGCCGCCTTGACGAGCTGCCGGCGGCGGCCGACGTGCTGGTGCTGGTCACCGGCGAGGAAGCGGCCGCCCTGGAATTCGCCAGCGCCGCGCGCCTGCGCGTGCAGCTGGCGCCGACGCCGGACGACATCGTCGAGGCGTTCCGCGCCATGCGACTGCCCGAGGGCGACGGCTTTATCTGGTGCGCGGGCGAGGCGCGGATGGCCAAACAGGTGCGCGATATCCTGTTCGTCGAGAAGGGCTTTTCGCGCGAGGCGGCGCGGATTTCGGCGTACTGGAAGAAGGGCGCGTCCGCCCATCACGAGAACCTCGAATAATCCCGCTATTACTGGAGCTGGGCGAGCAGGGCTTCCGCGCCGTTGCGGATTCCGGCCTTCGAGGCGTCCATCAGTCCCAGGCTGGCGCCCAGGTTGTACGGGCCGGGATACTGCTTGGTGACATAGGCGTTGACCAGCAGGTCGGTCGACGCGTCGTACAGTTCAACCGCGTACATCACCGATCCGGTGAAGGCGCCTTCCTTGCCGCGCGCCGCCTGCACCAAGTTATACGGCCCGCCGGCCAGGTCGAAGCGCGACGCGGTGCTCAAAAAACGCGTGTTCGATTTTGCGCCCGTCAAGGTCAACTTGAGGCGCAGCGTGTGCCGGCCGGGATCCCGCGTGAGGTTAAAGCGGCCGCGCAGCTTCGCTTCGAATTCGCTCTGCATATAGGCCGCCAGCGCGGCCTTGTCCTCCTCCGTCACTTCCTCAAACTGGCTGTCCTGGCCGCGATACACCTCTACCGGATCGACGATGATGCTCCTGTATTCCCGCAGGTCCACCTGCGTGGCATAGTTGTAGGGGATCCGTCCCGACTGGTCGTTGAGGTTGGGCCGCAGCTGGCCGGAAGACGCCAGGCCGCCGTAGGGAACCGGTTGCGTGGTGGCGCACCCCGCGACCGCCAGGCAGGCGGCGATCAGCAGGGGAGCGGTGGATTTGAGCGATGTGTACATGGCGATGCCTTTGCGAGAAGAGTTTATGTTTTAAAACTGAACCAACCTGTACAGTATTGATGGCGGGACCGCCGACTGTCAAGCTTAAATTAGGCGGCTTCACCGACTTTCGAGTCTGTTATTCACGCTAAACATGCAATAAAATGTACTTTCAGGTTTGGATATGGGGTTGGCATGAAAGTACGTACGGAGGCGCGCCGCCAGGCGATCATCGAGGCGGCGGCGGAGTTGTTCCAGGAGGCCGGCTACGAGGGCGCGTCGATGAACGAGCTGGCCAAGCGCCTGGGCGGTTCGAAGGCGACGCTTTACGGTTACTTCCCGTCGAAGGAGGAGCTGTTCGGCGCCGTCGTCAGGACCGTGGCCACGGCGCAGTTGTTCGACGCCACGCGGGAGCTGGCGGCCAATGTGGTCGGCCGCACCGCGCTGGAGATGGCGCTGATCCATTTCGGCGAGCGCATGCTGCACGTGCTGACCAACGATAAAAAGGCGGTGGCCGTCTATCGCATGGTGGTGGCCGAGGCGGGGCGCTCGGACGTGGGCCAGCTGTTTTACGACGCCGGACCGAGCGAGTCGATCACGGCCCTGGCGTCGGTGCTGGAGGCGGCCATGGAGCGCGGCGAGATCCGGCGCGCCGACGCGCGCGTGGCGGCGCTGCAGTACACGGCGCTGGTGACGGCCGAGGTGACGGCCCGGATTTTCCAGCAGGACCCGCCGCAGCTGGCGCTCAAGGATATCCAGCAAATGGTGACGCGGGCGGCCGATTTGTTCTTCGCTGGTATGACGCCACGATGACAAAGCGATAGTAAAAAATGATGTGGCTAAATTGCCCAAAGTGAGAAAACGCACGCACCGGACTGGTGCAACGAGCGCACAATATGTGTCTTGTTGAAGGAGATCGTCATGTCCAGTAGTCACACTTTTCGCCCCGATCTGGTGTCGTCGGAAATCGTCAAAACCGGCATCGAACTGGCGGATCGGGAAGGACCGGACAGCGCCGCCGCCTACCTGAGCGAGCGCGGGGTGCTGGAACCGGTGATCGCCAGGGTCATCTCGGAACCGGCGCACCGCCGCAACATGGGGCGCCTGCGCGGCAAGGACGAAAGTCTGCTGGCGGAAGAGGCGTCGCGGTACAAGTTCATTCGCTGAACCGGCCCGCCGTTGGCCGCTCCGGGTGTTGCGAGGCTGCCACGGCGATGTTGCACCGCCGCGAGCCGGTTTGGCAGGCGTCGCCATGCTATTCGATAGTCGCTCGCATGCTGCGATGCAATATTAATAATCCTTTACAAAATCCTCCGTTGCGCTAAAGTTCATCTACCGATGATAACGCTAACTTGAAGTTGGCCGACCTCTGCGGATAAATTCCCAACTCAGACAAGAGACCGTGCCACAGTCTAGGCGCGTTCCTCAGAACTGAAATGATAGCGCTAACTTAGACTTGGAGAGATGGATGGAAAGTTCCAGCAGCCCGCACGACAGCGCGATACGCTGGGTCGTCATGGGCGTGAGCGGCTGCGGCAAGAGCACGATCGGCCAAGCGCTGGCAACGGCTCAAGGCGTCGAGTTCGTCGAGGGGGACCAGTTCCATCCGGCGGCCAACGTGGCCAAGATGTCGGCCGGCCAACCTTTGACCGACGACGACCGCGCCGATTGGCTGCTGGCGCTGCAGGCGAAGGTGGGCGAAGCTCGCCGGGCCGGCGTCGGCCTGGTGCTGTCCTGCTCGTCGCTGAAGCGCCGTTACCGCGACCTGCTGCGGGCGGCGGATCCGGCGCTGCGGTTCGCCCATCTGAGCGGCGCGCGCGAACTGATCGCCGACCGCATGCAGGCGCGCGTCGGGCATTACATGCCGCCGTCGCTGCTGGACAGCCAATTCAAGGACCTGCAGCCGCTCCAGGCCGACGAGGCCGGAATCACCCTGGCCATCACGGCGCCGCCGGAGCAATTGGTTGCGGAGATATTGGCCAGCGAGGGAAGGGCCGCATCCAGGGGGGACGGACCGGAATAACAGAAACACGGGGGAAGCAAAAGCAGCAAAACGCAGCGGACCGTCAGCAGTACCGCGCGCAAACAACTACAGACCAAAAACGGAGACCAAAATGACTACACCAACACGTAACACCATCATGCGCCTGGCCGTCGCCAGCGCTTGCAGTTGGATCGCCCTGTCGGCCCAGGCCCAGGTTCAGGCGCAAGCCCAGGCTGAAGCTCAAGCCCAGACCCCGCCGGCTGGCGTCGAAGCGCAGGGCGCCACGGCACAGGACAACGCGCCGGTGGCGGCCCCGGCTGCGGCCGCGCCGGAAGCGGCGGCCCCGGTGGCGAACGTGGTCACCGTGTCCGGCTCGCGCATCGCCGCGCGCGGCTTCACGCAGCCGACGCCGACCACCACGCTGAGCGCCGACGACCTGGCCAAGGGCGCGCAGCCGAACATTTTCAATAGCATCGCCGAACTGCCGGCCCTGCAAGGCAGCACCGGCCGCACCACCAGCACCGGCAGCACCAGTAGCGGCATACAGGGTTTGAGTTCGCTGAGCCTGCGCGGCCTGGGTCCGATACGCACGCTGACCTTGCTGGACGGCCAGCGCGTGGTCGGCGCCAACGTCACCGGCGTGACGGACGTGAGCCAGTTTCCGCAGCTGCTGATCAAGCGCGTCGACGTGGTCACCGGCGGCGCCTCGGCCTCGTATGGTTCGGACGCGGTCGGCGGCGTGGTCAACTTCATCACCGACAAACGCTTCAAGGGCTTCAAGGCCAATGTGCAGGGCGGCCAGACCACCTACCGCGACGACAAGAACGGCACCTTGCAGGCCGCGTGGGGCGACTCCTTCATGGACGACCGCCTGCACGTGCAGGTCAGCGGCGAATACGGCCGCCAGAAGGGCGTCGAGTCGCCGGGCTTCGGCGAGGTCGGACCGAACGGCCGCACGTGGTACCAGAATCCGGCCTTCCAGGTGCGCACGCTGGCGCAGACCACCGACGGCAAGCCGCAGTACTATTCGGTGCTGCACGCGCAGCAGTACCAGTACGCCAAGTATGGCCTGATCACCAACGGCCCGCTGCAGGGCACCGCCTTCGGCGACAACAGCCAGCCGTACAAATTCAACTATGGCTCGAACGGCGTGCCGACCGGCACCGGCGCGGTGACCGGCTGTATCAATCCGCTGTGCATCGGCGGCGACTTGAGCGGCAGCGTCGGCGCCGGCACCAGCCTGGCGATGGATCTGACGCGCCAGGTGGCCTATACGCGCGTCGGCTTCGACATCAATCCCGATCATGAGATCTACATGACGGCCAACTTCGGCAAGGTGAAGGCGGCCTTCTCGCCGAATCCCGGCGCCGCCAAAAACGCCAACCTGACCATCCAGTGCAGCAATCCGTACCTGCCGGCGTCGATCGCCGCCGCCTGCGCGGCCAATAACATCACCAGCTTCCAGTACGGCACGGCCAATGCCATCTTCCCGGAAAATATCAACGTCCACCCGACCCGCCAGATGGAGCGCGTGGTGGTCGGCGGCACCGGCAAGTTCCAGGTGCTGGGCAAGGAATGGTCGTATGACGCTTATGCCGAACATGGCGCCAACAAGACCGACATCATCGTCAACGACATGACGCTGAACGCGCGCTACAACGCCGCCATCGACGCCGTGCGCGCACCCGACGGCACCATCGTCTGCCGCAACCCGGTCGCCGCCGCGTCGGGCTGCAAGCCGCTCAACATCATCGGTAACAACCCGATCGACGCGGCTGCCTGGGCCTATATCGCGCCGGAAAACGGTCCGCGCCAGCACACCCGCCAGACCCAGGATGTCGCCAGCGTCAACTTCAGCGGCGAGGCGTTCGAATCGTGGGCCGGCCCGATCGCCATGGCGACCGGCGCCGAGTATCGCCGCGAACACTACAAGGTCACCGGCGACCCGTACGGCAACGGCATCTTCCCGGACAGCCAGAACAACGCCAGCTATCCGGCCGACCCGCTGCTCAACACCGCCGTCGGTAACAACTGGTACGCCGGTAATTATCACAACGCCAGCGGCACCTACAACGTCAAGGAAGCCTACGTGGAGTTGAACGTGCCGGTGCTCAAATCGGCCACCTGGGGCGAGGCCAATATCAACATGGCCGACCGCCACACCAAGTACAGCACCTCCGGCCACGTGGAAAGCTGGAAGCTGGGCGCCAGCTGGAAGACCGGCATCGACGGCCTGCGCCTGCGCGCGGTGACCTCCAAGGACGTGCGCGCGCCCAACCTGAGCGAGCTGTTCGCCGCGCAGGTGGTGACCAACAACGTCGTCGCCTACCAGGGCAACACCATCACCGTGCAGCAGCGCGCCATCGGCAATACCAAGCTGCGTCCGGAGATCGCCCGCAACAACACCGCCGGCATCGTGCTGACGCAGCCGTCGTGGGCGCCGGGCTTCAGCGCCTCGATCGACTACTTCGATATCAAGGTTAAAGGCGTGATATCGTCGCTGAACGCGCAGCAGGAAGTCGATCTGTGCGTGGCCGGAAACCAGGAAATCTGCGGCGCGATGGTGCTCAACAGCCCGGTCTCGATCAATAACTACGTAACCGTGCAAGCGTTCAACCTGGCGTCGCTGCGCGCCAAGGGCTACGACCTGGAAGGCGCCTACCGCATGAACCTCAAGGGCCTGCCGGGGCGCCTGACGTTGCGCGCGCTAGTCACCCGCAACATCAGCTTCCTGACCGATCCTGGCGTTGTAGGCACCATTCCGTCCGAAGGCGCCGGCGCCAACTTGGGCGCCACCCCGAAGTGGAAAGGCCTCGCTTCGCAGTCGTGGGACACCGACAAGTACAGCCTGACCCTGACCGAGCGCTGGATCAGCAAAGGCGTCTACAGCAATGAGTTCATCGAGTGCCAGACCAACTGCCCGGTCTCGACGACGATCCACCCGACCATCTTCGACAACAAGATGAAGGGCGCGTTCTATGTCGATCTGGGTGGCAGCTACAAGTTCGATGACAAAACCACCGCCTACTTCAAGGTCGATAACATCGGCAATGTCGATCCGGCACCGGCCCCGCAGAACAACCTCAGTTACGGCATCAACCCGCAGCTGTACGATGTGCTGGGCCGCGTCTACCGTGTCGGCGTCCGCTACAACTTCTAACTTTTAACCCCGGGGCGCCGTCATGAACATTACCAGTCCATTGGCGGCGCTGTTCGGCGTTGCGCCAGCCGTCTGGGGCATGCTCGCCGTCGGCTTGTCCGTCGGCCTGCTGACCCTTTTGATCGCGTGGGGAAAAGTGCAGCCGTTGCTGGCGTTCGTGGTGGCCGCGCTGGCGGCGGCGCTGTTGCTCGGCATGCCGCTGGACTCCATCCCCAAATCGATCGACAAAGGCATCGGCGACCTGCTTGGGTCGCTGATCGTCATCGTCTGCCTGGGCGCCGTGTTCGGCAAACTGATCGCCGACAGCGGGGCCGCCCAGCGCATCGCCAGCTATCTGATCGGCGTATTCGGTTCTGCGCGCATGCCGGTGGCGCTGACCCTGACCGGTTTCGTTGCCGGGATTCCCCTGTATTACAACGTCGGCTTCGTGCTGCTGGTGCCGCTGGTGTTCTCTCTGGTGTATCAGAGCGGGCGGCCGGCGGTGGCGCTGGCGATACCGCTGCTGGCCGGGCTGTCGATCGCGCACGGTTTCCTGCCGCCGCATCCGTCGCCGACCGCGCTGGTGGCGCAGTTCCATGCCGATATGGGTCGCACGCTGTTCTACGGGATGATCGTCGCGATACCGACCCTGATCATCGCCGGTCCGGTATTCGCGATGACCTTGAAGCGCATCCACAGCGAGCCGGCGCCGATGTTCCGCGCCGGGCTGCTGGAGGAGGCGCAGCTGCCGGGTGTCTTCAACAGCTTCGCCACCGCGCTGCTGCCGGTCTGGCTGCTGGCCGCCGCCACCGCGCTGACCATGGTGCCGACGCAGGATGCGGCGCTGAGGTCGGTCATCAATTTCATGGCCAATCCGATGATCGTGATGTTGATCGCGTTGGCCGTGGCCCTGGTGACGCTGGGACTTGCGCGCGGCAAGAGCCTGCCGGCGCTGATGTCCGGCGCGCAGGACGCGTTGCGCGACATCGCGCCCATCCTGCTGGTGATCGCAGGGGCGGGCGCGCTGAAACAGGTGCTGGTCGATTCGGGCGTCAGCGGGGAATTGGGCCGGCAACTGGGCGGCCTGCCGGTGCCGCCGCTGGTGTTGGGCTGGCTGGTGGCCACCTTGATACGTATCTGCCTTGGTTCGGCCACCGTGGCCGGACTCACGGCGGCCGGCATCGTCGCGCCGCTGGTGGAAAGCTCGGGCATCGACCCGAGCCTGATGGTGCTGGCGATCGGCGCCGGCAGTTTGATGTGCAGCCACGTGAACGATTCAGGCTTCTGGATGTTCAAGGAGTACTTCGGCCTGTCGCTGAAGGACACGTTCCGCTCGTGGACTTTGATGGAGACGCTGGTCGGCGTCTTCGGATTGATTTTCGTGTTGCTCCTATCGATTTTTATCTAAGGACTAAGCAAATGAAATTATCTTTAACACGGTTGCTGATGGCGGCCGTGGCGATACTGGCCGTCCCGATGGATGGCGCGCAGGCTGCGCCGGCCTCGGTTTCCGTCTATCAGACCATGCCGGACGATGCGCTGGCCGTCAAAGTCCAGGCCACCGGCGACGGCCGCACCGACGACACGGCGGCGATCCAGAAAGCCGTCGATAGCGCCGCCAACAAGGGCGAGGGCGGGGTGGTGTTCCTGCCTTCGGGGCGCTACCGCATCACGCGCACCATCCTGATCCCGCTCGCGGTGCGCCTGTACGGCGTCGGCGCGACACGGCCGGTGCTGGTGTTGGGCGAGCGCACGCCCGGCTTCCAGAAAGGCGTCGCCAACATGGTGGTGTTCACCGGCGGCGATCAATACACGGTCGGCAAGGTGCCGGTTCCCGTTGTGAGCGCGGTGCCGTTCAGCGAGAACGTGCGCGACGCGAATTCGTCGACCTTCTATTCGGCGATGAGCAATGTCGATTTTGAAATCGGCGACGGCAATCCGGCGGCGGCGGCCGTGCGGCTGCGCACCGCGCAGCATTCGAACCTGAGCCACATCGACTTCCATATCGGCTCCGGACTGGCCGGCATCTACCAGGTCGGCAACGAGGGCTTCAACCTGAAGTTTTACGGTGGACGCTACGGCATCCTGTCGGAGAAGACCTCGCCGGCCTGGCAGTTCACGCTGATGGATTCGACTTTCGAGGGCCAGCGCGACGCGGCCATCCGCGAGCATGAAGCCGGCCTGACGATGATCAATGTCTCCATCCGCAACACCAAGGTGGGCATCGAGATCGATCGCGGATACGGCGATTGGCTGTGGGGCAAGGATGTGCGCTTCGAGAACGTGTCGAAGGCGGCGATCATCATCTCGAACGAGGACAACGTCTACACCCAGGTCGGCTTCGACAACGCGGTCGCGCGCAATACCCCGGTATTCGCGCAGTTCCGCGACAGCGGCAAGAAGATCTCCGCGCCAGGCCCGATCTACCGCGTCGGTGAGTTCAACTACGGCTTGATGCTGCCGGGTGTGGGCAGCACCGGCCAGTTCGGCACCAACTCCAAAATCGCGCCGTTGAGCGCCATGCCGGCAGCGCCCAAGCGCGTGCTGCGGGCGCTGCCGCCGACCACGCAATGGGCCAACGCGCGTGCCCTGGGCGCCAAGGGAGACGGCCATACCGACGATACGGCGGCGATCCAGAAAGCCATCGACAACAACCGCGTCGTGTATCTGCCGCTGGGCTTTTACATCGTCAACGATACGATCCGCATGAAGCCCGACACGGTGATCGTCGCGCTGCATCCTGGCCTGACGCAGCTGGTGCTGCCGAACGGTTCGCCGCTGTACGCCGGCGTGGATGGACCCAAGGCGCTGCTGGAAAGCGCCAAGGGCGGCGACGCGATCGTCTCCGGCTTCGGCCTGGCGACCGGCGAAGTCAATCCGCGCGCGGTCGGGCTGTTGTGGAAAGCCGGCGAGCAATCGCTGGTCGACGACATCCGCATCCAGGGCGGCCACGGCACGCGTCTTTACGATGGCGTGCGCCGCGATCCATATCAAAAGCGGGCCGACTTCGACCCGATCGCGCATTGGGACCGCCAGTATCCGAGCATCTGGGTCACCGACGGCGGTGGCGGCACCTTTGTCGCGGTCTGGTCGCCGAGCACCTTCTCGCAGGCCGGGTTCTACGTCTCCGACACCAAGACGCCGGGCCGCGTCTACGAGCTCTCCGCCGAGCACCATGTGCGCGCCGAGATCGTGCTCGATAACGTGGAAAACTGGGAGTTCCTGGCGCCGCAAACGGAGCAGGAGGTGCGCGACGGCATGGATGCGGTGTCGCTGGAGATCCGCAATTCGCGCAACATCCTGTTCGCGAACTATCACGCCTACCGCGTCACCCGATCGATCAAGCCGGCGCCGGCCGCCGTGAAGATGACCAATTCCAGCGATATCCGCTTCCGCAACGTGCACGTCAACGGCGAGAGCGGCTACGCGACCTGCGACGCCAACGGTTGCGATACCTATCTGCGCGCCAGCAAATTCCCGTTCGAGAACGCGTTGCTGGATGTCACGCACAAGCTGGAGGTGCGCGAGCGCGAGTTCGCGATGCTCGACATCGCCGCCAACCCGGTGGCGCCGCCTGCCAATCCCGTCAAGGTGGAGAAGCTGGAGGAGGGCTTCTATTCGATCGCCGGCGGCGTGGTCGACGCCAAGGGCAAGCTGTATTTCGTGGACCGCCGCTTCCAGCGCATCTATAGCTGGTCGAAGGACAAAGGGCTGGTGGTGGTGCGCGACGCGCCGCTCGACCCGATCAACCTGGCCATCGACAACAGTGGCGCGCTGATGGTGCTGTCGTCGCACGGCTTCGAAGGCACGGTGTATTCCTTCCATCCGGATCGTCCGGCCGGCGAGGTAACGCTGATCAAGCCGACCCCGGTGAAGGCCCATGCCGGCGCGAAGACTGTGGTGCCGGTCAACTTCTGGCAGAACGGCGAATTCCGCGACCAGCTCAATCCCGAGACCTACGAGTTCACCACGCTGGCGGAGATGTTCGCGCGCGATGTCGCGCTGCCGAAAAAGCGGGAATATGTTTCGTCGGACGGTACGCTGGTGCTGCCGGCCTACCGCATGTTCCAACAGGGTCAGACCAACCATCTGGGCTGGCGCTTCTCGGACTCCCTCGATACGCATGGCCTGGTGTCGGCGGGGCGCAATGGGCGCGTGGTGTTCACCAACGGCTCCGAGAACCGCACCTTCAGCGGCGTGATCGGCACCGGCGGCGGCATCACCGATCTCAAACTGGCGGCCAATCGCGGCGGCGAGAGCGCGGCCGCGGATGCGGCGGGCAATGTGTATGTGGCCAACGGCCAGATCTTCGTCTATAACCCCGATGGCAAGGAGATCGGCCGCATCGACGTGCCGGAACGTCCGCTGCAGCTGATCTTCGGCGGCGAGGGCGGACGCACGCTGTTCATCCTCACCCATCGCGCGCTGTATGCGACGGGAGGCTTGAATGGCGCTTAAACACCTTGGACGCGCGGTTTTGGCGATGCTGGTCGCGGTCTGCGCGCAGGCCGGCGCGCAGCAAACGCACATGCTATGGCCGGACGGGGCCCCCGGATCTGAAAAACGCCACGGCGAAGCGGAGACGGTGCAGAACACCTACGTCAGCAATATCCACGACCCGTCGCTAACGGTGGTCAAGGCCGATGCGCGCCACGCCAACGGCGCGGCGGTCATCATCGCGCCCGGGGGCGGACATCGCATGCTGGTGTGGATGAATGAGGGCATGGTGGCGGCGAAGTCGCTCAACCGCGTCGGCGTGACCGCCTTCGTGCTGAAGTACCGTCTCGCGCGCGACCAGGGCTCCAGCTACAGCATCGAGAACGACGCCGCCGCCGATCTGCGGCGCGCGGTGCGCTGGGTGAGGGCGCATGCGGCGGAATTCGGCGTCGATCCGAACCGTCTCGGCGTCATGGGGTTCTCGGCAGGCGGGGAGCTGGTGTCGCTGGTGGCCGATAATCCGGCGCCGCCGGCCGTGACGGGCGCGAAGCGGGACGCGGTCGACCAGCAAAGCGGGCGGCCCGACTTCCAGGTGCTGGTGTATCCGGGGCCGCTGGGCGTGCCCGCCAAGGCCCCGCAGGCCGCGCCGCCGGCCTTCATCGTCGCGGGATCGGCGGACAAGTGCTGCGGTCCGCCGGCGGTGGCACTGTATCAGCAGTTGGTGGCGGCCGGCGTGTCGGCGGAACTGCATATGTATGCGGACACCGACCACGCGTTCAACATGGGGCAGCGCTCGGAGCGTCTGTCCGACGTGCATTGGCCGGATCGCCTGGCCGATTGGCTGAGCGACAGCGGCTGGCTGGTTCCGCACGGTGGCAAGGCGCCGCAGGGCGTGCCGTCGCCGGCTCAGTGACTATCCGGTCGCGGTCAGGCGGAAAGCCGTCGACGGACTTCGAGGACGTTGCGGCCCACTTCGCGCACCACTTCGAGCAGCTTGGCCGGCGGGACATCGAATTCGTCGGCCCAGTAGCGCACCGCCTGCGTGAGCTTGGGATTGATGGTGGTCTGGAAGCGGAAGTCCGCGGGGCTGGTGGTTTGCTGTGGGCGCATGATGTTAAATAAATGGTATCGGGTTTCACAATGGTGGCAGCGATTCGCTCCTTCTACAGTGCACTGCCGCACTTATGGGAGCAAATCGGGCGCTTGACCAAACAGAAAGATTTCCTGATAATGGTAATCATTCTTATTTGCAAGCCACGCGCGGTTCCCGGCGCCAGCCAGCACACCCTCTGCCCACCGATTGCCGGCGATTTCCTCGGATTTCTTCTTAGACACATTTTGGTCGGTACGGGTGGTTCCATGTACCGGAGAGCCAAGTCCTGTGAAAGCCCTGAATCCCATGTTGTACCCGCGCGCGCGCCTGCCTGGCGCCATCATCGCCGTTGTCGCGGCCCTGTCGGCGCCGTCCCAAGTCGCGGCGCAGGCGGCCGACGATGCCGCCGTGCCGGCCGTGCTGGTGTCGGCCTCCCGCTCCAATATCGCCGCCAACCAGGCGCCGCAAACGGTGGTCATCATCAAGCAGGAGGAGATCGAGCGCCAGATGGCGATATCGGGCAATTCGTCCGATGTCTTGAGCAGCGTGCTGCCTTCCTACACCCCCAGCCGCGGCAAGATGAACGGCTCCGGCGAGACGCTGCGCGGCCGCACGCCCCTGCTGCTGGTCGACGGCGTGCCGCAATCGAACCCGATGCGGCCGACCGGCCGCGAGGCGCACACGATCGATTTTTCGATGGTGGAGCGGATCGAGGTGGTGCAGGGCGCGAACGCGATCAATGGCCTGGGCGCGACCGGCGGCACCATCAACATCATCACCAAGCGCCCGGAGAAGGGAGCCTTCAACCAGTCGGTCGACGTGCAGGCGACGCTGCCGACCAGCGATGTCGGCTCCGACACGGCCAGCTACAAGACCGCTTACCGCCTGGATGGCCGCAACGACAAATTCGAGTACCTGTTTGCCCTGTCGTACGAGGACCAGGGCCTGTACCTGGACGGCAAGGGCCGTTCGATCGGCACCGACAATACGCAGGGCGATCTGATGGACTCGCGCACCTACGATGTGCTGGCGAAGCTCGGCTACTGGATCGACGACGATCAGCGCCTGCAGGTATCGGTCAACCGCTACAAGATCAAGTCCAAGGCCGGTTACCTGGCCGTAGCGGGGGATCGCGCGCGCGGCATCCCAACCACCTCCATCGAAGGCACGCCGCCCGGCACGGCGCCATGGAACGACGTGTGGACCTCGAGCCTGAGCTACCGCCACGCCAATCTGGCGGGGATGGAGCTGTCGGCGATGGTGTTCAACCAGGAGTTCGAGGGCCTGTTCGGCGCGGACATCTCGGCGACTTTCCAGGACCCGCTGATCGCGCCAACCGGCACGCTGTACGATCAATCGCGCTCGGTCGCCTCCAAGTACGGCAGCAAGGTCGGTCTGAGCCGCGACGATCTGCTTAATGGCCGCCTGAAGCTGACCGTCGGCTTCGACACGTTGTTCGACAAGGGCAAGCAGGACCTGTATCTGACCAACCGCACCTACGTGCCGCAATCCGAATACCGCAACCTGTCCTTGTTCCTGCAGGGCGAATACAAGCTGCTCGATACGCTGACGATGCACGCCGGCGTGCGCAAGGAGAAGGCCGATCTGGAGATCGACACCTACCGCACCCTGGCACAGTACCGGCGCGTGCTGGTCCAGGGCGGCACCATCGATTTCAACGAGACGCTGATGAACGCGGGTCTGGTGTGGAATCCGGTCAAGGACGTGTCGCTGTTCACCAGCTACTCCGAGGGCTTCGGCATGCCGGATATCGGCCGGGTGCTCCGCTCCATCAACACCGTCGGCCAAAGCGTGGCCAATATGCGCGACCTGCAGCCGATCCTGACCAAGAGCGTGGAAGTGGGCGGGCGCTATCACAGCGGCGCCTGGGATCTGGATGCGAGCCTGTTCCGCTCCGATTCGGATTTCGGCACACGCGTGGTGCCGATCAATGGCGCCTTCATGATGGCCCGCGAGAAGACGCGTATCGAGGGCGCGGACCTGAGCCTGGGCCATCGTTTCACCAAGGCGCAACGCGCCAAGCTGTCCTACGCTTATACCAAGGGCCGTTACGACAGCGACGAAAACGGTTCGCTGGACGCCAAGCTGGATGGCTTGAACGTGGCGCCGAATCGCCTGATCGCCACCTGGAGCGCGGACTGGAACGGAAAATTCTCGACCTTCGTGCAGGCGCAGCACGCGTTCAGTCAATCGTTCGACGATCCGGCCAAGGAGTTCGGCGGCTACACGCTGGTCGATGCAAGCGCCAACTACAAGCTCGGGAAAAATGGTGAACTGCGCCTGTCGATGGCCAACCTGTTCGACCGTAGTTACATCACGTACTACTCGCAAAGCGCGCTGGTGGAGCCGAAGCGCTACTTCGCGGGGCGCGGCCGCACCGTGAGCCTCGGCTACGCGCTGCGGTTCTGATATGTCCGACCAACGGTCAAGCCGCATGCCGCGCGCCGCCGGCGCGACTGTCACAGCACTGCGTGTGCTGGGCGCGGTCGGCGGCGGCTACGCGCTGACGGCGTTGACCGTGGCTGTCGGGGCGGTGGCGCTGTCCCGAGCCGGTATGGCGCGCTCGGAGGCGGTGGCGCTGGCGGCGATGCTCGGGTTTGTGCTGTATCTGGTGCTGCTGCTGTGGGGCTTCAGCGTGCGCCGCGTAGGCCGCTTGTGGTTGGGCTTTGGCGCCGGCGCCGCCGTCATGTGGGCGCTGTGGCGCTTGCTGGACTGAGAGGAGGGGATGGGCGATACCTTCACCAAGTCCATGGCGGCGCTGCACACGTGGGCGGGCGTGACGATCGGTGCGCTGTTGTTCGCCATCTTCTGGATGGGGACATTGAGTGTCTTCAGTAACGAGATCGATCGCTGGATGCTGCCCGATACGCGCCTGGAGGCGCGCGACGCCGCAACGGCGCCTTCCCTGGACCGCATTGCGCAAGCGGTGGTGCCCGGCGTGCCGGCCGGCGCGCGGCAGTGGCGCGTCGATCTGCCCACCGCGCGCACGCCGGTGGTGGAGTTCTCATATCGCGGCGCCGACGGAGCGGAACATGGCCGCCTGCTCGATCCGTCCAGCTACGCCTTCCTGCCGCTGCAAGGCTCGGCCGCCGCGACGGGGTTCATCGTGCCGTTCCACTATCACCTGCATCTGAACTGGATGGAGATCGGCAAGTGGCTGGTCGGCGTGGCGGCGATGACGATGCTGGTGATGCTGGTGTCGGGCGTAATCGTCCACAAAAAAATCATCGCCCAGTTTTTCACCTTCCGTCCGCGCAAGCGCCTGCAGCGCAGTGCCCTGGACCTGCACAATCTGACCGGTGTGCTGGCGTTGCCGTTCCACTTCGCGATCGCTTTGTCAGGCCTCGTCATCTTCATGACGATCTATTTTCCGCAATCGTACTACGGCGCCTACGGGAGCACCGCGAAGGACAAGGCCGCGTTCACGGCCGAGGCCTACGGGCGCTACACCCGCAAGCCGGCCAACGCGCCCGGCCCCCTGGCGTCGCTGGACGCTATGCGCGATCGCGCGGAGCGGGAGTGGAGGGGCGGCCAGCCATACTTTGTGCGGGTGTGGAATCCGGGTGATGCCGACAGCTACGTCGAATTGCGCCGCTCCTATGCGCACGACATGACTATGAACCTGGACCAGATTTATTTCGACGCCGCCACCGGGGAAGTGCTGGCGCGTTTCGAGGCCGGCCCGGTGATGACGGTGCAGCGCTTTTTCTCGGGTTTGCACTTCGTCCGCTTCGAGCGCTGGACATTGCGGTGGCTGTACTTTTTGGGCGGCATCTCCGGTTGCGTGATGATAGCCACCGGCTTTTTATTCTGGCTGGAGGGGCGCCGCGCGCGTCACGCGAAGCACGGGCTGGCCGGAGTGGCGATCGTGGAAGGCCTGACCATCGGCAGCGTGACCGGTATTTTGCTGGCGACATTGGCCTTCTTCGTCGCCAATCGCTTGCTGCCGGCGGACGCGGGCTATGCGGGCGTGGACCGCGCGGGGATGGAAATCCGCGTGTTCTATCTGGTGTGGGTACTGGCGTTTTGTCACGGCTGGTGGCGGCGCGCTGGCGCGTGGCGCGAGCAGTTGTGGGTCATCGCCGGCCTCTGTGTGCTGGCGGTGGGCTTGAACTGGGTGACGACGGGCGAACATGTGCTCAAGGCTTTGGCGCAAGGGCAGTTCGCCGTCGCCGGCATGGATCTGGGATTATTCGCCACCGCCTTGCTGGCGATGATGGCGCTAAGGAGGATCAAACGTGCTTGAATTGTTGACGATGCTGGTCGCGGCGGCGATGTCCTATGTGGCATTCGCCTGGCTGGCGTTGGCGCAGGAGGGGAACTGGCGCGCGCTGCCGGGCAATGCCGACCGTCCCATGCCGGCACCGGCTGTGCAGCGGCGCTGGCGCTGGCGGGCGGCGTCTGTGCTGGCCTGCGCTTACGCGCTTTGCCTGTGGGGCCACGGCCCGAGCTTCGGGACCGTGTTGTGGGTGCTGCTGTCGGCGGCCAGCGCGATGGCGGTCGCCTTCACGCTGAGCTGGCGCGCCCGCTGGCTGCGCGCGCTGGCTTTCCAGTGACTAGTCACTGACGGACTTACGTCGACAGGCGCTTGCGCACTTCCAGCAGGTTGCGGCCCACTTCGCGGACCACTTCGAGCAGCTTTGATGGCGGCACGTCGAATTCACTCGCCCAATAGCGCACGGCCTGCGTCAGGTTGGGATTAATCGTATGCTGGCAGCGGAAATCCGCTTCATTGGCGTTTTGATATGCTTGCATGATGTCTCATTTATTGATAGTGCGACGTTGATCAAATGGCACCGATTGCGTTGTCTTGCACTACTACAACGCATGGGGTGCCGGTTCGGATGACAAACGGCGCAAAAAATATTTGAGAGATTTATGCTTGTCTTCCCGCTAAGGTTCCGCCTTCGCGTGCATGGCCGGCACCGGGGCTGGTGTGGCATAGCGCGCGATGCTGAACGGGGCGATCGGCGTGTCGGTGGCGCCGGTGGCGATCAATTCGGCCATCGTTTCGCCGACACCGGGTCCGATCTGGAAGCCTGCGCCGCAAAAACCGAAGGCGTAGTGCAGCCCGGGCGTGGTCGCGCTGGGACCCATCACCGGCAGGTCGTCCGGCATATAGCCTTCCACGCCACTCCATACGCGGATGATATTCAGTTTCGTCACCACCGGCGCCAGGCGCGCCATCTGCTTGAACTGCGTCAGCGTATGTTCGGGCAGCACAGGCGCGGTGCGCGGCTCGGTGGTGGAGTTGGAGCGCCCGCAGCCGCCCATGACTATATTGCCGCGCTTGACCTGGCGGAAGTACAGCGTTTCCTCCAGCGTGGTGGCGGCGACGCCGATCGAGGGTCCGACGATGTAGGGCATGGGCTCGGTCACCGCCATCTGCGGTCCGCGCACCACCAGAGGCACCGGCTCGTTGAACTGGGCCGCCATCTTCGCGCCCCAGGCGCCGCTGGAAACCAGCATCACCGGGGCGGTGAACTCGCGGCCGTCGGCGCACACCGCGCGAAAATCCACACCGTCCTTCGATAGCGACTTGACCTCGGTATTCTCGTGGATATGCGCCCCGGCGCGCGCCGCCGCCCGTCCGAACGCGGGCGCCGCCAGGCGGGGATTGGCGTGGCCGTCCTCCGCCGACAGCGAGCCCGCGATCACCTCGGGGCCGATGAAAGGATAGCGGCTGCGCATCGCGGCGGTCGACAGCAGCTCCAGATTCAGGCCGTATTCGCGCGCTTCGCGGGCGTAGACTTCCATGCGGTCCGCGCCTTCCTGGCCGTAGGCGCAGCGCAGGTGGCCGGCGCGCACCAGTTCCGCGTCCTCGCCCAGCAGCTCGGGAAGGCGCAGCCATACCTGGTGCGCGCGGTTGGACAGCGGCAGTTGCGAGAGAAAACGTCCCTGCCGGCGCACGTTGCCGAAATTGACGCCGCTGGCCTGCTGGCCAACCAGCCAGCGCTCCAGCAGAATCACGGAAACGCCGCGCCGGCGCAGGAAGAAGGCGGTGGAGGCGCCCATGATGCCGCCGCCGATGATCAGGACGTCGGCCTGTGTTGGGTTGCTCATTTAAGTCTGCTCCTCGCGGGTCCGGAAGGACAATGGTTTGACCGGCGCCTGGCCGCGCAGGCGTCCGACCTTTTCCAGCGGCACGCCTGCGGCGTGGGCGATGATCTCGGCGCCGGCGTTGGCGCAGTAGCGCCCCTGGCAGCGCCCCATGCCGACGCGGCTGAAGGCCTTGGCGCGGTTGGCTTCCTGCGCGCCCATGTCGTTGACGACGCGGCGCAATTCACCGGCGGTGATGCATTCGCAGCGGCAGACAATAGCGTCGTCGGGCAGGGTCGCGGCCTGCGTGGCGGGCCAGGGGAAGGCCTGCGCCAGGCCCCGGCGGAACGACTCCATCTTGATTTGTTCGCGGCCCAGCGCGGCGACGCGGCCGGCGTCCGTGTCGTGGCCAAGATCGGCCAGCGCCGACAGGGCGGCGAGGCGGCCGGCGTTTTCCGCGCCCTCGGCGCCGAGGATGCGGGCGCCGTCGCCGGCCAGGTAAACGTTGACCACCGAGCTGCGGCCTTCCATGCTGACCTGGGGGAACCACTGGCGCGTCTCGTCGTCGTAGCGGAAGGCGCAGCCGGCCAAATCGGCCAACTGGGTTTCCGGACGCAGGTGATAGCCCAGCGCGACGGCGTCGCACGCCAGCGTATGGGGCTTGCCGCCGGCGTCGCGGTAGGACATTTCGGTGACGCCTTCCTCGGCTCCGCCGCCGATGGCGACCGGCGTTACGCCGGACAGCACCGGCACGCCGGCCTTGCGCAAAGCGGCGATGTAAGAAAGGCCTTGTCGCAGCAGTTTCGGACGCGCCAGCAGCTTGGGCAGGGCGGCGATCTGGTGGCGCAGGAGCGAGGTATCCAGCACGGCGGCGATGTTGGCGCCGGCCTTGAGGTACTGCATCGCCACCAGGTAAAGTAGCGGGCCACTGCCGAGGAACACCACGCGGCTGCCGATCGAACAGGCTTGCGATTTGAGGGCGATCTGCGAGGCGCCGAGACTGAACACGCCGGACAGTTCCCAGCCCGGCACCGGCATCAGGCGGTCGGTGGCGCCGGAGCAGACCACCAGCGCCGCATAGGGCAGCTTTTCGGTGCGGTGCTCGCTGACCACGTGCACGTGCCCTTCCGAGATATTCCATGCCAGCGTCCCGGGGCGATAGTCGATCTTGCCGCGCAGGGCGTCGAAGCTTTGATGCACCGCTTGCGCGCGCGCCGCCTCGCCGCCATACAGCGATTCATAGCTGCGGGTGAAGTGTTCCGGCTGGCGGCGGTAAATCTGGCCGCCGTCGCGCCGACCCTCGTCGATGACGATGGGACGCAGGCCGGCGGCCACCAGTTCCTCGGCCGCCCGCACGCCGGCGGGGCCGGCGCCGATGACAATTACGCCTGGTTCAGCCATGCCGCCTCCGTGTTCCGTGTGACGATGCGCAGGCCGTCGCGCACCTCGGTCGAGCAGGCGCGCAGGCGGTCGCCCTGTTCTGTCCATACCCAGCAATCCTGACAAGCGCCCATCAGGCAAAAGCCGGCGCGGCGCCCGTCGTCGAATTCGGAACTGCGCAAGGTGCGGGCGACGCTCATGATGGCGACCAGCAGCGTGTCGCCGTGCAGCGCCTGCGCGGGCCGGCCGTCGATGTAAAAGTGTACCGGCGCGCGGACGGTTTCCGCCAGCCGGACGAAGCGTGGATTCATGCGACTTCCTCAAAACGTTGTAGGGGCGCTTGCAGCGGGATCAGCGCGGCGGGCGTGTGATGGCAGAGAATCTCGCCGCCGTTGGGCAGTTGCTGGCGTGGCGGAGGCAGGCGGTTGCACAAGCCGTCGATGCGCACACCGCAGCGTGGCAGGAAGCCGCACAAAGCGGCGTCGGAAGCGGCCGGCAACGGGGCCAACGTTGGCAAATGGGCGGCGCCGCGCGCGCAGACGGTGTCGAGCCAGCCCATTTCCAGCTTCGGTACCGACGACACCAGCAAGTGGGTGTAAGGGTGGAAGGGCGCGTCGCCCAACGCCGCGCGCGGCCGCGATTCGACCTTCTGGCCGGCGTACAGCACCACGATCTCGTCGCAGATGGCGCGCACGGTGTTGATGTCGTGGCTGATGAACATATACGACACCTTCAGTTCACGCCGCAGTTCCGCCATCAGGTCGAGGATGGCGGCGGCGACCACGGTGTCGAGCGCGGACGTGATTTCGTCGCACAGGATCAGATCCGGGCCCGCAGCGAGCGCGCGCGCCAGGTTGATGCGCTGCTTCTGGCCGCCGGACAGTTCGCCCGGCAGGCGGTCGGCGATGGAGGCCGGCAGCTTGACCAAGTCGAGCAGCTGCAGCACGCGCTTGCGGCGCGCGTCGCCGCGCAGGTGCAGGTAAAAACTCAGCGGCCGGGCCAGGATGGCGCCGATGCTGTGGGCCGGGTTGAGCGCCGTGTCGGCGTTCTGGAATACGAACTGCACCCGCTGATGCTGTTCGCGCGTCCTGCCATGGCTGCCGTCGGGCAGCGGCGCGTCGTCCAGCAGCACCTGTCCGCGCGCGCTGGGAACCATGCCGGCCACCACCCGCGCCAGCGTGGTCTTGCCGGAGCCGGATTCGCCGATGACGCCGACCGTGGCGCCGCGTTCGATGGTCAGGTCGATGTCGGTCAGGATGCGCTTGGCGGGCAGTCCATCGCGGCCGATGGCGCCATAGCCGGCGCACAGGCCGCGTATTTGCAGCAGCGGCACCGGCATGCGCTGCGGCGCCGGCGCGGCGATGGCGATGTCGCGCTCCACCGGTTCGGCCGCCGCCAGCAGGCAGCGGGTGTAGTCGTGGGCCGGCGCCTCCAGCACTTGCGCTGTCTCGCCGTTCTCGCGGATTTCGCCGTCGCGCAGCACGACGATGCGGTCGGCCATCTGCGCCACCACCGCCAGGTCGTGCGATACATACACCGCCGTGGTGCCGAGCTGGCGCACCACGTTGCGGAAGGCCCGCAACACTTCGATCTGCGTCGTCACGTCCAGCGCGGTGGTCGGTTCGTCGAGGATCACCAGCGCCGGATCGGTGATGAAGGCCATCGCCGCCATCACCCGTTGCAGCTGGCCGCCCGACACCTGATGCGGATAGCGCGCGCCGATATGTTCCGGGTCCGGTAGCGCCAGGGCGCGGAACAGTTCGACCGCCTTGGCCTCGGCCTTGGCGCGGCTGAGCGTGCGGTGGATGGCGGCGCTTTCGACCACCTGGTCCATCAGGGTGCGCGACGGATTGAAGGACGACGCAGCGCTTTGCGCGATGTAGGCGACGGTGCGCCCGCGCAGACCGGACAGGCCGGCGTCGTCGAGTTCCAGCACTTGCTTGTCGCCGATCCGCACGCTGCCGCCGGCGATGCGGCAGCCGTTGCGCGCATAGCCCATCAGCGACAGCGCGATGGTGGTCTTGCCGGAGCCGGATTCGCCGATCAGGGCCAGAACCTCGCCTTGATTGATGGCGAAGTCGACGCCTTTGACGATGGGGAATTCGACGCCGGCGTCGTTGCGCGCGACCACGCGCAGGCCTTCCACTTGTACCAAAGGTTTCATCGTGCGTCCTTCCGTTTGCCGCGCAGGTTATCGATCAGCAGGTTGACGCCGATGGTCAGGCTGGCGATGGCCAGCGCGGGCATCAGCACGGCCGGCGCGCCTTCACTGAGCCCGCCGATGTTCTCGCGCACCAGCGAACCCCAGTCGGCGTCCGGCGGCTGCACGCCAAGGCTCAGGAACGAGAGGCCGGACAACAACAGCACGGTGAACACGAAGCGCAGGCCGAAATCGGCCAGCACCGGACGGATCATGTTGGGCAGGATTTCGACGCAGCCGATATAGGCCATGCCTTCGCCGCGCGCCTTGGCCGCCTGCACGAAGTCGAGCGCCTGCACGTTGACGGCCAGCGCGCGGGCGATGCGGTAGGCGCCCGGCATGAAGCCCAGGGCGGCGGTGATGATCAGCAGCGGCACCGAGGAGCCGAACGACGCCACCATCATCAGCGCGAACATTTTGCTGGGGATGGAGATCAGCGCGTCCAGGGCGCGGCTGAGCGAGGCGTCGAACCAGCCGCCGGCGACCGCCGCGTAGAGTCCGAGCAGTGTGCCGGTGGCGCTGGCCAGCACGGTCGCGGCCAGGGCCAGCGCCACCGTGTAGCGGGCGCCGTACAGGATGCGGCTCAACATGTCGCGGCCCAGATAGTCGGTACCGAGCGGGAATTGCCAGCTGATCGGGCCGAAGACGTCCGGATCGACGATGGCCGAGGCGTCGTGCGGCGACAGCGACGGGCCGGCCAGCGTGACGATCAGCCAGAAGACGACGATGGCCATGCCGAGCAGGGCGGCCGGCGACATGGTCGACCAGGCGCCGGCGACCGCGCGGAAAAACGGGAAGGAGGCAAGGGCGGAGCTGCTCATAGATTGCGTAACCTCGGGTTGGACAGGATGGCGCAGATATCGGCCAGCATCACCAGCAGCAGATAGGCGCCGCAGAAGATCATCGCGCAGGCCTGAACCAGCGGAATGTCGCGGGTGGTGACGGCGTCGATCATCAGGTTGGCGATGCCGGGGTAGTTGAAAATGCTTTCGACAATGAGCACGCCGCCGAGCAGGTACGACAGGCTCAGTGCCACCGCGTTGGCGATCGGGCCGATGGCGTTGGGCAGCGCGTGCATCAACACGATGCGCACGGGACGCGCGCCCTTGAGCCGCGCCATCTCGACGTAGGGCGAGCGTAGCTGGTCGATGACGGCGGCGCGCGTCATGCGGGCCATCTGCGCGACGATCACGCAGCACAGTGTGAAGACCGGCATCGCGTAAGCCCTGAGGAACTGGCCCAGCGTTTCGATGTCCGCCGTGTGCGACAAGGCCGACAGCCAGCGCAGCTTGACCGCGAACAGCAGCACCGCCAGCGTGGCGATCAGGAATTCGGGCACCGACACCAGCGACACGGCCAGCATGTTCATGCCCCGGTCGAAGCGCGAACCGCGGAACATTGCCGACAATATGCCCAGCGACAGCGCCAGCGGCACCGAGACTGCCGCCGTGGCGCCGGCCAGCACCAGGGAACTGGGAAGGCGGTCGCCGATCAGCGCGGAAATCGGCTGGCCGTTGACCAGCGAGACGCCGGCGTCGCCTTTCAGCAGCTGGATCAGCCAGTGCGCATAGCGCTGCGGCGCCGGCTGGTCGAGGCCGAACTGCGCGCGCAACGCGGCCACCGCCTCCGGCGTCGCCGCCTGGCCCAGCGATTCCTGGGCGGCGTCGCCGGGCAGCAGGTTGGTGATGCCGAAGACGACGATCGAGACGATCAGCAAGGTGAGGGCGCCGATGCCTAGACGGCTGAGAAGAAGCTTGCCTATGGTGGAATTCATCGTCGCGCCTCAGTGCAGGATGTCTTGCAGTTTGTACCAGGCGCCGACCATCGGCAGGAACCACGGCTTGCCGGAGTAGCCGGGGATCGCCGGCCAGTCCAGATCGCGCCACGGATTGCTGTCTTTTTTGCCGGCCATGATGTCGGCCATCTGGCGGCCCATGTGCACCGACATTTGCACGCCGTGGCCGCTGTAGCCCAACGAGTAGAACATGCCTTCGTGCTCGCCCGCGCGCGGCAGGCGGTCGGCCGTCATGTCCACCAGTCCTCCCCAGCAGTAGTCGATGCCGGTGCCGGCCAGCTGCGGGAACAGGCGCACCATGGTGTCGGCCAGTATGCGGCCGCTCTTGGTGTCCGACTTGGGGTTCGAGAGCGCGAAGCGCGCGCGCCCGCCGAACAGCAGGCGGTTGTCCGGCGTGAGGCGGAAGTAGTTGCCGATGTTTTTGGTGGTGACGTAGTTGCGGCGGGTCGGCGTGATCTCGTTGATCAGCTGTGGCGACAGCGGCGCGGTGGCGATGATGAAGCTGCCCACCGACACCAGGCGCCGGCGGAAGTAGCCGAAGGGTCCCAGGCTGGAATTGCCGGTCGCCAGAAACACCTGCGCGGCATCGATGGGGCCGCGCGCGGACTTGAGGCGGAAGCCGCCGGCGGTGCGCTCGATGGCTTGCACCGCCGCGTTTTCGTAGACGCGGGCGCCGGCGCGCACCGCCGCCTCGGCCAGGCCTGCACCGAATTTACCCATATGCATCTGGGCGCCCTGGCGCTGCAGCAGGCCGCCGTAAAAGCCGCTGGAGCCGATTTCGTCGCTCATGCGCTCCGGCGGCACCAGCTCGACGTTCGGATCGACGCTGGCGCGCAGGCGTTCGTGGACCCGCACCAGCTTTTCGTAGTGTTCCGGCTTGGCCGCCAGTTTGAGTTTACCGCAGCGCTGGAAGTCGCAGTCGATCGCTTCGGCCGCGATGATCCGTTCTACCGTGACGACGGCGGCGTCGTAGGCTTCGTAGTAGGCGCGGGCGCGCGCTTCGCCAAGGCGGTTGGACAGGTCGGCGTAGTCGTGCGCCAGGCCGGTATTGCATTGGCCGCCGTTGCGCCCCGACGCCTCGCCGGCGATGCGGCCCGCTTCGAGCAGGATCACGGACGCGCCGCGTTTGGCCAGCTCCAGCGCCGCCGACAGCCCGGTAAAGCCGCCGCCGACGACGACAACGTCCGCCCTTGGAGGGACAGGTCCGTTGGCCGCGCCGAGAAACCGTGGCGCCGTGTCGAGCCAGTACGATTCAAGCTTCATGCATCTATCCTTGGTTGGACGTTTTGAGGACGTTTTGTTAAAACCATTACACCATAGCCACGGCTGCGCAATATCCTGAATTGTCGCGCCGGGGAGACAGAATGCGCGGTTTTGCCCGCCGTCGGCAGCACAGATTGCTGCGCCTCCCGCGCCCCTCGATCATTGCCGCCGCCCCTCCCCGCGCCCGCAGCAGGAACGACGGCTGCGCCGAAAACTACACAAGCTTGCGCCATCCATGGCCGGATCGGCGGCATTAAATGCTGCACTCCCGCGCTTAGCATGGGGTATGCAGTTTTTATTCCACTTATCAAAAGGATACGCCCTATGCACAGCTTCAATCCTGACCTGGTGAAGGTCTCCAGTTCCCATTTCATCGGTGGCGTTCACGTGGCGGGCCAGGGTTCGGCGTCCGGTCTGGACGTGCGCCGTCCGTCGGACAACCGCGTCTATGCCGGGCTGCCGGTGGCCGACGCGGAGGTGGTGGACATGGCCGTGCAAAACGCATGGCAAGCTTTCAAAAAAAGTAACTGGGCGCGCCAGGCGCCGCGCGAGCGCGCCCGCGTCATGCGGCGCTGGGCCGACTTGATCGAGGCCGATGTGGCGCAACTGGCCGCGCTGGAGGCGGTGGGGTCGACCCGGCCGATCGCCAACGCCGTCGCCTGGGATATTCCGTTCACCGCCGAGGGCCTGCGCTTTTTCGCGGAGTTCGCCGACAAGGTGGGCGGCGACGTGGCGGCCACGCGCAGCGACGCGCTGGGCATGACGATCGCCGAACCGTATGGCGTGATCGGCGCCATCGCGCCGTGGAACTTCCCGCTGGTGATGGCCTCGTGGAAGATAGGACCGGCGCTGGCCGCCGGTAACGCGGTGGTGCTCAAGCCTTCCGAGTTGACGCCGTTCTCGGTGATCCGTTTGGCGGCGCTGGCGATCGCCGCCGGCATGCCGCCCGGGATATTCAATGTGATCCAGGGCGACGGCCGCACCACCGGTGATGCGCTGGTGCGTCATCCGCGCATCTCCAAGGTGACTTTTACTGGTTCCACCCGTACCGGCTCGGCTATCATGGCTGCATGCGCGGAGAGCGGCACCAAGCCGGTGACGCTGGAGCTGGGCGGTAAAAGTCCGCAACTGGTGTTCGCCGACGCGCCGGATCTGGATCGGGTGGCGAAGATGGTCGCCGGCGCCATCACCGGCAACGCCGGGCAGGTGTGCGTGGCCGGGTCGCGCCTGATCGTGCAGCGCGGCGTCGCCGATCAACTGGTGGAGGGCATCGCGGCGGCGTTCAAGGCGCTGCGGCCGGGCCACACGTGGAGCGGCGATACCACGCTGTCGCCTATTATCAGTCGCAAGGACGCGCTGCGCATCGATGGCGTGGTGCGGCGCGCGGTGGAGGCGGGCGCCAGCGTCGCGGCCGGCGGCGGACTGGCGGCGGTCGAGGGCGAGGGCGGATACTATCAGCCGACCATCTTGACCGGCGTCGAGACGGACATGGAGGCTGTGCGCGACGAGATCTTCGGGCCGGTGATGACGGTGCAGGTCTTCGACGAAGACGACGAGGCGCTGGCGCTGGGCGATCATCCAGCCTATGGGCTGGCGGCCGGCGTGCATACCGCCGACATTGGCCGCGCGCTGCGCTGCGCGCGCGAGCTGGAGGCGGGCACCGTATGGATCAACCGCTACGGCCGCAGCGACGATTACGTGCTGCCGACGGGAGGCTTCAAACGCTCCGGCATGGGCAAGGATCTGGGCCGGCAGTCGTACGAGGCGAACCTGCGCTACAAGACGGTGCTGGTCGATTTTATGCGCCAATAACGGGCGCGGGGCCGCGCCGCTTTGGCGCATCGCGGCGCGCGCGGCACCGTGTCGGTGCGGGTGGCTTCAGGTCAGCAAGCTGTGCTGATTGCGGGCCGCAAAACAAGTATTTCTGTTTTGTGACAAGGCGATTACAGGACAAACCGGTGGGGGACGCATGTTGTAATCGATCCCAGTAGACGCATTAACAAGTACATCCACACCTTACCAGGAGTTCGTCATGTATCCCACCCGTCACTGTACCTTGGCCCTGTTCCTGGCCGCGACCTATCCGCTATCCGTCCTTGCGGCGGAAGGCGATCCCACGGCCGCCGACGCCGTCGTAGATGTGGCGGCGGAGGGCGCGGCGCAGGCCGATTCCCCCGCCGGCCGGGAAGTGGTGGTGGTGAGCGGATCGCGCCAGAACTACCGCGCCCTGTCGGCGACCGGCGCCACCAAGACCGATACGCTGCTCAAGGACCTGCCGCAAAGCGTGCGCGTGCTGACGGCCGATCTGCTGCGCGACGTCGGCGTGACCAATCTGGCCAACGCGCTCGATCTGACCAGCGGCATCTCGCGCCAGAGCAACCTCGGCGGCCTGTGGGACAGCTACGCGATGCGCGGCTTCACCGGCGATCCCAATTTCGGCTCGGACTACCTGGTCAACGGCTTCAGCTCCAGCCGTGGCTACAACGGCCTGCGCGATTCGGCCGGCACCGCCAGCGTGGAAGTGCTCAAGGGCCCCGCGTCGGCGCTGTACGGGCGCGGCGAGCCCGGCGGCACCGTCAACATCACGACCAAGAAGCCGCGCTTCGAGCCGTCGTATGAGTTGGACGTTTCGATCGCAAGCCATGAGACCTACCGCACCGCGCTCGACCTGACCGGTCCGATCAGCGAGAACCTGGCCTATCGCCTCAACGGCGCCTACGAGAAGGGCGACAGCTTCCGCGATACGGTGGAAACCGAACGTTCGTTCCTGTCGCCGTCGTTCATCTGGCTGATCGGCGACCACACCCGCGTGTCGTACGAGGTCGAGGCCAGCGAGCAGCGCGTGCCGTTCGACCGGGGCGTGCTGGCGGTTGGCGGGGTGCTGGGGCTGATCCCGAATTCGCGCTTCCTGGGCGAGCCGGCGGACGGGCCGACGGTCGTGAAATCGCTGGGCCACCAGGTCTTCGTCGAACATGAGTTCAATGAGCGCTGGAAGCTGCAATCGGGCGTCTCGTATCGCGACAGCGAGTTGAAGGGGACATCGACCGAGGCCAGCGCGCTGCAGGCCGACGGCCGCACGGTGCGCCGCCAGCACCGCAGCCGTGACTACACGGCCATCGACGCCTCTGGCCGCGTCGAGGTGGTTGGCAAGTTCGACACCGGGCCGGTGACGAACAACGTGCTGGTGGGCGTCGACGCCTACAAATTCAACGACCGCCGCATCCAGTTGCGCCGCAATCCGAGCGCCGCATTCCCGTATGCGATCGACATCTACAATCCCGTCTACGGCGGCGTCTCCGATGTGATGACGATGTCGATCAACACCAAGGAAGAGCAACGCGCGCACGCGTTCTATGCCCAGGACCAGATCGACCTGACCGCCCAATGGAAGGCGTTGCTGGGCGTGCGCTGGGATAGCTACGACCAGACGGTGACGAACTTCCGCAACGGCGCCTCGAACAAGCAGTCGTTGAGCGCCACCAGCCCGCGAGCCGGCCTTGTGTATCAGCCGTTACCGGTGCTGTCGTTGTACGCGACGGTCGCGAAGGGCTTCCGTCCGAACAGCGGTATCAGCATCGACAACCAGGCTTTCGCGCCGGAGGAGAGCAAATCCTACGAAGTCGGCTCGAAGCTGGAGTCTTCCGACGGCAAGCTGACAGGGACGCTGGCCGTCTACAAAATCACCAAAGAGAACGTGCTGACCACCAATCCGGTGAACACCGACTTCTCGATCTCGGCCGGTGAGGTGGGCAGCAAGGGCGTCGAGCTGGATTTGTCGGGCGAGATCGCGCGCAACCTGCGGCTGTCGGCGGCCTACGCCTACACCGACGCCACCGTCACCAAGGGCGACAACACGATCCGCACCGGCAGCCGCTTCCCGAACGTGCCGAGGCAGAGCGCCACCGTGGTGCTGACGCAGGCTTTCGCGGTCGCGGGCGGCACGGCGACCATCGGCGGCGGCGTCAATTATGTGGGCGAGCGGTTGGGCGACGTGGCAGTCTCCAGCAACTTCAAACTGCCCGCCTACACCACGGCCAGGCTGATCTCGTCCTGGTCGCCGACCAAGAAGCTTCGCCTGTCGCTCAACATCGACAATCTCTTCGACAAACAGTACTACGCCAGTTCATATAGCCAGTTGTGGGTGTCCCCTGGAACCGACCGCACCGCGACTTTGAACCTGCACTACAAATTCTGAAGAGGAGCTTCACCAGCATGATGACATTGAAAAAAATGGCCTGCGCCTTGTGCGCGTCCGCCTTGCTCGCCGGCGGTGTCGCCGTGGCGCCGGCCCAGGCGCACGGCATCTGGTTCGCGCAGCGTGCCACACAACTGGCGTTCCTTTACGGAGTGGGCGCGGACGATCTGGATTCGCTCAAGCGGCTGCCCCAGGTGACCAGCGTCGGCGGCTATGACGCCGACGGCAAGCCGGTCGAGACTTCGCTGCAGCCCGACGGAAGGCTGGTGCTGGTCAATCTGGACAATCAGCCGGCGGTGGTCACGGCGGTTCTGGATAACGGCACGTGGACCAAGACGCCGGATGGCGTCTTCCACAAAAAGGGCAGGGACGAGATCCCGAAGTACATCATCAGCGAGCATACCTACAAGTACGCGGTGCATCTGCGTAAGCCGTTGAGCAAGCCGCTCGGACCTTTGCCGAACCAGATCTTGCAGATCGTGCCGGTGGAGGCGGCGCTGCCGGCCATGCTTGGAGATCCGATCAAGCTGCGTGTGCTGTTCAAGGGTAAGCCCTTGGCTGGCGCCCAGGTGTTGCAGGACATGGTCAACGATCCCGACGCGGAGCCGGTGTTGTCCGGCGCCGACGGCACGGTCACCATCAAAGTGCGCAATCAGGGTCTGAATGTGATCGCGGCGATCTATCGCGGACCGTCCGAGCAACCTGCCAAGTTCGACAGCAGCGAGCATCTGGCGACGCTATCGTTCGTGCTGGCGCATAAACCTGAATAAACTGGAGAGCGAAATGATGAAGAAAATCCTTGGAACCATGATGCTGGCGGCGGCCGCGCTGACGAGTGGCTATGCACTGGCGCATGGCGCGCCGGTGGCGAATCACGGCGGTATCGTGCAGGCGGTGGGCGAAACATGGCTGGAGCTGGTGGTGAAGGGCGATCAGGTCGAGCTGTATCTGCAGGATGATGGCGACGATATGCCGAGCGCCGAGGTGGCGGGCAAGATCACCTTGGTGACCGCGGCGGGGAAGAAGGAATTTGCGCTCCAGCCGGCCGGCGGCAACAAGCTGGAGGCGAAGGCGCCCGGTGCGGCCAAGGCAGGAAAGGTGCTGGCGTTGTTGACGATGGCCGACAAGAAGACGCGCGTTAGTACTACCTTCGACGTTAAGTAATTTCGTGATGCACGTACGGCGGATTAGGCGGAACGCCGTACTCGGCCATCCATGAGCCGCCGACGGCGCATGCATGGCCGATTACGCTTCGCTAATCCGCCCTACGTGGTTTAGATGGGCACTTGGGGTTGTGACGTTTAATAGCCGCGCTGGCGGTCGACGACGTCTTGCAGCGGCTCGCCGGCCATGTGTCGGCGCAGGTTCGCCAGCAGCACCGGGGCCGCCGTATCGGGCTGGGTCATGCTGGCGATGTGGGGTGTGATTAGCACGCGGGGATGGCGCCACAGCGCGTGATCCGGCGGCAGCGGTTCCGGGTCTGTGACGTCGAGGATGGCGCGCGACAAATGGCCGGAATCCAGCGCCGACAGCAGGGCGTCGTGGTCCAGATGCGGACCGCGCGCGACGTTGATCAGCGCCGCGCCGCGCGGCAGCCGGGACATCAGCCGTTCGTCCAGGATGCCGCGCGTGGCGTCGGTCAGCGGCAGCAGGCAAATCAGCACGTCGCACCGGCCCAGGAAGTCCGCCAAGCTATCGTCGCCGGCGAAGCACTCCACGCCGTCGAGCGTTTTGTGCGACCGGTTCCAGCCCACCCGGCGGAAGCCGAAAATGCCGAGCCGCTCCAACACCGCCTGTCCCAGCACGCCCAGTCCCATCACGCCAACGGTACGCGCCGACGCCTGCATCACCGGAATAGGCCGCCAGTCGGCACGCGACTGCATGTCGGCGTAATCGAGCAGATTGCGGTGCAAGGCCAGCACCGACATGGTCGTGTATTCGATCATGCCGTTGACGATGCCCGGTTCGACCATGCGCACCACCGTCACCTGTTCCGGGACGGCGCTGAAATCGATATGATCGATGCCGGCGCCCGAGGCGAAGAGCACCTTCAGATTGGGCATCGACGCCAGGAATTCGGCGTTGGCCTGCCAGGAGACCAGATATTCGACGTCATTCAAATCGCCGGTATTATCAGGCCAGGTGCGAAAATCGATGTCCGGCGCGCGGGTGGCGAAGAAACGCGCCCAGACCTGTGTGCGGGCGGCGTCCGATCGGTACAATACACTCATGAATATATTCCCGGTGGTCCTGTTCTATGGAAGCTACAGTATAGAGAGAGCCGGCGGTATTAGCTGCGGTTATCGCGGGCGCCGCGCGGCAAATCCTGCTGATTCGGTGGCCATAAAAGCCGTTTTGCTGCGCGGACGGGGGCATAGTCGGCACCTCTGACGGCGCCAGGTTGGATATCATGAATGTATCGCGGTATCAGACCATCATCAACGAAAGGGCAACCATGAGCATCACGTTCAGACCGAAATACATCAGCTTCGATTGCTACGGCACCTTGATCTACTTCCAGATGTCGCCGATGGCGCGCAAGCTGTTCGCCGATCGTATCAGCGCCGACGACATGGAGCAGTTCTGCAAGGACTTCTCGGCCTTCCGCTATGACGAAGTGCTGGGTGACTGGAAGCCATACTACGAGGTGGTCTACAATTCGCTGCTGCGCACGGCCAACCGCTGGAAGGTACCTTTCCGCGAGTCCGACGTGGCCGAGATCTACGCCGCCGTCCCGACCTGGGGCCCGCACCCGGACGTGACCGAAGGCCTGGCCAAGATCGCCGACAAGATTCCGCTGGTGATCCTGTCGAACGCCATGGACTCGCAGTTGGTGCACAACGTGAAGAACCTGGGCGTGCCGTTCCACCGCGTCTACAGCGCGCAGCAGGCCAAGGCCTACAAGCCGCGCCTTACCGCCTTCGAATACATGATCGATCAACTGGATGCGAAGCCGGATGACTTCCTGCACGTGTCGTCGTCGATGCGCTACGACCTGATGTCGGCCAACGACATCGGCATCAAGAACAAGGCCTTCGTCAATCGTGGCCACGAGCCGGGCACGCCGTTCTACAACTACCAGGAAATCAGCGATATCGGCGGCCTGGCCGGTCTGGTCGGCTTGTAACGGACCGCTTACGAGTGAGTGATCAAGCGGCGCCCAAGGGCGCCGCTTTTCTTTTATGCCTCCAGCCAGACATGTTCGGCGCAGGTATAGCCCATGAATGATCCCAGTGGATGCGAGGAGGTGCCGCGCACCTTGCTGCTGAACGCTTCCAGATTGTTGATGAACAGCGGGATACCGATGCCGCACTTCTGGTGCACCAGCACCTGCATGTCGGCGTAAAACTGCTTGCGTTTGGCTTCGTCGGTTTCGGCGCGCGCCAGTAGCAGCAACTGGTCGAATTGCTCGTTTTTCCAGCCCGATTCGTTCCAAGGCGCGTCCGACTTGAAAAACTGGGTGAACAGCATGTCGGCGCTTGGACGCGGGTTGATGTTCCCAAAGCCCATCGGGGATTTCATCCAGTGGTTGGACCAGTAGCCGTCCGCCGAGATGCGCTTGACCGTCAGCTTCAATCCGGCCTTCATGGCCGATTGCTGCATCAGCATCGCCATGTCGACGGAGCCGGCGGCCGCCACCGAGGCCACCAGCGGCAAGGTCTGGCCCACGGCGCCGGCGCGAGTCAGGTGGTAGCGCGCGCGGTCCGGATCGTAGGGCCGCTGCGGCAGCCCGGCGAAGTAGAAGCGGTTGCTCGGCGCCAACGGCTGGTCGTTGCCGATGACGGCGTAGCCACGGAAGGCGGCGCGCTTCATCTGTTCGCGGTCGATCAGGTACTTCATCCCAAGCGTGAAATCGGGATGGCGGCCGAAGCCGAGGTTCTGGCGTATCACCAGATCGGTGTAAAGGCCGGACTGGCTCTCCAGGACCACGTAGCCAGGTTCGCCGTTGATACGTTTGGTCGAGCGGGGATTGACTTCGTTGACCCAATCGACATCGCCGGACAGCAGCGCGTTGATGCGCGCCGATTCGTCGGGTATGCCGAACAGCGCCACCTCGTCGAGGTGGGGCAGGCCGGGCCTCCAGTAGTTTTCATTGCGGACCCCAATGGTGCGTACGCCGGGAGTGAACTCCTTGCAGCGGAAGGCGCCGGTGCCGTTGGCGGTCGTGAAGCTGGTGGTGCCGTCCTGGATGATCACGAAGTGCGATGTCGCCAGGATCACCGGCAGGTCGGCGTTGGCGCCGGTCAGCGTGATCTCCACCACCTGCGGGTCGATCGCGCGCACCGACGCGAACTGCTGCGCCACACCGCGCACCTTGGAGCCGATGGCCGTGTCGCTGTGGCGCTTGAGCGAGTAGACCACGTCGGCGGAGGTCAGCGCCTTGCCATCGTGGAAGACGACGCCCTTGCGCAAGCGGACCGTCCACGTGATCGCGTCGTCGGTGGCCATTTCCTCGGCCAGCGCCATCTGCGGCACCAGATGCGCGTCCAGCGTGGTCAGGCCGCTGAAGAACATATGCGCGCGCAGGTAGTCGGTCGACAGGGCGCCGCGCGCCGGATCGAGCGTGTCGGCGGTGGAGCTGGACTGGGTGGCGATGGTCAGCTGGCCACCTTTGCGCGGTGCCGGAGCAGCAGATAACAGGCCGGATGCCGACAGCAGCGCTCCGCCGGCGGCGAGACGGCGCAGCATGTCGCGGCGGGACAGGGTGGAGGCAGGAATCTGTTGCGGGGAAAGCGTGGAATTCATCGATGCGCCTCTGAGCTTTGTCATGGATGTTATTACATCATATTTATGTCGCGGGATTGTCGCGTTTCGCGTGGCCGCCAGCGCACAAGCGGCGGTTTTCCATGGGCGGATCAGCATACATTGCCGGCCGTAGAAAATGCCGTCGCAAGGCTCACATAGCTGCCGAAACGTCACCGGCGACGGATAACTAAGCAGAAAAACCCGCACCCGCTCCGTACAATATTGACATGGTGGCGGAGCGATGGTGGCCGCCGGACTTCTTTTCAACTCTACAGAGAATCGACTATGGACTACACCAGCACTTTTAAACCCGCGTTCCGGGACCAGGTCAAGCCGCCCCAGGCCGCTGCCCTGGACCCGGCGGCGCAACTGGTCAAATCGCGCATCGCCGTGATCGACGTGCTGCGCGGCCTAGTGATGTTGATCATGCTGTTCGACCATGTGCGCGAGGCGATCTATCTGCACGTACCGATCAGCGACCCGATGACCGTCGACAGCATGCCGCCGGATCTGTTCTTCACCCGCGCGATGGCGCACTTTTGCGCACCGATGTTTGTGTTCCTGACCGGCCTGTCGGCATGGTTGTACGCGCATCCGGCCGCCGGTCCGCGCGACGCCACCGGATTCCTGTTCAAGCGCGGTTTGCTGCTGGTAGTACTGGAACTGGTGGTGGTCAATTTCGCCTGGGTCGGCACGTACCCGCCGCCGGTGATGTATCTGCAGGTGATCTGGGTGATCGGCCTGGCGATGATCTTCCTGGCGCTGGTGCACAAGCTGCCGCTCAAGTTGCTGGGCGCGGTCGGCGCCGTGATCGTGGCCGGCCACAACGCGCTGACCTGGATCAGCTTTGAACCGGGCAGCATCGCCTACGACGCCTGGACCCTGCTGCTGCATCGCGGCTTCCTGATCGCCGACGGCGCGGTCAAGGTCAAGGTCACCTATCCGCTGCTGCCGTGGATAGGCGTGATCCTGCTGGGTTATGCGGCAGGTCCGTTGTATGCTCGGGCGATGGCGCCGCAGCGCCGCCGCCAGTTACTGCGCCTGATCGGCGGCGGCGCATTGCTGCTGTTGCTGGTGCTGCGCGGGTTCAATATCTACGGCGAGGAACTGCCTTGGGTGCAGGGTGAGACGGCGGTCCAGACACTGATGTCGTTCCTGAACTTCACCAAATATCCGCCATCGCTTGATTTCGCGCTGATGACGATAGGGACTGGATTGCTGGTGCTGGCGTGGCTGGAGCCTTACGATAACCGTCTGACCCGCGCTTTCGCGACCTTCGGCGGCGCGCCGATGTTCTACTACCTGTTCCATCTGCTGCTGTTACTGTATATGCAGAAGGCGCTGGTCGCGGTGTTTGGCGCCAACCACGGCACACGTTTTGGGGTTGATTCCTTATGGCCGGTGTGGGTGGTGGCGCTGGCGCTGATGCCGGTGCTGTATGTGCCTTGCAAGGCCTTTGCCAACTTTAAGCGCACCTCGAAACAGGCCTGGGTTCGCTACTTCTGATGTTGGATGGTCGCGGAGCCCTTTAGCTCCGCGACCACCTTCGATTTAGTTAATCAAGTAGTTGGCCGAGGCGCACCACGGTGACGCCGGCGCGCAGCTGGCGCAGCGACGGCATGACCAGCACGCAGTTGGGGTAGGGCGTGCGCACCGGCGTATCGCCATCCCAGCCGATGATGGTGCCGGCGTCGGTGAAGGTTTCCAGGCCGGTGTATTCGCCGGCGAAGCGGAAATCCGTTCCACTGGCGACCACCGGTTCGGTCACGCGGATCACCTTTTGCGACGGCGGGTGCGGTTTGAGCCAGCCGGACGGGATGTCGGCGGCGTCCAGGTTGCCGCACAAGAGCAGGAATCGCGCGCAGCAGTTGCGTGCCACCTCGACCCCGGCCGCTTCCCAGTGCTGGCCGCTTTCGACCAGCAGCGCCGTTTGCGGCTTGGCCGGATCGCCGAACTGGCCGTAGTCGCGCATGCGGCGGCCCTCGGGATGGCCTTCGTCGCTGATGATGTGCTCCGGAACGCCGAGCTGCAAGGCCATGTCGATGCCCTTTTGCAGCGGACCGCTCACCGTCAGTGGCGCGCTGCGCTCGTGCATCGAGTGCAGGTCGAGCAGATAATCGACTTTGTCGATCAGCGGCCGCATGGCGCGCGCGCGCCGCAATTCGGACGAGTCGAGCGTCATGTCGTCCAGCGTGGCCGGCATCCATACGCGGTTGAAGTCCTGGTCGACAAAACGCGAGGCGTCCGGCCGTTTGGGATCAAAGCTGAGATAGGCGTCGATGTTGGCGAAGGATAGCGTCAAGCTGCCGCGCCGGGGCCGCACGCCGCCGTCGATCAGCGCCTTGACCGCGATCGCGCCGGATACCTCGTTGCCATGGGTGAGGGCGTTGATCATCGTGTGCGGCCCCGGCGCGCCGCTGTCGTAGGTATAGACATAGGGGATGCCGGTATTGCCCTCCGCGTAGGGTGTGAGGTCGGGGAATTCGATTTCGATCGGGTAGGTTTCCATGGTCATTGCTTCAGTCCTCCAAGACAGAGATATTTGGTGTGCATGTAGTCGTCGAGGCCATAGCGCGAGCCTTCGCGTCCATAGCCGGATTCCTTGACGCCGCCGAATGGCGCCGATTCCGCCGCCAGCGCGCCTTCGTTGATGCCGACGATGCCCGTCTCCAGGCGGTCGGCCACGCGCCAGACGCGCGAGACGTCGCGCGCGTAAAAATAGGCGGCAAGGCCGAACGGCGTGTCGTTGGCGGCGGCGACCACTTCGTCCTCCGTGGCGAAACGAAACAGCGCCACCACGGGGCCGAAGGTCTCTTCGCGCGCCAGCAGCATGTCGTGGCTGGCCCCCGCCAGCACGGTCGGCGCGTAGTAGGTGGACGCCGGGGTGTCGGCGCCGGCGGGCTGGCGGCCGCCGCATAGCAGTTCGGCGCCGCGCTCCACGGCGTCGGCGACGTGGGCGGCGATCTTGTCGAGGGCGCGGCGGTTGATCATCGGGCCGATCTGCGACGCCGGATCGGTGGCGGGACCGACCACCAGCGCCGACACGCGCGCTGTCAGCAGCTCGGCGAAGCGCGCGTAGACGCCGTCCTGCACGTAGACCCGGTTGGGGCTGACGCAGGTCTGGCCGCCGTTGCGGAATTTCGCCGCCATCAGTCCTTCGACGGCGTCTTCGACACTGGCGTCGTCGAAGACGATGAAGGGGGCGTTGCCGCCCAGTTCCAGCGACAGCTTCTTGAGCGTTGCGGCGGAGTCGCGCGCCAGGCTCTTACCGACGGCGGTCGAGCCGGTGAAGGTGATCTTGCGCACGCGCGCATCCTCCAGCCAGGCGCCGACGACGGCCGGGGTGCTCGCCCGCGAGGCGGTGACGATATTCAGCACGCCGGACGGAATGCCCGCTTCGTGCGCCAGCCGCACCAGCGCGAGCGCTGTCAACGGCGTGTCCTCGGCCGGCTTGGCGACCACGGTGCAGCCGGCTGCCAGCGCCGGGGCGATTTTGCGGGCGATCATCGCCAGCGGGAAGTTCCATGGTGTGATGGCGGCGACCACGCCGGCCGGTTCCTTAACCACCATCAGTTTGCGGCCGCGCACCGGCTCGGGGATGATGTCGCCGTAGGTGCGCACCGCTTCCTCGGCAAACCATTCGACATACGAGGCGCCGTACAGCACCTCGCCGCGCGCCTCGGCCAGCGGCTTGCCCTGCTCGCGCGAGATCAGGCGCGCCAGGTCTTCCTTGTTCGCCAGGATCAGCGCGTGCCAGCGCTTGAGCAGGGCCGCGCGCTCGCGCGCGCTGAGTGCGCGCCAGCCTTCGAAGGCGTTGGCCGCGCTGTCGGTGGCGTCGCGGGCGTCGGCCGCATCGCTGTCGGGCACCTCGGCGAAGGCTAGGCCGTCGGCGGGATTGACGACCGCGTAACGCGCACCCGCGCGGCCGGGCCGCCAGGCGCCATTGACGTAGTTGCCGTCGCAAAGCAGCTCTTTCCGCTCCAGCGTCAATGTTAAATTTGGATGGTTCATGGATATGCCCTCGGTGTGGTGGACTGAGGACCATGGTAGCGGCGGAGCGGAGGAGGAGGGGGCCGTAGAGGGCCGGGCGAAGCGGGGGAAATTGCGAATATTCGGCGGCGGCGGCAGAATATGCCGCGCCGCCTTGGGGGGGCGTCAGGAGTGCTGCGTGAACAGTTTGTCGACAGGGTAGTAGCCTTTGGTGAACGGCGACTTGATGACGATGTAGCTGAAGTACTTCTCGATGCCGATATGCTGGTCGAGCAGGCCTTCGATGATGGTCTGGTAGTGCACCACGCCGGTGGTGACGAACTTCAACAGGTAGTCGAAACCGCCGCTGACCAGGTGGCACTCGACCACTTCGTCGATCTTGCGTACGGCCGCCTCGAACTTGGTGAAATCCTCGCGGCGGTGGTCCGACAGCGTGACCTGGGTGAACACCAGCTGCACGTTGCCGATTTTTTCGAGTTCGATGTGGGCGCCGTAGCCGGTGACATAGCCGGCCTTTTCCAGCCGCTTGACGCGGATCAGGCAGGGGCTGGGCGACAGGCCCACGGCATCGGCCAGATCAACGTTGGCAATCCGGCCACTTTGCTGCAGGTGGGACAGGATGCGGATGTCGATGCGATCCAGTTTAAACGCGCCTTCTAACATGATTTCCCTTGTTCGGCTGGCAGCCTTGGGGTGGTTGCCGGCCTGATTGTAGCATGATGGTTTTAGCGGGAAAAGCGGGCGGCGTCAGGCCACCGCCCGGCGCACTTCCGGCTGTTCAAGCACCTGGTCCAGCGTGTTCTTGAGACGCTCGAACATGATCGCGAATTCTTCGGCGGTGTAGCACAGCGCCGGCGCGAAGCCGAGGATGTTGTCGCCGAAGGCGCGGAAGATCAGGCGGTTTTCGTACGCGGCCGCCGTGATCCGTTCGTGCAGGCGCAGCGAAGGGTCGAACTGGCGTTTGCTATCCTTGTCGGCGACCAGTTCCAGCGCGCCTAGCAGCCCCCGGCTTCGGGCATCGCCCACCAGCGGATGGCCGCGCAGCGCGCGCAGGCCGTCCTTGAAGAGCGGGGTTTGCGCCGCGCCGTTGGCCAGCAGGCCGCCCTCGTGGTAGAGGCGCAGCACCTCGAGGCCGATGGCCGCGCTGACCGGGTGGGCGGAGTAGGTTTGGCCATGGCCGACGACGATGTCGGGACCGGCGCCGTCGGCGATGGACTGGTAGATCGCGTCCGACATCATCAGCGCGCCCATCGGCGCATAGCCGGCGGTCAGTCCTTTTGCGAGGGTCATCATGTCGGGCTCCACGTCCTCTGCCGCGCAGGCGAACAGGGGGCCGGTGCGGCCAAAGCCGGTGATCACCTCGTCGACCACGAACAGGATGCCCAGTTCGCGGCAGGCGTCGGCCATCGCCTTGAGCCAGCCCTTGGGCGGCACCACCACGCCGCCCGAGCCCTGTATCGGCTCGCAGAAGAAGGCGGCCACGCGGTCCGCGCCAAGCTCCGCGACCTTAGCGCGCAGGTCGGCGACCGAAGCCGCGATCAGTGCTTGAGGATCGTCGCCGACCGGGCTGCGGTAGGCGTACGGCGACGGCAGGTAATGCTGGTTCGGTTGCGGCAGATTGAAGTGGCGGTGGAACACGGGCAGCGCGGTCAGGCCGGCGCCGACCGAGGACGAGCCGTGGTAGCCGCGCTGCAGCGAGATGAACTGGTCGCGCTGCGGCTGTCCCCTGGAGTTGTTGTAGTAGCTGATGTAGCGCAGCGCGGCATCGACCGCGTCCGATCCACCCATCGTGAAGTACACATGCCGCAGCGATGCCGGCGCCAGTTCGACCAGGCGCGCGGCCAGTTCGATGGCCGGTTCCGACGAGAAGCTGAAGTAGCCGGTGGCGTAGGGCAGGCGGCGCATCTGTTCCGTCGCCGCCGCGACGATGCTTTCCTGGCCGTAGCCGGTATTGACGCACCACAGTCCGGAGAAGGCATCCAGCAGCTCGCGTCCCTGGTCGTCCCGCAGCCATGCGCCGCGGCCGGAGGCCAGGATGGTCGGGCCGCGCTTTTCATGCGCGCGGAAGTTTGAGACGGGGTGTATCAGGTGTTGGCGGTCCAGGTCCGCCAGGGAGGTGTCGGTCATGATGAAATCCATGTGGTGGTATGACTCCATGTTAGGACCGTTGTGCCAGCGGGTGCTTGCGGAACGGGCCCCGCCGGGCACGCGTTCATTGCGTATTTTTTGACGGCGCAGCATTTTCTGCCGCGCCGTCGCCAAGCCGTTCAGGCGAGCGCCTGGCTGATGACGGCGAACTGCCGCACGCCGGCGTCGGACAGCGGCGCCTCGCCGCGCACCATTGCCACCACGCTGTCGACCTGCACCAGGCCGAGTTCGTTCAGCCAAGGACTCAGGCCGCTCCAGCCGGTGACGTCGATGCGCAGGAAGGCGCCGCCGTAGGTGCCGGTCCAATGACTGATCAGGGCCTTGGCGCGGTCGATATCGGGCGCGATCACCGGCCCGATGGCGTAGCCATGGCCGAAGCGGCGCAGCATGGCGCAGCCGATCACCTCGTCGTAGCGGTCGATGACGACGGTTTCGGCGACGTCCTGCATCGCCGCCAGCACGGTGTTGCGCGGCATGCCGGCGGCGCGCGCGCCCAGCGCGGCCAGCCGGGCGCCGTCGCGCGAACCCAGAGGGCGTATGCGTTCGCCCGGCTGCAACGGCATCAGCGGCGATTTGAACACCGTGCCCTGATGCTGGTGGATCTCGCCGGTCTGCTTGAATCCCATTTTCTCGTACAGGGGCTTGCCCGCTTCGGTCGCGTGCAGCAGCACGTTACGGTTGCCCAGTTCATTCATCACCATCGACATCAGCTTGCGGCCTATGCCCTGGCCCTGGCGCGCGGCGTCGACGATGACCATGCCGAGCGACGCGAACTCGGTGCCGTGGCTCCAGCACATGGCGGTGCCGACGATGCCGTCGTCGTCCTCGGCGACGAAGCCGGCGCCAAGGCGCAGCATGAAGCGCCAGTCGTCCAGCCGGTGCGGCCAGCGCACCGACAGCGACAGGCGATGCGCCGCCTCGGCGTCGTTGTCGGTGATGCGGCGGTAGCTGACCGCCGTCGCGGATAGTTGGTCTGTCACGGTAACTCCTTTTCACATGCCGCCGATCGGGGCGGCGAGCAGCCATGCTAACCCAGGCCGCGCGGGCCGCGCCAGCGCCGCGAGAAGAACGCTAGGATGTCGCGGGACGGGGCTGTGTTTCGGCACAAACTACCGAATGCGACAGCGTTTTTTCGCATTCCTGTCGAGTGTGATTTTGGAACCAGAAAAGTCTTGACCTTCCTATGGGGGAAGCTTGTAAAGTGAACGTCATGTCAGTCCCGTTTTCATTGAAAAGGAATCATCATGCAACGATTACAATCCCTGGTTTTGAGTGTCGTCCTTGGCGCCGCAACGCTGGCAAGTCCGCTGGCCATGGCCCACGCCACGATCCAGCTGTCGGAACCGGCCGCGAACGCGCAGCTGGACAAGGCGCCCGCCGCGATCGCGCTGACCTTCAATGAAGACGTGGAGCCGGCGTTCAGCTCCATCGTTCTGCAGGATTCGACCGGCAAGGCGGTTCCGGATATCGGCAAGGCGGCTGTCGACGCTACCAACAAGCGGCTGTTGAAACTCGAACTGCCGGCGCTCAAATCCGGCGGCTACATCGTGCGCTGGGTGGCGGTCGGCCCGGACGGCCATCGCCGCAACGGCCAGTACAATTTTTCGGTGAAGTGAGTTGACTGCCACGGCGACGCTGCAGGCGGCCGGCGGGCTGCTGCTGAATCTCTCCCTGGCATGGATGCTGGCGGCGGTATTGGCGTGCCGCTGGCTGGGCGTTGACGGTCAGGCCGGCGAGCAGCCATGGTCGCTGAAGGCCCGCGCGGCGTTGAATAAATCAATGCCCGTGGCGGCATTGGCGGGACTGCTGGCAAGTTGCGCCGCCTTGTGGGCCGCCGCCGCCGCGATGGCCGATGTGCCGCTGGGCGAGGCTGGCGAGGCGTTCTCGATGCTGCTCTCGCGCAGCACCTATGGCCGTATCGGCGCGGTGGGCGGCATCTGCCTGTTGCTGGTCGCCGCGCTCCATTGGTTCGGCCGGCGGCTGGCGGGGCGCGATTGGATCACGTTGGTGCTGTTGGGTGGCTTCGCATTCAGCCGCGCGGCCAACAGCCATGCGGCGGAACACGGCTTGTTCAGCACCGGTGTGCTGGTCGAGTGGCTGCACCTGCTGCTGATCTGCGTGTGGGTGGGGGCGGTGGCGGTGGCGGGCTGGCTGGTATTGCCGCTGGCATCCGGTAAGTCGTGCGCTCCGGCGCGTTACCTCGAATTGCTGTCCGATGCGGCCACGTTCGCGCTGGCGGGCATCGCGGCCAGTGGCGTCTACAACGCGTGGCGGGTGTTCGGCACGTGGGCGCAGGTGGGAACGGGCTCCTATGAGACGACGCTTGCGGTCAAGCTGCTGCTGGTGGCGTTGGCGGTCGCGGTGGGCGGCTACAATAAATTCATCGGTTTCCCCGGCGCCGCCGTTGGCCGGACAGGCGCGTTGACGCGGATTACAACGCTGCTGCAACTGGAGTCTGTGGCGCTGGCCGGCGCCATGCTGGCCGCCGTGGTGCTCGCGGCGATGCCTCCGCCGGCCAGCATCTAAAACCGCTTATTTGCCCGGGTCCTTCTGGTTGGCGAACTGGTCGAACTCCACGTTGTAGACCTCATTGCCGATCTTCTCCACCTTGCGCACATAGACCGTCTGCACGATATCGCGGGTTTGCGGGTCGATCGCGATCGGGCCGCGCGGGCTGTTGAGTTTGATGGTCTTGAGGACTTCCATCGCCTTGTCGCCGTCGATCTTGCCATTCAGCTTGCGGGCCACTTCGTAGATCGCGGCCATGCCGTCATACGCGGCCACGGCCATGAAGTTCGGACGGCCGCCGTTCGGGTTGGTGGCCGCAAAACTCTTCAGGAATGCCGCATTCTCCGGTGACTTGTGCGCGGCCGAATAGTGGAAGGTGGTGATCACGCCCGAGGTGGCGTCGCCCATCGCCGGCAGCACGTGGTCGTCGGTCAGGTCGCCGGTGGCGATGACCTTGATGCCAGCTTCGGCCAGGCCGCGCTCGCGATAGCCTTTCATGAAGGCGATGCTTTGCTCGCCGGCCGGCACGAAGATGAACACCGCATCCGGCTTGGCGTCCTTGATGCGCTGGATGTAGGGCGCGAACTCCGGATTGCGCAGCGGGACGCGGATCGATTCGGTCACCGTGCCGCCGCCCTTGACCAGTTCACTCTTGAACGCGGCTTCGGCATCGATGCCGGGACCGTAGTCCGCCACCAGCGTGACGACCTTCTTGATATTGTTCTTCACCGCCCATGTCGCCATCGGCGCCGAGATCTGCGGCAGCGTCATGGAGAAGCGCGCGATGTAGTTGGACTTGGTGGTGATGATGGAAGTGGCCGCGTTCATGATGATCATCGGCTTTTTGGCTTGCTCGGCGATCGGCGCCACCGCCAGCGCCTCTGGCGTCAGGCCGAAGCCGGCGAGGAAATCGACCTTGTCCCGCACCACCAGCTCCTGGGCCAGGCGCTTGGCGATCTCCGGCGACGGTCCGGTGGTGTCCTTGACGATGATCTCGATCTTCTTGCCGGCCACCGTCGCGCCGTTCTGCGCCATGTAAGCCTTGATGCCGCCTTCCATTTGCTTTCCGTAGTCGGCGAAGGGGCCGGAGAACGCCGCGATCACGCCGACCTTGATGGTGTCCTGCGCCCGCGCCAGCGGCATGGCGGCCAGGGTGATGGCCGCTAGTGTCGCAATATTTACAAATTTTTTCATCGTCATGCCGGTCTCCTGTCTGGTTCTGTTTTTGTCTATGTGGGGCGATGCGAAGCGCCGCGTCGCGACCATTCTAGTGTCGTTTTGTGGACTCATCGCTTCCGTTCTGTTTCTTGACAACGTCCCGCGACAATCATAGTATCCAATTTATGTGCGATTAACAACCTATTGTTCGATAATCGCACATCCAATAAAATAACAGGAGACAGTAATGAAAAACAGTATCCGTTGCGCCGTGGCGCTTCTGGCAGGCATGGGCGCATCCGCAGCGATGGCGCAAAGTAACGTGACCGTGTACGGGCTGCTCGACACCGGCCTGGTTCACGTCACCAACGTCAATGCCGCCGGCGATTCCGTGACCAAGATGCCTTCGCTGACGGGTTCCTTCCCATCGCGCATCGGCTTCCGCGGCGTCGAGGATCTGGGCGGCGGGTTGCAGGCGGTTTTCACGCTGGAAGCTGGTCTGGCGCTCGATACCGGCACCAGCCAGCAGGGCAACCGCCTGTTCGGCCGCCAGGCATCGGTGGGCTTGAAGGGCGCCTTCGGTACCGTGACGCTGGGACGCCAGATCAACATGACCTACATCGCCGGCCAGAAGGCGGACGTGATGGGCCCGAACCTCTTCGCGATCGGCAGTATCGATCCGTATCTGCCGAACGCGCGCAGCGACAACGCCATCGGCTATATGGGTAACTTCAATAACTTCGTGGTGGGTGCCACTTACAGCACCGGGCGCGATTCGTCGGCGGCGGGCGGACCCGCCGCCACCGGTTGTCCCGGAGAGGTGGCTGGTAATTCCAAGGCCTGCCGCCAGGTTACCGCGTTGTTCGGCTACGAGATCCCGGCGTACGGCCTGAATGCCTCCTACGACATCATGTACGGGAACACCGGCGCGGCCGCCGGCTTGACGAGCAGCGACAACAGCGACAAGCGCATCACCGTCAACGGTTACTTCAAGGTCGGCGAGGGCAAGATCGGCGCCGGCGTGGTCGATCGCACTACGCGCGCGGTGACGGGTTTGACGGAATCGGATCTGTACTTCCTGGGTGTGAGTTATCCGGTCACGCCATTGACCACGCTTGATGCGCAGGTGGCCAAGCGTGATGTGAAGAACAGCAGCGCGGATGCGACCTTGCTGACGGCGCGCTTGACATACTACTTCTCGAAGCGGACCGCCGTCTATGGCGGGATTGGGCGCATGAAGAACAGTGGCCTGTCGGCGGTGGCGCTTGATGCCGGCGGTACCGTTGGCGTGGGCAAGACGCAGAATGGTGTGATGGGCGGTTTGCGTCACAGCTTCTAAGGCAGCATTGGCGGCTCATGGCGGATTACGGCGTTACGCCTAATCCGCCCTACGTGGAACCGTGGTGTGCGTTGGCCGACATTCAATCGCGGAGGCGCGCCGGATGCGTTGGACATCGATCGATCGTGGTGTTGGCGGTCGATCAATCGCGGAGACACGTAGGGCGGATTAGCGTAGCGTAATCCGCCATGCCGGCGTTACCACCGGCGCGTGACGAATTACGGCAGCAGAATCGCCAGCTCCTGGGCCCCGCGCAGCAGCACCGGCAGGAACTCCTTCTCCAGTTGCTTGACGCTGACCCGCGCCGCTTGCGCACCCACGTTCAGCGCCGCCAGCACCTGGCCGGAGGCGCCGCGCACGGGCACCGCGATCGAGCGCAAACCCAGCTCCAGCTCCTCGTCGTTGATGGCATAGCCGTCCCTCCGCACGTCGGCCAGGATCTCGCGCAGGCGCTTCTGGTTGACGACCGTGTTCTCGGTCATCGCGCGCAGCTTGGTTTTGGCGAGGTACTGCTCCAGTTCAGCGGGCGGTAGATGCGCCAGCATCACGCGGCCAAGCGAAGTGCAATAGGCCGGCAAGCGACTGCCCGTGTTGAGCGCCACCGACATCACGCGCGAGGTGGACGCACGCGCCACATACAGCACCTCGCCGTCCTCCAGCACCGCCATCGAACTCGATTCATTCAGGGTGCGGCTGATGTCGTTCAGGTAAGGCTGGGCCGACACCGTCAACGGCGTCGACGACAGGTAGGAGTAGCCGAGCGTGAGCACCTTCGGGCGCAGCGAAAAATTATTCAACTCGGCGTCCACATAACCCAGTTCGCGCAGCGTATGCAGGCAGCGGCGCACCGCCGCGCGCGGAATGCCGGTTTTCTGGCTGATATTAGCGATGGTCTGGGGCTTGCGCGAATCGCTGAAGGCCTGCACCACGGCCAAGCCGCGGGCCAGGGAAGTCATGAAACTGGGATCGGTCATCGCGTCGATCTGCTCGGCGATCGTCGGTTCGCGTTCGTCGTCCGCCTCGGCGGGGCTGATTTCGGTGGTGGTGGCTTTTGACATGGCGTGATTTTAATGCAGACGGTGGATTTAATTGGCGTTTTTTCTTGACCAAGGCATTCGCAAGTTCTACACTGGCTGTGCGGTAATCAATCATTAGTTCGATTATCGCACATAACGGCAGGTAAAAGAACAAGCGGAGCGACGAATCATCAAGGCATATATATGATCGATAAAACTTTTGAATCACTGGAGAGCGCGGTCGCCGACATTCACGACGGCGCGACCGTCATGATCGGCGGCTTTGGCAACGCGGGCATGCCATCTGCGCTGATCGACGCGCTGATCGCGCAGGGCGCGCGCGAGCTCACCATCGTCAACAATAATGCCGGCAACGGCGAAACCGGACTGGCCGCGCTGCTCAAGGCCAAACGGGTACGCAAGATCATCTGTTCCTTCCCGCGCCAGTCCGACTCCCAGCATTTCGACGCGCTGTACCGCGCCGGCGAGATCGAACTCGAACTGACTCCGCAGGGCAATCTGGCGGAGCGTATCCGCGCCGCCGGCGCCGGCATCGGCGGCTTCTTCACGCCGACCGGCTACGGTACGCTGCTGGCGGAGGGCAAGGAGACGCGCCTGATCGACGGCCGCCATTACGTGCTGGAGTCGCCGATCCACGCCGACTTCGCGCTGATCAAGGCGCTGCAGGGCGATCGCTGGGGCAATCTGGTCTACCGCAAAACCGCGCGCAATTTCGGCCCGATCATGGCGATGGCGGCCAAGGTGGCGATCGCGCAGGTGCGCAAGGTGGTGCCGCTGGGCGAACTCGATCCGGAAGTGATCGTCACGCCGGGTATCTTTGTTCAACGCGTGGTGCAGGAGGCTTCATGACCAACCGATATACCCGCGACCAGATCGCGGCCCGCGTGGCGCAGGACATTCCAGAAGGCGCCTACGTCAACCTGGGCATCGGCTTGCCGACCAAGGTCGCCAATTACTTGCCTTCCGAGCGCGAGGTGTTCCTGCACAGCGAGAACGGCCTTCTGGGCATGGGGCCCGCACCCGCGCCGGGCGAGGAGGATGAAGACCTGATCAACGCCGGCAAGCAGCCGGTGACCCTGCTGACCGGGGGAGCGTACTTCCACCATGGAGATTCGTTCGCGATGATGCGCGGCGGCCATCTGGATGTCTGTGTGCTGGGTGCCTTCCAGGTGTCGGAGCATGGCGACCTGGCCAATTGGCATACCGGCGCGCCGGACGCGATACCGGCCGTCGGCGGCGCGATGGATCTGGCGATCGGCGCCAAGCAGGTGTTCGTAATGATGGATCACCTGACCAAGACCGGCGAGAGCAAAATCGTGGACAAGTGCACCTATCCGCTGACCGGCGTCGCCTGCGTCAACCGCATCTATACTGACATGGCCGTGCTGGATGTGACGCCGGACGGTTTGGCGGTGCGCGAAATGGCGCCCGGATTGACCTTCGAAGAGCTGCAGGCGGCCACCGGCACCAAGCTGCTGCCGCCGGCCACCGCAAACAACCGAATTTAACACGAGGATCGAAACATGAACGAAGCTTATATCTGCGATGCGATCCGCACCCCGATCGGCCGTTATGGCGGTGCGCTGAAGGACGTACGTGCCGACGACCTGGGCGCGGTGCCGCTGCGCGAACTGATGAAGCGCAATCCGGGCGTGCAGTGGGACCAGGTGGACGATGTGATCTATGGTTGCGCCAACCAGGCGGGCGAGGATAACCGCAACGTGGCGCGCATGTCGGCGCTGCTGGCCGGGCTGCCGGAGCAGGTGCCAGGCACCACGTTGAACCGTCTTTGCGGCTCCGGCATGGATGCCGTCGGCACGGCTGCGCGCGCGATCCAGGCCGGCGACGCTTGCCTGATGATCGCCGGCGGCGTGGAATCGATGACACGCGCGCCTTTCGTGATGGGCAAGGCCGATTCTGCCTTCTCGCGCAGCGCCTCGCTGCAGGACACGACGATGGGCTGGCGCTTCGTCAACAAGAAGATGAAGGAAGCCTACGGCACCGACACGATGCCGGAAACGGCGGAAAACGTCGCCCAGGATTTCGGTGTCAGCCGCGTCGACCAGGATGCGTTCGCGCTGGCTAGCCAGGAACGAGCCGCGACCGCGATCGCCGAAGGCGTTTTCGAGCGCGAGATCGTGCCGGTTTCGATCCCGCAGAAGAAGGGCGACCCCGTCGTCTTCGCGCAGGACGAGCATCCACGCGCGACGACCATGGAGGCGCTGGCCAAGCTCAAAGGCGTGGTGCGCCCGGACGGCACGGTCACCGCCGGCAATGCGTCCGGAATCAACGACGGCGCCTGCGCGTTGTTGATCGCCAGCGGCGACGCCATGCAAAAGCACGGCCTGAAGCCGCTGACGCGCATCGTCGGCATGGCCACCGCCGGCGTGGCACCACGCGTGATGGGCATCGGTCCGGTGCCGGCGGTGCAAAAGCTGCTCCGCCAGACCGGGCTGACGCTCGAACAGATGGACCTGATCGAATTGAACGAGGCGTTTGCCGCGCAGGGTCTGGCGGTGCTGCGAGAACTCGGTTTGAGCGCCGACGATCCGCGCGTGAACCCCAACGGCGGCGCGATCGCGTTGGGGCATCCGCTGGGCATGAGCGGTGCGCGCCTGGTCACCACCGCCACCTACCAGCTGCACCGCACCGGCGGCCGCTATGCACTGTGCACCATGTGCATCGGCGTGGGGCAGGGCATCGCGATGATCATCGAGAGGGTGTAAAGCGGCTTTGAATTAATGTAGTTAAAAGTGCAGGAGACAAAATGAACAAGCAAAAAAACGGCGCCAATGAGCGCCTTGCGTATCGACGGAGGCAGCCATGCTAGCGAATCTGGCGGGCGTGCTGTTTGACGGCATCGCCTATGGCAGCCTCCTTTTCCTCATCAGCGTCGGCCTCTCGGTCACGATGGGGATGATGAACTTTATTAACCTCGCCCACGGCGCCTTCGCGATGCTGGGCGGGTACGTCAGCGTGATGCTGCTGTCCCGCCTGGGCGTGCCATTCCTGGCGTCGTTGCCGCTGGCGTTCATTGCTTCCGCCTTGGTGGGACTGGTGCTGGAGCGGCTGCTGTATCGCCGCCTGTACAAGGCCAGCCACCTCGATCAGGTGCTGTTCTCCATCGGCCTGACCTTCATGTCCGTGGCCGCCGCCACTTACTTCTTCGGACCAACGCAGCAGCCGGTCACGCTGCCGGCTTGGCTGCACGGGCAGGTATCGCTGTTTGGCCTCGACGTCGGCGCCTACCGGCTGTTCTTGATCGCGATCGTGGTGCTGATCACCATCGCGCTTGGATTGCTGATCGAACGTACCCGCTTCGGCGCGCAGATCCGCGCGTCGGTCGACAATCAAACCGCGTCGGCGGGCCTCGGCATCAACGTCAGCCTGGTATTCAGCCTGACCTTCGCGCTGGGTTCCGGCCTGGCCGGCTTGGGCGGCGGCCTTGGCATCGACGTGCTGGGCCTCGACCCGACCTTCCCGATCAAATACATGGTCTACTTCCTGCTCGTCGTGGCGGTGGGCGGCGCCGGCACCATCAAGGGGCCGCTGCTGGCTGCGGTGATACTGGGCGTGTTCGACGTCGCCGGCAAATACTACGTGCCTGAAATCGGCGCCTTTGTCATTTACGCGCTGATGGTGGTGCTGCTGATCGTCTTCCCGGCTGGCCTGGTGCGGAGGAAAGCATGAACGCCTTCACCGAAACCGCAGTTAAACCTGTTCCTGTCGCAAAGACCGTCATGACGCCACTACAGAAACGCCAACTGAAACTGCCGAACGACCGTTGGAAGCCGCTGGAAATCGTCTTCTGGCTGCTGCCGGTGATCGCGTATTTCGCATTTCCCGGCTATCTGGTGCTGATCAGCCAGATCATGATCATCGGCCTGTTCGCGCTGTCGCTGGATCTGATCCTCGGCTACGCCGGCATCGTCTCGCTGGGACATGCCGCCTTCTTCGGCCTGGGCGCCTACACCGCCGGCCTGCTGGCGGTGCATGGCTGGGGCGAGCCGCTCAGCGGCCTGCTGGCCGGCGCGGTGGTGGCGGGCGTATTCGGCTTCGTCACATCGTTCCTCGTGGTGCGCGGCCAGGATTTGACGCGCTTGATGGTCACCATGGGCATTTGCCTGATGCTGCACGAAGCGGCCAACAAGGCCTCCTTCATCACCGGTGGCGTCGATGGCCTGTCCGGCATGATGGTCGGTAAGCTGTTCGGCGTGTTCGAATTCGACTTGAACGGAACGGTGGCCTTCTGGTACAGCTTCGCCGTGCTGTTCATCCTGTTCGTGGTGCTGCGCCGCGTGGTCAAGTCGCCGTTCGGTTTGAGCCTGATCGGCATCCGCGAAGGCGTGCGCCGCATGCCTTCGCTGGGTGTCAACGTCAATCGCCGCCTGATCGCCATCTTCACGGCCGCCGCGGCAATCGCCGGCGTGGCTGGCGCGCTGCTGGCGCAGACGACGCAGTTCGTCGGACTCGACGCGCTCGGCTTCCCGCGATCCGCCGAGCTATTGATCATGCTGGTGCTGGGCGGGACGGGGCGCCTTTACGGTGCGCTGATCGGCGCCGCCGTGTTCATGATCGCGCAGGATTACATTTCCGGCCTCAATCCGGCCTACTGGCAGTTCTATATCGGCTTGCTGCTGGTGCTGATCGTGTTGTTCGCTCGCGGCGGCATCCTGGGCGGACTGGAGAAGATCGCCCAGCGTTTCAAACCATCCCGTAAGGAGCAGGCATGAGCCAGGACATCACACTGCGCACCGAAGGACTAAGCAAGCGCTGGGGCGGATTCGTCGCAAACAGCGACGTGACCTTGACCTTCGAACCCGGCGCGCGCCACGCGCTGATCGGCCCTAACGGCGCCGGCAAGACCACTTTCATCAATCTGCTGACCGGCGGCTTCATGCCCAGCAGCGGCAAGGTCTATCTGGGCGGCGAGGACATCACCAATCTGCCGCAGCACGAGCGGGTACATCGCGGCATGACGCGTACCTTCCAGCTCAACACCCTGTTCGCGGGGATGACGGTGCTGGAATCGCTGGCGCTGGCGATCAGCGAGCGTCGCGGCTTGCAGTCGGTCTGGTACAAGACGGTGGAAAACCATCCCGAGGTCATCGACGAGGCGATGGAGCTGCTGGCCACCCTGAAATTGACCGACCAGGCCAACAGCATCACCCGCAGCATGGCGTACGGTAAGCAGCGGCTGGTGGAGATCGCGCTGGCGCTGGCGACCAAGCCGCGCATCCTGCTGCTGGACGAACCGGCGGCCGGCATCCCTTCGGCCGAGAGCAAAGAGCTGTTCGAAGTGCTGTCGCAATTGCCGCGCGATGTGACGGTGGTCTTCATCGAACACGATATGGGGCTGGTGTTCCGCTTCGCCGACCGCATCACCGTGATGGTGGGCGGGAAGGTGCTGACCGAGGGCACGCCGGAGGAAATCGCGGCGGATCCGCGAGTGAAGGAAGTGTATCTGGGGGAGGCCGAACATGCGTGAGTTACTGGCGCTCGATAAAGTCACCGCCGGCTATGGCGAGTCTATCGTGCTGGAAGATGTGTCGTTTACGATGAATGAAGGCGACAGCCTGGCGCTGTTGGGCCGCAATGGTGTCGGCAAAACCAGCCTGCTGGTCACGCTGATGGGATTGACGCGCCTGCACGGCGGCGGCATTCGCTGGGATGGCAACGACATCGCCCGCATGCCGACGCACAAACGTTCGCGCTCGGGTCTGGGCTGGGTGCCGCAGGAACGTCATATGTTCCCATCGCTGACGGTGGAGGAGCATTTGACCGTGGTTGCACGTCCGGGTCCGTGGAATCTGCAGAAGGTGTATCAGATATTCCCGCGTCTGTTCGAGCGCCGCGCCAACATGGGCAACCAGTTGTCCGGTGGCGAGCAGCAGATGGTGGCGATCGCGCGCGCGCTGATGACCAATCCGCGCATCCTGCTGCTCGACGAGCCGATGGAGGGTCTGGCGCCCATCATCGTGCAGGAACTGGTGCGGGTGATCCGCAAGCTGGTGGAGGAGGAGGGCATGTCGGTGATCGTGGTGGAGCAGCATGCGCGCCTGGCGCTGTCGCTGACCAAGCGAGCGATCGTTCTCGATCGCGGCCGCATCGTGCACGACTCGGACAGCGCCAGCCTCCTGGCCGACGGCGACAAGCTCGATAAGCTGGTGTCGGTGGCCTGAACTTCGTTTTGCAGGCGCGCCATCGCGGCGCGCCTTTTTTATTCTTTATTTTTTGTAGATGCCGACGCCGACGGTGTATTTGCCTGCCGCCAGGCGGATGTAGGATGTCTTCGGTTCCAGCGCCTTGGTCACCGGATTGACCCAGGTGTAATCAACCCAGCCTGGTTTGTTCGACATGGCGACATCGAGCATCTCCTTGGTGAAGCGCTTGCCGTTGGCGTCCTTCAGTTCCGACATGTCCTTGCCGTTCATTTTCGGATTGGCGGAGTGGCAGGTCATCTTCATTTTCTCGTCCTGGACGAAAACGTATAGTTCGCCCTGGATGTATCCTCCCTTGGGATCGGCGAAGTCCTTGCAGGCCTCTTCTGCGCCTTTTTTCTCGATGTTTGCGACGGCCTTGTCGACCAGTGCGATCACATCCGCCTTGGATGCGTTCTGCGCGAACGCCGGCAACGCGGCGGCCAGTATGATGGCCGCCAGCGAAGGGACGAGGGGTGATGATTTCATGTTATCTCCTGTATTTTTATGGATTGTTTTCCGGTGTCCCCGGTACAAACCATGTTAGCGCAACAGGTGTTTGCTTGACAGGAGGAAATGCGATTAGAGATCGAGATACAACACTGGCGTGCGTGATCGCGAAACGCACGGCATGAAGCAGGCATTGGCCTGCTTCTCCGCATCGCTCAAAACCGAGTCGAGATGTTCGGGCCTGCCGTCCAGCACAACGGTGCGACAGGTGCCGCATACGCCCACTTCGCACGAACAGTCAATCGTGATGCCGGCTTGGTGCAGACATGCGAGCGCGCTGCTGCCGGCGGGGACGTCGATGTCGCGGCCCGAGCGCACCAGCCGCATGGTAAATGGCGTCTCTCCACGTTCCGATGACGGCGCGCCGAATGATTCCTTGTGCACCGAGTTGACGCCGAAGCGTGCCGCGCCCAGGGCGATGACTGCGTCCATGAACGGCGCCGGGCCGCAGGTGTAGACCGTGGTTTCCGTTGCGGGCGCGGCGTGCATCATGGCTTCGATCCGCGCCGCGTTGTCATGCGGCGTCAGGCCCGCGACCACGACGACGTGGCCGGCCAGTGGCCCGTTTTCCAATTCATGCATGAAGGCGTTGTCGCCCGGGCTGCGAACGAAGTACGCCAGCTGGAAAGGCTGGCCGGCGCGCTGCAAGGCGTAAGCCATCGAGAGCAGCGGCGTGACGCCGATGCCACCGGCGAACAGCAGATGCATGCCTGTCGGCGGCCGCAGCGAGAAGGCGTTGCGCGGCTGGCCTATTGTCATGATGCGACCCTCGGCGGCCTCCTTGTGCAGCCACTCGGAACCGCCGCGCGAGTTCGGATCGCGCTTGACGGCGATGCGGTAGCTGTCGCCGGAGGGCCGGCGGCAGCATAGCGAGTATTGCCGTGTCAGGCCGTTGCCAAGGGTGACGTCGATATGTGCTCCCGCTTCGTACGGCGGCAGCGCGGAACCGTCGGTGGCGCGCAGTTCGAAGATGCGCACGTCGCCGCAATCCTCGATCGAAGTGATGATCGCTTCCATCCCTGTCATGCCTGTTCAGCGATGTGCAGTGCGATGATGCGGCGGGCCCGATTGGCGCCGGCGTCGACATGGATGTCCACCATCGGCGCGTCGGAAAACTGCTGCATGTTGCGGTACTGCGCTTCGATGATGACGCGGTCCTCCTCGAAGGTTTGCTCGGTCTGGCGGTAAACCAGTTCCGCGTTGTCCGGCTGGTCCGGATGCGCGGAACTGGCCATGGTCCAGAAGTAGTGCGATGTGGTCTCTGTCTCCGGCGTGATGCCGTGGAATCCGCGCATATGGAAACCTCCGCGCAGTGGATCGTCTAGCGGCTCGGCGCCGGCATCGACCGCGCCGGTAAAGATCTGCAAATGACTGCCTTTAAAGTCGATTTCCTGCCAGCGGTCGATTTCGCCCTTGAACGGCCAGGCGGCGCAGTAGGTGGCCGGAGGTTGCGAGGATTTCATCCATCGCACCACGCGCACATGGTCTCCCTCGGAGGTGACCGTGGTCGGCGCCTCCATGTGCGTGCGGGCGTTGCCGCCGATGGTTTTGCCGTGCACGTAGCCGACGTGGCTGAGGTCCAGCAGATTATCGTGGATCAGCTGATACGGCGCGCGGTAGTGGAAGGCGCCGCCCTTGTAGCGGTAGCGCGGATCGTCGTGGGCCGGTACCTCCGGTGGAGGACCGGATGGCTGACTGTCCGCGTCGGCGCCGAACCATATCCAGATCACCTGGTTGCGCACAGCCGATGTGTAGGCTTTCACCTTGGCCTTGCCTGGGATTTTCAGCTGGCCCGGAATCTCGATGCATACGCCGCTCGGCGCATACAGCAGGCCATGATAGCCGCAGCGGATTCCGCCGCCATCGATGGAACCGCACGACAGCGGCACGCTGCGGTGGCAGCAGCGGTCCTCCAGCGCGGCGATTTCGCCGGCGGCTGTGCGGAACATGACGATGGGCTGGTTGAGCAGCGTGCGCGCCAGCGGCTTGTCCTGCAACTCCCAGGCGAAGCCCGCGACATACCATTGATTCAGAGGGAACATGACATTACTCCTGTTGATTGATTTAGTTAGGCTTGGCGGGATCGCGCACGCCGTCGTAGCGGTCTATCTCGGTGGCGCCGTAACGGCCATCGGCCAGCTTGTCGATGCGGCGGATGTAGATGGTCTGGACGATGTCGTTGGTTTTGTCGTCGATGACGACGGTGCCGCGTGGGCTGGCGGCTTTGTAGCCCTTGAGCGCGGCCATGAAGGCGGCGCCGTCGGCGTTGCCCCTGGTTCGGGTCAAGGTGGCGGCGATCAAGGCCATGCCGTCGTAGGCGGATGCGGCCTGGAAGTTGGGCTTGAAGCGGCCGTTGACGGTTTTTGCGAATGCCGCCGTGAAGGCGGCGTTGTCGGCGCCGGGACGGAAGGAGGAATAGAAGCCGGCGGTGTAGATGCCGCTCATTGCCTCGCCGGCGGCGTTCAATACATCTTCGTCGGCCCAGCCTTCGCCGCCAAGGAAGCGGATGCCGGCTTTATCCAGCCCCTTTTCCTTGTAAGCCTTCATGAAGGACACCATGGGCTGGCCGTTGGGCAGGAAGACGTGGATGGCGTCTGGCTTGGCGTCCTTGATGCGCTGCAGGTAGGCACTGAAGTCGATGGTGGTCAGAGGCACCTTGACGCTATCGATAACGGTGCCGCCCAGCGCCGTGAAGCTGCTGGTGAACCAGGTATGCGCGTCATGTCCCGGCGCGTAGTCGGCGACGATGGAGAACACGCGGCGCGAGCCGGTCTTATATGCCCATTCGGCCAGCGGCTTGACCGACTGCGCGATGGTGTAGGAGGTGCGCGTGATGTACGGCGAACGGGTGGTGATGGTGGAGGCCGCGGCATTCATGACAACCATTGGCTTCCTGGCGCGGTCCGCCACGGCGGCGGCCGACATGGCGTTGGGCGTGAAGACGAAACCGGCGAGGATGTCGACGTTGTCCCGGCTGATCAGTTCCGTCGCCAGGCGCTTCGCGACATCGGCCTGCGCGCCTGTGTCGTCCTTGTAGATGACTTCCAGCTTCCTGCCGGCCACGGTGTCGCCGTTCATGCGCAGCCAGGTGTCGATACCGGCCTTCATTTGTTCGCCGCTTGGCGCCGCAACGCCGCTCAGCGAGGTGATAACGCCGATGCGCACCGGCTGCGCTTCCGCCGCATGGATGTGGAAAGACAGGGATAGCAGGGCGCCCGCCAGCGCAAATGGAATGCGATACATGGTTGTCTCCGTTGTGGTTGTTTTGCGGCTTTGTTGTGTGGCTATGATCACGCAAGCCGTTGTATTTGAAAATAGAATTTACTGCATAATGTTTATGCGATTTTCTAATTGAGGTAGGGGTAAAAACATGACGGCATTCGACCTGAATCTGTTGCCGGTGGCGCTGGCCATCCATGAGGAACGCAGCGTCAGCGGCGCGGCGCGTAAGCTGGGTATGAGCCAGCCGGCGGTCAGCGTGGCCCTGAATAAGCTGCGCAAGGCGCTGGGCGATCCGCTGTTCATCCGGACAGCGCATGGGATGGAGCCGACGCCGCGTGCGCTGGCCTTGGTCAGTCCCACCCGGGATATCTTGCAGCGGTTAGAGACCGGAGTATTGGCCAGCGTGCAGTTCGATCCCGCCACCACCGAGCGCAAATTCACGGTGGCGCTGTCGGATATCGGCGAGATGACTTTTTTACCAAGGCTGCTCGACCGTTTAAGGCGGGATGCCCCGGGCGCCAGCATCTGTTCCGTGACGATGCCGCCGCGCGAGCTGACACTGGCACTGGAACAGGGCGATGTCGATCTGGCGGTCGGCTATTTTCCGGATCTGAAGAACCGCAATTTTTTCCAGCAGCGCCTGTTCTCGCACTCCTTTGTCTGCCTGCTCAGCGCAGTGCATCATCAGCGCCGCCGTACACTGAGCATGAAGCAGTTCCTGGAGATGGGGCACGCGGTGATACGCGCCGAAGGCCGCAGTCAGGAACTGTTTGAGCAGTTCCTGATACGCAGGCGGATACGCCGCCGCGTGGTGCTGGAGACGCCGCACTTCATGTCGATTCCGTTTTTGATCTCGGCCGGCGACTTGGTGGCGACCGTGCCGCGCGCGGTGGGGGAGAGTTTCGCTCAGTTCGCGGCGATCAAGCTGATGGAGCCGCCGATGGAGATACCGCGATTCGATCTGAAGCAGTATTGGCACCGCAAGTTCGCCAAGGACGGCGCCAACGCATGGCTGCGTTCACTGATCGTGGAGCTGTTCGCGGACTAACTGCGGGGTTCACGTTCCAAATCAGGTTGGCGAGTTGGAGCGATGGCGCCGTTGCGGTAATCTCATTTTGACCGGCCGGATTCCCCAACAGAGTTTATACTTATAAAAAAAGTAATTTGGCAAAACAGGATGCAAGACGGAATCCAAGCTGCCAAGAGCCGCCACCCACCAAGAATAGAAAATTAAGATTCGCATATGAGCTATGATCCCCTGTCCGAAGTTAGTGACGCGCCCCTCGAGATTGATGAGTCGATGGTGACAAAGTTACACATCTTGAAAGTGGTAGAAAAATTTGGTTCTCTTCCCGGAGAAAACACAGCGGAAGAGAAGGAACGCCTTTCAACTGTTCTCAACGACTTGCTTGGTCGATTGATAAATGGGATTCAGTCCAATCCAACAAAGCTCTGGGTTCTCACCGAATTCCAACGTTCGCTAAGGTTGGTTGAGAACGAGGACACTGAAGGGCGCGACCATTTCGGCACTGAACTCGAATCTATAATGGACGTTTTAGGTATTGAGAGTTCCGATGGCCTACTTAGTGCCTACCTAGGTGGAATTTGATCGCGTTCGGCCAAAATCAGACGTTGAACACCATTTGACATTTAAGGATGTACTTCTCATGAATCACGCCCTTACGATTTCCATACCTCGCCTTCACACAGATCGGCTTACGCTTCGGGAATATCGTGTTGACGACTTCGCGTTATTTGCAGACCATTTGTCGAATGCTGAAAGCTCAGCTTACTTAGGCTCGGCAGACCGCGAGACCGCTTGGCGCATCTTCAGTTCACATGCTGGATTATGGTCTGCTAAGCGGGGCTGGTTGGTGGTCGATAGAGGATCGGCAGACGGGGCAGGTGGTTGGCAGCGTGGGAGCTTTCTTCCGCTCCGAATCAACTGTGATGGAGATGGGATGGAATACCTATCGAGCATTCTGGGGAAAAGGAATTGCGAACGAAGCGGCGGCGGTAGTCTTGAATTATGCGTTCGAGGTGCGACGTGAGCCAAAGGTTCGGGCGCTGATCGCTCCCGGCAATGAATCATCGCGTCGTGTTGCCGAGCGCCTGGGAACGGCGTACGAAATGGAAACTGAGTTGTATGGCAAGGGAATCAATAGTTACATGCGTGAGCGCACTTGAAGCTGGCGCGATCAGCGACATGCCGATTTCCGCTTTCGGCCAGAAGGAGACCTAGACGGACATGAAAAGTATTGACCTCTGCGGAGCAGAAATGCCTTCACCAAAAATCAATGAAAGCACACAGCGCGAATGGCGTGAACTCGGTTTCTTTTACGAACGAAACGATGAGGCTAAAGAATAGCGGCTCCAAGGTTCCAAGATAGGTCTGAGACGATTTTCTGCCGCCATGCGGGCGTATGCAGGAAAGCCTGAAAATGAATTAGTGTCTGAGCATGAACACTTCGGGGGTAATCCCCCCTGCAAATGATCGCCATCAGAAGTAGAATTTTCTCAATTAGCTTTTTGAAAGTTCTGCAATGAAGACTTCCCGATTCACCGACAGCCAAATCATCGCCATCCTGAAGCAGGCAGA
>NZ_JBEGHG010000004.1:0-241811 GCF_040675865.1 Burkholderia sp. LMU1-1-1.1 | reverse complement strand
GTGCAGGAAGCGGCCGCGCGCGGCCTGTCGTTCGGCGCGCCGACCGAGGGCGAAGTGCTGATGGCCGAGGAGATCTGCCGCCTGGTACCGTCGATCGAGCCGGTGCGCCTGGTCTCGTCGGGCACCGAGGCGACCATGAGCGCGCTGCGCCAGGCCTGGCAAGCGTCGCCGCCGGCGCGCCGGGCCGGCTACCACCTGCTCGACGCCGACGCCCCGCTGGCGGCGGCCGACGTGCTGGTGGCGCTGCAGCCGGCGCCGGACTGGGCGGGCGTGCTCGGCGCCCTGGCGCTCGGCCTGCCGATCGTGCTGCACAAGGATGCCGGCCATGCGGGCTGAGGCGCAACTGCTGGTCGACCTGTCGGTGCTGGCCGGGCAGGACGACCACTCGGGCATCCAGCGCGTGGTGCGCGGCGTGCTGCGCGAGCTGCAGCGGGCGCCGCCGCCGGGCTGGCGCATCGAGCCGGTGTACGACGCCGGCGGCCACTACGCGTACGCGCGCCGCTTCGGCGCCAGCGCCGCCGACGACGACACGCCGATCCGGGTGGCCGCCGGCGACCTGTTTTTCGGCCTCGACCTGTGTCCCAACCAAGTGCCGGCCAACGCCGCCGTGCTGCAGGACCTGCGCCGCCACGGCGTGCAGCTGTACTTCATGGTCTACGACCTGCTGCCCATCACCCACGCCGAGATGTTCGTGGCCGGCGCCCGGCCCTGGTTCAGCCACTGGCTGCGCACGGTGGCCGGCATGGCCGACGGCCTGGTCTGCATTTCGCGGGCCGTCGCCGACGAGCTGACCGCCTGGCTCGAGGACGAGGGCATCCGCCGTCCCGACGCGCTGCAAATCGCTTACTGCCATCTGGGCGCCGACCTGCCGCCGGCCGCCGCGGACGAGACGGCGGACGCGCCCGGCCTGACCGACCAGGCCGATCCGGCGCTGCTGGCCGCGCTGGCGGCGCGCCCCTGCTTGCTGATGGTCGGCACGCTCGAGCCGCGCAAGATGCACGGCCAGGCGCTCGACGCGATGGAGCTGCTGTGGCAGCGCGGCGTCGACGCCGCCCTGGTCATCGTCGGCAAGCCGGGCTGGAAGATGGGCCTGCTGGGCCGGCGCCTGCGCGAACACCCGGAGGCCGGACGGCGCCTGTTCTGGCTCGAGCACGCCGGCGACGCGCTGCTGACCCGCCTGTACGGCGGCGCCTCGGCGCTGCTGGCGGCGTCGGTGGCCGAGGGCTTCGGCCTGCCGCTGATCGAGGCCGCCCGCCACGCGCTGCCGGTGATCGCGCGCGACATCCCCGTCTTCCGCGAGGTCGGCGGCGAGCACTGCTGGTATTTCCAGGCCGACGGCAGCCAGGCGCTGGCCGCGGCGCTGCAGGCCTGGCTGGCGCTGAGCGCGGCCGGCCGGGCGCCGGCGTCGGCGGCGATGCCTTACCTGAGCTGGGCCGACAGCACCGCCCAGATCGTCGCGTGCCTGCAGGGGCGCCGCCGCTACCGGGTCGCGCCCACCTGGCTGGCGTGAGCGCCGCGCCGGCGACGCTGTTACAAACAGTGACAAAATCGCCGCCAAGGCGCCGCGCGCCGCCGCCGTCGGGGCCGCGCGCCGGCGCCCGAGCGGCCCCGGCCCGTCCTGATTGCCGATTTTATAAGGCGCCTGTATACTCAGCGCTCACCGTGTTTTGTACCGCCAACCTTTTATGATGTCACAACCCTCGCCCGTCCGGCTGCCTTCCCAACGGTGGCTGCAGTCCCTGCTTTGCGTCAACCTGCTGCTACTGCTGTTTTATCTGTTGGTCGACTACCAGCTGGTGTACCACTCGGACTCGGCGGTTAAAAACCTGTTGGCGCAGGAGATCCTCGATGGCGGCCAGTACTTCCCGGCCGACTGGAACTACGTCAACCGCGACCTGTGGGTGTTCAACCTGCAGACCTTCCTGTTGCCGCTGCTGCCGTGGGTCGCCAACGGCTACCAGGCCGGGGTGTTCTCGAACGTGGCCTCGGCGGCGTTGATCCTGCACGGCAGCTGGCTGCTCACGGGCCTGCTGGAACAGTCGCGCCCGACGCGCCTGGTGGGCATGCTGGTGATCTCGGCCGGCATGTCGCTCGTCATGGCCGAGCACGTCTACGGCCAGGCCGCCTACGGCTCGATGTACTACATGGCCTGCTACCTGCTGTACGCCTACTGGTCGCTGAGCCAGGCGCCCGGGGCGCGGACGCTGCCATGGGGCGCCGCCCTGGCGCTGCTGACCACGCTGCTGTTCTGGGCCAATCCGCAGCGCGCGCTGCTGGTCTACGGCCTGCCGCTGCTGGCCGCCGGCGCGGTCCAGTACGCGCTGGCCGCGCGCGCCCAGTCGCGCCGGCCCTCGCCGCGGCACCTGTGGGCGCTGGCCCTGGTGGTGGCGGCCATCGTGGCCGGCGTGCTGCTGCACGGCCACGTGCTGTCCCAGCGCGCCGACAACGCCGGCCTGACCGCGCTGCACTGGCTCGACTTCGACGGTATGCTCAAAAACGTCGCGGCCGTGGTCCACGGCACCATGCTGCTGTTCGACGGCCTGCCGGGGCTGGAGTCGCCGGTGGCCTCGCTGTCGGGCGCCTACGCGGCGCTGCGGCTGGTGACCGCGCTCGCGCTGCTGTGGCTCCTGCCGTGGGGCCTGTGGCGCGCGCTGCGCGCCACCAGCGGCCCGCGCCAGCTGGTGGTGGTGTTCGCCGCCGTCTCGTTCGGCGCCCACCTGCTCGTCATCACCACCACCACGGTGGCCGACATGTCGGACCCGGGCGCGTCGGTGCGCTACCTGGTGCCATCGCTGATGTTCCTGTTGCTGATCCTGGTGGGGGTGGTGCTCGAGCGGCGCGCGCTGGCGCCGCTCGCGCGCGCCGCCGGGCTGGGCGCGGTGGTGGTGCTGGCCACCAGCGCGCCGGTGGCCTACCTGTATCCATACAACCAATCGACGGCGCTGGAGTTCCGCGGCCTGATGCTGATGACCCCGGCCCTGCGGCTGGCCGACTTCCTGCGCCAGCACGGGCTGCGCTACGGCTACGCGACGTTCTGGGAGGCCGGCAAGACGACGGTGCTGAGCGACAGCGCGGTGCGGGTACGCCAGGTCGAGCTGGCGCAGGGCCTGCCGCAGCCGTCGCGCCACCTGTCGTCGAACCGCTGGTACGCGCCGGCCGCCTGGCGCGGCCCGACCTTCCTGATGCTGCGCGACAGCGAGCTGGCGCTGCTGGACCTGCCGGCGCTGGCCAGCTATGCCGGCCAGCCGCGCCACCTGCGTTTCGAGGACATGAACATCTTCGTATTCCCGGCCAACCTGGCCGCCAGCCTGCCGGCCTGGGACCAGGAGATCCGCCAGCCGCTGCGCTACCGCATGACGGCGCGCACGCCGCACCAGATCGGCCATATCGGCGACGGCGCGATCGAGGCGGGCCCGGGCGAGTCCGGCGCGCTGCACTTCGGCCCGATGCGCGCGCTCACGCCCGGCACCTACGACATCAGCTTCGACCTCGACGCCGGCGGCGACGGCACCGACTTCGGCATGGTCGACGTCATCGCCCAGGGCGCCCAGGTGTTGGCGCGCCGGCCGATCACCACGCCGGGCAGGCAGCGCGTGACGTTGCGCGTGCACACCGAGCGCCCCCTCGTCGGGGTCGAGTTCCGCGCCTTCAGCAGCGGCAGCGGCCATTTCAAGCTCAACGGCATCGAACTGGCGCGCCCGCGCCCCGGCCTGGCCCGCGGCGCGCCGGCGGCCACCGCCACCCAGGAGAAATAAACCCATGCCAGCCGTTCCCCATATCTCCGTCGTGATCCCGGTCTACAAGGCCGAGAAGATGCTCGACGAACTGTACCGCCGGCTGCGCGACGCGCTCGAGACGGTCGGTCCCGATTTCGAGATCGTGCTGGTCGAGGACTGCGGCGGCGACCGCTCGTGGGAGGTCATCGAGCGCCTGGCCGCGGCCGACCCGCGCGTGGTCGGCCTGCAGTTCTCCCGCAACTTCGGCCAGCACTACGGCATCACGGCCGGCCTCGACCAGTGCCGCGGCGACTGGGTGGTGGTCATGGACTGCGACCTGCAGGACGCGCCCGAGGAGATCCCGCGCCTGTACGCCAAGGCCCGCGAAGGCTACGACGTGGTGCTGGCGCTGCGCGGCCCGCGCCAGGACCCGCTGCGCAAGCGCGTGACGTCGTGGCTGTTCTACCGCCTGTTCAGTTTCCTGGCCGACATCGACATCGACGGCGACAGCGGCAACTTCCGCATCATGTCGCGCCAGGTGGTCGACAACTTCGGCCGCATGCGCGAGCAGTTGCGCTTTTTCGGCGGCCACGTGCAGTGGCTCGGCTTCACCACCACCGGCCTGCAGGTGCGCCACGCCGAGCGCCTCGAGGGCGCCTCGACCTACACCTTCGCCAAGCTGTGCAAGCTGGCCGCCGACACCATCCTGGCCTACTCCGACAAGCCGCTGCGCCTGGCCGCCACGCTGGGCCTGACGATGGCCGGCGTCTCGTTCGCCTTCGGCGGCTGGCTGCTGGCGCGCGCGCTGCTGCAGGGCACGGCCATTCCGGGCTGGTCGAGCCTGATCGTCTCGCTGTACTTCATCGGCGGCCTGATCATCGGCATCCTGGGCATCCTCGGCATTTACCTGGGCAAGACCTTCGACGAGGTCAAGCGGCGCCCGCTGTACGTGCTGCGCCGCCTCACGCCCAACGCCGCGCCGGCGCGCGCGCGGCCCGACTGACCCCCCGATTTTTCCTGGAGCCCCCATGCACATCGCCCTCTCCGACATCGACCGCCAGCGTTTCGGCGTCACCGTCGCCAAGACCACGCTCGCCGGCGGCGAAGCCGTCGCCGCGCTGATGGACTGGTGCGCCGACGCCGCCGTCGCCCTGCTGATCGCGCGCTGCCCCACCACCGAGCTGGCGCTGGCGCAGCGGCTCGAGCAGGCCGGCTGCTTCCTGACCGACACCCTGGTGTACTACCGCAAACAGGGCGTCGACGCCGGCGCCGCGCCGCTGCCGGACGGCTACGTCACCCGGCTGGCCACGGCGGCCGACGCCGACGCCGTCGAGCGCCTGGCCGGCGCCACCTTCGCCGGCTACCTCGGGCACTACCACACCGACGCCCGGCTGCGCGCCGCCGACGCCGACCTGGTCTATTCGAGCTGGGCCGCCAACTCCTGCCGCAGCCCGGCCGTGGCCGACGCCGTGGTGCTGATCGAGCACGCCGGCGACATCGTCGCCTTCGCCACGCTCAAGACGCTCGCCGACGGCGCGTTCGAGGGCGTGCTGTTCGGCGTCCATCCGGCGCACCAGGGCAAGCGCCTGTACCAGGCGCTGATGCGGCTGGCGCAACAATGGGGCGGCGCGCGCGGGCTGGCGCGCATGGTGGTGTCGACCCAGGTCACCAACGTCGCGGTGCAAAAAGTGTGGTGCCGCCAGGGCTTCGAGCCATCGGACAGCTTTTACACCTTCCACAAATGGTTCGACGCCCCGGCCCGATGATGAACTACCTCTACATCGCCATGACCATCGCCCTGACCGTCTACGGCCAGATCATGCTCAAGCTGCAGGTCGGCAAGGCCGGCGCGCTGCCCGAGGCCGGCGCCGACAAGCTGCTGTTCCTGGTCAAGCTGCTGCTCAACCCGTGGGTCGTCAGCGCCTTCGCGGCCGCCTTCCTGGCGTCGGTGACGTGGATGGCGGCCATGACCAAGTTCGAGCTGGCCCACGCCTACCCGTTCATGGCGCTCAATTTCGTCATCGTGCTGCTGCTGGGCGCATGGTTGTTCCACGAACCGCTGTCGATGCTGCGCATCGCCGGCGTCACCCTCATCTGCATTGGCACCATCGTCGCCGCGCAAGGATAAAAGGATAAAGACATGACCCCGATCCCGTTCAACAAACCCTTCATGACCGGCCGCGAGCTGTGGTATATCGCCCAGGCCCACACCAACGGCCACCTGTCCGGCGACGGCCAGTTCACCCGCCAGTGCCACGCCTGGCTGGAGAAGAAGACCGGCGCCCGGCGCGCGCTGCTGACCCACTCGTGCACGGCGGCGCTGGAGATGGCCGCGCTGCTGACCGAGGTGCAGCCCGGCGACGAGGTGATCATGCCGTCCTACACCTTCGTCACCACCGCCAACGCCTTCGTCATGCGCGGCGCGGTGCCGGTGTTCGTCGACATCCGCCCCGACACGCTCAACATCGACGAGACCAAGATCGAGGCGGCCATCACCGAGCGCACCCGCGTCATCCTGCCGGTGCACTACGCCGGCGTGGCCTGCGAGATGGACGCCATCATGGACATCGCCCGCCGCCACAAACTGTTCGTGGTGGAGGACGCCGCCCAGGGCATCCTGTCGACCTACAAGGGCCGCCCGCTGGGCAGCATCGGCCACATGGGCACCTACTCGTTCCACGAGACCAAGAACATCGTCGCCGGCGAGGGCGGCGCGCTGCTGGTCAACGATCCCGAGCTGGCCGAGCGCGCCGAGATCATCCGCGAGAAGGGCACCAACCGCAGTCAGTTCTTCCGCGGCCAGGTCGACAAGTACACCTGGGTCGACATCGGCTCATCCTACCTGCCGGGCGAGGTGATCGCCGCCTTCCTGTGGGCCCAGCTGGAGGAGGCCGAGGCCATCAACGCGCGCCGCATGGCGCTGTGGGAGGCCTACCACGCGGCGCTGGCGCCGCTCGAGGCGGAGGGCAGGCTGCGCCGTCCGGTCATCACCGCCGGCTGCGAACACAACGCGCACATGTATTACATCCTGCTCGAGTCGCTGGAAAAACGCACCCAGGTCATCGCCGACCTCAAACGCCAGGGCATCCACAGCGTGTTCCACTACGTGCCGTTGCACAGCGCGCCGTACGGCCTCAAAAGCAGCCGCCACCACGGCGCCATGGCCCATACCGACGCGCTGTCCGACCGGCTGCTACGCCTGCCGCTGTGGGTCGGACTGGAGGATGGGCAGGAGCGCGTGCTGCGCGCGCTGCGCGAGGCGGTGTGAGGCCGGGCCGCGCTTAGCCGGGCGCGGCGGCACGGCGCGCCGAGGCCGGGCGCCAGCGAATGCGGCGCTCGAACACGCGCGCGAAAATCCAGGCCGCGCCGATGCACAGCGGCGTGCCCAGCAGCGCCAGCACGCAGAACATCTGCAGATAGGACAGGCGCGCGATGGCCGGCACATGCAGCAGGCAGGTGTACACTGTCGCCAGGATTGGAATGTGGATCAGGTAAAGCGAGTAGGAAAAGCCGCCCAGGCTCACCAGCCTGCGCTGCTCGAACAGACGGCGCAAACGGTGGGTGGGCGCCAGCCCGCTCAGCACCACCAGCAGCGTGGCGGTGACCACGCCGGCCAGCGGGTCGATCAATTGGTGGTGGCGGGTGAACTCGACCGCGCTGGAAACATCGACAATACGATAACGGTACAGCAGGTAAAGCACCACCACCGTCAGCGCGGCGCCGGCCCAGGCCGCCACGCGGCCGATATGCGCCGCCGCGGCGCCGCAGCCGTTCGACAGCGCGGCCGCCGCGATCCCCAGCACGAACAACGCGATGAAGTAAGGAGGCTGCGGCACCGAGGCCCCGACCACCGGCAGCAGAGGATACATCGCCGACAGCGACGTCAGGCCCCAGGCGACAGCGCCCCCCAGCACCAGCAACGCCACCACGCCACCGCGACGCAACACCCAGATCAGCGCCGGAAACGTGAAGTACAGGTGCCATTCGCAAGCGATGCTCCAAAACGGCCCGTTGATGTTGTTGTACTGGCCGTAGACGTCCTGCAGCAGCAGCAGGTTGGTCCACCAGACCTGGCTGGAGATGGTCGACGACAGGCCCAGGTCATTGCGCCCCCAGGCCGCCAACGGCACGAAATAGTTGACCAGCACGATGGCGGCCAGCGTGGCGAAATAAGGGGGCAGGATGCGCAAGGCGCGCGCCGTGAAGAAGGCCGGCAGGCCGGCGCCGATCCGGTTGCCGTCGCGGACCGCCGGCAGCGCCAGACAATAGCCGGACAGCACCAAGAACACCACCACGCCCAGGTGCAAATACATCAGCGCGTTGAGCGGCATGGCCAGCCACCGGGTCTGCTGCTGCCAGCCGACGGCGAACAGATAGAGGTGGCCGAACATCACCCACAATGCCGCCAACGCCCGCAAGCCATCGAGGAACAGCAGGCGGTCGGCGTAGTTCGGCAGGCTGCCCGCTGGGGCATGGACGGCCCTGGAAGCCGGCGTCAAGGCTTGGGCGCCCCGCCCAGCAGGAAGGCCAGCTTCTGCTTCGGCTTGGCGGTGGCGCCGCCCAGGGTGGCGCCCGGCGCCGGCGCGGCCGATTTGGCCGGCTCGTACGGCTTGAGGAACCACGGATCGACTTTGTCGCGGCGGCCACCCGAGCTGTACGGCGACGAACCGGCGCCGCGCGGGGCCCGCTCGCCACGGTCGCCGCGCTCGCCGCGGTCCGAGCGCTCGGACGGCCGGCCGGCCGGCGCGCGGCCGGCGCCGTCGTCGCGGCGCGGACGGCGCTCGGCGCCGTCGCCGTACGACGGCGCCGGGTTGAAGCCGGTCAGCTCGCCGCGGCGGATGGTCTGCTTGATCAGTTTTTCGATGTCGGCCAGCAGGCGCTCGTCCTTGTCCGAATAGATCGACAACGCGTCGCCGGAGGCGCCGGCGCGGCCGGTGCGGCCGATGCGGTGCACATAATCCTCGGCGTTGTACGGCAGGTCGTAGTTGATCACGCACGGCAGGTCGGTGATGTCGAGGCCGCGCGCGGCGACGTCGGTGGCGACCAGGATGTCGATCTCGCCCTTCTTGAACGATTCGAGCGCGGCCATGCGTTCCTGCTGCGTCTTGTCGCCGTGGATGGCGACCGCGTTCATGCCCTCCTGCTCCAGCCCCTTGGCCAGGCGCGAGGCGCCGATCTTGGTGTTGGAGAAGATGATCACCTGCTTCAGTTCGCGCTGGCGCAGCAGATGCGCCGTCACCGCGTGCTTCTGGTTCTCCGCCACCTTGTAGACCACCTGGGTGACCTTGTCGGCGGTCTGGTTGCTGCGCGCCACCTCGATCGTGACCGGGTCGGTCAGGAAGGTGTTGGCCAGCTTTTTGATCTCCGGCGAGAACGTGGCCGAGAACATCAGGTTCTGGCGTTGCTTCGGCAGCAGGTTGATGATGCGCTGCAGGTCCGGCAGGAAACCCATGTCGAGCATGCGGTCGGCCTCGTCCATGACGAGCATCTGCACCTGGCCCAGGCTGATGTTTTTCTGTTCGATGTGGTCCAGCAGGCGGCCCGGCGTGGCGATGACGATCTCGACGCCGGCCTTGAGGATGACGGTCTGGCCCTTCATGTCCATGCCGCCGAACACCACGGTCGAGCGCAGCGGCGTGTGCTGGGCGTAGGCCTTGACGTTCTCGGCCACCTGCACCGCCAGTTCGCGCGTCGGCGTCAGGATCAGCGCGCGCACCGGATGGCGCGCCGGCGAGGTGCTGGTGCTGGCGTGGGCCAGCAGCATCTGGATGATCGGCAGCGCGAAGCCGGCGGTCTTGCCGGTGCCGGTCTGGGCCGCGCCCATGACGTCGCGCCCCTTGAGCAGCACGGGAATGGCTTCGGCCTGGATCGGCGTCGGGTGCACATAGCCCTGGTCGTCGAGCGCGCGCAGGATGTGCGGCGACAGGCCGAAATCGGCGAACCGGACTTGTGGCACTTGCGGTACTTCCAGCGGCGCCGGCGCCGGTTGTGGCGCAGCTTGCGCATCGTGCACCGGCTGTTGTGCCTGCTGCGCCTCCGGCGTGGCGACGGCGTCGGCCGGTTCGGTGGCGGACGGGGTGGTGATCTCGGTTTCGGACATAGTGTATGCGGCGGTCCTGCGGCGGACAACCAAGCTTTCTTCAATTAACGACAAATTCTGCGCTGCCCGCCCCGGCGGCGCGCCCCACGACGGAGGCCGCACCGGGGAAGTGCGAAAAGGATGATGCGGTGGCAGCGCTATGACAGCAAATACAACGAGCGGGAGACAATAAGCGCCGTAAACTATACCCTAAATACGGCAAATACGCTAAAAATGCCAGCTTTTATATCGAAACCATTGCATCATTGGCATGTATAATACGGTTTCTATTCAGAATCTATCTTAGTCGAGCCTAGCATCGCTCGCTGACGTGCACTTCGTTACGCCATCGGATACTCCACCATGTTTGTGCTATTAACGGCCTTACGCCGCGGCTATCGCCTATTGCTGTCCCGTTCCCCCGCGCTGGTCGCCGCGCTGCTGGCCGTCTCGCTGGCCGCGCCGGCCGCGCAGGCCCAATCCACGCCGGCGCCGTCGCTGCGTTTCAAGAAGCTGGGGCCGCTCGGCGGCGACGAGCCGTCGATGCTGTCGATGATGCAGGACAGGAAAGGTTACGTCTGGGTCGGCACCCACACCAACGGCCTGTACCGCTACAACGGCTACCAGGCGGTCAAGTACACCAACATCCCCAACGACCCCACCAGCCTGCCGCACGACCGCGTCTCGGCCATCTACGAGGACAAGCAGGGCCGCATCTGGGCCGGCACCCAGGCCGGGCTGGCGCGCTTCAATCCGGAGAGCAACGACTTCACCGTGGTGGCCCCGCCCAAGGCGCCGAAGAACCACCGCATCGTCAAGAACATCATTTCCGACGGCAAGGACGGCATGTGGATCGGCAGCTGGGGCGGGCTGCAGCACTTCAACCCCAACACCGGCAAGTTCACCGTCTACGCGCACGACGACAACGATCCCGACAGCCTGGCCAGCAACGACCTCAACGCGCTGGCGCTGGACGACAAGGGCGGCGTGTGGATCGGCACCTGGCCCGGCGGCCTGGACTACCTGGCGCCCGGCGGCAAGGTGTTCCGGCACCACCAGGTCGATCCGGCGCCGGTGCCCGACGCCCGCGTCAACATCGTGCGCGCGCTGCAATTCGACCGCGGCGGCGCGCTGTGGATCGGCACCGAGTCGGGCGTGATCCGCTGGGACGGCAAGAGCGACTGGAACACGCGCAAGGCGATCGATTCGCCGTACAGCCGCATCACCAATTTCAACCTCGACGACAAGGGCGTGCTGTGGTGCACCACGCTGTCGGCCGGGCTGCTGCGCTGGAACGAGGCCAACGGCAAGTTCGACCAGTTCGTGCACGCGGCCGACGATCCGTACAGCCTGCCGGGCGACAACCTGCGCGCGGTGATGCAGGACCGCGGCGGCATGCTGTGGATCGCCTCGTTCACCGACGGCATCGCGCTGGCCAACCTGTCGAGCGAGGGCTTCACGCGCCACGTGCCGTTCCGCATCGACCGCCGCTCGGCGCCGGCCAGCAACGCGCTGCTGAGCCTGGCGCGGGCGCCGGACGGGCGCCTGTGGATGGGCGGCAACGTCGGCATGAGCTTGTACGATCCGGCCACCAGCACCGTCGTCAAGAGCTACCACGCCGACGACAAGACGCCGGGCAAGCTGTCGCATTCGATCGTCTACAGCATGTTCCAGGACACGCGCGCCGACAAGGACGGCAAGAAGCCGCTGTGGCTGGGCACCTCGAACGGCCTGAACCGCCTGGACACGCCCGACAGCCCGTTCCAGGCCATCCACTTCGGCAACACGGCCAGCGACTACATCAACGCCATCGCGCCGGCCAGCGGCGGCGCGCTGTGGCTGGCCACCGGCAACAGCCTGATCCGCTACGACCCGCGCACCGACGCCCGCAAGATCTATTACAACGACCCGCAGAACATCAGCAGCCGCAGCGTCAACGGCACCTCGGCGGTGCTCGAGGACAGCAGCGGGCGCGTGTGGGCCGGCTCCGAATGGAACGGCGGCGGACTCGACCAGCTCGACCAGGCCAGCGGCAAGTTCACCCACTTCCGCCACGCCAACGACGATGCGGCCAGCCTGTCCGACGACAACATCGTCAGCCTGCACGAGGACGCCAAGGGCCGCATCTGGGTCGGCACCAGCAAGGGCCTGAACCTGATGCAGACCCGCGCCGACGGCAAGATCGGCTTCAAGTCGTACGCGTCGGCGATGCGCGCGCACAAGATCCTGGCCATCGAACACGACCTCGACGGCAATATCTGGTGCAGCACCATCGCCGGCCTGTACCGCCTCGATCCGGAGACGGGCAAGGTCAGCCACTACACCGCGTCGGACGGCCTGAGCGAGGGCTTCACCGTCAACTCGTCGGCCACCTCGGCCGACGGCGTGCTGTACTTCGGCGGCGTGCACGGCATGACCGCCGTGACGCCGGCCAACGTGCGCACCCGCTCGGTGCCGCCGCAGGTGGCGATCACCGACATCACCGTCTTCAACCACTCGCTGCAGAACGGCAAGCCGCGGGCCGACGTCAAGGCCGAGGGGCCGGTGACGTCGCCGACGGCGCTGACCCTGTCGTCGCAGGCGTCGGTGTTCTCGCTCGAGTTCGCGGCGCTGCACTACACCGAGCCGGCCGAGAACCGCTACGCCTACCAGTTGCAGGGCTTCGACCGCGAATGGGTGCACACCGACGCCTCGCACCGCAGCGCCAGCTACACCAACCTCAATCCGGGCCACTACCTGTTCCGCGTCAAGGCCGCCAACCACCTGGGCGTGTGGAACGAGGAGCCGGCCACGTTGAAGATCACCATCACGCCGCCGTTCTGGCAGCGCTGGTGGTTCCGGCTGGGCATGGCGGGGCTGATCGTCGGCTCGCTGGTGCTGGCCTACAAGATCCGCATCCACCGGCTGACCCGGCACCAGCTCGAGCTGGAGGCGCTGGTGGCCGCGCGCACCGGCGAGCTGGAGGAATCGAACCGCAAGCTCGCCGCGCTCAGCACCACCGACGGCCTGACCGGCGTGAGCAACCGCCGGGGCTTCGACCTGGCGCTCGAGGCCGAATGGCGGCGCGCCGCCCGCACCGGCCAGACGCTGGCGCTGTCGATGCTCGACGTCGACTACTTCAAGAAATACAACGACCACTACGGCCACCAGGCCGGCGACGCCGCGCTGCGCAGCGTGGCCGAACTGATCACCTCGCACGGACGGCGCACCACCGACATCGTGGCGCGCTACGGCGGCGAGGAGTTCGCGCTGCTGGCGGCCGCCACCGACGCCACCGACGCCTTCGGCGCGGCCGAGGAGATCTGCGCGCAACTGGTGCTGGCCAGGATGCCGCACGAGCAGTCGCCGTTCGGCATCATGACCATCAGCATCGGCGTGGCGGTGATCGTGCCGACCGAGGACACCTCGCCCGAGGTGCTGGTGGAGATGGCCGACCGAGCGCTGTACCGCGCCAAGGAAAAAGGCCGCAACATGGCGCTGCTAGCGATGCCGCCGTTGTGATGTGGAGGGGAATGCGATGAAGGCGGACGATCCCGAGCCGGTGGCGCCGCAAGCGCCGGACCCGCGCGACTGCTGCCACAGCGGGTGCACCTGGTGCGTCGACGATATGTACCAGGAGGAGTTGGAGAAGTACCACGCGGCGCACAAAGCCTGGACGGCGCGCCAGCATAACCTTGGAGACACGTAGGGCGGATTAGGCGGCACGCCGTAATCCGCCAATGCATGCGCCGTCGAAACGCACGCATTGGCGGATTACGCTGCGCTAATCCGCCCTACGTGTAACCGTGGTTTAGAAGGTTTCCCATTCGTCGCCATGGGCGACCTGTTTGGCCTGCTTGGCCGGTTTGGCCGGCTGCTTCGGCGCCAGCGCCATCCTTGCCGGCGCCGGCGCCGCCAGCGGCTTGCGCGGCGCGGCGGCGGGAACGGCCGGCGCCCCGTTCAACTTGAACACACTCACCACCTCGCTCAAGCGCGCCGCCTGCTCCTGCATCGACTCGGCCGCCGCCGCGGCCTGCTCCACCAGCGCCGCGTTCTGCTGCGTCACCTGGTCCATCTGCGTGATCGCGGTGTTGACCTGCTCGATGCCATCGCTCTGCTCGGCGCTGGCCGAGGTGATCTCGCTCATGATGTCGGTCACGCGCGTGATGCTGGAGACGATCTCGTTCATCGTGGCGCCGGCCTCGTTGACCAGCTGCGAACCGGCCTCGACCTTTTCCACCGAATCGTTGATCAGCGACTTGATGTCCTTGGCCGCCGCCGCCGAGCGCTGCGCCAGGTTGCGCACCTCGCTGGCGACCACGGCGAAGCCGCGCCCCTGCTCGCCGGCGCGCGCCGCTTCCACGGCGGCGTTGAGCGCCAGGATGTTGGTCTGGAAGGCGATGCCGTCGATGACGGAAATGATGTCGACGATCTTGCGCGACGATTCGTTGATGGACGACATCGTGCCGACCACCTGCCCCACCACGTCGCCGCCCTTGATGGCGATGCCGGACGCCGACTGCGCCAGCTGGTTGGCCTGGCGCGCGTTGTCGGCGTTCTGCCTGACGGTGCTGGTCAGCTCCTCCATCGACGAGGCCGTCTCCTCCAGGCTCGACGCCTGCTGCTCGGTGCGCGACGACAGGTCCTGGTTGCCGGCGGCGATCTCGGCCGACGCCGTGGCGATGGTGTCGGTGCCGCTGCGCACCTGGCTGACCAGGCGCTGCAGATTGCCGTTCATGTCGCGCAGCGCGCCCATCAGTTGGCCCGTCTCGCAGGCGCTGTCGACCTCGATGGTGCGGGTCAGGTCGCCGCCGGCCACGGCGGTCGCCACCGACACCGCCTGCTGCAGCGGCGCCGAGACGATGCGGGCGATCCACAGCGCCAGCGCGATGCCGATGACGATGTTGACCGTCAACAGGATGACCGACGCCAGGCGCGCGTGCTCGTAGGTGGCGGTGGCGGCGGCGCTGGCGTCGTCGCCACCGTCGATGTTGAGCTTGACGAGCTTGTTGACCGATTCGGTCAGCGCCGCCATCGTCTTGGCCGAGGAGCCGCGCGACAGCGCGCGCGCCTCGTCCTTCTGGCCGCCGGCGGAGAATTTCACGATCTTGTCGTGGTCGACCATGAAGGCGCTCCAGGCCTGGTCGAATTCGGTCGCGATCGCCTTCTCCTCCGGACTGCTGATCAGTTTTTCGTAGGCGTCGCGGTGGATCTTCATCGTCGCCAGCGTATCGGCCATGCGCTTCTCGTAAGTGGCAAAGCCGGCCGGATCGTCGTTGATCAGGTGCGCCAGCTCCCAGCGGCGCATCTCGCCGAGATCGGTGCGCAATTCCATCGCCATGCGCACGCTCGGCATCCAGTTAGTCGCGAGGTCGTCCGAGGCTTGGTTGACCCGCGACATCGACACCATCGCGGCCACGCCCAACACCAGCGTCAGCAACAATACGACACCAAACGAGACTACCAATTTGGTAGCGATTTTCAGGTCATAAAACCATTTCACGGCGGACTCCTCGAGCTCGAAAGACTCGATAGTATGAGGCGATGTGGAGGGCGCTGCCAGCGCCACACCGCAGTTGTAGCCCATAAGCAACAAAGGCGTTCCACTCTCTAAACCTTGCGCGATACGCAAAATTTATCGATTGGAACGCCTTGTTGCACCGCCGGCGGCGGCGCGGTTGCGCTTACAGCTTGCCGTTCAGGGTGACGAAGATCTGGCGCGGCGCGCCGGTCAGCAGGGTCTGCGCGGTGCCGTTCGGATCGCGGGCCTGGAAGCCGTTGGTGCCGATCGTGCTGATGTATTCCTTGTCGAGCAGGTTGGTCACGTTCACCTGCAGCGACAGTTCCTTGAGCATGCCCAGCGACTTCATCTTGTAGCCGGCCGACAGGTTGGCCAGCCAGAACGACGGCACGCCGTTGTCGTTCATGTAGGTGTAGTAGCGCTTGCCGGTGAGCTTGCCGCCCAGGCGGGCGAACCAGCTGCCGGTCTCGTACGAGGCCTCGGTGCTGAACAGGTTGCGCGGCGCGTTGACCACGGTCTTGCCGCTGACCGGCACCAGGGTGCTGCCGTCCATGTAGTCCGACTTGTACTTGGAATCGTTGAAGGTGTACGAGTTGAACCAGCTGATTTCGCGGTTCAGTTTCCACACGGCGATCGCCTCCACGCCCTTGGTGTCGACCTTGCCGACGTTGACGAAGGTCGACGGGCAGCCGACGATGCCGGCGCAGGTGGCCACGCTCAGTTGACGGTCGTCGAAGCGGGCGTTGTAGACCGCCAGCGAACCCTGGATGCCGGCGCGCTTGAAGCGGTAGCCGAGGTCGACGTTGGTCGAGGTTTCCGGCTTCAGGTTGGCGACGCCGGCGTCATAGGCGGCCTGGGTTTGCGAGAACGGACCGCCGACGCCCGGCTGGTGCGCGCGCATGTTTTTCGAGGCCGAGGCGAACACCTCGTCGTCGGCGCTGAGCGCGTAGTTGACGCCGGCCTGCGGCAGGAAGTTCTTCTCGGCCGACAGCTTGCCGGCGGCGCGGGTGCCGACGATGTTGCGGGCGGCGATGTCGACGCTCATGCTCTTGAAGCCGGCGTTGATCTTGAGCTTGCCGTCCATCAGGCTCAGGCTGTCCTGCACGTAATACTGCGCGGTGGTGGTGATGAAGTTCTGCGCCCAGTCGGTGCGGAACGGGTTGCGCAGGTAATACATCGTGTCGGCCGGGCCGGTGGCGGCGTAGTAGTTGCGGCTGCCCGTGTGGTCGTTGCGCTCGCCCCAGGCGCCGGCGGTGATGGTGTGGTTGCCCAGGTCCCAGGTCAGGTCGGTCGTCACGCCGTGGCGCTTGATCTCGTACTCGGTGGTGCGGACCGAGATCGGGTTGGCGGCGTTGGTGGCGACGTACGGCGTGTACCAGTGGCCCTGGCCTTCGTTCTCGTGGTTGTAGACGGTGGTCTTCAGTTGAAGCGTCGGCGTGAAGTTCAGGTCCAGGGTCAGGCCGCCCAGGGTGTCCTTGCGCAGGCCGCCGGCCGAATAGTAGGCGTCGTCGAGGCTGTTGACGGCGCCGCTGAACTGGCCCTTGGCGGCGTTGACCGCGCGCTGCCAGTCGGGCTGGTAGTTGTCCCACTCGTAGCCGAGGCGGTTGATCATTTCCTTCGACATGTCCTGGTAGTCGACTTCCTTGCGGTCCGAATGGTTGAGGAAGCCGGTCAGGCTGTTCTCGCCGAAGTTGAACACGAAGCGCGAGTTGATCTGGTCCTGGTCCTGGGCGCCCTCGCCCTTGGTCTTGTCGGTGCGCTGGCGGGTGCCGCTGATGAAGGCCTTGACGGCGCCGTTGATCAGGCCGGTGTCGACGCGCACGAAGGTGCGCGAGGTCGAATCGCTGCCCAGGGTTTGCGAGGCGGTCAAACCGAACTCGTCGGTCGGGGCCAGGGTGAAGAATTGCACCGTGCCGCCGAGGTTGCTGGTGGAGGCGGTGCCCAGCGAGCCGGCGCCCTGCGACACCTGGACGCTGCCGATGTTTTCCGACGAGATGGCGCGGCTGATGTGCAGGCCGTTGTTGTTACCGTAGCTCATGTCGCCCAGCGGCACGCCGTCCAAGGTGAAGCCCAGCTGGCTCTGGTTGAAGCCGCGGATGCTGAACGAGGTCGACCACTCGTAGGCGCCGAACGGATCGGCGGACTGGAAGTTCACGCCCGGCAGCTTGTCGAGCACTTTCAACGGGCTGGTGCCCGGCAGCGCCTCGGCCAGATCGGCCTTGTTGATGTTCTGGACCTGGCGCGACTGGCCCCGGCCGGTGATTTCCACCGTTTGCATCGGACCGGCCAAGGCGCCGGCGGCGGCTGCGCTGTCGGCTGCGTCGGCGGCGGCATCGGCCGCGTAAGCCTGGAAGGCCAGTGCTTGCAGGACCACCAGGCACAAAGGTTTCAGAGGGAAGCGCTGTTGCATGAGTGTTCTTCTTTCTTGCGGTTAGTGGAATGATCAACTCGCAAGATTGTAGGAACAGCATGTGACGTTACGATGACGGCGACATGACATCTGGATGACATGACAACAATTTGCGTAGGGAATCGGGTAAGCTGCCATTTTGGTGTGATTTGGAGGCTGCCATGTTGCGGATGATCACGTTGCTTGGAGCGTTGCTGACCGCGTCGCTGGCGCCGCCGGCGCTGGCCTTCGAGCGCCCCTTCCCGCCCGACGTGTTGCGCGGCAAGATGACGCCGGGGTATTTTCCCGACGTGGGCATCGACGGCAAGGCGCGCAAGCTATCGCCTTCCGCGCGCATTTTCAATCAAGAGAATACGATCGACATGCCGAGCTCCGTGCGCGGTAAAGATATCGTGGTCAACTACACCGTCGACGCCATGGGCGAGATCGACCGGATCTGGATACTGACCGGCGACGAGGCGGCGCGGAAGATACCGACGGCGGCGGAGGCCGCCGCGGCGGCCAAGTCAGGAAGCCGATAGCTGCCGCTCGCCGGCAAAGCGCAGCAGTTCGTCGGCCGGGATCGGGCGGGAAAAATGGTAGCCCTGCAGATAGTGGCAACCCATGGTTTCCAGGATCGCCGCCTGGCCGGCGGTCTCGACGCCCTCCGCCACCAGTTGCAGCCCCAGGCTGTGTCCCATGGCGATGATGGCGTTCACCAGGCTATTGCTGCGCTCGCTGTGCTCGATATCCATGACGAAGGCGCGGTCGATCTTCAGCGTGTTCAGTTGGAACCGGGTCAGGTAGCTGAGCGAGGAATAACCGGTGCCGAAGTCGTCGAGCGAAATGCTGACGCCCAGGGCGCGCAAGCGCCGCAGCACCGCGCTCACCTGGCCGCCGTCGTCGATCAGCACCCGCTCCGTCAACTCGAGCTCCAGCCGGTGGCCGTCGAGGCCGTTGCTGGCGAGCGCCCGCTCCACCAGGGTCACAAAGGCCGGGTCCGCCAACTGCCAGGCCGAGACGTTGATGCTGATCGTCAAACCGTCCAGCGGCCCGTCGCGCCATCGCGCCATCTGGCGGCAGGCCTCGTCGAGCACCCAGGTGCCGATGGCGACGATCATGCCGCTGTCCTCGGCGACCGGGATGAAGCGGTCCGGCGGCATCCACCCCAGTTCGGCGCTATGCCAGCGCAGCAGCGCCTCCACCTTGGTCAGCTTGCCGGTGCGGGCGTCGACGATGGCCTGGTACAGCAGCTTGAACTCGCCGGCCTCGATGGCGCCGCGCAAGGCGCCGTCGATCACCAGCGCATCCTTGGCGGCGGCGTTCATGGCGTCGTTGAAAAACCGCAGCTCGCCCCGCCCGGCTTTCTTGGCCTCGTACATGGCGATGTCGGCGTTGCGTATCAGCATATCGCTATCGCTTCCGTGCAATGGATAGCAAGCCACGCCGACGCTGGCGGACACGGCGATCGCGTGGTGGAACAGCTCGAAGCGGCCGGCCATGGCGCCGATGACGCGCTCGCCGCACTGCGTGGCCATCTGCGCGGCCGCGCCCGGCGCCAGATCGGGAATGACGATGATGAACTCGTCGCCGCCGAAGCGGGCCAGCATGTCGTTCGGGCGCAGCACGCCATGCAGGCGGCGGGCGGTCTGACGCAGCAATTCGTCGCCGATGGCATGACCGAAGGAATCGTTGACCCGCTTGAACTTGTCCAGGTCGAGGAACAGCACCGCGCATTCGCGCCCGGCCGCCGCCCCGCGCGCGACCTCCTGCGCCAGCGACGCCGACAGCGCGTGGCGGTTGAAAAAGCCGGTCACCGGATCGATGCGCGCGGCCCGGTACAGCATGTCGTCCTTTTTCTTGCGCTCGCTGATGTCGAGCAGCTGGACCAGGCAATACAGGCGGCCGCGCTCGACATAGGGCGAACCCATCATCTCCACCGGCAACCGTGTGCCATTGTTTAATCTAAACGTTGCCGTTTCGGTCATCGGGTACTGAACGTCCTTGGCGTCGAAGCGTTGGAAATATTCGTCGGCCATGGCCGGCGTGAGGTCCGGCAGCAGCTGGCATACATGCTTGCCGATCAGGTCGGAGGCGCTGTCGAAACCCAGCAGGCGGGCGCAGCGTTCGTTGGCGACATGGACATAGCCGCGCCGGTCGCGTATCAAAAAACCATGACTCAGGCTGTCGATGGTGCGCACGTAGCGCTGCTGGATCTCGTCCTGGACCGCATAGATCAGACCGAGCATCGACAGCGTTTTGAGGATCGAGGTGCCGGCGAACCAGAGCACATACAGTTCCGGCCCCAGGGTGATGGAAGAGACGACATTGAATATGCCGCGCGCCACCAGCGTATATCCCAGCCAGCGGTAACGCTGTTGCGCGCGGATTAATTCCGCGCCCATCCACAACATCACGAGACCGATAACCGACGCGGTGGCGGGTGCCACTATGTGATAAAACGCATTCCACAGCAGATAAAATACGCCGGTTAATACGGCCGCGACGATCAATATCCAGCGCAAATGACGCCGGCGCAAATAACCGAGAAAATACTGGGTCCCGCCCCAATAACCAATCATTCCCACGGTCAGCATCAGCGCGCATATAAACAGGCGGATTTGATGTGGCAGTAATTCCGCGCCTTTGAACCAGGTGATCAAACCAGCCATTATCGCCACCTGGCCCACGCCCCAGAACAAGGCATGTTTCTCTTTACGCTGCGATAGCCAGAGAAAGATAAGCAAGGCGCTCAGAATGGCATCCGCCGCCAGGGCCGCGGCCATCGTCGACTCGCTCAAGTAATTGCCGGGTTCCATGCTCATTATTCCCACTGATCGGCGCGCCACATCTGGGCAACTTTCAGCATTGTATGCGAACCGTTGGCGAATACGTTCTCAATGGAAATAAATTTACAACTAGATGAAGTTACATACCAAAAAAACTACGCGATCCAAGGGGATCGGTGTGGTTTTCATGCCAAAAATCGGCATGATCCCGCCATTTTCCAGCTTGAGCCCATGCGCACAGTTATAGAAACAATGTGCACGCCAATACCCACATCACCACGGCGATCACGCCATCCAATATTTGCCAGGCGCGCGGACGGGCGAATACCGGTATCAAAAACCGCGCGCCAAAACCCAGGCTGCAAAACCATATAACCGAGGCCAGCATCGCCCCCACGGCAAAATACATCCGTCCATCGCCTATTTGCTGGCCACCTATGGAGCCCAGCAACACAACCGTATCGAGATAAACATGCGGATTCAATAAACTAAAAGCCAGCATCGCCGCAACCACCGCATACCGGCTGGTGGCGGGTTTATCCTCGCCGGTTTCCATCGCGGCCGGATTCAACGCGGAACGCGCCGCCCTCAGCCCGTACCAGAATAAGAAGCCGGCACCGGCGACTTTAATCCAAAGCAGTAGCGCGGGCGCCTCGACAATTAACTTCCCCATGCCGGCGACGCCGGCGCCGATCAGCATCACGTCGCAAACGATGCAAATGGCGATGCAGGTCAGCACATATTCGCGCTTCAAAGCCTGCCGCAACAAATAAGCGTTTTGCGATCCGATGGCGACGATCAGTCCGCCGCCCAGCCCCATACCTTTTAAAAATGCCGTCACTTCCATGCGTCCTCCCCGGGTTCAAGAACGACAGCTTAGACGGCGCCGAAAGATAAGTATAATTAATATTACTGACCAAATATTAGGAACGCTAATGAGCCGAATCGACTATCGCGGACTGGCGGCGCTGGACGCCGTGATCGACTATGGAAGTTTCGACAAGGCCGCCGCAGCGCTGTCGATCACCCAGTCGGCGGTGTCCCAGCGCCTGCGCATGCTGGAAAACAGCGCCGGCGAGTTGCTGATCGTGCGCAGCCAGCCGCCGGTGGCGACCGAGGCCGGCCAGCGGCTGATCGCCCATTACCGTCAGGTGCAACTGCTGGAAGCCGCCTTGACCGAATTCCGGCACGCCGGTCCCGGCGCCCCGGCCCGGCCGGAAATCGCCATCGCCATCAATGCCGACAGCGCCGCCACCTGGCTGCAGGAAGCGGTGGCTCCGTTGATGGCTTCGGGAGACTGCATGTTGCAGATCCGTCTCGACGACCAGGACCACACGATGACGATGCTGCGCGAAGGCCGGGTTTTCGGCTGCGTTACCAGCGAAACGGCGCAGGTGGCCGGCACTTCGGCCACGCCGCTGGGGGCGATGCGGTATCTGTGCGTCGCCAGTCCCGCCTTCGCCGCGCGCTGGTTCCCGGACGGATTTACCGCCGAGGCGGTGCGGCAGGCGCCCGCTTTGTACTTCGACCGCAAGGACGCGCTGCAAACGCGCTTTATCGCCCAGCAAACCGGCCATACGGGACGGGTGCCGCACCATTCCTTATCCAGTTCGGAAGGTTTCGTGCGCTTTCTGGAAGCGGGATTCGCTTATGGCATGCTGCCGCTGCTGCAGTGCGACGCGCAACTGAAGGCGGGAACATTGGTGGATCTGGCGCCGGGCCACGTGCTGGACGTGCCGCTGACGTGGCACACCTGGGATATCCAGACGCCATTTACCCGCACGCTGTCGGACAATATCGTCGCGGCCGCGCGCAAATGGCTGCTCTAGCCTAGGCTTTGCCCGCCCGCGCGTCCAAGGCGTCGAACTCCTGGCGCGCGCGCGCTTCCCACTCCGCCGGGTCCGGCTGATGCGGATGCGTGATATCCGCCGGCGGCAGCGACTCCAAGGTGCCGGTGCGTTTATAGAGCATCACGTTGGTCCAGGCGACCGTGCCGGCCGGGAAATAATGCAGCAAGGTGAAAGCGGGATGCTTGAGCGCGTAGGTGGTCGTCACCACCAGCGCGCCCTCCTGCAGCTCGCGCGCCAGTTTGTCGGCAAGCGCGTCCATCAGCGGGCCGAAACAGGTGCTGTACAAGAACACCAGGCTGGCGCCGCGCACGTCCACCTTGAACATGTCGCTTTCGACAAAGGCGATCCGCGATGCCAGGTCGAGCAGATGGCTGCCGGTGGTGGCGTCGCCGAAAGGCAGGGTCAACGGGGCATCGGGCGTCAGCGGCGTCGGCAGGTGCGCCACGCCGCGCTCGGCCAGCACCAGCAGATTGTGCAACCGCTGCAAGGCCATGCGATGGCGGTAGCCCATGCATTCGACACCGATGCAGCGCTGGAACGGAAACGCCAGCGCCGCCGACATCACCACCTTGCCCAGTCCGCTACCGAGATCGACCATGACGCCGCCGGGGCGCACCGACGGCGCGATCGCGTCGAACAGGTTATCGAGCTCGTAGCGGGCGAACTCCCCATAGATCAGGCCGCCGTCTTCGATCAGCCAGGCGCGGATCTCATCATCGCCGATGTGTTGCAGATCGCGGAAACCGGGCGGCGCCGGTTGTTTGGGCAGCATGCCGTGCGGCTGTATGCTCGCCGGCAAAGTGCCGATCATCACGCCCAGATGCGGGCGCAGGCGCTGCAACAGGTAATCGCGGCGTGATTTGTCCTCCAGGCAGGCGCGCAGCGCGTAGCCGACCTCGATGAAACCGAGAAAATGCGAATCGGGCATCAGGTCCAGCAGCGGCCGCACGTGCTTTTCGCCGCCTTGTATGCTTTGAAACAGCGCTTCAAAGATATCGGCGGGCTGCTTGAAGCTGGCGACCGGTGTGACCGGCCCGTCTTCGGTGCGGAAAACTGGCGGCATCGTATGACTGTTCATCGGCGGCTTCAGGTGGGTGAATCTCATCAGTATTTTAGAACAGATCGATCCCGCGTGTGGTCACTATCTCAATAGTTTCAGCTTGACCATGAATGAAACAGGTGTCAGCCCCGCAGGCCGACCAGCAGCCTGGCCACATCCTCGTGCGCGGCCTGCCAGCCGGACGCGGCCAGCGCGGGCGCGCAGACCGGGCACGCCTCGAACGGATTGCAGTCGTGCGGCAATTCCTGATACAGCTTGCCGATCACCGATTTGCCGACATAGGAGTCGACCGAGGCCGGCTTGGCCTTCGGCGCGGCGGCGGCCTTGGCGGGAACGAAATCGGCGCCGCCCGGCGGCAGCCAGCGTTCGAACGCCTCGGTCGGCTTACCGTCCGGCACGTACCACGATTTGCGTTCGCCATTCCAACGGGCGCCCAGCGCCTTGGCCTCGTCTTTTTCCGCAAACGGAACTTTAAGAAACATCATCTTCGCTACTCCGCTATGGGAAGGCGCCATTTTACCGCCTGCCACGCGCGCCATGTTGACCGCGCGGCGCAACGGCGCTATAGTCGCCAAAATACTTGCCAAAGGCAACCAAATAGCAACCTTGTGGAGTGACATGGATCAGCATATGCGGCAACAGGCCGAAGTGGTACGGCAATTCAACCGTTTTTACACCGTGCATCTGGGATTGTTGCGCGGGCGCTACCTCGACACCGACTACTCGCTCAGCGAAAGCCGGATGATGTACGAGCTGTCGCAAAGTCCGGGCTGCACCGCCAACCATCTGCGAACCAAGCTCGGCCTGGACGCCGGCTACCTGAGCCGCATGGTGCGCTCACTGACCGAACGCGGACTGATCGAGGGAGTGCGATCGGCGCAGGACAAGCGCGCCACCTTGCTGAGCCTGACCGCCAAAGGCCAGGCCGTGATCGCCGACATCAATCACCGCGTCTCGTCGGAAACGGTGCGCATGCTGGACCAGCTGGGCGAGGCGCAACGCGCGGAGCTGCTGGCGGCGATGAGCAAGGTGCGGGAAATCCTGTCGCCACCGTCCACCCGCCTGGTGCGCGCCACCGCCGCGCAACTGGACGACGCGCGCCACCTGCTGTACGAATACTTCGACGTCATCGGCGTGGTGCTGCGCGACGACGACGATGCCATCCGCGCCTTCCTCGATGACGCCAGCTCGGCGATGTGGATCGCGTACGTGGACGGCGTCCCGGCCGGTTGCGTGGCGATGCGGCCGCTGCCCGGTGTCGACACAACCGGCGCCGGGGGCGGCGCGGTCGAATGCAAGCGCCTCTATGTTGCCGACCGCTTCCGCCGGCGCGGCCTGTCGCAGGCGTTGATGCGGGCGCTGGAAGACCACGCCGCGCAGGCCGGCCACAGCGCCGTGTATCTGGACACCAAGGACGACCTGCACGCGGCGATCAGGCTGTACGATCAGCTGGGCTACGAGCGCTGCGAACGCTACAACGACAATCCGCAGGCGACCATCTTCATGCGCAAGCGGCTGGGCTGAGCATCGGCCGGCTTCACTTGGCGACGGCGCGCGCCAGGTAATCGCCGACGTACGGCATCGCGGAGACCTTTTGAATGATGCCCGCGCGAACCTGGGCCATGTGCGCTTGCAAGGCGTCCCTGTCCATCGCGGCGACAAACGGATCGTCGACCTTCGGCACCACGCCCAGCCCCAGCAACATCGAGATGAACGACGGATCGCCGAAACCGTCCTGGTCGTAGATGACCACCCTGCCGGTTTCGCGGAACAGCTCGATCTGGTGCCTCACGCTGTCCGGGATCGGCATGTTGGCGCAGTAACGCCAGAACTCGGTGTCGGTGCGCTGGGTCAGCTTGTAATGCATGATGATGAAATCGCGCACGGACTCGTAGCGATACGCCATGTAGCGATTGAACTCGGCGGTCGATTCGGGCAGGAAATCGCGATCGGGGAAACACTCGATCAACTTGCCCACCGCGTTCTCGATCAGGTTGATGCTGGTCGATTCCAGCGGCTCGATGAAACCGGCCGCCAGGCCGAGGGCCACGCAGTTCTTTATCCACGACTTGCGGCGGCGCCCGGTCACGAAGCGCAGTTGCCGGGGGTCGTCGAGCGGCGCGCCGTCGAGGCCGTCGATCAGCACGCGGGCCGCCTCGTCGTCGGTGGTGAAGGCGTTGCTGTAGACGTGGCCGTTGCCGGTACGGTGCTGCAACGGAATGCGCCACTGCCAGCCGGCGGGTTTGGCGGTAGCGGTGGTGAACGGTTCCAGCTTTTCGGCCTTGGCACACAGCATCGCCAGCGCGCTGTTGCACGGCAGCTGGTCGCTCCAGTCGTCATAGCCGGCCTTGAGCGCGCCCTCGATCAGCAAGCCGCGGAAGCCCGAGCAATCGATGAAGAAATCGCCATCGATGCGGCGGCCGTCCTTCAACTTGACGGCGGCGATGTAGCCGTCCTCCGGCCTGAGCTCGACATCGTTGATGGTCGCCTCGATGCGCGTCACGCCGCGCGCGATGGCATACTCGCGCAGATGGATCGCGTAGAGGGCGGCGTCGAAATGGAAGCCGTAGGAATACGGATCGTCGGGGTTGGCCGGCGCGAAGCGGTGGTTACGCGCCATCACCGTCGATATCGACCAGTTCTCATACGAGGGAATGTTCTTGTCGACGCGCGCCAGATGCAGCCAGTGCATGTGCGGCGAACGGCCCGCTATCTTCGGCCCGAAGTCGCCGAAGCCGTGGAAGAAACGGTTGCCGATATAGCCCCAATCCTTGAATTCGATCCCCAGTTTGAACGAGGCCTGGGTTTTGCGGAGGAATTCGGCGTGGTCCAGGCCCAGCGCGGCGTTGAAATAACGGATGGTCGGCAGGGTCGCCTCGCCGACCCCGACGGTGGCGATGTCGGGCGACTCGATCAGCACGATCTCGCAGTCCTTGCCGAGCCGCTGGGCCAGGGGCGCGGCCGCCATCCATCCTGCGGTGCCGCCGCCCACGATCACTATCTTCCTCAACCTTCTGTCCGTCATATCGTCTCCTGGGTCTGGACAGTCGAACGCTGTCTCGCAGGAAAGTATAACAATGACTTCGTCGACAATAGCCGGGCTGGGCAAAATCAGCAGGTCAAAACGTCAAAATCGTAATTGCCGGCACAACAAATGAACGCGGGATGCAAGCGACTGTGAGAAAATGGCGCCCAACAATTGACGATTCGACTAGCGCCCATCATGCCCACGATTGAACCCCTGACACTGACCTTGGCGGAACTGGCCGCCCGCTGGAATATGACGGCAAAACAAGTTCTGGAATACGCCCCGGCGCATGGCTTGCCGATGTATTTTTACTTCGACGGCCTGGTGTTCAACTTCGGCGACAAATGGCACCGCGCCAACGGCGACGCCAGCGTCGCCCAAGACCTGGACTCGCACCAGACCCGCGCCGCCGCGATCGAGATCGACCTGCAACGGCAGACCTTGCACAAGCGCGGCCTGCTGAAACTGACGCAATGGGAAGAGGCGCTCAGCGACGACGAGCTAAGCCATCAGCAAGCGGAATCCGACCGCCTGACGGAGGAGATCGTCCGGCTGACGGCGCTGCTCAAGCAACGAAGCGAAGACCGCCAGAACCATGTGCGCAACGGCCTGTTGCGCGCCGCGCCGAGGACCTTGCACGAAATCGCCGAGCACGGCAAAACGCGCTTCCCGCAATTCGCCTTCATGCCACACACGCCGCCGGGCGGCGAGGTGGAGGAAAAGGTCACCGCCGGCGCCGTGATCGCGATGGAGGACGGCTTCCCGCTGAAGGAACTGCTGACGGAGGACGACCTCGTGATCTCGATGCTGGACATCAAGATCGCCGAGGAAGCCGGCCATCATAAATCCAAAAACTGACCTACAACACGATCCGCTTCTGCTCGCGGGCCGACTTGTAAATCGCCTCGATGATGCGCATGTCGCGCAAGCCCTCTTCTCCGGGAACGATGGGCTCGCGGTTGTCGATCACGCAAGTCGACATGTGGTCGAGCTGGCCAGCCCACTGGGTCTTGCCCGGCCCCGGCGGCGGCGTGATCTCGTTGCTTCGGCCATTTCCCACCCACATGCGATGGCCGCTATAAGAGGTCCCCGGCTCCAGCTCGATGCGGCCCTTGTCGCCCATCAGCAGGATATGGTTTTGATTCGCGCTGTACATCGACATGCATGAACCGATCACGCCGGAAGGAAACTCCAGCTGGAACTCGATCATGTCCTCGACCTCGCGGAAACGCGGATCGGAGCGATCCGTGGTCTCCTTGGCGTACACGGCGACAGGCTCCTCGCCGGTCATGTAGCGCGCCGCCTGCAGCGCATAGATACCGATATCCATCAGCGAACCGCCACCCGACATCGCCTTCTTCAAGCGCCACGATGACGTCCCGCCCGTCGTGAAACCATGCTCGGAACGGAAATAGCGCAGCTTGCCGATCTCGCCCGCGCGCGCCCGGCGGATCGCCTCCAGGTTGTACGGCTCGAAGTGGCTGCGGTAGCCGATCATCAATTTCTTGCCCGCCTTTTTGCAGGCCGCGATCATCGTCTCGCACTCGGCGGCGGACAAGGCCATCGGCTTCTCGCACAGGATGTGTTTGCCGGCGGCGGCGCCACGGACCGTGTATTCCTTGTGCATGAAAACGGGCAGGCAAATGTAGATGACATCGACCTCGGGATTGTCCTTCAGCTTGTCGTAGCTGTTGTAATCGTAGATGCCGCTTTCCGGTACGCCGTACTCGGCCGCCACGCGCTTGGCCTTGGCGGGATCGCCGCTGACCAGCGCGACCAGCTTGCTGTGCTGGCAGTTTTTGAACTGGGGAATGATGATGCCAAGGCCGTAACCACCCAGGCCGACAATCGCATAACCGAGCTTGCGTTCGGGCGTCGCGGCCCACACCGGAGCGCCGACCGCCGTCGCCGCCAGAGCGCCGCCAGCGGCAAGAACAAGACTACGCCGATCCAGATCTATCATCCCGTTTCTCCTCATTAGCGTTAATTGGCGTTTATTTTGAACGGCAATTTTAGTATAGAAGCAACGCGCGCGATTGGATGGGAGCGGAAAAATTCCGGCCTGTCCGGCGTGGTTCTCAGCGAGCGGATGCCAGCAACGAAACGAACATCGACCCCGAGAACGCCAGCAGCACGCCGGCCGCGATGCGATGCACCAGCGGTTGGCGCGGCGTCGCGCTCGGGTAGGCCAGCACGGCCGAACCCATCGCGATCCACAGCGCGGCGATCGGCAGCAACAGGCTACTGAACAGCAAGTAAGCCTGCGACAGCGCGGCGGCGCCATCGGCCAGCGGAGGAAACACCACGGTGGCGAAGAAGAACGCCTTCGGATTCAGCAAGGTCACGAAGAACAGCTCGCGCGGACCGATGGCCGCGCTGCCGGCGGCGCCGGCCTGGGGCGCGGTGCGCCACAATTTGATGGCCGAGTAAGCGATGTAGGTCGCCGCGCAAGCCCGCGCCACGGTGGGCGCCCAAGGCGCGATGGCGGCGGCCAGCGCCAGGAATGCGCACCAGACGCTGATCGCGATCATGTACCCGCCCCACTCCGCAGCGATCAACCGCAGCGACCGGCGGAAGCCATCGCGGCTGCCCGCCAGGAACAGCAGCGTGTTGGTGGGACCCGGCGTCAACAACACGGCGGCGATGGTCAACGCCATCAATGTGGTGCCGTGCGGCGCGAGTTGCGACAGTGAAGGGAAATTCATCGGTTATCCTTTTTGTGGAGTGCGCTTGCGGCGGTAATTTTGCCATGTATGCAACTAGATGCCCAGCGAAATATACGCTGGATGAACTGCCGTCGGAATGAGCGTATATTTATAGTTCACAGAATCAGGTCGTCGCAAAAGGATAGGTCATTCATGAGTAAGTTCATCCGTAATGTCGGAACGGTCGCCGCGTTTCTGCTGTCCTGCGCCAGCGCCTCGGCTGCGGCGACGGTCACTTACATCAATCCGGAAAAGATGACGGATGTGCCGCGCTTTTCTTCCGACCGCGAATCGATGGAAATGATTTTCCGTGAGCACCTGAATCTGCTGGCGTCCCAGCTGCCGGCGGGACAGGAATTGAAGGTCGAATTTATCGATATCGACCTGGCCGGCGATGTGTTCCCGAGGGTACCGGTGCGCGATATCCGCGTGATGAAAGGCCAGGCGGACTGGCCCAGGATGCATCTGCGCTACAGCATCGAGCAGGACGGCAAAGTGCTGCGCAGCGGCGACCGCGAGTTGTCCGATCCGAACTACCTGATGGGTTCGCGCAGCTATAACCAGGATCTGTACGGGCACGACAAACAAATGCTCGATGACTGGTTCAGGAAAGAAATCATGCCGGCACGCTAAGGGGCGGCACTCGGCTGCTAGATGGTGATACGTAAAAAAGCGCGCTGGAGCGGGCCGACTCCTACATAAGTCCAAACTTCTTCAGCAGGCCAGGCAGTATCTGCGCAAGTATGATGGCGGTGACAACCCATAAAATAATGGTTGTCTTGGCCTCGGCGAGGTCCGACTTGGTCGCGGAAGTGGCCTTTAGGATTCCAAGGTCCAACTTTATCGCGGCAAGCTCGGTTTCAAGTTTCTCAATGCGCTTTTCCATCCGCCCATGATCCCCGCTGCCTGATACCTTGTCAATCGGGTACCAATGGCCGCAACGCAGTCATGTGACGCTCCGCGATCCCTTTAAAGTCATCCGATATTCGGGAATCGTTCAGTACGTCGCGCCAAAATTGAATCGCCATGTCGAGGCACTTGGATAGATGCCGCAATTCCAACCGGCCCAGGTAGTTTGCCGTCCACTCGCGCGCCACAATCTCGCCGTGGGCATTGGGACGGTAGAGCATTGGCAGCATGTCATAGGCATCAAGCAGACGATGTTTTCGCTCGAACGTCCAGGCGACGGCGATGTTTCCATGATGCTTATCGGTGTTGCCGATGAGCGCGCCGAAAAGGTCGAGGATCTCGACCGTCACGATGTCTTTCTCGGCCAGTTCGCCAAGACGGCCAAGCTCCCGCGCGACGGCGGTCCAACTTTGATCCATCATCCCGAGGTCGCCGTCCAATGCGGAAAAGGTAGCCATCGGACGCCGCCCTTTTAATCCCACTCGGTCGAATCGGACAACCTCCAGGAAAACGCGCTCTTTAAATTCCAGGATCGAGGTTTTGGCTGCGGCGATACCATTGCGGGCGAGAACTTGTAAGGCGAGATGTTCACATACAAGTAAATCTCCCCAACGTCGCCCGGAAGGCATATCGAGCGGCGGAGAGAATTTGACGATGACATGTTCGATCAACCCGCCATTAGCGTCGCGTCGAATCACCGCAGTAAATTTAGGCTGCTCGCCGCCGGCTGACGACCCTGGGGCCTCCCCTTGCATGGACTCTTCGGCCATCCCTGGATAGCGTTGGGCGCGCTCTTCATCCGATATGACGGAACGTTCTTCGACTGCGGATGACTCGATATACCGCGCATACGATTCGTTCCCGAGAATGAGGTCACCAACGGCGTTCTCGCTACGCCTTGAGACGTACTTGAGAACTTGCTCATCGGTCCAATGCAAAATATCCGCAGGCAGATCCAGATCCCTGTGCCTTCCGGGCTCCATACGGCCCAAAAACCCTTGGGGACGGAGATCGCGCACAAAAAACGGCAAGCCTTGGTACACGTCGTAGCTTGTCCCCTCAAGCGGCATCATGGCGTAGAACTCACCTTGAAGAACATCGAGATATCCTATGGGCTCAGGCCGCCCCTCTTCGGAAACACGAAATACGGGGATAGGGGCATGGACTCCCTGGACGAAGCGCCGCAATCCATACAGTCGTGCCTTACTCGCGCCAAGTGCGACACCGTCTCGGACGGCCGCCCATAGACGGGAGAAGGTCGGCTGACTGACATCCAATTCTTTCAGGATGACGGCCGTTTTACTGGGCCCCCGCTGCAGGAGACTGAGCAGCTTGGCCAGGTTGTCTGCTTTAGCCACAATATAGGACGGTAGTGAATAGGAATATTTAGCAGATTCCCATAGTAGCGAACCGCTTTTTGAATGCCATAATGAATAGCATCACGAATAGAACAATCGTATCATAGCATTGCTATGGAAGTCTCAACCGATGTCGAAGCAGCTGATGGAAAGGGGTTTCAAAGCCACAAATAAAAAAGGGTTAGCGCGATCGCCAACCCTTTGTGTCCCTGCATTGTGTCACTACCGAATTTGGTGGCCTCCCGTGAGTCGAACACGGCACCAACGGATTATGAGTCAAACCAAGCTAACCACAGATCACCTGTAGTGCCTGGACTTTACAGGAAATCTCATCACCAGAGAACACCTGGGATGACTCGTATCAACATGATGGTTCCGGCAAAATTCCAGCAGCTTATTCGTTAGTAGAATTTCTCGACAACAAATGGGCAATAGTCCTCGTCGTCATTCGAGTAAGTTCCATCGCCCAAGCGAATATCCATGTTGACCGCCGGCGCGCCGGCTTCGTACCTTATGTGAAAAGGCTGTCGCCTCAAAGCTTCTCGTACTTCCGCAGCCTGAGACGGAGGAAGTGCCGCATACAATTCATTGAGACGAGCCTCGTCGAAGTCCAACGTTGCAGCAAGCCATGTCTCATCCATAAGCACGCTTACGCAGATCGTATAAAGGCCATCTTCGACTTTCGCAATCAATGGAACACCCATCGGAAGAAACGAAAGGACCTGCTCAGACCTATATCCCATCTTCCACATGTATAGGCCCATGTCGGGCTTGAAGCGAAACACATGAGGCTTGGTAAATGCTCTGGGACTTAGTAGCTGCTCGACCTCCACAAACTTACGCTCCAAGTCAATCAATTCCAACACAAGCAGTGGCTCAATTCTGCTTACGTCGAAGATGCTGAGCTGCCGGCCGTTGCAGAGTGCGTATCTAGATGCCCGAACTTCAGGGTGGATTGCGTAGCTAAAAGCCTGCTCAGGGTTCCGCCCTTTTAAAATATTTTCGCCAGGTGCCTTTGCGTCTAGAATCCAGCGGTGATCGGCCGACGCATGTAGAAGGTAATCTGGAATGATTTTAACGTCAAACCGCTTCGAACCAATGTATACAAAGGGATGGGGCAACCCCTTACTCCGAACGATTTTCGCCGGGCCTCCAGCACTATAGCCCAGCGCACGAAGCAGCGGCACAACCAGTTCTTCGCGTACCGAGTCCTCTTTGAAGTCAGGATCATCAAGCAGCGTAAAATCAAAATTCTCGAACATGACATCCTTAACGTTATCCTGCACTCAAGCTACAGGGTCCACAAAATACTCGTCACTAGGCACTTCAAAGCGGCCGTCAAAGGCACTTCGGCCGAGCCGAACAACGCCGTAAAAATTTAAGAACGCCTCAACTGCCATGGCCGCGAATATCTTGACAGTCGCGGATAACAAATCGTGCTTTTTCGTCAAGTTAACGAGCGCCGGGTAATCGCCACCATTGATAACCTCGCCTATTGCTTCCACCGGCCATTCTGCTTTCACCCTGGCGGCGATGTCTACCAGCTCCGCTAGGTGCGACTTTGCGCCGAGATAGAAGTGAGTGTCATCAGTGGTCCAGGTGCCTAGGGTGGCATGTGGCCGTAATGTGAACGGCCGTCGGGTCAGCTGCACGGCTTTTACTTTCGATAGATTGGCATATATATCTGTCCGGTATAAAGCGATACGGTGAGGTTCTTCGCTGTTGAACTGAGAGAGCTCTGCTTGTTGTCTATTGATTCCCACACTAGCAGGGCTTGACTAAGAATACTTCTACCTAGCGAAACACATCTTTTAAATCTGTACAAACATATCGATTCAGATTAGCAGAAAGTTCAGCACAGGCCATCGCGAGCAGCGCACCAATATATCGCCGAATGTGCCGCCGGCAAAAGCGTTAGCGCTCTGGCGCGCAACTACGCAATACTGCGCGCCGATGCTCCCGGCATCATGAAACTTTTCTTCGCACTTAGCCCAGAAAAATTCCGTCCAAAGTGGTCGTAAGGCTTTTCCATTCCTGAGGAATTCCATCTACGGGGAGAAAATCACGCTCCTTGCTTAGCGGCGTAAAAACTCTAGGAACCTTCGCGGTAACAGAGCATAGCAACCGCATATTTGAAGGCGCATCTAAGTTCACGCACTTCACGGTTACCTGAAGGTCGCATTCCGGGTTACCTAGAAGCGTGCCCAAGTCTTGCGCGTAATACTTCGGGCAATATCCTAAAAACCAAGACGGCGTTCCGGTTCGCATGGCGACCGCCTGCTCATCAAACTCATTCTGGGGGTCCCTCATGAGATAAATACGCTCCCCCTTCTCCAACATGCCGATACGCTCTACTGCTGGCAAAGGCAGGTGCGATAAGCTCCGAGCGAAGAATTCCAAATAATATTGGCCCTGTTTCGATACCGCAGGTGGCTGGAATAATTCAATTGAATCAGTTCCTCTAATGCCTCCCGTAAGAGCAAGAATAGCCATCGGATCCTCATCCATATCGGACAAGCCCAGCCATCTTAAATAATCCTTGAACTCAGGCCGCGACTTACTAATCAATCTATTTGCAAACAACGGAAATAGGCGAGGAGACTCATAAACTGCCTCAACACTTTGCATACCGCTAAATTGACGGAAGTCCTTGGCGCGGAAAATACCCTGCGTATAGGAAAATGCATACGTACCGCCGTTATGCTCTAGCTTTGCTACCGGAATCCACTCCTTGGAATCAGGTTGCTGCCACGCGACAAAAAGAGTGCTCATGATTCTACCTAACAATTAACCTATTGATATTTACCCTCAGCAATTTTGCTGTAAATTCCCGCGCCACATCAGTCATTAACTGGCCGGGAACCCGGTTTATTATGTCAGCTATCTGGTCATCGCCAATACTTACCAAACGCTCTATCCAAACATCACCCGCGTGAGCATCCTCTTTATGAGCAAGTTGAAAAAGGTCGTGAGTCCGATATGCTTTAACCTTAGCATCCCCCGCAGCGTGCGGGTAGAACGCGGAGCGAGCTCTCGCCGCATAGGCTTCTAGCGAGGCCCCTTTATCCTTGGTACTGAGCATCACCTTGCGCCGCTCATCAGTTTCGTTCCGTGCTAAGCCTGAACCGTGGTCATAGGAAGCGGAGAGGAAGAGTCGCCCTCCACTGCTCACCACGCCCCAGTTTTCAGAATGCCGGTCTTGGTTTGCGATCCAAGCGTCAAAAAGAAGGTATCCCACAAACACACCTAAGGCCGAGTCTACGCCATTCACGGGCGAATACGTCTGTGGTGGCGCAATAATGTCAGCATGCTTTTTTAGCAACTGAAATGCGCGACTAGCGATGTGGCTTCGCTGTTCGTAGTATCGCAAATTCTCGTCGCCGCGCGCAACCGTTACCTTGCCTTCAATCAACTCATTCCCGTGAATTAAGCGGTCGCCTCTCATAACGAGAGAGGGAGAGATAATGCCATTGCGGCCATTCCATTCTGCTAGGTCATAGTGAGCATGCGGAATACCCAACAGTTCGGCCAACTCAGCGGAAATTTTTTCTGCCCAATTTTCGCCGGTCCCTGGACGCCCTTCTTTGAAAAGGGTACGGCGCCGTTGAGCGTCCAAGTACCAGAACTTGAACTTTGTGCCCATTTGCTCGGATAACTCAGCCGCGTCAAGTGGCACAATTAGGATAGGAAACATTTGGCAGCCTTGGACGTAAGGAAAGCAGAGTTATAGGAGAAACCTACACAGCGCCCACATGGAGACTTGAGCCAAGAAAAAAGGACTTAGATTTTCACCTAAGTCCTTGTTATTGGTGGGCCTCCCGTGAGTCGAACACGGCACCAACGGATTATGAGTCCGCTGCTCTAACCAAGCATGAGCTAGAGGCCCAGGGTGTTGCAGATGCGCTGGGAACCGGCTAGCCCCTCCGACACGCGCTCGCTTTTAAAACGAACTCGCGAGCATAAGGGCTAGCACCGGCGCTAGTCAAGCCTTAGTTGCCTTCTAAGAAGCTTTTCAGCTTATCGGAACGGCTAGGATGACGCAGCTTGCGCAGGGCCTTGGCTTCGATCTGACGGATGCGCTCGCGGGTGACGTCGAACTGCTTGCCGACCTCCTCCAGCGTGTGGTCAGTCGACATTTCGATGCCGAAACGCATGCGCAGCACCTTGGCTTCGCGCGGCGTCAGCGAGTCGAGCACATCCTTGACCACGCCGCGCATCGAGGCGTGCAGCGCCGCGTCGGACGGCGCCAGCGTGTTGTTGTCCTCGATGAAGTCGCCCAGATGCGAATCGTCGTCGTCGCCGATCGGCGTCTCCATCGAAATCGGTTCCTTGGCGATCTTCATGATCTTGCGGATCTTGTCCTCCGGCATCTCCATCTTGATGGCCAACGTCGCCGGATCGGGCTCGGCGCCGGTTTCCTGCAGAATCTGGCGGGAAATCCGGTTCATCTTGTTGATGGTCTCGATCATGTGCACCGGAATACGGATGGTGCGCGCCTGGTCGGCGATCGAGCGCGTGATGGCCTGACGGATCCACCACGTCGCATAGGTCGAGAACTTGTAGCCGCGGCGGTATTCGAACTTGTCGACCGCCTTCATCAGACCGATATTGCCTTCCTGGATCAGGTCGAGGAATTGCAAGCCGCGATTGGTGTACTTCTTGGCGATCGAGATCACCAGGCGCAAGTTGGCCTCGGTCATTTCGCGCTTGGCCTTGCGCGCCTTCATTTCACCGGCCGCCATCTGACGGTTGATGTTGCGCAGGTCCGGCAGCGGCAGCACGACGCGCGCTTGCAGGTCGATCAGGCGCTGTTGCAGTTCCTTAATCGTCGGAATGTTGCGGCCGAGGATGGCGCTGTAGGCGTGGCCGGCGTTGACTTCGCCGTCGACCCAGTCCAGATTGGTTTCATTGCCCGGGAAGACCTTGATGAAGTGGGCGCGCGGCATGCCGCACTTGTTGACGGCGACGTCGAGGATCTGCTTTTCGATGTGGCGCACTTCGTCGACCTGGCCGCGCAAGGTGTCGCACAGTTTTTCGACGACCTTGGCGGTGAAGCGAATGCCCAGCAGCTCGAACGAGATCGCTTCCTGGGCCTTGATGTAGGCCTTGGAGTTGTAGCCTTCCTTCTCGAAGGCGCGGCGCATCTTGTCGAATTGGGTGGAGATGACGTCGAACTTGTCGAGCGCGGCGTTCTTCAACGCTTCGAGCTGTTCGGCCGAGAAACCGGCGGCGCCGGAGGCGCTCGCTTCTTCCTCTTCCTCTTCTTCCTCTTCTTCCTCTTCCTCTTCCTCGTCGTCCTCCTCGGCCGGCGCGGCCACGACCGGCGCGGCGGCGACCTCGTCGCTGTCATCGACCAGGCCGTCGACGATCTCGTCGATCTTGATCTCGTCGGCGCGGATGCGGTCGGAGGCGGCGATGATCTCGGCGATCGTCACCGGGCAGGCGGAGATGGCCTGGATCATGTCCTTGAGGCCGTCTTCGATGCGCTTGGCGATTTCGATTTCGCCCTCGCGCGTCAGCAGCTCGACCGACCCCATCTCGCGCATATACATGCGGACCGGGTCGGTGGTGCGGCCGAAGTCGGAATCGACGGTCGACAGCGCGGCCTCGGCGGCGGCTTCGGCCTCGTCGTCGCTGGTGACGGTGGCCACGTTGTCCGACAGCAGCAGGGTCTCGGCGTCCGGCGCGTGCTCGTAGACGGCGATGCCCATGTCGTTGAAGGTGCCGATGATGCCCTCGATCGCTTCCGGATCGACGATGTTCTCCGGCAGGTGGTCGTTGATCTCGGCGTACGTGAGGAAGCCGCGTTCCTTGCCGAACTTGATCAGGGTCTTGAGCTTCTGGCGGCGGCGTTCGAGCTCTTCCTCGGTCGCTTCGGTGTCCGACGAGAAAGCATCCTTGAGCAGCGCCTTTTCCTTGGCCTTGCGGTCCTTGGCCTTGGCCTTGTCCACCGCCTTCAGTTCGGCGCGTTCGACCGCGTTCAGCGCGGCGACTTCGTCATTTTCTGGCTGGAATTCTTTCGGCTTGCGCCCGCGCCGGCCCGGCACTTTGACCGATGGCAGCACGTAGCCCGAGGTATCGATGGCCGCGAGGGTGGCGGCGTCCGTGGTCTGGCTGACCGCGGGCGGGTTGCCGCTGGCGACGCGCGTTTCCGACTTGTCCGCTGTCTTGGCGGATTGGGCGGTCACTTTGCTCGGCTTTGCAGCCGCTTTGGATTCAGGTTTCTTGATTGGCACAGGCGCTTTCGATTACACAACGACTTGCTTATTTAGGATAAAGTTTCTTGCGGTTCAATTTGTTTGGAACCTACGTCTTCGAACTTGCCGACACCAGTTCGACAATACTACGACTTACTTACACCCGGTCAGACCGATCGACGTCAACAGAACTCCACCGCTGTCGGCAAAATTCTACTGCATCCGGACACGTGCGTGGGGGCAAGAAACCATGACTAGGTTAGACAGCAAACAGAAAGTCCGCTGATAGCGTCCCACTGGAGGTTCGCCGACTAAACCAAAGCTGGCCCTGGCCGCCGACACTGCGTCTTTCCATGTCGATCAAGAGCCTAACTTACTGAAAACAAACACACTCTGAACAAAAAACGATGCCAAAAGACACAACACTTAGCGTTTTATTATAGCACGCCACTTTTCAATATCCAGAGGGAAGAGCCCCGGTTCCCCCTCCGGAAACATGACAGAAACATGACACTCCAAAACGCCCGGCAACTCCTCCACGCCGCACCGCAACATTATCGGTTCGCCAACTCCGCCTGGGCTTCGCGCAACAGCTGGTCTTGCTGCGAAGTCAACTCCCGATAACGCACGCCAATCTCGTCGGACGACAGGCCGGCGGCGAACAACTGACTCAATTCCTGCTTCAACGCGTCATTCTTGACCTGGCGGATCGCGCCGCGCAGGAACGCCCGCACTGCATCAAAATCGGACTCGGACTCCTGCACCACTTCGGCGATGATGCCGTCGTACTCGTCGCCCTGCGACTTCAAATGTTGCGCGAACGCCGCAAAACTACCGTTCGGGCCCATCGCCTGCGCCGCAGCCACCAGCTGCGCCAGGCGCTCGGCCGGCTCGGCGCCGAAGAACTCGAACGCCTTCAACGCGGCCGCGTCGATATCGAGCGACAACGGCGGATGCGCCACCAGCAGCCGCACGATCTGCAATTCCAGCCCCACCGGCACCGGACGCCCGGTGCGGGGCGGCGCCTTGCGGGCCACCGCGACCGGCTTGGCCAGTTCGAACAGCACCTCGATCTCGGACGGCGTGGTCTGCGTCAACTGCGCCAGCCCGCGCACGATCTGCAGGCGCAACGCCGTTGGCGTCATCGACTGCAGCAAGGGCTTGGCGTCGAACTGGGCGCGGGCCCGGCCCTCCGGACTTTGCAAATCATGCTCGCCGACCACTTCCTTGATCAGGAACTGCGACAGCGGCATCGCTTCGTGTATTTCCTGCTCGAACGCTTCCTTGCCATGCGCGCGGACGTAGCTGTCCGGATCGTGCTCGGTCGGCAGGAACAGGAACTTGATGGTCTTGTTGTCCGTCACGTGCGGCAGACAGGCTTCCAGCGCGCGCCGTGCGGCGCGGCGGCCGGCCTTGTCGCCGTCGAAACTGAAAATCACCATGTCGGTCTGACGCAACAGTTTCTGTACATGATGGGTGGTGCAAGCCGTGCCCAGGGTCGCCACCGCTTGCGGGAACCCCATCTGCGCCAGCGCCACCACATCCATATAGCCTTCCGTCACCAGCACGTAACCCGCATCGCGGATCGCCTGGCGCGCCTCGAACAAGCCATACAGTTCGAATCCCTTTGAAAATAAAGGCGTTTCGGGAGAATTCAAGTACTTGGGTTCACCGTGGTCGAGCACCCGGCCGCCAAAGGCGATGACCTGGCCCTTGGTATTTTTAATGGGAAACATGATCCGCTCGCGGAAGCGGTCGTAGCGTTTGCGGTTGCCGCCATCCTCGTCGACCTTGTCGATGACCAGGCCGGCCTCGGCCAGCGCCACCGCCTCGTAGTCGGGGAAGATGCTTTTCAGGCCGTCCCAGCCGGCCGGAGCGTAGCCCAGGCCGAAGCGTGCGGCGATTTCGCCGGTCAGCCCGCGATTCTTCAGGTAGGCGATGGCGTCGGTGGCGCCGCGCAGCTGGGCGCGGTAAAAGTCGCACGCCTGCGTCATCGCGTCCGACAAGGCCAGGCTTTGCGCCTGCATCTGCGCGCGTTGCGCCGGCGGAATCTTGTCGTCTTGCTCAGGCACGACCATGCCGACGTTCTGCGCCAGGTCTTTGACGGCGTCGACAAAGCCCATGCCCGAATATTCGATCAGGAAGCCGATCGAGGTGCCGTGGGCGCCGCAACCGAAGCAATGGTAAAACTGTTTGGTCGGGCTGACCGTGAAGCTGGGCGACTTTTCGCTGTGGAACGGGCACAGGCCCATGAAGTTCGCACCGCCTTTTTTCAGCTGCACGTAGCGTCCGACAACGTCGACGATGTCGACGCGGTTTAACAAATCGGAGATAAAGGATTGTGGGATCACAGGGCTGAACGGTCGGGTAATTTTTCAGACTATACCGCCGCGCCAATCCGGTTTTGATGCGAATCAAGGCACGGCGGAGGTAAAAACGGCGCTGACAGCGCGCCAACATGCGACACGCTGATTATGCCGGGGACAACGCCTTTTTGACCAGTGCCGACACGACGGTCATGTCGGCGCGGCCGGCCAGCTTCGGCTTGACGATGGCCATGACCTTGCCCATGTCCTGCGGACCGGCGGCGCCCGAGGCGGCCACGGCGGCGGTGACTTCGGCGGCGATTTCCTCGTCCGACAGGCCGGCCGGCATGTATGCGGTCAGCACGACCAGCTCGGCTTTTTCGATGTCGGCCAGGTCCTGGCGGCCGCCGGCTTCGAACTGGGTGATCGAATCCTTGCGCTGCTTGATCATTTTCTCCACGATGGCGACGGTCTGTTCGTCGTTGACCTCGATACGCTCGTCGACTTCCTTGCGCTTGATCTCGGCCAGGATCAGGCGGATGGTGGCCAGGCGCGACGCTTCCTTGGCGCGCATCGCGTTTTTCATGTCTTCGGTGATTTGTTCTCTCAGGCCCATGGCGATTTCTTTCAGTAAATTAATGGTGTAGAAATGCGAAAACCCGCTGCGGATGACCGGAGCGGGTATCTTCTAAAACTCAACCCGCGGCGCAAGCGCCATGCTGCCGGGTTGGGTCTGCGTGTAGCAGAATTAGAACAGTTTTTTCGGCAGTTGCTGGCTGCGGATGCGCTTGTAGTGACGCTTCACGGCGGCTGCCAGCTTGCGCTTACGCTCAGCCGTTGGCTTTTCGTAGAACTCGCGTGCGCGCAGTTCGGTCAGCAGACCGGTTTTTTCGATGGTGCGTTTGAAGCGACGCATTGCGACTTCGAACGGCTCGTTTTCTTTAAGGCGAATAGTGGTCATGTAAAAATTCAAACCGTTTGAGGTTATAGGGAGAAAGAGACTATAGCAGCTTTTGCAGCAAAATGGAACCCCACAGGCCGCATGCACGGCCCGTCGTGTGGTTTTCCCTGCAAAAACAATGCGGCATCAGTGACACAACCTGAGGCAATCTTTCTATAACTTCAACGATTGCACAAGCGCCGCTACAGCAGGAACGACCAGTATATCAGACGGACTGGCCCGCCGCCACACCCGATGCCCACGCCCACTGGAAATTGTAGCCGCCCAGCCAGCCGGTCACGTCCACCGCCTCGCCGATGAAGTACAGGCCCGGCACCTTGGTGACCATCATGCTCTGCTGCGACAGTTCGCGGGTATCGACGCCGCCGCGCGTCACTTCGGCCTTTTTGTAGCCTTCCGAACCATTCGGCGTCAGGGTCCACTGGTTGATGGCGGCACCCAGCTTGCGCAGTTGCGCGTCGGGCATGTCCGCCAGGCGGGCGTCCAGCGCGAAACCATGCGCCAGCAGCAAGCCTTCGGCCAGACGCGCTGGCAGCCACTGCGCCAGCACATTGCCCAGCTGCTTCTTGATCGTGCCCTTGCCTTCGATCAGGGTGGCGGCCAGGTCCAGTTCCGGGATCAGGTTGATGACGATGGGCGTGCCCGGTGTCCAGTAGCTGGAAATTTGCAGGATCGCCGGACCGGACAGGCCACGGTGCGTGAACAGCAAGTCCTCGCGGAAGCGCCCGCCGGTCGGGTTGCGGCCCTTGAAGGAACCGGTCTCGACATCGACTTCCAGCGCGATGCCGGCCATTTCCACGAACGGCGCCCAGGCTTGCGGGTCGAAGGTCAGCGGCACCAGCGCCGGACGCGGCTCGACCATGCGCAGTTCGAACTGCTGGGCGATGCGGTAGCCGAAGTCGGTCGCGCCGATCTTCGGGATCGACAGGCCGCCGGTGGCGATCACCACGCTATCGGCTTCGATCGTGCCGCTATCGGTCTGCAGGGCGAAGCCGCCCTCGCCGCCCCGCTCAACGCTCTCGACCTTGCACGGCATCCACCAGTGGACGTCGCCGGCGGCGCATTCGTCCTTGAGCATGTCGATGATCTGTTCGGCCGAGTCGTCGCAGAACAGCTGGCCGCGATGCTTCTCGTGGTAGCCGATGCGGTGCTTCTTGACCAGCGCGACGAAGTCGGCGGCGGTGTAGCGCGACAAGGCGCTCTTGCAGAAGTGGGGATTCTCGGACAGGAAGTTGGCCGGCCCGGCGTTGATGTTGGTGAAGTTGCAGCGCCCGCCGCCGGAGATGCGGATTTTCTCGGCCAGCTTGGTGGCATGGTCGACCAGCACCACGCGCTTGCCGCGCTGGGCCGCCGTCGCCGCGCACATCATGCCGGCCGCGCCCGCGCCGATTACTGCCACATCAAACTTTGCCATTTTGGAATCCAATCAGATAAGGGGCGGTATTGTACGCGAGTCGCGCCGGCCGCCCCCTGCTTCGCCTACTTACTCGATCGGCTCGCTGACCCGTTGGCGCGACTGCAAGGTGCGCGACACCAGCAGGCACTGCGCCACCTGCTCGGCGATCGACGGCGGCACCGGCACGTCGCCGCGCAGCACCGACGCGATCCACTCGGCGGTGGCCGCCGCGCTCTTGTCTTCCGGCAGCAGCGGCAGCTCGCCGACCTGGGTCTGCTTGGGCACCAGGGTCGTGCGCAGGCCGCCGTGGAACCAGTCGATCTGCTGCGCCTTGTTGGCGTTGGCCACCGTTTCACCTTCGGTGCCGCGCATCAGGAAGGCGTCGCCGCGCTCGTGCAGCGCCGACGTGGTGAAGTATTCGCCCAGCATTTCCAGGTATTCGGGGTGGGTGTAGGACACCAGCCGCAGCGCCGGCCCGGCGAACGGCTGCATGATCTTGACCAGCGTGTGGGTCGAATTGCGCACGCCCAGCCGGCGCCGCAGCGACAGCATGTACGCCAGCTTCGGCGCCAGCGCGTCGATGGTGATGAAGGCGACGTGGCCCTTGGCGATCTCCTCCTCCGCCTCGGCGCGGTGCCGCACCGCCGTCACGCCCAGCGCCTCGAACACCTCGGCGCTGGCGACGCGGCCGAGGTCGTGCGCCACGCCGTGCACCAGCACCGGCACGCCTTCGCGCGCCAGCAGCATCGCCAGCAGCGGCGTCAGGTTGGCCATCTTGCGGGCGCCGTTGTAGCTTGGAATACACACCGGCGCGAACTGCCCCGGCGGCGCCGTCAGCGGTGCGAACGAGCCCTCGGCGGCGTCGAGGAAGCCGGCGATCTCCTCCACCGATTCGCCCTTGATGCGCATGGACAGCAAAATGCCGCCCAGCTCCAGGTCGGACACGCGTCCGTCGAGCATGGCTTGATAGAGGTCGTGGGCGTCGTCGCGCGTCATGCTGCGGGCGCCGTTTTTGCCGCGGCCGATCTCCTTGATGAGTCGGGCGGCGAGGAAGGGTTCGGTGTTCGTTATCGTCATGGCACCAAGCTTATACGATTTTGCCGAAATGTGAAAAAACCTTACTGGCGGAACCGGTATTAACTAATTCGGCTACACTATCCATCCCCAGAAAAGAAATATAGTCCAATCATGATTTCCCCAGACATCGAAAATATCAACGTCACCTCGTTCGCGCCGATGCCGTCGCCCGAGGCCCTGCACGGCAAGCTGCCGCTGACCGACAGCGCATCCGAGACCGTCATGAAGGGCCGCGAAGCCCTGCGCAACATCATCGACCGCAAGGACAAGCGCCTGTTCGTGGTGGTCGGCCCGTGCTCGATCCACGACCCGGTCGCCGGGCTGGACTACGCCCGCCGCCTGAAGGCGCTGCAGGCCGAAGTGGCCGACACCATGTTGCTGGTGATGCGCGTGTATTTCGAAAAGCCGCGCACCACCACGGGCTGGAAGGGCTATATCAACGATCCGGACATGGACGACTCGTTCCGCGTCAACGTCGGCATGGAAAAGGCGCGCCAGTTCCTGCTGGACGTCTGCGAGCTGGGCCTGCCGACCGCGACCGAGGCGCTGGACCCGATCTCGCCGCAATACCTGGGCGACCTGATCGCCTGGACCGCGATCGGCGCGCGCACCACCGAATCGCAGACGCACCGCGAGATGTCGTCGGGCCTGTCAACGCCGGTCGGTTTCAAGAACGGCACCGACGGCGACATCAGCATCGCCATCAACGCCATCCTGTCGTCGGCGCATCCGCACTCGTTCCTGGGTATCAATGCGCAAGGCAATGTGTCGATCGTGCGCACGCGCGGCAACGCCTACGGCCACGTGGTGTTGCGCGGCGGCGACGGCCGTCCGAACTACGATTCGGTGTCGATCGCGATCGCCGAGCAAGCGCTGGCCAAGGCCAAGCTGCCGGCCAATCTGGTGGTCGATTGTTCGCATGCCAACAGCTACAAAAAGCCGGAGCTGCAGCCGCTGGTGATGGGCGATGTCATCCATCAAGTCGTGCAAGGCAACCAGTCGCTGGTGGGCGTGATGATCGAATCGAACATCGTCGGCGGCAACCAAAAGATCCCGGCCGATTTGAGCCAGCTGAAGTACGGCTGCTCCGTGACCGACGGCTGCATCGATTGGGAAACCACCGAAAAGATGCTGCGCGAGGCGCATCAACAGTTGTTGAAGCGCCCGTGATGTAGCGCGGGGCCGTCAGCCGAAGGCCATCACCCTGGTGGCCACGCCGAACGATCCCGCCAGCGCCGCCTCGGCCTTGCTGGCCGGGGCGCTCAACTCCTCCAGGTCCAGGTAGACCTTGCAATCCTCGACCTTGACGGAATAGCGCCGCGCGGCGCTCTCGCGTGGCTCGACGTTGACCGTCTCGAGCACGGCGAACACGCTTTCCTCGTCGGTGCGGTACAACGCCACGCCCGGCAACTCCTGCCAAGCCAGTCCACGCGGCACAAGGCGCGCGCCGCTCAGCGGCACATCCTTCACTTTGCAAATCAGCTTCCATTGTCCCGACATAGCGCCCTCCGGCTGTCAACTTACTGTTCCCTCTCTAAGCAAAACTGGTGCCACAGGGCAAATACGTTAAATCCGGGTAAAACCCTGTCCTATTGGCAAACTACGCACCCGGCCGGTGCGGTGCCGGCATCGGCTGGTGCAGCGATGCAAGGTCAACGGGCGCGCTTTCCATTACAATGGCGGATTACACTTTCACCTTGCAGCCCTTTCATGATCGTTCTCGGCGTCGAATCCTCCTGTGACGAAACCGGCCTCGCGCTGTACGACACGCAGCACGGCCTGCTTTCCCACGCCCTGTATTCGCAGGTGACGATGCATGAGGAATACGGCGGCGTGGTGCCGGAACTGGCGTCGCGCGACCACATCCGCCGCGCCATTCCGCTGCTGACGCAGACCCTGGAAGGCGCCGGCAAGTCGCTGGCCGACATCGACGCGATCGCCTATACCCAAGGCCCCGGCCTGGCCGGCGCGCTGCTGGTCGGCTCGTCGGTCGCGTGCAGCCTCGGGCTGGCGCTGGACAAGCCGGTGCTGGGCGTGCACCACCTGGAAGGCCACCTGCTGTCGCCGCTGCTGGCGTCGCAGCCGCCGGAGTTTCCCTTCATCGCGCTGCTGGTGTCGGGCGGCCACACGCAACTGATGCGGGTCGACGGCGTCGGCCAGTACACCCTGCTGGGCGAAACGCTGGACGACGCCGCCGGCGAGGCGTTCGACAAGTCGGCCAAGCTGCTGGGCTTGGGATATCCGGGCGGCCCGGCGATCTCGCGGCTAGCCGAGTTCGGCGATCCGACCGCGTACAAGCTGCCGCGCCCGATGCTGCACACCAAGGATTTCAACTTCAGCTTTTCCGGCCTGAAAACGGCGGTGCTGACGGTCGTGAAGAACCACGACGAGAAAATCATCGCCAATATCTGCGAGCAGGACAAGGCCAACATCGCGCGCGGTTTCGTCGACGCGATCGTGGAGGTGCTGACGGCCAAATGCGTATCGGCGCTCAAGCACACGGGGTTGAAGCGGTTGGTGATTGCCGGCGGGGTCGGGGCCAACTCCCAGCTGCGGGCGTCGCTGAACGAAGCCGCCGCCAAGAAGAAGTTCAAGGTGTACTACCCGGAACTGGAGTTTTGCACCGATAACGGCGCGATGATCGCCTTCGCGGGCGCGATGCGGTTGATGATCAACCCGAACGCGGCCAAACGCGACTATTCGTTCAACGTACGGCCGCGCTGGCCGCTGGACGAGATCAAGGTTGTCTAGGACGAGGCCTGAGCCTTAGCCTTGGGCGAAGGCCATCGAGGCCAGCACGGCCAGACCGACCAGGGGAATCAGGTATTTGCCCTTGGCCTTGCCCAGGGACACGCCACGTGCGGCGATGCGCTCGCTGCGCAGACGGTGTTCGTCCGCCGCCGATTCGTGGACCAGATCCGATTTTGCTTTATCTTCAGTTGCGTTCATAACGTCCTCCTTAAGATTCGATCTTCTTCCTTTCTCAATAGCAATGCAATTGTCGTGCCAAGAAGATTGGACAAAGTTTGTCCTAATCGACCTATTCTAGAGATTTTTGTCTCAAACACACCACACGATACGGCTGGGAAAGCACTAAAACGTGCATTGGCACCAATAGTGTGAGCCGGACATCAAGGCAAGTCATTGAACAGTGATGGGTTCAGTGCTGTGGCGAGAGCAAGTCCTGGCGCGGATAGCCCCAGCCGGGCACGCCCTGCGGACAGGCCGCCGCCGGCACGATATGCAAGGTGGTGAAGTTGCCGCGCGGCGTCAGCGCGAAGCGATAATCCGACAACTCGCCCTTGGTCATGTCCAACCAGGGCGTGCGGCCGAAGCGCAGCCAGGCGTCCACCTGGCAGTTGCTATCCTTCAACGCACGTAGCTGCGCGAGACTCCCCTCCGTCGTCTCGAACTGCATCACCGACGGCGACAGCGCCCGCGCCGATGGCGACTCCACCAGCCCGGCCGGACACGAAAGCGGCGCCAGCCACGTCGGCGCGACGCTCGACACCCCGCGCCGCAAGCGATAACTGCCCGCCGCCTCGTGGCTCTCGACGCTGATATAACTCCAGCACAGCGGCTGCGACGGATACGCGGTCATCACCACATCGAGCACGCGCGACGACGAATCGGCCTGGTACAGCGCCGCGACGATCAGCCGCCGCCCCAGCTGCGAAGCGGCGCCCTGCACCGCGATAAAGCCGACACTGATACCCAGCGCCAGCAGCAGGCCCGCCCTGCCGGTGGCGCCGGCCCGCCACTGCGCCGCCCCGCACGCCAGCGCGATCAGCAACAGCGCGGCCACCGACGGCCCGCCCAGATAGCCTTTCGATGCGAAGAACATCAGCGCCGCGAACAAGCCGGCAAACCCGAGCCAGCGCGCGAAGCGCCAGCGCATGACGAGCGCCATCGGCGTGCCGATCGCCACCCAGAACAGCGGTTCGACGATGAACACCATGTCGCCGAAGAACCAGCGGCCGCTGAACGGATACCACGGATGCACCCCATACGAGTTGGTGTAGTCCATCAACAGATGCAGCGCGAAGCCCGTGGCGATGCTGGCCGCCAGTCCCCAGCGCGCCGTGCGGCTGACCTGGAGCAGCGCCCTCGCCGACGGCCAGCATAACCACAGCAGCGCCGCCAGCAGCAAGGCCTGCGGCAGCGCCAGCAAGGCGGTGTGCGTATGGCCGCGGTGGTGCAGCAGATAGCCCAGCGGATCGGGCAGCAGGCGGGTCAGGAACAGGTCCAGGTCGGGAAAATTGCTGGCCAGCGCGCAGGAGACCAGCAGCAAACGGTGCCGCACGCGCTGCGAAGTCTCGTCCGCTTCGCGCGGCAGGCTGCGGTGTACCAGTTCTCCAACGCCGAAACCGATGATGCTGTGGGTAATATTGTCCATGTATCTATTCGATATCGAGCAGTTGCTGCAACCGGCGCGGGTAGTGGTTGAGGAAGTCGCGCGTGATGGCGAAATGCTCGGTGTCCTCGTAAGCCACTTCGGTGATGCCGCTGCCGTCGAACAACAGTATCTTGGCGTTCGGATAGGACAGCAGGATGGGCGAGTGCGTGGCGATGATGAATTGCGAATCGTCCCGCACCAGTTGATGGATGGCGCTCAGCGCCGCCAATTGGCGGTTGGGCGACAGCGCCGCCTCCGGTTCGTCCAGCAAATATAGGCCATTGCCCCGAAACTTCTCCAGCAGCACGGCCATGAAAGCTTCACCGTGCGAGCGCGCGTGCAGCGATTCCGAGCTGGCCGATGTGCGGCCAAAGATCTCGTCCATGCGGGTGGCGACGTTGTGGAAGCTTTCGGCGCGGAAGAAATACCGGTCGCGCGGCGTCTTGAAGCTCTTTGAAAGGCGCAACGATTGATGCAAAGGCGCCGCCTCCAGCGCGGTGTTGAGGCTGATGTTACGGCTTCCGCCATCGATGCCGAACCCCAGTGCCAGCGCGATCGATTCAAGCATGGTCGATTTGCCGGCGCCGTTCTCGCCGATGAAAAACGTCACATCCGGATGAAAGCTGATCGATTCCAGCTCCCGCACCGACGGCACGTTGTACGGATGCCGATCCCAGTCGACATCGTCGCCAAACTGCGCCGTGATCCTTTGCAGATACGGCTTGGCCGACAACGCCACCGGCTAGCGCTGCACGTCCACGCCGCGCCAGAACGCGATGTGGTCCTTGATCTGCGCCGCCTTTTCCGACGGCTGCGGGTAGTACCAGGCGGCGTTCTCGTTGTCCTTGCCGTCGACGCTGACGGTGTAATAGCTGGCCAGGCCCTTCCACGGGCAGCGGCTGGTGTGGTCGCTGGGCTTCAGGTACTCGGACTTGACAGCCGATGGCGGGAAATAGACGTTGTTCTCGACGATTTCGACTTCGTCGTCGCTCGCTTGCGCGATAACGGCGCCGTTCCAGGTGGCGGTGGGCATCAGGGAATTCCTTTCAGTGTCGTTCAAGGACCGCGCCTTCGACGCGGTTGCGGCCGGCGTGCTTGGCGCGGTACATCGCGGCGTCGGCCTGGCGCAACAGGCTCTCGGCGTCGGCGATTTCCATGTGGTCGAACGCGCCCACGCCGAAGCTGGCCGTCACCGGCAGCGGCCGCGCGCCGGCGTAATGCAGCTGCGCCTCGATCTTGACGCGCAAGGTCTCGGCGAACTTCAACGCCCCTTCCAGCGGCGTGTTGGGCAGGATCACGCACAGTTCCTCGCCGCCGTAGCGGCCGGCGATGTCGATCACGCGCACGCTCTCGCGCAACAGGCGGCCGACGCCGGCCAGCACCTGGTCGCCGGCGGAGTGGCCGTGCTCATCGTTGATGCGCTTGAAGTGGTCCAGATCGATCATCACCGCCGACAGCGGCGAGCGGAAGCGCTTGGCGCGCGCCGCCTCGAAGCGCAGCCGCTGCAGCAGCGAGCGGCGGTTGTGCAGGCCGGTCAGCTCGTCGGTGGTGGCCAGCAGCTCGAGCTCGCGCACGGCGTCGCCCAGGGTGCGTTCGCTGGCCCGCAATTCGATCAGCGCCATCACCTGGCGCCCCAGCCGCGCCAGGATCGAGCGCTGCTCCGCGTCCAGGCCGCCCGGCTTGGTGTCCATCACGCACAAGGTGCCTATGGCGAAGCCGTCCGACGACGTCAGCGCCACGCTGCTGTACATGCGCATGTGCGGCGCGTTGACGGTCAGCGCCATGCGCGCGGTGCGGCAGTCCTCGGTCAGGTCGGGAATCTCGGTGGCGGCCTCGCCCAGCACCGCCAGCGAGCAGTAGCTCTCGCCGCGCGGCAGCTCGCCCATATGCATGCCGGCGCAGGATTTGATCCACACCCGGTCGGCGTCGACCAGCGACACGAAGGCGTAGGGGACGTTGCAGATGCGCGCGGCCAGCTCGGTGAGGAAGCTGAAGTCTTCGCAGGCGGGGGTGTCGAGGATGTCGTAGCGGTGCAGCGCGGCCAACCGGAACTGGTCGGCTGGCGGGCGGGAGGTGGTCAGCGTGTGTACGTTGTCTGCGGCCAGCATAGGGTCCCCGAATAGCGACGTGGTTTTATTATAAGTGGATGCTGCCAATTAATTTTATAACAAAACCACGAGTCAGGGACGGCCTCCCGGCCGTTGACCCGCATATTTTTTAGGATTGTGACATGATCTCGCGCAGCGCCTTTTCGAACACGGCGGCCGGCTGGCCGCCAGAGATCAAATGGCGTTCGTTGATGATCACGGCCGGCACCGAGTTGATGCCGTGGCGCTGGAAGAACTGCTCGCGCTCGCGCACCTCGGCGGCATAGCGGTCCGACTGCAGCACCTCGGCGGCGACGGCCGTGTCCAGGCCCACCTCGCCGGCCACGCGCAGCAGCACCTCGTGCGAGCTGGGATCCTCGCCCAAGGTGAAGTAGGCGGCGAACAGCGCCTCCTTCAGCGCGCGCTGCTTGCCTTCGCCCTCCCCCTCGGCCCAATGCAGCAGGCGGTGGGCGTCGAAGGTGTTGTAGATGCGGCTACGCTTGTGCATGGCGAAATCGAAGCCCACCTCGGCGCCGCGCGCGCGGATCATGTTGCGCGCCTGGTCCTGCTGCTCCGGGGTGGAGCCGTATTTCTCGGTCAGGTGCTCGTCGATGTTCTGGCCTTCGGGGGCCATTTTGGGATTGAGTTCGAACGGCTGGAAATGCAGGCTGACGTCGGCCTCGTCGCCGATGCTGTCCAGCGCTTGTTCCAGCGACTTGAGGCCGATCGCGCACCACGGGCAGGAAACGTCGGAGACGAAATCGATTTTGACGGGAGTGCTCATGCGGGGACCTTTGCTGAAAGTGATAAGTCAGCATATAGCGGCGCTCGTCCCGAATTCAAGCGCCGGGCCCTCGAAGACTTTATTTTTTGGCCTTGACGGCGTCTTTGCTCTTGCTGCCGATGCGGCTTTCCTTGCCTGCGATCAAGTTCGAGATGTTGTTACGATGACGGAAAATCAACAACACGCACATGATGAACACGGCGGCCAGTTGCGGATCGAAGCCGAACAGCAAGCCGTAATAGAACGGCGCGAACAGCGCCGCCACCAGCGCCGCCAGCGACGAGTAGCGGAATGCGAACGCCACCGCCAGCCAGGTCACGAAGGTCGCCAGGCCCAGCCACGGGTTCAGGCCCAGCAGCACGCCCAGCGCGGTCGCCACGCCCTTGCCGCCGACAAAGCGGAAGAACACCGGCCACAGGTGGCCCAGAAACACCGCGATCGCCACCAACGCGATGGTGGCGTCGCCGATCTGCAACTGTTGATCAAAACGCATCGCCAGCCAGACCGCCAGCCAGCCCTTGGCGCCGTCGCCGATCAGGGTGACGACGGCCGCCGCCTTGTTACCGCTGCGCAAGACGTTGGTGGCGCCGGGGTTTTTGGAACCGTAGGTGCGGGGATCGGCGATGCCGAACAACTTGCTCGTAATCACGGCAAACGAGATCGAGCCCAGCAGATAAGCGGCCACGGTCATCCAAACTGTATTCATTGTTTCCTCAAAAAGTGTGACGTCCCCACTGGGGAGCCAAGAATATACACTGCCAGCGCTCAGTCGGCCAGAGCGCAGTGGACGGGCTTGGCCCCCAGCAGGTCGACCAGCACTTGCGGCGCGATGCCGACCAGGTATCCCTTCCTGCCGCCATTGATATAAATGGTTTCCAGCGCAAGGATGCTATCCTCGACATACACCGGCAGCGCCTTGCGGGTGCCGAACGGCGACGTGCCGCCGATCTGGTAGCCGCTGTGGCGCGTGGCCACGTCCGGCTTGCAGGGCTCGACCGACTTGCAGCCGATGCCGCGCGCCAGGTTCTTGGTCGACACCTTGCAGTCGCCGTGCATCAGCACGATCAAGGGTTTGGCGGCTTCGTCCTGCATCACCAGGGTCTTGACGACGTGGTGTTCGTCCACGCCCAGCTCGCGCGAGGACACGCTGGTGCCGCCGTGCTCCTCGTAGTCGTAGGGATGCTCGGTGAAAGGGACCTTGTGCTTGCGCAGAAACTGCGTCGCCGGGGTCTCGGAGATGTGCTCTTTTTTGGCCATGCGTGATACGCTGTTCGTGAAGGTTGTCGTCTACAGGAGTTTCTCATTATGCAGCAGGAAATTCGCTTTGCCACTTTCAATGTTTGCAATCTTTCCCAGCCTGGGGCGAAATTGTACGACAACTTGGCGCCGCTCACGCCGGCCGAATACCAGGCCAAGGTGCTGTGGACTGCCCAGCAGCTCGACCAGCTCGACGCCGACGTCATCGGTTTGCAGGAAGTGTTTTCGATGGCCGCGCTGCGCGACGTGCTGGCCAACAGCCGCCGCTACCGCGAGGCGTCGCTGTCGGGCTTCGATCCGGCGCCCGATCCGCTGACCGGCGAGCCACGCCTGACGCCGCAGGTGGCGCTGATCTCGCGCCTGCCGCTGGCGGCGCCGGCCCACGCCTACCAGCTGTTCCCCGACGGTGTCGCCATGCCCGAGGGCAACCGCGACGCCGACCGCTTCGCCCGCGCGCCGCTGCACGCGCAGGTGGTGCTGCCCGACGAGCGCGTCATCGACGTGCTGGTGATCCACCTCAAATCCAAGCGTCCCGACTACCGCCACGGCGACCCCGGCGACGAGGCCATGCTGTACGCGCACGCCAACCTGCGCTCGTTGATACGGCGCGGCACCGAGGCGGTGGCGCTGCGCGCGCTGCTGAGCCAGATGGACCGCGACGGCCGCCGCCCGCGCATCGTGCTGGGCGACTTCAACGACACCGCCGACGCCGTCACCACCACCATCGTCATGGGGTCGGGCTGCGTGGGGCTGGCCGACGAGGAGCTGAGCGGACGGCTGTTCGACAGCAACCAGATCCAGCGCGGCCGCGACCGTTTGCGCCATGTCGGCTACACCAACATCCACGAGGGCCATTACATGACCATCGACCATGTGCTGGTGTCGGAGGAATTCAATCCGGCGTCGCGTTTCGCGGTGGGCGAGGTGATGGACGTGACGTATCTGAACGACCACCTGTTGCAGGCCAAGCCGGAGGCGTCGGACCACGGGCAGGTGGTGGTGCGGGTGCGCATGTATGACGAGCGCCGGGGCCGCGAGCGGACGACGGAGATGTGATCAGCCGTCGCCGCCATCCAGCAAGCCGCCCAAGCCGTCCAGGCTGCCGCCGTGGCGGGCGTGGCGCCCCTGATACTGGTCGCAGCCGTGTTCGCGCAGGAACCGCAGCTGCGCCTCGGTCTGCACGCCCTCGGCCAGCACCGTCAACCCCAGGCTGTGCGCCATCGCGATGATGGCGTTGACCACCGGCGCGTGCACCACCGCGTCGCCATCACCTTCGCCGATGCCGCTGACGAACGATAAATCGATCTTCAGCTTGTCCAGCGGATATTCCTTCAAATGCCCGACCCGCGTGTAGCCGGTGCCGAAGTCGTCCAGCGCCAGCCGCACGCCCAGCGCCCGCAGCGCGCCCAGGGTGGCGGCCGCGCCGGCGCTGTGCTTCATCAGCATGGCCTCGGTCAGCTCCAGCTGCAGCAGCGCCGGCGGCAGGCCGGACGCCTCCAGCGCCGCGCGCACCTTGTCGACCAGGTTCTTTTGCAAAAACTGCGTCTGCGATAAATTGACGCCCACCACCAGCGGATGGCCGGCGTCGCGCCAGCGCCGTCCCGCCAGGCAGGCTTGCTCCAGCACCCACTCGCCGATCCGCACCATCAGCCCGCTGTCCTCGGCGACGCCGATAAAGCGCTCGGGCCGCAGCAGGCCCAGGGTCGGATGGCGCCAGCGTATCAACGCCTCGGCCCCCAGCGGCTTGCCGCTGGCGATGTCGACCTCGGCCTCGTACTCCAGCGTGAATTGCCGGTCGGTCAGCGCGCGCCGCAGCTCGTTCTCGAACGCCACGCGCTCGGCGATCTGCGCGTTCATTTCCGGACTGAAGAACTGGTAGCCGTTCCTGCCGCTTTCCTTGACGTGGTACATCGCCAGATCGGCGTTTTTCATCAGGGTCTCGATGTCGGCGCCGTCGCCGGGAAAGATGCTGACGCCGATCGACGTGCTCACGTGCAGCCGGTGCGGTTCCAGCACGAACTCCTGGGCGATGGCCTGCTGGATGGTGGCCGCCACGTGCGCCGCCTGCTCGATGCCGCCGATGTCGGCCAGGATGACGACGAACTCGTCGCCGCCCTGGCGGCTGACCGTGTCGACCCCGCGCACGCACTTGACCAGCCGCGCCGCCACCTCCTTGAGCAGCAGGTCGCCGACATGGTGGCCGAGCGTGTCGTTGATGTACTTGAAGCGGTCCAGGTCGAGGAACAGGATGGCGGCCATGCGGTGGTTGCGCCGGGCCGCCGCCAGCGCCAGGCTCATGCGGTCGAACAACAGCACGCGGTTCGGCAGGTCGGTCAGGAAATCGTGCTCGGCCAGATGGCGGGTGCGCGCCTCGGTGCGGCGGCGGTCGGCCAGGTCGGACATCAGCGCCAGGTACATCGTCAGTTGCTCGTTGCGGCGCTCGGAAATATCGCGGATCGCCGTGTACAGCAGCGCCCCGTCCTCGTGCGCAACGGCGGTCATCAGTATCTCGGCCCAGAACTGGCGGCCCCGGCGGCCGACGCAGCACCATTCGAAGCGGTGGTTGCCGTCGCCGTGCGCGCGCGCCGCCCGCTCGCGCAGCAGCGGCGCCGACAGCGCGCCCTCGGCCTGTTGCAGCGGCGAGAAATCGGCCAGCTCCTGGCCGAGCATGTCCGCCGGATCGTCGCATTCGAACATGGCCAGCGCGGCCGGATTGGCGCCGACGACGCGCCCGTCACGCATCAGCACGACGGCGTCACTGGTGTTTTCGTACATCAGGTGGAAGTCGACTGACACATGGCCCTCTTTTGGCGTTCGCGCCTTCGCAGGCCTTCGCCATTCTTGCGCCTGCGGCGGAAGCGCCATTGACTTGTCTCAAACACGCTTGATCCCGGTTTTAAGCATTTCAGCCGCGCTTTTGCGCCACTCGTCGCATTTCGATGGCGATCGCCCTTGCAAATTCATAAAGTGCCAACATGCGCGGTCCCTCCGGCGCCACAACATTCGCAGAAGAACGATATGAAAATTGAAACCTTGCCCCCCGCCTCCATGCCTACCGTGCGTAACAAAAGCTGGCGCAAGCCGGTCGCCGTCCTGATCGTGCTGGGCCTGGCGGCCGGCGGCTGGACCGTCATGCGCGGCAACCAGGGCGCGACGACGCCTCCGGCGGCGCAGGCCGAGGGCAAGAAAGAGAAGAAACAGGAAGTCTTCGAACTGGCCAGCGGCGACGTCGCGGCCATCGATGCCAGATCATTGGCGGTCAGCTTGCCCTTATCCGGCTCGCTGGCGCCCCTGAGTTCGGCCACCATCAAGTCCAAGATCTCGGGCGTGGTGGAGGCCACCACGGTGCAGGAAGGCATGGCCGTCAGCGCCGGCCAGGTGCTGGCGCGCATCGACCAGGCCGACCTGCGCGCGCGCCTGCAACAGCAGCAGGCCATGCTCGACGAAGCCCAGGCCAAGCTGTCGATGGCGACCAAGAACGAAGCCAACAGCCAGGCATTGCTGTCGCAAAAATACATCTCGCAAAACGCCTTCGACTCGACGCAGAACACGGTCGCGCTGGCGCGCGCCAACGTCAAGTCGGCCGCCGCGATGGTCGAGATCGCCCGTATCGCGCTCAACGACGGCATCATCAAGGCGCCGATCAGCGGCGTGGTCAGCAAACGCCATGTGCAGGCCGGCGAGAAGCTGGCGCCGGACATGCCGATCTACAGCATCGTCAACCTGTCGGAACTGACCTTGGAGGCGCAGGTGCCGGCGTCCGAAATCCCGCGCGTGAAGGTGGGCCAGGACGTGCGCTTCAAGGTCGACGGTTTCCAGAAACGCGAGTTCGAGGGCAAGGTGGCGCGCATCAATCCGGCCACCGAGGCCGGTTCGCGCTCGATGCTGGTCTACATCGCCGTGCGCAACGACGACGGCGCGCTGCGCGCCGGCATGTTCGCCAAGGGCAGCATCGTCACCGACCGCTCGGGCGTCGCGCCCATCGTGCCGATGACGGCGCTGCGCGACGACCAGGGCAAGCAGGTGGTCTACAAGATCGAGAACGGCAAGGTGGTGGCGCAGCCGGTCACCCTGGGCTTGCGCAACGACGACGAGGGCTACGCCGAGGTCACCGACGGCCTCGACAAGGGCGCCAACGTCATCGTCTCCAAACTCAACGCCGTCAAGCCGGGCGCGCAGGTCAAGCTGCCCGCGACCGCCACCCCGACCGGGGGGGCAACCTTGGCCAAAGCGGCCATGCTGGCGAAGGGCTAACCATGTGGATCACTAAAACCAGTATCCAGAACCCGGTGTTCGCCACCATGGTGATGGTGGCGCTCGTGGTGCTGGGCATGTTCTCGTACCGCGAACTGGGCATGGAAGCGATGCCCAACGTCGACATTCCCGGCGCGATGATCGAGGTCAATTATCCGGGCGCGTCGCCGGAGGCGGTCGAGAACGACATCACGCGGCCGATCGAGGAAGTGGTCAACACCGTCAGCGGCATCAAGACCCTGCGCGCCAACTCGTGGGAGGGACGCGGCGCCGTCTACGTCGATTTCGAGCTGTCGACCAATATGGACAAGGCGATGCAGGACATCCGCGACAAGGTCGCGCAGGTGCGCCCGCGCTTCCCCAAGGAAGCGAAGGACCCGTTCATCGTCCGCTTCGAGGGCGAGAACAGCCGCCCCATCGCCCAGATCGGCCTGACCGCTACCGCCCACACCCTGCGCGAATTGTCGACCATGGCCGACCAGGTCATCGGCAAGCGCTTCCAGGGCGTGGCCGGCGTCGGCCAAGTGCGCCTGAACGGCATGGCCGCGCGCCAGATCCTGATCAGCCTGCGTCCCAACGACCTGACCGCGCAAGCCATCGGCGTCGACGAGGTCATCGCCGCGATCCAGGCCACCAACACCAACCTGCCGGCCGGCTCGATCAGCTTCGCCGGCAACGAGCAGCTGGTGCGCGTCGAAAACAAGATGAAGGAGGCGCGCGACTTCAACAAGATCATCGTCGCCCGCCGCGCCAACGGCCCGGTCTACCTGGAACAGGTGGCGACCGTGATCGACGGCGCCCAGGAAGAGATGTCGATCTCACGCCTGAGCGGCCAGCGCGCCGTCACCATCGACATCACCAAGGTGCAGGACGCCAACGTGGTCGAGGTCGGCACGCGCATCCAGAAGGTGGTCGCCGAGCTGCAGAAATCGCTACCGTCGGACATCACCTTAACCCTGCTCAACGACGAATCGGTCAAGGTGAAAAGCCAGCTCGACAACGTCAAGCGCACCATCATCGAAGGCGCCGTGCTGACGATGGTCATCGTGTTCTTCTTCCTGCACTCGTGGCGCTCGACCATCATCACCGGACTGACGTTGCCGATCTCGGTCATGGCCAGCTTCATCGCGATGAAGGTGTTCGGCTTCACCCTGAACTTCCTGACCCTGATGGCACTGTCGCTGTGCATCGGCCTGCTGATCGACGACGCCATCGTGGTGCGCGAGAACATCGTGCGCCACCTCGGCATGGGCAAGAACCACCGCAAGGCGGCCGAGGACGGCACCAACGAGATCGGCCTGGCCGTCATGGCCACCACCTTCGCCATCGTCGCCGTGTTCATTCCGGTGGCCTTCATGCAGGGCATCATCGGCCGCTTCTTCCTGCAGTTCGGCATCACCGTCGCGGTGGCGGTGATGGTGTCGCTGTTCGTCAGCTTCACGCTCGACCCGATGCTGTCGTCGGTGTGGCCCGATCCGGTCAAGGACCGCTTCAAGTACGTGCCGTGGCTGGGCCGCCTGATGCACTGGCTCGAAGGCGGCGTCGACCGGCTGCACGTGGTGTACGGAAAAATCCTGGGCCTGGCGCTGCGCTGGCGCAAGCTGACCCTGGCGTTCGCCTTCGCGCTGTTCGCCGGCAGCCTGATGCTGGTGCCGATGATCGGCGGCGAGATGATGCCGGAGCAGGACAACGGCTGGGTCAACCTGCAGATGAAGACGCCGGTCGGCTCCAGCCTGGAATACAACGACAACAAGGTGCAACAGGTCGAGGCGGCGCTCAAGGAGTTCCCCGAGATCGCCAGCGTCATCGCCGTCGTCGGCACCGAGGACGGCCGCAACACCGCCCGCATCGACATGAAACTGGTCGACCGCAAGACCCACAAGCGGCCGTCGCAAAAAGTCATGGAAGGCAAGATCCGCGAACGCCTGGGCAAGATCGCCGGCATCACGATGTCGGTCGGCTGGAAGCCGATCTTCATCGCCATCCTCGGCACCGACGAAGGCAAGCTCGACACCGTGGCGCACCGCCTGATGGACAAGATGCGTCCGATCAAGGGCCTGGTCGACCTGGAATACAGCCAGGAAGGCGCCAACCCGTCGACCACGGTCAAGATCAACAACGAGCTGGCCAGCGACCTGGGCCTGACGGTGCAGCAGATCGGCACCGCGCTGCGCCCGTTCGTGGCCGGCGACACCACCAGCCACTTCCTCGCCTCCGACGGCCAGAACTACGACGTCAACGTGCAGCTGCCCAAGTCGGGCCGGCAAAAGGTGGCCGACCTGGCCGACCTGTCGCTGGCGTCGAGCAAGCTGGGTCCCGATGGCCGTCCGGTGATGGTGCCGCTGCGCCAGGTGGTCGACTTCGTGCCGTCGTTCAGCCCGCAGGTGCTCAAGCGCCAGGCGCTGCAGCGCCGGGTGGCGATCTACGCCAACACCGAGGGCCGTCCCGGCGGCGACGTCGACGGCGACGTGCGCAAGGCGATGAAGGAGATCGATCTGCCGGACGGCGTGCGCTTCGACGTCGGCGGCAACGCGCAGGAGATGGAAGAAAGCATGACCTCGGCCATGATCGCGCTCGGCATCGCGGTGATCTTCATCTACCTGGTGCTGGCGTCGCAGTTCGGCAGCTTCCTGCAGCCGGTGGCCATCATGATGTCCTTACCGCTGTCGCTGATCGGCGTGCTGGTGGCGCTGCTGGCGACGGGCAGCACCCTGAATATCTTCTCGGTGATCGGCTTCATCATGCTGATGGGGCTGGTGACCAAGAACGCGATTTTGCTGGTGGACTTCACCAACCAGGCGCAGCGCGAGGGTATGGGGCAGTTCGAGGCCATAATGAGCGCCGGCCAGGTGCGGCTGCGGCCGATTTTGATGACGACGCTGGCGATGGTGTTCGGCATGCTGCCGATGGCGATCGGCCTGGGCGAAGGCGGCGAGACGCAGGCGCCGATGGGCCGCGCGGTGATCGGCGGGGTGATCACGTCGACCATTTTGACGTTGGTGGTGGTGCCGGTGGCGTACACGTATCTGGACAACCTCGGCAAGCGCTGCGTGCGGTACTTCAAGCGCAGGCAGCACGAGGAACATGAGGAAACCATCGAGCACCTGCACGTGGTCCGTAGGGCGGATTAGCGCAGCGTAACCGGCCACGAGCCGCCGACGGCGCATGCATGGCCGATTACGCGCGTCGCGCTAATCCGCCCTACGTGGAACCGTGGTCGGCTTGCTTCGGCTTATTCTTTGGCGGGCTCGGCGCTGGGCTCGCCGCCCTCTTCGTCGTCCTCAACCACTTCGCCCTCCTGGGCCAGGCCCGGGTTGGCCTTCAGCTCGGCCTTGCGCCGGGCTTTTTCATCCGCTTTTTTCTTCTTTTCCAGCTCGCGCTGACGTTTTTCGTACTGGAAGTTTGTCTTCGCCATTTGCTACCTCTTCTCTATCCGGTTGATTACCTGCTCACATTATGACGCAGATACGGCCGATGCAAGTTTTTCAGCCTCGGGGATGATGTTGCGCATGCAGATGCTTCAGGCGTTCCCGTGCGACATGGGTATAGATTTGCGTGGTGGAGATGTCCGAATGACCAAGCAATAACTGCACCACGCGCAAGTCGGCGCCATGGTTGAGCAAATGCGTGGCGAAAGCATGCCGCAAGGTGTGCGGCGACAGCGGCGCCGTGATGCCCGCCTTCAACGCATGTTTTTTTATTACGACCCAGAACATCTGCCGCGTCATCGGGCCGCCGCGTCCGGTGACGAACAGCGCGTCGTCGACCTGGCCGTTCAGGATCAAGCCGCGCGCGTCTTTCACGTAGCGCTCGATCCAGACCCGGGCCTGCTGGCCGAACGGCACCAGCCGCGTTTTGGCGCCCTTGCCGGTGATGCGCAGCACGCCGTCGTTCAGGCTCAGCTCCAGCATCTTGAGGTCCACCAGCTCAGACACGCGCAGGCCGCTGGCGTACATCAGCTCCAGCATGGTGCGCTCGCGCAGGCCCAGCGGCGTGTTGACGTTGGGCGCCGCCAGCAGCGCCTCAACTTGAATTTCGCTCAACGTGTGGACGAAGCGGTGCGGCTGCTTGGCCGATACCAGTTTCAGGCTGGGATCGTCCGTGATGCGGCGCTGGCGCAGCAGCAACTGGTAGAAGCGCTTGATCACCGACAAGCGCCGGTTGGACGAGGTGGCCTTGCCGCTGTCCTCGTGGCGCGCGGCGATATAGCCCTGGATATCGTGCGTGGCCACGGCCGCCAGCCCGGCCACGTTCGGCCGCTGCGACTCCAGCCAGCGGGCGAACAGGCGCATGTCGCGCCGGTAGGCCTCCAGCGTGTTTTTCGACAGGCCGTCCTCCAGCCACAGGCTGTCGCAGAACTCGTCGATCAGAGCAGTGTTGTCTGTTGCCATGCGTACTCGCTCGAACCTTCGTGGGCCAGCAACCAGCGCTTGATGCCCAGCAGGTAGCCATTGGGATCGTCGCTGTTGGCAAAGCCGCCCAGGCCGGCGGCGGAGGTGACGCGGTGGCACGGCACCACGACAGGAAACCAGTTGGCGCCGCAGGCCTGCCCCACCGCGCGCGGCGCCGAACCGATGTGCCTGGCCAGCTCGCCGTAGGTGCGCACGCTGCCGCGCGGGATGGAGCTGATGGCGCCCCACACCATCTTCTGGAAGTCGGTGCCGGCCTGCTTGAGCGGCAGGTCGAAGCGGTAATCGGCATCGTCGCAGTACGCTTGCAGCTGGGCAACAGCCATCGCCGCCGTCGCGTCCCCGGCGGCCTTTGCATCAAAATGGGGCGGCAGGTAACACAGCTCAGTGATCAGACCACTTGCGGTGCGCACTCCAATTTTCCCGAATGGCAATTCCACGATGGCAGAAAAAAATTCACGCTGCTGTTGTATATTCGTCACAGTTGATGCACCAAAAAAGGTCTTCATTGATCTCGGCCGTTTTTCGCAACGCACCATCATGTTGCGTGCCCGCGACAACCTTTTGTTGTGGAAGTCGCGAAAGTGGTCCGGCGGCGGCGCCAAGGTTTTCGCGCCACGCCCGCATTGTAAAACGCCGGGCGAAAAAAAACGCACCTGACGGTGCGTTTTTAAACCTGCTTCACGTTCCCGGTCGTTTGCGTGTCCCCGTAGCGCGCTTGTGGCGGCCTGCAGCGACTATCACAACGACATTCTGTAAAACGTGTGTCTCCTCGATCGATTGCCGGTATTAAGTACCGTTTCTATCACACTCCCCACCTACAATTCCTTGCTCTTGCTACCGAACCAAATTTGCTTATTCGGGAACCCCTGAGAGCGACGCCATCATAACGCATCTTTTTCGGTTTTTCCCGTTTTTTTCAGGTTGCAGCGCAGCGTTACTTTAAGAGTAAATTAAATTTGGGAGCCACAAAGAAATTTGTGGTACATATGTGACCAAGATCAAGAAGCCCAGCATTGTCAGCAACCATGGCCACACGGCAACGGTCAATTCTGTTATGCCCATCTTGGTGATGCCCGAGGCCACGTACAGGTTCAGGCCGACCGGCGGATGGCACATCCCCACTTCCATGTTGACCACGATCAAGATCCCGAAGTGCACCGGATCGATGCCCAGCTTCATCGCCACCGGGAACAGGATGGGCGCCATGATCAGCACGATCGACGACGGCTCCATCACATTACCGGCCAACAGCAGCAGGATGTTGGTCACCAGCAGGAAGGTGATCACGCCCAGGCCCTGGCCGGTGATCCATTCCGCCATCGCCTGCGGGATGTTTTCGCTGGTCATCAGGAACGAGAACAGGATGGCGTTGGTGATGATGTAGAGCAGCATCGCCGACATCGCCGCCGAATCCAGCAGCACCTTGCCCACCTGCGAGATCTTCAAATCCTTGTAGACGAACACGGCGATGATGAACGCGTACACCGCCGCCATCGCCGCCGCCTCGGTCGGCGTGAACGTGCCGGTATAAATCCCGCCCATGACGATGACAATCAGCAGCAGGCCCCAGGCGCTCTTGCGGAAGGTCGACCAGCGCTCGCCCCAGCCGGCCTTGGGCATGCGCGGATAGCCGTGCTTGCGCGCCAGATACCAGGTGGTCAGGCCGAGGAAGAACGCCAGCATGATGCCAGGCACCACACCGGCCATGAACAGTTTGCCGACCGAGGTGTTGGTGGTGACCGAATACATCACCATCACGATCGACGGCGGGATCAGGATGCCCAGCGCGCCGGAGGTGGTGATGACGCCGGCGCCGAACGCTTTCGGATAGCCCTGGCGCACCATCGCCGGCAGGATGATCGAGCCGATCGCCACCACGGTGGCGGGCGACGAACCGGACACGGCCGCGAACAGCGCGCAGGCCAGCACGCCGGCCAGGGCCAGGCCGCCATGCCAGTGGCCGACCATCGAGCTGGCGAAGTTGATCATGCGCCGCGCGACACCGCCATGGGTGAGGAAGTTGCCCGCCAAAATAAAGAACGGGATGGCCATGATCTCGAATTTCTCGATGCCGGTGAACAGCTTGAGGGCCACCGTGTCGATCGGCACCTCGGTCATGGTGAACAGGAAGGTCAGCACCGTCAGGCCGAGCGAGATGGAGATCGGCATGCCGGTCAACATCAGCGCCAGCAGCAGCACGAAGATAATCATGGCGTTCATGCGTTCGCTCCTTTTTCAGCCTTCAATTCGTCTTCCAGTCCCTCGACGTGCGAGTGGTCGTGCTTGGGCAGTTCGCCGGTCTTGACGAAGGCCACCAGCACCTGCAGGAAGCGGAAGCACATCAGGTAGGAACCGAGCGGCACGGCCAGGTAGACGATCCACATCGGCAGCTCCAGATCGGCCGAGGTCTGGTCGGTCTGCGCCATGTGATGGACGAAGTTGGCGCCCAGGGTGCCGATGATGCCGGTGAACAGCGCGCCGGCCAGCAGGCCGAAGACGATGAATTTATTGCGCCACGGGGTGCTCATGCGGTTGATGATGACGTCGACGCCGACGTGGATGCCGGTGCGCACGCCGTAGGCCGCGCCGAACTTGGCCATCCAGACGAACATATAGATGCAGGCTTCCTGCGCCCAGCTGGTATTGAGTTGAATCAGGTAGTCCTGCAGGCCGGGAATCGGCAGCCCGGACAGGTAGCGATGGACGACCGATACGAAGATCAGAACGGTCGCCGCGCCCATGAGGGTCGCGATGATCCATTCTTCGAGTTTATCGAGGAATTTCATGGAGGGATCCTTCAGTGAGGAATTGTGGACGGGGCGGCGAGCGCCGCCCCGCCGGGCGAGCTTTATTTTGCCGCTTCTTTGTTGATGGCCGAGATCAGGTCTTTACCGATTCGGCTTTCCATCGATTGCTGTACCGGCAGCAGGGCCTTGCGCCACTCCGCCTGTTCTTTCACGCTCAGGGTGTAGATCTCGGTCTTGCCGGTCTTCTTGATCGCCTCGAGCGCCAGATCGTTGTCGCGCTGGGCGATGGCCTTCTCGAACGTGGTCGCTTCCTTCATCGCCTTGTCGAGCGCGGTGCGGATGTCCGGCGGCAGGCCGTCCCAGAACTTCTTGTTGACGATGACGGCGTAGCCCAGGTAGCCGTGGTTGGACACGGTCACGTACTTCTGCACTTCATGCATCTTCTGGGTGTACATGTTCGACGGCGGATTCTCGGTGCCGTCGACCACGCCGGTCTGCAGCGCCTGATACACTTCCGAGAACGCCAGCACCTGCGGGTTGGCGCCCAGCGCGCGCATCTGCGCGTCCAGCACTTTGGACGACTGGATGCGCAGCTTCAGGCCTTTGAAGTCGGCCGGCACGCGCAGCGGCTTGTTGGCCGACATGACCTTGAAGCCGTTGTCCCAGAACGCCAGGCCGGTGATGCCCTTCGGCTCCAGCTTCTTCATCAGGCCCTTGCCGATTTCGCCTTCGGTGACGTTGTACAGCGCGGTCTTGGACGGGAAGATGAACGGCAGGTCGAAGGCTTCGAATTCCTTCACGCCCAGCGGGCCGAACTTGGCCAGCGACGGCGCCAGCATCTGCACGGCGCCCAGCTGCAGCGCTTCGAGTTCCTCTTTATCCTTGTAAAGTTGGCTGTTCGGATAGACCTCGACCTTGACGCGGCCGTTGGTGGCCTTCTCGGCCAATTGCTTGAAGCGCTCGGCCGCCTGCCCCTTCGGAGTGTCGGTCGCCACCACGTGGCTGAATTTAATGACGACGGGAGCTTGCGCGTAGGCGTTAAAGCTCAATGCTGCGCTCAGCACGAGCAGTGCGTGTTTCAGTTTCATGAAGTCTCCAGGGGGTGTGAAAGTACACTATTATTGTAGTTTGATAGATTCTTCAGGACAACGCCGCATTATTCAATTGTGGAAAACCACAATGACCCTTTTCCGCCAACGCTATACCCTGAGCGCCCATGACAAACCCGCATTCCCAGCCGCTTGCAGCCCGACGTCCCGGCGCCAACTCGACGCTGCGCTGGCTGCTGCCGATCGTGCTGGTGTTGTTTTTTCTGGCGATTTTAATCTGGCTGCCGTGGCAGGCGCGCCAGATGGAGAGCAACGAGCGCCAGGAACAGCTGATCGCCGACACGCTGTGGGTTGAGCAAACGATACGTTTTCAATTGGGCAGGGACGAGGAAAGCCTGGCCGCGCTGGCGCAGGAGATCGGCATCGGGCGCCTGACGCCGGAACAGGGCCACGACCGTCTGGGCCGGATACTCAAGAACGGCAAGGAGCTGCTGCGGGTGGTCTGGCTGCGGCCGGACGGATCGCTGGTGGCGACCAGCGACCCGCAAGCGGCCCCGGTGGTGCTGACGGCCGCCTCGCGCGCGACCATGGAGCTGACCCGCAAGACCCGCAACGCCATGTACACGCAGCCCGAAGTGCAGGAGGCCAACCCCGCCGCCGCCCCGTCCGAAGTGCTGATGGATTACCACGTGCCGCTGTTCAGCGGCGCCAACTACCTCGGCGACCTGGTCGCCACCTATAAAACCAGCGCGCTGCTCGACGAAATGGTGCCGTGGTGGTTCGCGCAGGACAACCAGGTCACGCTGGTCGACCGCGACGACAAGGTGCTGGCGCGGCGCGCGGCGGCCGGTCCGGGCCATGGCGTCTATACCCACAAGCGCGCGCTCGACCTGCCCGGGGCCTCGGTGCGGCTGGTGACGGACAGCGTCAAGAGCGCGCCCAAGCTGCTGCCCAATTTGCTGGTCGGCTCGGTCATCGTGCTGTCGCTGGGATTGTTATGGAGCCTGGTGGCGCTGTGGGGCCACATCTCGCGGCGCCTGGCCGCCGAGGGCGCGTTGCGCCAGCAGATGTCGTTCCGCACCGCGATGGAGAACTCGCTGGTGACCGGCTTGCGCGCGCGCGACCTCGAAGGCCGCATCACCTACGTCAATCCGGCGTTCTGCCAGATCGTCGGCTACCCGGCCGAGGACATCGTCGGCCGCCTGCCGCCGATGCCCTACTGGGCGCCGGAGGCGATGGAGGAATACCAGACCCGCTTCGCCTCGGTCCTGGCGGGCAAGGTCACGCCGCAGTTCGAAACCTTCTTCCTGCGCCCCGACGGCCAGCGCGTGCCGGTGCTGGTGTTCGAGGCGCCGCTGGTGGACAACCACGGCAAGCAGACCGGCTGGATGGGCTCCATCCTCGACATCTCCGACCGCAAGCGCGTGGAGGAACTGAACCGCCAGCAGGAGGAGAAGCTGCAGGCCAGCGCGCGCCTGGCGACGATGGGCGAAATCGCCTCGATGCTGGCGCATGAACTGAACCAGCCGCTGGCCGCCATCTCCAGCTACACCACCGGCGCGCTCAATGTGCTGGGACGGGCGCAGGACAAGGGCGGCACGGTCGACGCCGGGCTGCTCAAACCGGCGTTGGAGCAGGCCAGCGCGCAGGCGCAGCGGGCCGGCCAGATCATCCGCAGCGTGCACGAATTCGTCAAGAAGCGCGAGCCGCTGCGCCAGTCGGTCGGCATCCAGTCGCTGCTCGACGGCATCCAGGCGCTGATCGAGCTGCAGGCGCGCCAAAGCTACGTCTCCTACCAGACCAACATCCCCGAGGATCTGCCGGCGGTGCTGGCCGACCGCGTGATGATCGAGCAAGTGCTGCTGAACCTGACCCGCAACGCCATCGAGGCGATGCAGCACATTCCGCCGCAGCGGCGCATGCTCAACGTGGTGGCGGAGTATGATGCGGCCACGGCGCAGGTGAGCGTGGCGGTGATCGACCAGGGGCACGGCATTCCGGACGAGGTGGCCCAGCGCCTGTTCTCGCCCTTTTTCTCGACCAAGGCCGAGGGGATGGGCATGGGATTGAACATCTGCCGGACTGCGATAGAATTCCACGGGGGCTCGCTCACTTACAGCCCCAATCCGCAAGGCGGAACCATATTTACGTTCGTGCTGCCGGCGGTGACGGTGGCCACGGAACAGGAGACCTGAGAAATGCTGCACATCGTCGATGACGAAGCGGTCGTACGCGACTCGCTGACCTGGCTGGCCACTTCGCGCGGGATAGCGTCGCGCGCCTACGAGGGCGCGCTGCAGTTCCTGCAGCAGGTGGAGATGGGCGAATTCGACGCCGACGGCGACTGCGTGCTGCTCGACGTGCGCATGCCGGACATGAACGGCGTGGCGGTGTTCGACCAGCTGGCCGCGCGCGGACTGACGCAGCGCATGCCGGTGATTTTCCTGACGGGCCACGGCGACGTGCCGATGGCGGTCGACACCCTGAAGCGCGGCGCCTTCGATTTCTTCGAGAAGCCGTTCAACGACAACCAGTTGATGGACCGGGTGCAGGAAGGGCTGGCCGGTTCGCGCAAGGCCGGCGAGATGGCGGCCGTGCACGCGCGCCTGGCCACCTTGTCGGTGAGGGAGCGCGAAGTGCTGGACCTGATCCTGGCGGGAAAAATGAACAAGGTGGTGGCCGACCAGCTGGGCATCAGCATGCGCACGGTGGAGGTTCACCGCGCGCACATCTTCGACAAGATGCAGGTTAAAACAGCGGTCGAGCTGGCGGGCTTGCTGAAATAAAACCGCATCAACTTGCTTGATTTCCCTCATCTCGCCGCCTAACATGGGATGACATGATCGTCCGATGATCACATGGGACGAAAATAAACGGCCAGAAAACTTACGGAAACACGACATCGATTTTGCCGATCTGGAAGCCATTTTTGACTATCCAATGCTGTCCAAGGAGGACAGCGACGCGGGTCACCATGAAATACGATTAAAAAGCCTGGGCCTGTTTCGCGGGGACGTTGTCGTCATGATCTGGACACCACGTGCCGACAACGCGCGCATCATTTCTTGCAGATACGGTGACGAACATGAAATGCAAAAGTACTTTAGAGCCCTATTTCGCCCAAGAACAAATTGACGCGGCAATTGCCAGGGCCCCCAATTGGGTTGACGACCCGGATTCGCCTTACGATCCAAACGATGCAGCAGCGGTAGAGGCCTACTGGTCAAAGGCCAAGATCACGCTGCCAGGCGAACACCCGTTCCAAAAAATTCCCAAGAAAACGGGCACCTGACGCGCATCACCCCTTCTGCGTGGCGATCCACTCGTCCACCACCTTCTCCAGCACCGACAACGGCACATCGCCCGTCTGCAGCACCGTGTTGTGGAAAGCCTTGATCGAGAACTTGTCGCCCAACGCCCGCTCCGCCTTCGCGCGCAGATCGAGGATGCGGATCATGCCGATCTTGTACGCGCACGCCTGCCCCGGCATCACCACATAGCGCTCCACTTCCGACGCCGGAATGCCGTAGTCGATGCCCTGCTGGCGCGTCCACTTCATCGCGTGCAGGCCGGTATCGACCACCAGCCGCTTGGCGCGGAACAGCTCCGCGTCGAGCTGCCCCAAACGTCCAACGGTATCGCCGTCATACCACTTGTTTTCCGACGCCAGCTGCTCCGCATACAGCGCCCAGCCCTCGACATACGCCGATCCCGAACCGAACACGCGATCGCGGCGATAACGTGGCAAGCCCATATTCTCCTGCTGCAGCGCGATCTGGAAGTGGTGACCCGGCACCGCCTCGTGATACACCAAGGTGCGCATGCCGACGATGCGGAAATCCGGTCCCGGCATCGGCGCCCAGAAAACGCCCGGCAGCGTGCCATCCTTGGCCGGCGCCGAGTAATGCGCGGCCGCCGTTTTCTCCGTGAACGCCGGCTCGCGCTTGACCACCACCGGCGCCTTCGGCGTCACATCGAACAAATCTTTCGCGCGCGCTTCGGCGTCGCGCATCAGCGCGTCGTAGCGCGCCAGCATCGCCGGACGCGGGTCGGCCTCCTTCGGCTGCGAATCGGCCTCCAGCTTGACCATGCGCTCCTTGATGCCGCCATCCTTGTAACCCAACGACGCCAGCAAACCATCCATCTCCTTCTCGATGCGCGCCACTTCCTTCAGACCGATGTCGTGGATCTGCTGCGGCGTGTAGTCGGTGGTGGTCATGCGGCGCAGCGCGAGCGCGTAGGCCTTGTCGCCGTTCGGCAAGCGCCACAGGCCGGCGTCGTCGGTGGTGCGCGGCAGCTGTTCCCGCAGCAGCGTGCGGGTGCGCTCGAACGCCGGCAGGATGGCCTGCTTGACGGTCGCCGTGGCCTCCGCGGTGAACTTGGCCTGCCGCTCCGGCGAGACATCTTTCAACGCCGCCATGCGCTGAACCAGCGAGGCGACCAGCACGTTCTTCTCCGCGCCGCCATCGAGGAAGCGGTCCAGCTGCCCGATCGACGATTGCGTGATAAAGGTCGGCATCAGGAAGCCACGGCCGGCGGCGCCCTGCGCCCGCGCGATGCCGGTGTCGATCTTGCCGGCGACGGACTTCAAGCGCGCCAGATAGTTTTCGACGTCGCGCTCGTTGCGGATCGGATGCTGCTGCGACAGGAAGTTCACGATCTGCACATGCAGGCCGGTGAACTGGTTGAACACGAACTGGTGATCCTCGAATTCCACCGCGTCGACCACGCCCTGCAGGTTCCAGGCGATGGCGGCGGCGCTGGCGCGCTGCTGCGGCGTCAACGCCTTCTGGTCGATCGCCGCCAGCTGCTTCAGCGAGGCCTTGGCCTTGGCCACCTGGTCTTTGCGGTATGCCGGCGTGTTGGGCGTCAGCGCGCGGTCCAGCACGTCCTGCTCCTTGCCGCTGAAGTACTGCTTCTGCGTGGCCTGTTCCGGGTCGCTGCGCACCTTGGCGTCGGCGACCTTGTCGGCCCATGCGTCGAAGCTGACCGCCTGCGCGGCGAGGGAGAAGGAGGCGCCGGCGAGCAGCGCTATGAACCTGGTTGAAGTTTGCATGGGCATCGGCCTATTAAAGGAGAATAACCGCACGAGTGTAGCCCAATCGGGCCGGCCGGACCAGTGCTCAGGCTTGGGTTGCGAAGCCTTCGGTGTGACAGGCCAAAGCCCATTCGACATGCTCGCGCACCAGCGCAGACGGGTGCTGCAGGCGCGCCGTGAGCGCGCCGACGATCTCCACGTCGCCCCTGGCGCCGGCCGCCGCCGCGTTGCCCAGGCCTACCGCCAGATTACGCAGCCAGCGCTCATGGCCGATGCGGCGTATCGGGCTGCCCTCCATCTTGCGGTTGAAGTCCTCCTCGCTCCAGCCGAACAACTCGACCATGGAGGCGCTGCCCAGTCCATGGCGAACGTCGAAATCGGACAGCACCGCGCGCTGCGCGAACTTGTTCCACGGGCAGGCGGTCTGGCAGTCGTCGCAGCCGTACACCCGGTTGCCGATCAACGGCCGCAGTTCGAGCGGGATCGCGCTTTTCAGTTCGATGGTCAGGTAGGACACGCAGCGCCGGGCGTCGAGCCGGCCCGGCCCCAGGATCGCCTGCGTCGGGCAGATGTCGATGCACGCCGAACACTGGCCGCAGTGGGCGCCGGTCGGCGCATCGACCGGCAGCGGCAAGTCGACCAGGAACTCGCCCATGAAGAACATCGAGCCGGCGGTGCGGCTCAACAGCAAGGTATGCTTGCCGCGCCAGCCCAGGCCCGCCTTCTCTGCCAGCGGCAGCTCCATCAGCGGCGCCGAATCGGTGAACACGCGGTAGCCGAAGTCGCCGATTTCCGCCTTGACCTTGTCGGCCAGCTGCTGCAGGCGCGCGCGCAGCACCTTGTGATAGTCCCTGCCGCGCGCGTAGACCGAGATGACGGCGGCGCCGGGATCGCCCAGCCGGCGCCGTTCGCGCTCGCGCCAATCATCCCCTTCCGGGGCCGCCTCCAGGCCGGTTTCCGCCTCCCTCGGCAGATAGTTCATGCGCGCGCTGATCACGCGCACCGTACCGGGCACCAGTTCGGCGGGGCGGGCGCGCAGCATGCCGTGGGCGGCCATGTAGTCCATTTCACCATGCATGCCGGCGTCCAGCCACGCCCGCAGTCCCGCCTCGGCATGACTGAGGTCGATGTCGGTGATGCGGATTTCGGCGAAGCCCAGCTCCACACCCCAGCGCTTGATGCTGAGGGCGAGTTCGGCTAAATTGGATTCTGGCAAGGACATCAGTGGTTTGAGAGGGACGCGGGCGGTTACAATGGCTAGCGATTCAACCAACATGACATTCTATTCGATGCAGCACTTCACAGCCCATCTCCACGACGAAGCCGCGACCGCCGCCCTGGGCTCGGCCCTGGCGCGCGCGCTGGCGCCGGGACTGACGATCTACCTGCACGGCGACCTGGGGGCAGGCAAGACCGCCCTCACCCGCGCCCTGCTGCACGCGGCGGGCCACGCCGGCACCGTCAAAAGCCCGACCTACACCTTGTCGGAACCATATCGAATTGAACTGGGCGGCCGCGCCGTGGGCGTCATCCATTTCGACCTTTACCGCATGGGCAGCCCCGAGGAATTCCTCGACGCCGGCTTCCGTGAAGACTTCAACGGGGACAACATCTGCATCGTCGAATGGCCCGAAAAGGCCGACCGCGTGCTGCCGCCGCCCGATATCGACCTGTATCTGACCGTGGCCGGCAACGGCCGTGATGTAGAATTGCAGGCGTCCACCGCCCTGGGTAACTCATGCCTTCAAAGACTCAAATTCGCTCCCAACATGTGAGCGCGGGGTCCACTCCCGCCGTCTCGCGGCGCACCGTCCTGAAGGCCGGCGCCACCCTGATGCTGTCCGTGACCTCGCTCGCCGCGCCGCTGCGCGCCAGCGCCGCGCAGATCCTGGCCGTGCGCGTGTGGCCGGCCGACGACTACACCCGCGTCACGCTGGAAAACGACGCCGTCCTCAAGGCCACCCATTTCATCGTCAAGGACCCGGAACGCATGGTGGTCGACATTGAAGGCCTGGAGCTCAATCCGACGCTCAAAAGCCTGGTCGCCAAGATCCAGTCCAACGACCCGTACATCAAGCAGGTGCGCGTGGGCCAGAACCGGCCCAACGTGGTGCGCCTGGTGTTCGACCTGAAGGAAGAGGTGCGGCCGCAGGTCTTCACCCTGCCGCCGGCCGGTAATTACAAGGACCGGCTGATCTTCGACCTGTATCCGGTCAAGGAAGTCGACCCGATCGCCGCGATGATCGAAAAGGGCAACTGGTCAAGCGACGGCAAACCGCCGCCGGAATCGTCGTCGGCGGCCACGGGCAGCACGCCGAAAGGCGACATGCCGCCGCTCAAACCGGGCGAGGCGGAGATGGCCGCCAACGCCCCGACACCGCGCGAGCAGCTCGAAGCGCTGAAACCGGACATGAAGGCCGAGCCGCGCGACGAACTGCGCAACCAGGTCAAGACCGCCGAGGCCCAGGCCAAGGCCGCAGACAAGGCCGACAAAGCGGACAAGAACAACGTGGTGCGGATGATCACCATCGCCCTCGACCCCGGGCATGGCGGCGAAGACCCCGGCGCCTCCGGCAAGAACGGCAGCAAGGAAAAAGACATCGTGCTGGCCATCGCCAAGCGTCTCAAGGCCAAGCTGGAGGAAGCGCCCAACATGCGCGTGATGCTGACGCGCGATGGCGACTACTTCGTCCCGCTCGGAAAACGCGTGGAGAAAGCGCGCAAGGTGCAGGCCGACCTGTTCGTGTCGATCCACGCGGACGCCTTCGTGCAGCCGTCCGCGCGCGGCTCGTCGGTGTTCGTGCTGTCGGAAAAAGGCGCCAGCTCGACCGCCGCGCGCTGGCTGGCGGACAAGGAGAACCAGGCCGACACCATCGGCGGCGTCAACGTCAAGAACCACGACCGCCAACTGGCCAGCGTGCTGTTCGACCTGTCCACCACGGCGCAGATCAACGACAGCCTGAAGCTGGGCAAATCGGTGCTGGGCGAGATCGGCGGCATCAACCGCCTGCACAAAGGCTCGGTCGAGCAGGCCGGCTTCGCGGTGCTCAAGGCGCCCGACATCCCGTCCATCCTGATCGAGACGGCCTTCATCTCCAATCCCGAGGAAGAGGCCAAGCTGCTCGACGACGGCTACCAGAACCAGATGGCCAACGCCATCGTCAAAGGCATACGGCGCTATTTCGCCAAGAATCCGCCGCTGGCGAAGAACCGGCTGACCTGAACCATCCCAAACACATCAACCAAACGGAAGAACCATGGCTGTAGTTACGATGACAGAATTCGGCGCGCTGCCCGCCGTGCGACTCACCGCCGCCGATGGCGCGCAAGCGACGGTGTCGCTGTTCGGCGCCCATCTGCTGTCCTGGAAAACCGGCGACGGCAAGGAGCGCCTGTTCGTCAGTGCGCAAACGCCGCTCGACGGCAGCAAGGCGATACGCGGCGGCGTGCCGGTCATCTTCCCGCAGTTTAATGTGCGCGGCCCGGGCCTGCGCCACGGCTTCGCCCGCGTCAGCACCTGGCGCCTGACCGACAGTGGCGGCGACGGCGGCCACTCCTTCCTGGAGTTCAGCCTCGATCAGGACGATCTGGAAGCGGAACACGCGCAAGCGTGGCCGCACGCCTTCGAGCTGACCTTGCGCTTCACCCTGCACGGCGACGCGCTCGACGCCGGGTTCACGGTCCGCAACAGCGGTACGCAGGCCTTCCCGTTCGGCGTGGCGCTGCACACCTATTACGACGTCGGCCACCTGAGCGCCACCAGCATCAGCGGCCTGCAGCACCAGCGGTACACCGACCACCATCTGAACACGGCCACGCAGGAGCATCCGGCGCTGCACTTCACCGAGAAGCACGACCGCCTGTACCAATCGACGCCGTCGCTCACGCTGAACACGGCCAACGCCACGCTGCGGCTGGACCAGCAGGGTTTCAGCGAATGGGTGGTGTGGAATCCGGGTCAGGCCGATGCGGCCGCGCTGGTCGACCTGGCCGACGACGAGTACCTGCGCTTCGTCTGCATCGAGCCGGCGCGCGTGGACCAGCGGCCGCTGGAAGCCGGCGCCGCCTGGACCGGCAAGCACCGCATCTGCGCCGACTGAATCAGTTCGATTCCTTGATGATGCGGCCGGAGCCCGGCTGGATCGGCCGCGAATTCAAGGGATAGAGGCGGCTGAACAGCGCCAGCTGGGCCGGCGAGGCCTGAACCGGCTCCTTCATCACCAGCCACAGCACGCCCTCCTGGCAGGGCGGCGTCGTCATCGATCCCATGAAGGTGAAGTAGTCGCGCCGCGCCGGCAGCAGCTCCATCGGGTCGAGCACCACCGCCGGCGCCAAGGTCTCCAGCTTTTCCAGCGGCAGGTTGTTCCACACCGTCTGGATCACCGGCTGCGGCTTGCCGCGCTCCAGCAGCAGCGCCAGCATGGCGATGCGGCCCTCCCCGTCCTTGTGCACCAGGTGCACCACCATCTCGTAGCCCCTGCCGTTGATGCGTTCCTCCGACGGCCGGTGGAAATGGAACTGGATCAGTTCATACATGCGGTTCTGCACCGTGAGGAAATTGCCGCCGCCGACCATCACCTGCACCGTGTGGCCGTTGTCGGTCACGTTGAAGGTGGACGGGTGGTAGTCGAAAGTGATCTGTTCCAGCTCGACCTTCATGCCGTCGCGGATATCGATCGGCGACTGGCGGTTGCCGCTGCCGCATTTGGCCCACGCGGGATTGATCTTGCCCCAGTTGGCGGGACCGGTCTCGCCCTCGTAGGACCAGGTGTTGCTGAAGAATTTGGGCGCCGGCGGCGGCGCGGCGGCGGCCACGGCGGCCGCCTTCTTGGCCTTGGCCGCGGCGGCGGCCCGGGCCTGCTGGTTGGCGCGCATGATGGCCAGGCGGGCGGCGATCTTGGCCGACAGTTCGGCCTCCGCGTCGGCCTCGGTCGGCTTGCGGGCCGGCGACGATGCGCTGGACGCGCTGGAGGCGCCAGCGGCGGCCGACGCACCGACGGCACCGGCCGCGCCGGCGCGCACGCCCCCCACACCGGCGATCGGGGATTTCGCCGAAGGCGAAATGAGCGGATCGGTTGCGGCGCCGGCGCTCGTGACGACGCAGCAGCAGGCAATCAGGGTGAGCAGGGCGGGCACGGTACGCATGAGTTTCCAGAATAAAAGACTTACATACTGGTTTACGGATGCATTTGGGCAAAACTTGAGATGTGCCGCGTTGGCAGGGAGAATTATTTCTGAGGGATTTCTACAGCGGCACACCGCGCGGAGCGCGCGGCGTGCCTGACACAGGGAAGGATCGAGGCGGGATGCGGCTTAGCGGCCCAGCACGCGGCGGCCCAGTTTCCAGGCGCCACCCAGCAACATCGGCACCACGGCCACGCCGACGCCGACCATGACGATTTCGGTCAGATGGTCGCGCACCAACGGGATGTTGCCGAAGAAATAGCCGGCGGTGGTCAACAGCACCACCCACAGCACCGCGCCGGTGATGTTGTACAGCTGGAAGCGCGTATGCGTCATGTCGGACACGCCGGCCACGAACGGCGCGAAGGTGCGCACCACGGGAACGAAACGCGCCAGCACGATGGTCTTGCCGCCGTGCTTTTCAAAGAACTCGTGCGTCTTGTGCAAGGCGTCCTTGTTCAGCCAGCGGTAGTCGTGGGTGAAGACCTTCTGGCCGATGGCCTCGCCGATCCAGTAATTGAGCGTGTTGCCGGTGACCGCCGCCGTAATCAACAGGAACATCAGCAGGGGAAGATTCATCTCGCCCACCGCGCACAGCGCGCCGGCGATGAACAACAGCGTGTCACCTGGGAAGAAAAACAGCACCACCAGCCCGGTTTCGCAAAAAATGATGGCGAACAGCACGGCGTAAACCAGGGTGCCGTATTGTTGAATGATCACTTCCAATGTTTTGTCGACATGAAGGATCATGTCAAAGAATTGCATAAAATCCATATTCTTCCCATAAAGTGTGCGCCGGAATCATACACCACCAATGCCGCGAAAGGTCGAAGTTTCCAGACCCTCTTAACCAGTTTACAATCGTCCGCGTGCCCGCAGCAAGCGGATACGTCCAACCAAGGAGATTCTGGATGTCCCCGACCCGTTTTCTACGTACTTGTACTTATGCGCTCCCCCTCGCCGCGTTCACCGTGCTGACGGCCACGGCCGCCGACCTGCCGGCCAGGCCGAGCGCCGGCGATCTGGTCAAACAGTCCAAACCGGCCGACTGGCGGCCGCTGGACCCGAACAACACCCTGTACATGGAACTGCCGTCGGGGCGCGTCGTGATCGAGCTGGCGCCCGACTTCGCGCCCCGCAGCATCGCCAACCTCAAGACCCTGGTCGGCGAAAAGTACTTCGACGGCCTGGCCGTGCTGCGCTCGCAGGACAACTACGTGGCGCAGTGGGGCGATCCGGACGCCGAAACAAAACCCAAGCCGCTCGGCACCGCCAAAGCCAAGGTGACGGCCGAATTCACCGTCCCCATGTCCAACGATAAGCATTTTGTGCGCCAGATGGACTTCGACGGCTACGCGCCGCAGATCGGCCACTCCAACGGCTTCCCGGTCGGACGCGATCCGAAGACCAAAACCACCTGGCTGGCCCACTGCTACGGCATGGTCGGCATCGGCCGCGACAACGACACCGACAGCGGCAACGGCGCCGAGCTGTACGCCGTCAACGGCCACGCGCCGCGCCACCTGGACCGCAACGTGACGGTCATCGGACGGGTGGTGTCGGGCATGGCGCTGCTGGCGACGCAGCCGCGCGGCGGCGAGGCGATGGGCTTCTATGGTGCGAACGAGGCCAGGACGCCGATCAAATCGGTGCGTCTGGCGGCCGACGTGCCGGAGGCCGAGCGCAGCAACCTGGAGGTGATGCGCAGCGAGGCGCCGATTTACAAGCAAGTGATCGAGGCCCAGCGCAATCGCGGCGGGCCATGGAACAAGTTCTCGCCCAACTACGTGGAGCTGTGCAACGCGCCGATACCGGTGCGCGAGCGCCCGGCGTTATAATCCCTCGGATGAACGCGCCAGACACCCAAACCCTCTCCCCCGCAGCCCCCCGCCCGATCCAGGCCCTGCCCGACCAGCTGATTTCGCAGATCGCCGCCGGCGAGGTGGTCGAGCGGCCGTCCGCCGTCGTCAAGGAGCTGCTGGAAAACGCCCTCGACGCCGGCGCCACGCAGATCACCGTGCGGCTGGAGGAAGGCGGCGTCAAACGCATCGCCATCACCGACAACGGCCGCGGCATCCCGCCCGAGCAGATGCCGCTGGCGCTGGCCCGGCACGCGACCTCGAAGATCGCGTCCCTGAACGACCTGGAAAACGTCGGCACGCTCGGCTTCCGAGGCGAGGCGCTGGCGTCGATCGCCTCGGTGGCCGCCATCACCCTGACCTCGCGCACCGCCGACGCCGCGCACGCGTGGGAAATCGTCGGCTCGCACAACGGCACCGTGTCGCCGTCGTCCGGCGCCCTGGGCACCACCATCGACGTGCAGGACCTGTACTTCAACACGCCGGCGCGCCGCAAGTTCCTCAAGTCCGAACAGACCGAATTCGGCCACTGCGCCGAAGTCGTGCGCCGCATCGCGCTGGCGCGGCCCGACGTCTCGTTCTCGCTCAGTCACAACGGCCGCACCATCGACCACTGGAACGTCAGCGAGATGGCCAAGCGCAGCGCCCACATCCTCGGCGACGGCTTCGCCGAGGCGCGCCTGCCGATCGACGAAAGGGCTGGCGCGCTGCGCCTGCACGGCTACGCCGGCCTGCCGACCGCCTCCAAGGCGCGCGCCGACGGCCAGTTCTTCTATGTGAACGGACGCTTCGTGCGCGACAAGGTGCTGGTGCACGCGGTCAAAGCCGCCTACCAGGACGTGCTGCACGGCGACCGCTTCCCCTCGTATGTGCTGGCGCTCGAACTCGATCCGGCGCTGGTCGACGTCAACGTCCACCCGTCGAAGATCGAAGTGCGCTTCCGCGACAGCCGCGCGGTCCACCAATTCGTCTTCCACGCGGTGCAGCGCGCGCTGGCGGCGACATCGGCCACGTCGCACGGCAGCGTGCCATCGCCGCTGCCGGCGGCCGAAAGCCTGGGCAGTGCGACCTGGCGCGGCGAACAAACCTCGTTCGGCCCGCTGCTGGCGCCCGACTACTCCCCTACCTTCTCGCCGTCGCCGTTCGGGTCGCGCAATGGCGACACCGGCGGCATAGGCGGTTCCGGCTCCGGCGGTTTCAGCGCCGGCGGCGGCTTCGGCGCGCCGCGCTTTGGCGGCAACGAGGGCGGCGTCGCCCAGAGCACAGAGAGGTACGGCGCGCTGTTCGGCGGCGCCGGCCGCATCGACGGCTACCGCGCCGAAGCGGATATGGCGCTGCCGCAGGCCAGCCCGTTCACGGTGTCCGCCGCCGCCATGGCGCAGGAGGAGTTCCCGCTCGGCTTCGCGCTGGCGCAGCTGCACGGCATCTACATCCTGGCGCAGAACACCAAGGGCCTGGTGCTGGTCGACATGCACGCCGCGCACGAACGCATCCTGTACGAACAGTTGAAGAACGCGCTGGAGAGCCGCGTCGCCGGCGAGGAGATGCAGGTGCAGCCGCTGCTGATCCCCGTCACCTTCTACGCCGACGCGGTGGAAGTGGGCACCGCGCAGGAACACCAGGAGACCTTGAAGGCGCTGGGCTTCGACATCGCCGCGCTGTCGCCGACCACCCTGGCGGTGCGCTCCGTGCCGGTGCTGCTGAAAAACGCCGACGCCCAGACGCTGGCGCGCGACGTGCTGCGCGACGTGCGCGAATTCGGCGGCTCGCGCGTGCTGATCGAGCGCCAGAACGAACTGCTCGGCACCCTCGCCTGCCACACGGCGGTGCGCGCCAACCGCATCCTGTCGACCCAGGAAATGAACGCCCTGCTGCGCCAGATGGAAACGACGGAGCGCGCCGACCAGTGCAACCATGGCCGCCCGACCTGGGTGCAGGTGGAAATCGGCGCGCTCGACAAGCTCTTCCTGCGCGGCCAATAAGATGAACGCACCTGTTTCAAAGCCGTTGGCGGTCGCCATCATGGGACCGACGGCGTCCGGCAAGACCGCGTCGGCGCTGGCGATCGCGCAGCGCATCCCGTCCGAGATCATCTCCGTCGATTCGGCGCTGGTGTATCGCGGCATGGACATCGGCACCGCCAAACCCACGCGCGAGGAACGCGCCGCCGCGCCGCATCACCTGATCGACATCCTCGACCCGCTCGATGCGTATTCGGTGGCGCAGTTCCGCACCGATACCCTGCGGCTGGTCGACGAGATCGTCGCGCGTGGCAACCTGCCCCTGCTGGTCGGCGGCACCATGCTGTACTTCAAAGGGCTGGCCGATGGCCTGGACGACCTGCCGGGCGCGGATCCCGCCTTGCGTGTGGAACTGGAAGAGGACGCGGCGCGCATAGGCTGGCCGGCGATGCACGCCAGGCTGGCCGCGCTCGACCCGGAAACGGCGGCGCGGCTGGCCCCCAACGACGCCCAGCGCATCCAGCGCGCGCTGGAGATCTGCGCCCTGAGCGGCAAACCGATGTCGGAGCTGCTGGCGTTGCGAGAAAAGACCGAACTGCCGTTCGAGCTACTGTCGTTCGCGCTGGAGCCGTCAGACCGCGCGGTGCTGCACCACCGCATCGCGCGCCGCTTCGACATCATGCTGGAGGAATCGGAAGACGGCAATCTGATCACCGAGGTGGAAGTGCTGCGCCGGCGCGGCGACCTGCATCCGGGGCTGCCGTCGATGCGCTGCGTCGGCTACCGGCAGGCGTGGGAGTATCTGGACGGGACCATCGACTACGCGACCATGCGCGAGACCGGCATCATCGCCACGCGCCAGCTGGCCAAGCGCCAATTGACGTGGCTGCGCTCCATGCCGGAGCGCGTGGCGCTGGACTGCCTGGCGCCCGATCCGGCCGGCGCCATGCTGGCGCAAATCGCCGAAAAGCTGGGATAGACCGTTACGCCCGTCACGTGGTCGGCGGCGCCGTATCCATATAAATGATTTCCCACAGATGGCCGTCAAGGTCCTGGAAGCCGTGGCCGTACATGAAACCGTGATCCTGCGGCTCCTTGTACGCGCTGCCGCCGGCCTCGATCGCCTTGTTGACCAGCGCCGTCACCTGGTCGCGCGACGCCACCTGCAGGCATACCAGCACCTCGGTCGAGGTATGCGCGTCGCTGACCGGCTTGGGCGTGAAGGTCTTGAAGCGCTCCTCGGTCAGCAGCATGACGAAGATGTTCTCGGCGACGATCATGCAAGTGGCGCCCTCGTCCGTGTAATGCTGGTTGAACGAGTAGCCCAGATGGGTAAAGAACCGCACCGATTTCGGCAAGTCCCGCACAGGCAGATTCACAAAAATATTGGTGGCCATACCATCTCCATTTCGTTATACGCTGATAGTCCTGACATCAGGATACCAATATGCTAACGTTTTAGCGACAGCCACGCGCTTGCATGCACTTTTTTAGAAAAATCTTTGGCCCGCCCTTGACAGTCCAAAGTCCAACCCCGATAATGCTGGGCGTTGCAGGTGATATAGCTCAGTTGGTTAGAGCACAGCATTCATAATGCTGGGGTCGGTGGTTCAAGTCCACCTATCACCACCAAGAATTCGATAAGCCGCTGATCCGAAAGGTTCAGCGGCTTTTTCTTTGCCGGTCCGATCGCTCGGCACTCCGCGATGTGTTCAAGCGCGCGGCGGCACGACCCGGATACCAGCCGCCGCCAGCATTGCCGCAAAGGCTTGCTTGTCAGTGTCGTTAAACTTACAAGCCAACTCTATCCAAGTGATCGCACTGATAACGGCGTCGTTGTATGCCAGCAGCTCGTTAGTTGCCTCTTCAACGTTATTGAAGTGGTCAATCCAGCGGCGCGTCCGTCTTCTGGCTCGCCCAATAGCCAGAGTCCACATCGATATTTTCCAGCAGCGCGACGAAATTCGTGGCCTGGTTGCCCAGCAACTGGGCAAATTGCGACGACAGATTGCACTGCTTCTCCAGCAGCTTGGACATGGTGTTGGCCTGCCGCAGCTGCCCGTAGTCTTGCAGCAACACCGTGCAACCGGTGCGCCAATCCTTGCCCTGTAACTGCAGGCGGCGCACGATGGCCGCTTGTAGTTGCATCGACTCGCTCCAGACCTCGGGGTCCCACAGCCGCGTCGCCAGGGCCAGCGACAGGGCGCCGTTGTTGGCCATGTTCGCGGCATATTTTTTCGCCAGCCTGTGCGTGGTCAGCGCGTGGGCGACGGACGTCAGCGCGCTCGAGGCGAGCGCCTCGGACTCGGCTGCGGGGTCAGACGCGGCGCCGGCTTTCACGCCGACGGAAACGGGGAACTTGGTCATGACATCCTCCTGGTGGACTCAAGCGCAAAGGCGGTCGAGCATGGCGTGGATGGCCTTGATCTGGACCGCGTCACGCGAATAGAAAAGCGATTTGGCATCCTTGCTGCTATAGCCCCACCAATCCCAGCAACCGTCCGCCGCATACGATCCCAGTTGAACAATCTTCTCGCCCGCGCTTGCGTCCATCGTATGCCTCCTGTTTTATCTGTGGATGGATCGGCATCGATGTTCTAGCCGCGTAGAAATAGTATTGATCTATGCGGGGCAGGCTATTGAGATTGATCAAGATTTTACCGGGCGTTGCGGCGGCGCCTCACTCGAACCTTTCAAACGTCTCCCCCAGGAACTCGACAAAGGTCCTGATCCGCGCCGACAGCTGGTGCCGCTGCGGATAAACGGCGTAGATGTCGGCGTCGGGCGTGCGCAGGCCCGGCAGCACCTGCACCAGCCGCCCCGATTCCAGATAGCGCTCGATGTCCCACTCGGCGCGCATCAGGATGCCGTGGCCATCCAGCGCCCAGTTGACGGCGATCTCGCCGTCGTTGGTGGTCAGGTTGCCGCGCACCTTGACCGCCTGCGCGTCGCGCTCGGACTCACGGCCCGAGAACAAGCGCCACACGCCATACGCCTCGTCGCCCTGGCGGATGCAGATGCAGTTATGGCGCCTCAATTCAGCGGGCGATTTCGGTTCGCCGCGCTGCGCCAGGTACTTCGGCGAGGCGCACAACAGGCGCCGGTTCGGCGCCAGCCGCCTGGCGATCACGCGCGCATCGGACGGCGCGCCGAAGCGGATGCAGACGTCGAACTGGTCGTCGGTCAGCGCCGGCGGATCGACCGACAGTTGCAACTGCACGTCCACTTCGGGATAGCGCAGCACGTAGCGGGAAATCGCCGGCGCGATGTGCAACCGCCCGAAGCCCAGGGTGGCGTTGACCCGCAGCTGCCCTTTCGGCACGCCCTGCGAGGACGTCAACAGCTGATCGAGATCGGCGATCTCGCCCAGGATGCGGCGCGCGTGCTCCAGCAGCACTTCGCCCTCGGGCGTCATGCTCATGCGCCGGGTGGTGCGGTTCACCAGCGGCACGCCGACGCGCGCCTCGATGATGGCGAGGCGCTTGCTGACCGCCGATGTGGTGATGCCCAGTTCCCGCGCGGCGGCGCTCAGGCTGCCCGCGCTGGCCAGGGAAACGATGAAGCCCAATTCGGCCGGCTGGAATCCGCTGCTCATGGTCGATTGTGGAGTTTTAGGTTAACAATGGATTGAGTTTAGACCGTCAACGCGGCGCCGTCCACCCGTTAGAGTGGCTCCCACCCCCGCCATTTCAACAGGAGACAGCACATGAAGACCTATCACATCGCCACCATTCCAGGAGACGGCATCGGCAAGGAGGTCGTTCCCGCCGGCCGCCAGGTACTGGCCGCCCTCGCCGCCAACGGCAGCGCCTTCCGCTTCGAGTTCGAGGACTTCGACTGGGGCGGCGACTATTACCGCAAGCACGGCGTGATGATGCCGGCCGATGGCCTCGACGCCCTGCGCGGCAAGGACGCCATCCTGTTCGGTTCCGCCGGCGATCCCGACATCCCCGACCACATCACCCTGTGGGGCCTGCGCCTGAAGATCTGCCAGGGCTTCGACCAATACGCCAACGTGCGCCCCACCCGCATCCTGCCCGGCATCGACGGCCCGCTCAAGCGCTGCAAGCAGGAGGACCTGAACTGGGTCATCGTGCGCGAGAACTCGGAGGGCGAATACTCTGGCGTCGGCGGCCGCGTGCACCAGGGCCACCCGATCGAGGCGGCCACCGACGTCTCGATGATGACGCGCGTCGGCGTCGAACGCATCCTGCGCTTCGCCTTCAAGCTGGCGCAATCGCGCCCGCGCAAGCTGCTGACGGTCATCACCAAGAGCAACGCCCAGCGCCACGCGATGGTGATGTGGGACGAGATCGCGCTGGAAGTGTCGCGCGACTTCTCGGACGTCCAATGGGACAAGGAACTGGTGGACGCGGCCACCGCGCGCATGGTCAACCGCCCCGCCACGCTAGACACCATCGTCGCCACCAACCTGCACGCCGACATCCTGAGCGACCTGGCGGCGGCGCTGGCCGGCAGCCTGGGCATCGCGCCGACCGGGAACATCGATCCCGAGCGCCGCTACCCGTCGATGTTCGAACCGATCCACGGTTCCGCCTTCGACATCATGGGCAAGGGCCTGGCCAATCCGGTCGGCACCTTCTGGTCGGTGGTGATGCTGCTGGAGCATCTGGGCGAGCATGACGCGGCCGCTCGCGTGATGCGGGCGGTGGAAGCCGTCACCGCCGACCCCGCGCTGCACACGCGCGACCTCGGAGGCGCCGCCACCACCGCCCAGGTGACAGACGCCGTGTGCGCCATCCTCGGCGCCGAGGAGCGCCGCGCCGCCTAAGCCCCTCCCCGAGTCAGCGCCCCGACCGGCCATCAGAGCCCAGGCGGGGCGTGCCCGACGCAGCACAACATAACAGGAGACTCCACCATGTATAAGCGCTTCTTTGGAAAGCTATACGTCCAGGTCCTGATCGGCGTGATCGCCGGCGGGTTGCTGGGCTTTTTCCATCCACAACTGGGCACCGACTTCAAACCCCTCGGCGACGCCTTCATCCGCCTGATCAAAATGGTGTTCGCGCCCGTCATCTTCGCGATGGTGGTACTCGGCATCGCCAAGATGGAGAGCATGAAGGAACTGGGACGGGTCGGCGTGCGCGCCTTGATCTACTTCGAGGTGATGTCCACCTTCGCCCTGCTGCTGGGGCTCGTGGTGGTCAACGTCGCCAGGCCCGGCGCGGGCATGAACATCGACGTCAAGACGCTCGACACCTCCAGCATCGCCAACTACACGGCGGCGGCCAGCAAATCCGGCGGCTTCACCGACTTCCTGCTGCATATGATCCCCTCCAGCGTCATCGACGCGCTGGCCAAGAACGATATCCTGCAAATCCTGGTGTTCGCCACCATGTTCGGCATCGCGCTGTCGCACATGGGGCGCCGCGCCAAACCGGTGGTCGACTTCCTCGACGCCTTCTGCAACAGCATGTTCATCATGGTCACCATGATCATGCGCGTCGCGCCCCTGGCGGCGTTCGGCGCCATCGCCTTCACGGTCGGCAAATACGGACTCGGTTCACTGGTCTCGCTGGGCCAGCTGATGGGCAGCATGTACCTCACCTGCGCGGCGTTCGTGTTCGTGGTGCTGGGATTGGTGGCGCGCGTGTCGGGCTTCAGCCTGTGGAAGTTCCTGCGCTATATCAAGGAGGAGCTGTTCACCGTCCTGGGCACCAGTTCATCCGAATCGGTGGTGCCGCAGTTGATGCGCAAGCTGGAACATGTGGGCGTATCCAAGCCGGTGGTGGGCCTGGTGATACCGTCCGGCGTCACCTTCAACCCGGACGGCCAGTGCATCTACTACACGATGGCCGCCATCTTCATCGCCCAGGCCACCAATACGCCGCTGACCGTGACCGATCAACTGGTGGTGCTGGGGGTGCTGATGCTGACGTCCAAGGGTTCGGCTGGCGTGACCGGCTCCGGCTTCATCACGCTGGCGGCGACGCTCGCCTCGCTGGGCAACATCCCGGTCGCCGGCATGGTGCTGCTGCTCGGCGTGGACCGCTTCATGTCCGAAGCGCGCGCCATCACCAACACCATCGGCAACGCGGTGGGCACGATGGCGATCGCCCAATGGGTCGGCGCCTTGGACCGCGATCGCATGCACCGCGTGCTGAACGGCGAATCGACGGAAGAGGAATTGCGCGCGCTGTCGGCCCGGGATGAACCGGAGGACAGCGACCCGATAGACACCGGAAAACACGTAGGGCGGATTAGCGCAGCGTAATCGGCCATGAGCCGCCAGCGGCCCATGCGAAAATCACGAAGCGCGTCCGGACTTACTTGCCGATCACCTTCACCAGCTTCACCAACGCCTTGTCACTGGCGCTCAAACTCTGCGTGGCGTCGTTCCAGCGCAAGGTGGTGGTGGTCGCGCCCTTGCCTTTCTCGTAGTCGTAGCTGGCGCCATCGTCGTCATACAGGTTGAACTCCCCATCCTTGCCCGGGTAGACATGGATGGCGGTGATCGCCTGCTTGGTCGCCGTCGACTGGATGTCCGCACCGACCGGCACGATCGATCCGGCCTTGACGAACACCGGTATCCGCTCGATCGGCGCCGCCACCTTGACCCACTGGCCGCCGCTGAATTTCTGGTTGGTCCAGTAGTCGTACCAATCGGCGCCCGCCGGCAGATAGACATCCTTTTGCGTCTGTCCCTGCTCGGTCACCGGCGCCACCAGGAAGGCCGGGCCGAACATGTATTCGGTGCCGATATTGGCGACATTCGGATCGCCGGCGAAGTCCATCCACAGCGGCCGCATGAAAGGCGCGCCGGTGTCGTAGGTGGTCTTGGCGCTCGAATACAGATACGGAATCAGCCGATAGCGCAGACGGTCGTAGTCGGCCAGGATGGTCTCGGCCGCGCGGCCGAAGGACCACAGCTCATTGGCCTTGCGGTCGCCGTGCACGCGCAATGTCGGCAGGAAGGTACCGTACTGGAACCAGCGCGTGAACAACTCGGGATAGTCGTGATACTGGCCGATCACGTCGCGCGCGTCGGACGGATCGAGCAGCGGCGCCTTGGTGGCCGTGGTGGTCTGCGGCAGTCCCTGCCAGCCGCCGATGTCGTTGCCCCAGTAGGCGATGCCGGACGCGGTCATGTTCAAGCCGGTCGGAATCTGGCGCGCCAGCGCTTCCCAGCTTGGATGGATGTCCGAGGACCAGAACAACGCGCCGGTGCGCTGCGAACCGAGATACGCGGCGCGCGACAGGATCAGCACGCGCTTGTTCGGCTTCCAGGCGCGCATACCCTGCGCCACGCCTTCCACGTGCAGCAGCGGGAACAGGTTGTGATAGCGGTCGCCCGAACCGATCGAGTAGAAGAAGCCGTCCGGCACCAGGTCAGGCTCGGTCTCGTCGAGCCATGGATAATCGAAGCCGCGCGACAGGATATTGTCGCGCGCCTTTTGCCAGAACCATGCGCGCGCGGCCGGATTGGTCGGGTCGATCAAGCCGCCGGTGCGGTCGGAGCGGAACGGCAGGCCGTCGACGGTCTTGCCGTCCTTGTCCTTGAGCAGATAGCCCTTGGCATCGAGTTCGTTGAAGTAGCGGCCCGACGTCTCGTAGCGCGGCCAGATCGAGATGATCGACTGCATGCCCATGTCGTGCAGCTGCTTGTTCATGCCGTCCGGGTCCGGGAACTCGGCCGGGTTGATGTCCATCTGGCCCATGCGCGTCCAGTAGAACCAGTCCAGCACCATCACGTCCAGCGGGTACTTCTTCTCGCGGTAGGTCTTGGCCACGCGCAGCATCAGGTCCTGGCTGTCGTAGCGCGCCTTGGACTGGATCAGGCCAAACGCCGCCTTCGGAGGGATCGGCGTTTTGCCGGTCAAGCGCGCATAGCCCGAATACAGCGCCTCGGGCTTGTCGCCGGTGATGACGAAGAAGCTGACGCGCTCCCCCACCTTGGACTGGAACACCGTGCGGCCGTTGATACCGGCGACGAAACGCGTGGCCGACGGGTTGTCCCAGACGATGCCATAGGACTTGGAGCTGACCATGAACGGCACGCAGACCGTCTCGCCGGCCGGCGCGTCGTACCAGTGGGCGCAGTCGATGGTGCGGCCGCGCAGGTCCAGCGCGCCCGTCGATTCCTGGTTCTGGCCCATGCCGTAGTAATGCTCGTCGGCCGGCGCGGCGAAGGCGGCGCCCACCTGGTAGGTCTTTTCGGTGTTGACCGTCTGCGGCGACATCTCCCAGCTGTTCATGCTGAGGATGGTCTCGCCCTTGGCGTTCTTGACTTGAAGGCCGACCGGCGCCAGTTGCGGCGCGAAGTACTTCTCCCCGGTGCTCGGCACGCGCGGCGCCGGCGCGGCGTTGACATGCAGCGTCAGCGCGGGCGAGGCGAAGGTGTCGCCGTCGGCGCCGGCCGTGTGCTTGAAGGCGCTGGCGTCCGCGTGCTCGGCGATGATGCCATAACCCGGCGCCTTGAGCGCTTCGGCCTTGTCGGCGGCGATGGAGACGTGGACGATGTTCGGGCCATAGGCTTGCACCGCTACCCAGGCGCCGCTGCGATCGAGGGTGACGAGGGGCGCGGCATGGACGGCGCAGGTGAAGGAGACGGTGAAGGCGAAGGCAAGCACCGTCGACGCGGGGCGGAGTGAAAGCAGTTTCATGGGACGGTTCCTGTGATTACAGGCGGATAATTTTGTATTGATCACAACGGTGTCGCAAGTGCGAAAATCACCAAACGGCCGACTGAAATTTACCGTCCGGCGCGCGGCGGGCGCCTGGGGCGAATCATCGCCGTGGTCGAAGCGTCAGTTTTTTTCCACAAGTCGTATAGAAAAATTGCGTCCGCCTATACGAAGTGGGAATAGCACCACGCGAAAATAATCATCTTGGTGATTGTTTGTGACTTTTATGACAATTCCCTACTCGACCTTGCAAGTCACCCGCTCCCCCTCGCCCCACGCGCCAAGAGGGAAACCGCCGAATTCTTCCCCTGCGGAAACCGTTTAACTTCCGGTCGACGGCCCCCCGGCCGCAGGTTGCTCAGTGTTTGCTAAGTGACTAGTCTTGACTCTGCCAGGCAAGAGACGGCCTAGGCGACCCAGAAATCAAACACTGAGGATAAAAATGAAAAAGAAGACATTGGAGACGATGGTGGCGTTGGCGCTGGCCGCCATGTACACCCCGGGGGTGTTGGCACAGGAGACGCCGGCAACCGCCAGCGGTGAAGCAGCCCCCCCTTCGACCACCCCGGCCGCCCCACCCGCCGCCCAGGACAAAGTCGAAACCGTGGTCGTCACCGGTTTCCGCTCCAGCCTCCAGAAGGCGCTCAACCTCAAAGCCCAGGCCATCGGCGTACGCGATTCCATCGTCGCCGAGGACATCGGCAAATTCCCGGAGGCGAACGTCGCCGAATCGCTGCAGCGCGTGCCGGGCGTGATCCTGAACCGCGACGAATCGTCCGGCGAAGGCCAGCGCATCTCGATCCGAGGCCTGCCGACCGACTACTCGGTCACCACCCTGAACGGCGCGCCGGTCAACACCACGTCGACATCGACCATCGGCAGCGCCGCGCGCGGCTTCAACTACGATGTGTTCGCGTCCGAACTGTTCGGCCGCGTCGACTTCTACAAATCGCCGCTGGCCGAGTTGACCGAAGGCGGCCTCGGTGGCGTGGTCGATCTGCAGACCCCGCGCCCGTTCGACAATCCCAAGCGCACCATCCGCTACGGCCTGACCGACACCTACAACACCGCCTCCAAGCACCATGATCCGAACGGCTTCGTGCTGTACTCGAACACCTGGGACAAGCTGGGCTTCCTGATCGGCGCCTCGCACTCGGGCAGCGTCAACACCCGCTCCGGCTTCGAGGCGACGGGCGGCTACAACAGCTCCTTCAACGGCAGCCAGAGCCCCGTGAAAGGCAATTTCGCGCTGACCCTGGACTACGACGATCCGCGCGCCAACCTGTCCGGCTATACCCGCGACCAGATCGACAAGGCCCTGCTGCCGCGCATCTACCGCTTCTACGGCTCGCAAAACGAGCGCACCCGCGACGGTCTGGTGTCGTCGCTGCAGTGGAAGACGCCGACCCTCAACCTCAGTCTCGACACGATGTACTCGAAGCTGGAGAACACCCGCGAGGAAACCCTGTTCGGCATCCTGGTGCGCAGCACCAAGACCAGCAACCGCGCCTTGCCGGCCGGCGCCAACGGCAACAACGGCCTGATTCCGGTCAATGTGCACATCGACCCGGCCACCAACCTGCTGACCGGCACCTTCGCCAACACCACCTACAACGCCGGCGCCGGCTACACCAAGGACGAAACCGAATTCGGTTACGGCGCCTTGAACGGCAGCTGGAAGGTCAGCGACAAACTGACCTTGACCGGCCAGGCCAGCTTAAACCAGAGCAGCGCCACCAGCGCGACCGGCCAGTTGTCGGGCTTTATCTACGGCGCGCAATCGACTATCGACTACGGCAGCGACCATGTCTACCCTTCGATCTCGTCGCCGACCAGCTACACCGATCCGAATAACTGGAGCGGTTTCGCCGTCAGCACCGGCTGGACCAAGGAAACCGACAAGGGCAAGCAGGCGCGCGTGGTCGCCGACTGGGACTACGACCTGCCCGGCGAATGGACCGGCCACCTGAAAGCCGGCCTGACCTTCGTCTCGACCACCAAGGGCGTCAACAAGCGTAACGGCACCTCGCTGGCGACGGCGAAGTTGAACAGCATCGGCGCCGCCGGCATGCGAAACGGCATGACCAGCAACCTGCCCATCGATAACCTGGACTTCGGCGCCGGCTGGCCGCACTCGTGGAGCACGTGGGACAGCAACTACTTCTACTCGCAGTTCGATCCGAACACCTACAATCCGCAATCGGCGTTCACGCCTTCGCAAAGCTTCACCGCGCAGGAGGATGTCAAGACCGCGTTCGTGCAGTCCGACTTCAAGGGCCAGGTCGCCGACCACGAATTGCGCATCAACGCCGGCGTGCGCTTCTCCGGCACCGACACCAAGATCGACAACTTCAAACAGCAGGGCGCAAGCCTGGCGTACTCGCCGAACCATGAACAAGGCTCGTACAGCAATGTGCTGCCGGCCATCAGCGGCGCGTTCGACCTGACCGAGAACCTGATGTGGCGCGCCTCGTGGGGCAAGACCATCACGCGCGCCTCGCTGTCCGTGATCGCCGCGCAGACCGTGATCCCCAACCAGTTCGACAACACCGCCACCTCGGGCAACCCCAACCTGCGCCCGCAGCAGTCGAAGAACCTGGACACCAGCCTGGAATGGTACTTCTCGCCCGGCAGCCTGCTGTCGGCGGCCTACTTCAAGAAGGAGCTGACCGACGCCACCGTCGCCAACACGCAGATCGTCACCTTCGGCTCACTGGGCTTGCCCGACACCGCGCTCGGCCCGTTGTTCCAGGACGCCAGCGGACGTGTCGACCCGAACCTGGCGATGACACTGCGCAGCTACACCAACGCCGGCCGCCAGACCCTCAAAGGCTACGAGCTGGCCTACCAGCAGGCGTTCAGCTTCCTGCCGGCGCCATTCAACGGCATGGGCGCGCTGGCCAGCTACACGCACATCGATCCGTTCAACAGCGCCAAATGGATCACCAACGCGGGCAAGGAGATCGAGGTCAACTCGGTGCCGAAGTACGCCTACAGCACCACGCTGTATTTCGAGAACGGTCCGATCGCGATGCGCATGTCCTATAACTACAAGGGCAAGTCGCTACACGGCGACAACCCGCGCAATCTGGGCGACGATTTGATACGCTGGCGCGCCGGCCGGGGCTACCTCGACGCCAACATCAGCTACAAGATCAGCGAGAAGCTGGAGTTCCGCATCGACGCGCTCAACCTGAGCAACACGCTGGCCTACGATTATTTCGAGGACGCGACCGGCCAGTACGGCAGCGGCAAGAAGACACGGATGGACTATGCGAAGTATGATGGCCGCACCATCAAATTCGGCATCCGCGGAAAACTCTAAGGGACAAGCACCAACCTATGATGAAACGACTCTTCGCAACCGGCGCGATCGCGCTGGGTTTGGCCGGCTGCGGCACCCTGCCGCCGCCGGCGGTCGACACTTCCGAGCAGGAAGTCGTCGCCATTATCAACAAGGTCAACGACTACTGGCAGCAACGCGAAACGCCGCAAAAGTGGGCGTTCTGGGATATCGCCGCCTACCACACCGGCAATATGGAGGCCTACAAAATCACCGGCAATCCGCGCTACCGCCAGTATTCCGAGGACTGGGCCATCCACAACCAGTGGCAGGGCGCGAAGTCCACCGACAAGACCAAATGGAAGTACCAATACGGCGAGACCGACGAACATGTGCTGTTCGGCGACTGGCAGATCTGCTTCCAGACCTATGTCGACCTGTATCAGCTGGACAAGGTCAAGGACCCGCGCAAGATCGCCCGCGCCCGCGAGGTGATGGAACACCAGATGGGCACCGCGCAAAAGGACTACTGGTGGTGGTCGGACGGCTTGTACATGGTGATGCCGGTGATGACCAAGCTGTATAACGTCACGGGCGAGCGCAAGTACCTCGACAAGCTGCACGAGTATTTCGACTATTCGAACAGCATCATGTACGACAGCGAAGAGCGGCTCTACTACCGCGACGCGCGCTACGTCTATCCGAAGCACAAGAGCGTCAACGGCAAGAAGGACTTCTGGTCGCGCGGCGACGGCTGGGTGTTCGCCGGCCTGGCCAAGGTACTCAACGATCTGCCGAAGGACGATGCCCACCGCGCCGACTACGTGGCCAAGTTCAAGGGCATGGCGCAGGCGCTGAAGAAGGCGCAATCGGACGAAGGCTACTGGACCCGCAGCCTGCTCGATCCCGCGCACGCGCCGGGACCGGAAACCAGCGGCACCGCGTTCTTCGTCTACGGCTACCTGTGGGGCATCAATAACGGCGTGCTCGATCGCGACGAGTACCTGCCGACGGTGCGCAAGGGCTGGAACTTCCTGAGCAAGACGGCGCTGCAGCCGGACGGCCGGATCGGCTATGTGCAGCCGATCGGCGACCGCGCGATTCCTGGACAGGTGGTCGATCAGAACTCGACCACGCCGTTCGGGGTGGGCGCGTATCTGCTGGCGTCCTCCGAAATGGTAAGGCTGCTGAAAAAATAAGAACGGAGACATGATGGAACGACGCAATTTCATACAGGCCGTGATGGCCGGTTCGGCCGCCAGCGCCACCCTGGGCGCGCAAAGCGCGATCGCCGCGACGCCGGCAGCAGGATCGGCGTCGGCGGCCGGCGCCGACGGCAAGACCGCGCGCGCCCAACTGGCCGCGCTGGCGCAGAAGATGACCGAACCGGTGCTGGCCAATATGGCGGCCGGCACGCTGAAGAAAAACTTCGCGCTGGAAGTCAGCCCGACCTGGGACGGCCGCGACAAGGGCGTGGCCTATCTGGAGTGCTTCGGCCGGCTGATCGCCGGCGTCGCGCCGTGGCTGGCGTTGGCGGACGACGGCACGCCGGAGGGCCGCACCCGCAAGCGCCTGCACCAACTGGCGCTGCAAAGCTATACCAACTCGGTCGATCCTGCCAATCCCGACTACCTGCTGTGGAAGGGCCCCGGCCAGACGCTGGTCGATTCGGCCTACTTCACCAACGCCCTGATCCGCGCGCCGAAGGCGCTGTGGGAGCCGCTCGACGCCAAGACCAAGCAGCGCATCATCGCCGAGATCAAGTCGCTGCGCCGCATCGAGCCGCCGTACATCAACTGGATGCTGTTCGCCGCCATGAACGAAGCCTGGCTGATGTCGATCGGCGAGGAGTTCGACCCGCTGCGCATGAACGTCGCCATCCGCAAAATCAACGAATGGTACGTGGGCGACGGCTGGATCAAGGACGGCGACGCCTTCCACTTCGACTACTACAACGCCTTCGTCATGCACCCGATGCTGGTGGAGATACTCGACGTGCTCGATCAGAAAAAGGGTGCGTTCTGGAACGGCAAGCCGGAGGAGTTGCGCGCGCAGGCGGTCAAGCGCATGCAGCGCTACAGCGAGCACCTGGAGCGCTTCATCTCCACCGACGGCAGCTTCCCGCCGATCGGCCGCTCGCTGACCTACCGCACGGCGGCCTTCCAGCCGCTGGCACTGCTGGCGTTGCGCAAACAGCTGCCGGCCAGCCTGCCGGAGGGCCAGATCCGCGCCGCGTTGCAGGCGGTGCACAAGGCCGTTTGGAGCGCGCCCGGCAACTTCACCAGGGACGGCTACCTGACCATCGGCTTCGTCGGCCACCAGCCGGAGCTGGGCGACTGGTACTCCAACAACGGCAGCATGTACATCGCCTCGGCCAGCCTGCTGCCATTGGGCCTGCCGGAGAGCGACAGCTACTGGACCTCGGCGCCGCAGGACTGGACCCAGAAGAAGGCCTTCGCCGGCGCCCGTTTCCCTAAAGATTACCCAGTCAACTACTGATCCTATGACCACATATTCCGTAACACGCCGCGGCGTGCTGCGCGGCGCCAGCGCCGCCATGGGCAGCCTGCTGCTGCCGGTGGCCGCCCAGGTGCATGCCGCCGCCTCCGCGCGCTTCGCCATCGGCGACAGCGATTTCCTCCTCGACGGCCAACGCCTGCAGATCCGCTGCGGCGAAATGCACTTCGCCCGCGTGCCGCGCGAATACTGGACGCACCGCCTGAAGGCCATCAAGGCCATGGGCCTGAACACCGTCTGCGCCTACCTGTTCTGGAACTACCACGAATGGCGCGAGGGTAAATTCGATTGGGCCGGCCAGCGCGACGCGGCCGAATTCTGCCGCCTGGCCCAGGCCGAGGGCCTGTGGGTGATCCTGCGTCCCGGTCCCTATGCCTGCGCCGAGTGGGAAATGGGCGGCCTGCCATGGTGGCTGCTGAAAAAACCGGGCGACAGTTTCCTGCGCACGCGCGACGCCAACTACATGACGCCGGCCAAGCGCTGGATGAAGGAAGTCGGCCGCGCGCTCGGCCCGCAGCAGATCACCAAGGGCGGCCCCATCCTGATGGTACAGGTCGAGAACGAATACGGCTTCTTCGGCGAAGACCTCGATTACATGCGCGAGATGCGCCAGGGGCTGCTGGACGCCGGTTTCGACGTCCCCCTGTTCCAGTGCAATCCAACCAACGCCGTCGCCAAGACCCATTTGAAGGAGCTGTTCTCGGTGGCGAACTTCGGCAGCGATCCGGCGGCCGGCTTCAAGGTGCTGGACCAGGTGCAGAAAGGGCCGCGCATGTGCGGCGAATACTACTCCGGCTGGTTCGACACCTGGGGTGCGCCGCACCGCCGCGGCTCGGCCGCCGGCGCGGTGGCCGACATCCAGACCATGCTCAAGGCGAACGGCTCCTTCAGCCTGTACATGGCGCACGGCGGCACCACCTTCGGCCTGTGGGGCGGCTGCGACCGCCCCTTCCGTCCGGACACCACCAGCTACGACTACGACGCGCCGATCAGCGAAGCCGGATGGACCGGCGAGAAATTCCAGGCCTACCGCGACGGCATGAAGCCCTACCTGATGGCCGGCGAAACGCTGCCGCCGCCACCGCCGCAAAACCCGCTGATCGCCATCGCGCCGTTCACGATGAAGCAGTCGGCGTCGGTGTCCTCGGCGCTGCCGGCCGACGCCATCAAGGCCGTCTCGCCGCAGCCGATCGAACAGTACGACATCAGCCGGGGTCTCGTGTCCTACCGCGTCACCCTGCCCGCCGGTCCCGCCGGCACGCTGGAAGCGGCCAAGGTGCGCGACCTGGCCTGGATCTACGTCGACGGCAAGCAGGTCGGCACCATGGACACGCGCTACCGCCGCTTCAAGGTCGACCTGCCGGCGCGCAGCCGCCCGGCGACGCTGGAGATCCTGCTCTACACCATCGCCCGCGTCAATTTCGGCGTCGAGATCCACGACCGCAAGGGCATGCACGGGCCGGTGCGTTTCGCCGGACAGCCGCTGGAAAACTGGGAAATCCGCGCCATCGACTTCGACGCCGACGGCGTGCTGCCGCCGCTGGCGTGGAAAACCGGCCGCGCCAAGGGTCCGGCCTTCTGGCGCGGCGACTTCGACGCGCCGCAAACCGGCGACACCTTCCTGGACATGTCGAGCTGGGGCCAGGGCGTGGTGTGGGTCAACGGCCGCTGCCTGGGACGCTACTGGAACATCGGGCCGACGCAGACCATGTACCTGCCCGGCCCCTGGATCAAGCGTGGCCGCAACGAGGTGGTGGTGCTGGACCTGACCGGGCCGCAAAGCGCGCGCATCGCCGGCCTGAAGGCGCCGATCCTCGACAAGCTGCGGCCCGAACTCGATCTGGCCCGGCCGCCCAACAACGACAAGCCGGCGCTGGACGGCGTCAAGCCGGCGCACGAAGGCGAATTCCAGAACGGCGCCGCGACCCAGGATGTCAAGTTCGCGCAGGCCGTCAGCGGCCGCCAGGTGTGCCTGGAGTCGCTCGACGCCTTCGACGGCAAGCAGTTCGCCGCCATCGCCGAACTGGCGCTGCTTGGCCCGGACGGCAAGACGCTGAACCAGTCCAACTGGACCATCGCCTATGTCAGCAGCGAGGAGCGCACCAGGGAGGACGGCTCGGCGCTCAACGCCATCAACGGCCAGGCCACGGACTTCTGGCATAGCGCCTACAGCGGCAAGGCGCCGCACCCGGCCCACCCGCACCGCATCATCCTCGACCTGGGCCAAACGGACACGGTGGCCGGCTTGCGCTATACGCCGCGCCAGGGTGCCGAAGGGGTGACCGGCCGCATACGCCACTACCGCGTCTATGTGGGGGGGCAGCTGGTCAAAACCGGCTGACCGGCAAACGGCCAATCGGCCATGCATGCGTCGCCAACGACACCGATTACGCTACGCTAAGCCACACTACGCGCATGCAAGCATTGACAGCAACTATCTTGTCGCGCAATCATCTTAACAACGGCCACGTTGGCCGGGATGAAGGCGTGACAAGGGCAGCCGGCGATGAACAACCGCGAGAATTTTTGGCATCATCCGGGCTGGCTGTTTTGTCTGCTGCTGCCGTTGTTCCACTTCGCCAGCGTCAAGCTGACCTTCTTCTGCGCCGTCACGCCGGAAAACGTGGTCGTGGTCTGGCTGCCCAACGCGGTGCTGCTGGCGGCGCTGCTGCGCTTTGAGGGGCGCCGCGCGCCGCTGCTGGCCGCCCTCACCTTCACCTCCGACGTGCTGGCCAACGTGAACGCCTTTTCCTGGACGGGCGCGGTGTTGTTCAGCATCTGCAACCTGACGGAAGTGATCATCACCTATCAATTGATGCGCCGCAGCGGCGCCTCGTTCGGCCTGCACCGCCTCAAGGACCTGATGATCTTCATCCTGGCCGGTCCCGTGGTCGGCGCGCTGCTGGCGGCCTTCATGGCGGCGGCGGTGCTGCAGTACCTGATGGAGACCCCGGCGTCGTACTTCACGTTGACCCGCCTGTGGTGGTTCGGCGACGGGCTCGGGTTGCTGATCTACACACCGCTGCTGCTGTCGCTGTCGCAGCCGATGCGCCGCGAGCGGCACCTGACGCGGCTCGACGACGCCGCGCTGGTGCTCACGCTCCTGCTGGCGACGGCCGTGCTGTCCGCGCACGGCGGCGAAATCGACGGCGTCTCCGTCACGCCGACCTTGCTGCTGCCGGCGGTGGCCGTCATCGCCTTCCGCTGCGGCATCCGCCTCACCACCCTGACGGTGGCGCTGATTTCGCTGGCGACGGCGATGATGATGACCACCGGCCTGAAACCGTTCGGCGACGTGCCGGTGCATCTGGAAACGGTGCGCGCGCAGGAGTTCATCCTCACGCTTTGCATCGTCGGCATCGGCTTCGCCGTCCTGCTGGACGAACTGCATGCCCGCGAGCGCGACCTGGAAAACCGCGTGCGCGTTCGCACCCGGGAACTGGAGAAGTCGAATAGCCTGCTGGCCGCCATGAGCGCCACCGACGGCCTGACCGGCATCGCCAACCGGCGCCGGTTCGACGAGATGCTGGCCAGCGAATGGAACCGCTGCCGCCGAGGCAACCGGATGCTGATGCTGGCGATGCTCGATGTCGACCTGTTCAAACAGTACAACGACCATTACGGCCACCAGGCCGGCGACGACGCGCTGCGCGCCGTCGCCGACGAGCTGACCACGCATATCCGCCGCAACAGCGACTTCGTGGCCCGCTACGGCGGCGAGGAGTTCGCCGTCATCGCGGAAGCGCCGGACCTGCCGCACGCGCTGGCCATGGCCGACATGATCTGCCATTCGATCTCCGCGCTCGCCATTCCGCACGACCGCTCGCCCTTCCAGGTGCTGACGGCGAGCGTCGGCGTGGCGCTGATCATTCCCTGCGAGGACGACCAGCCGGTCGATCTGATGAAACTGGCCGATGCCGCGCTCTATCGCGCCAAGCAGCAGGGCCGCAACCGGGTCGAAGTGGCCGACGCCGAGATGGTCACCTGACCGCCAACGCCGCCGGCGGGCCGGCCGGATGGCCGGGCGCTTTGCCCGCCAGCTGGCGGTACTGGCTCGGGGTGACGCCGGTGGTGGCCTTGAACTGGCGCGTGAAGGCGGAATGGTCGCCGTAGCCGCAGGCCTGGGCGATTTCGGCCACGCTGGCGCCGCCGCCGAGCATGCGCGACGCCGCCTCGACCCGGGTCTGGATGATCATCTGGCGCGGCGTCAGGTGGAAGATGCGCAGGAAATAGCGCTCGATCTGCGCCACCGACATGTTCGCGGTGCGCGCCAGTTCGGCCAGATGCAGCGGCTGGCCGTACTGCTCCTGGATCAGGTTGACCGCCGCCGCCACCTTGCGGTAGGCGGGATTCTTCTTGTCGGCCATGGCCAGGTCGCGCGAGACGCCGGTCAGGCCGACGATGCGGCCTTCGCCGTCGCGCAGCGCCGTCTTGCGCGTCAGGCACCAGCCGGGATCGCGGCTGGGATACAAATGCAGCTCCAACTGGTCCTCGATGTCGTGGCCGCCGGCCAGCACCGCCATGTCCTGCGCCACGTAGGACTGGCCGAAGGGATGGGCGAAAACCTCCGCCGGGGTGCGTCCGATCAGCGCCGACTTGTGCCGGCGGCCGCACCGCTGCACCAGCGTCTGATTGACCACAACATACCTTCCCTGCACGTCCTTGACGAAGAAAACCACGTCCGGCAGCGCGTCGAACAGCGCCTCGGCGAAGAAGGGATCGGCTATGCCTGCGCCCAGCGCGCGGCGCGCGGGGTCGTCGGGGAGGGATGAATTGTCCATGGCCCCGATTGTGCCAGCGGTCCGCGCCGCAGTCTGCAGTTTTTTCGCCATTGTGCAGATTTCGTCATTTATCGTGCGCAGGCGGTGCAAGACAGTCCGACCGCGAAAGCCTAAGATTTGAGCATGAAAACCATCACCATCATCGATTCCCATACCGGCGGCGAGCCTACCCGGCTGGTCACCGAGGGCGGCCCGGATCTGGGCAACGGTCCCCTGGACGAGCGCCTGGCGCTGCTCAAACGCGAACACGACACCTTCCGCTCCGCCGTGGTGTGCGAGCCGCGCGGCTCCGACGTGCTGGTCGGCGCGCTGCTGTGCGAGCCGCACGCCGCCGACTGCGCGGCCGGCGTCATCTTCTTCAACAACGTCGGCTACCTGGGCATGTGCGGCCACGGCACCATCGGCCTGGTGGCCTCGCTGGCCTTCATGGGCCGCATCGGGCCGGGCCGCCACCGCATCGACACGCCGGTCGGCGTGGTGGAGGCGGAGCTGCACGAGGACGGCAGCGTCACCGTCGACAATGTCGCCTCCCACCGCAGCCGCGCTCAGGTCACGGTGGACGTGCCGGGCCACGGCCCGGTCACCGGCGACGTCGCCTACGGCGGCAACTGGTTCTTCCTGGTCGCCGGCCACGGGCTGGAACTGAACGTCGCCAACGTCGAAGCGCTGACCGCCTACAGCGCGGCCGTCGGCGCGGCGCTGCAGCGCGACGGCGTCACCGGCGACGGCGGCGCGCTGATCGACCATATCGAACTGTTCGCCCCATCGCGCACCGGCGCCGACAGCCAAAGCTTCGTGCTGTGCCCCGGCAAAGCCTACGACCGCTCCCCGTGCGGCACCGGCACCAGCGCCAAGCTGGCCTGCCTGGCGGCCGACGGCAAGCTGGCCGAGGGCGCGCTGTGGAAGCAGGAAAGCGTCATCGGCAGCGTGTTCGAGGCGTCCTACCGCTATCGCGGCGAGCAGCTGATCCCCAGCATCCGCGGCAAGGCATGGGTCAACGCGCAGGCGCGGCTGATCCTCGACCCGACCGATCCCTTCGTGTGGGGCATCCGGTGAACAACACCGACGTGATCGTCGTCGGCGCCGGCATCGTCGGCGCCGCCTGTGCGGACGCGCTCAGCGAGCGCGGACTGCGGGTGGCGGTCATCGAGCAGGATATCGCCGGCGGCGGCGCCACGGCGGCCGGCATGGGCCACCTGGTGGTCATGGACGACAACGCGGCCGAACTGGCGCTGTCGGCGTATTCGGTCTCGTTGTGGAACGATCTGGTGGGCGAACGCCCGCAGCGCCACGAATACAGCGGCTGCGGCACCATCTGGGTCGCCGCCGACGAGGAAGAAATAGACGCCGCGCGCGTCAAGGCGCAGACGTTGTCGGCCTACGGCATCACCTGCGAGCTGCTGTCGCCGGCGGCGCTGTACGCGCGCGAGCCGCAGCTGCGCGCCGGCCTGGCGGGCGGCCTGCTGGTCAAGGGCGACGGCCTGGTCTACCCGCCCAAAAGCGCGCGCATCCTGCTCGACCGCGCGATGCGGCGCGGCGCCATCACCAAGCGCGCCGCCGTCAGCGCCATCGAGGACCACGGCGTGCTGCTGGCCGACGGCACGCGCCACCAGGCGCAGCACATCGTGCTGGCCGCCGGCTCGCGCTCGGCGGCGCTGCTGCCGGAGCTGCCGGTCCAGCCGAAAAAAGGACACATCGCCATCACCGACCGCTATCCGGGCTTTGTCCGGCACCAGCTGGTGGAGCTGGGCTATATCAAAAGCGCCCATGCGGCCAGCGGCGATTCGGTCGCGTTCAATTTGCAGCCCCGTCCCACAGGACAAGTCTTGATCGGCTCCTCCCGCCAGTTCGACACGATCGATCCGGCGGTGGAGCCGGCCATGCTGCAACGGATGCTCAGGCACGCCACCACCTTCACGCCCGCGCTGGCGCAACTGAACGTGCTGCGTTGCTGGACCGGCCTGCGCGCCGCCACGCCCGACGGCCTGCCGCTGATCGGACCGCACGCGGCGCGCCGCGGCCTGTGGCTCGCCACCGGCCACGAGGGCCTGGGCATCACCACCTCGCTGGCGACGGCGCAGCTGCTGGCCGGCCAGATGCAAGGCGAGAGCACGCGCATTCCCATCAATCCCTACCTGCCCCGCCGCTTCCATGTTTGAATTCGCCGCCCACACTTTCGCCAACAACCGCGCCAACGGCGACAAGGGCGATAGCATCACCCTCAGCATCAACGCCCGCGCCGTCAGCGTGGCGCCCGGCGTCAGCGTGGCCGCCGCCATCGCCATGGCCGGCAGCATCGTCACGCGGCGCTCGGTCGTCGGCGCCGCGCGCGCGCCGCTGTGCGGCATGGGCGTCTGCCAGGAATGCCGGGTGACCATCGACGGCCGTCCGCACCAGCTCTCGTGCCAGACCTTGTGCGCCGACGGCATGCATGTGCAGACCGGCGCGTCGGAGCGCGCGGCATGAGCCACTACGACGTCCTCGTGATCGGCGCCGGCCCGGCCGGACTGGCGGCGGCGCATGCCGCCTGCGCCGGCGGCATGAAGGTCGGCATCGTCGACGACAATCCGCTGGCCGGCGGCCAGATCTGGCGCGGCGGCCCCGATCAACAGGCCGACCCGCGCGCGCAATCGCTGTGGAACGCGTTGCGCGACGCGCCCAACGTCACATTTTTACCGCAAACGCGGGTGCTGTATTCGCCGGAACCGGGGCAACTGCGGGTGCAAACGGCGGCGGCGTCGGACACGCTGCGCTTCGGCCATCTGATCCTGGCGACCGGCGCGCGCGAACGCCTGCTGCCCTTCCCCGGCTGGACCCTGCCCGGCGTGACCGGCGCCGGCGGCCTGCAGGCGCTGGCCAAGGGCGGCTATCCGCTGCAAGGCAAGCGGGTGGTGGTGGCCGGCAGCGGCCCGCTGCTGCTGGCGGTGGCGGCCACGCTCAAGCTCAAGGGCGCGCACATCGTCGCCATCATCGAGCAGGCGGCGACGCCGGCGATGGCGCGCTTCGCCTTCGGCCTGCTGGCGACGCCGTCCAAGATCGCCCAGGCGCTGCGGCTGGCCGCGCAGCTCAAGGACGTGCCGTACCTGCACGACAGCTACGTGCGCTCGGCGCACGGCGACGGCACGCTGCAATCGGTGATGGTCCAGCGCGGCAAAGGGCGCGAACTGGAAACGCTGCAGTGCGACTACCTGGCCTGCGGCTACGGCCTGATACCGAACGTGGAACTGGCGCAGGCGCTCGGCTGCGCCACCGCCAGCGTCGGAGCGCAAACCGTGGTCGAAGCGGACCACTGGCAGCAAACCTCGGTGCCCGGCATCTACTGCGCAGGCGAAGGCACGGGCGTGGGCGGGGTCGACCTGGCGCTGGTGGAGGGCCGCATCGCCGGCCTGTCGGCCAGCGGCCAGATCGTGCCGGCGCAGGCCGATTTCGGCCGACGCGCGCGCTGGCGGAAATTCGCCGCCAGCCTGGCGCGCACCTTCGCGCTGCGTCCGGAGCTGGCCACCCTGGCCGGCGACGACACCATCGTCTGCCGCTGCGAGGACGTCTGCCACGGGGAACTGCGCACGCACACCACCTGGCGCTGCGCCAAGCTGCAAACGCGCTGCGGCATGGGACCGTGCCAGGGCCGCATCTGCGGCGGCGCCACCGAAGTGCTGTACGGCTGGCGTCCCGACGCCGTGCGCATGCCGATCTCTCCGGCGCGCGTCGACACCATCATCGCCTAAAGCGAAATTTAATTGCGCTTGGCGATCGAGGTGCGCAGCACCAATTGCGGTTCGATCATCGTGGTGTCCGACGGCGGCTTGCCGTCGATGGCGGCGATCAGCTTTTCCATCGCGGCGACGCCCATGCGCTCGCTCTGCAGGTCCACCGTCGTCAGCGCCGGCGACGTGTATTGGCCGTACTGGATGTTGTCGAAGCCGGCCACCGAGATGTCGGCCGGCAGGTTGAAGCCCAGCGTTTGCGCCGCTTTCATGAAGCCGAGCGCGATCAGGTCGTTGTAGCAGATCAGCGCGTCCGGATGCTCCTCCCCCAGCATGATGGCCGAGCACAGACGCTCGCCTTCCGCCGACGTCGGCGCGCTGCCTTCGTAGACCGTCAACTCCTGCCCGTAGCCCTTCAGGCATTCGCGGATCGCGCCCAACCGGTCCTCGTCGCGGCGCGAGCGCGGAAAGCGCAGGTAGGCGATCCGCTTGTGCCCCAGCGAGACCAGGTGCCGCACCAGCATGCCGGCGCCACGGTGGTCGTCGCTGCCGACCCACGGCAGGTTCAGGCGCGCCGGCCGGCCGAAATACACCAGCGGCTTGCCCAGGTCCATGACCCAGTCCATTTCCGATTCGAGCATGCGCGAGAAGATAATCAGGCCGTCGACGCGTCGGCTAAGCGCCTCCAGCAGGGGCCGCTCGCGGTCGGGATTTTCCTCGGTGTCGACCAGCAGCAGCGTGTAGCCGTGCGCCAGCGCGACCCGGTTGGCGCCCTTGACGATGCTGGTGAAGTGGGGATTGCCGACGTCCAGCACCGACAGGCCGATGCTCTTGGTGCGGCCGGTGATCATCGATTGCGCCAGCGGATTGGAGCGGTAGCCCAGCCGCGCGATGACTTCCTTGATGGTCGCCTCGACCGCCGGCGAGAAGCGCTGCGCGCCGTTGACGAACTTGGAGACGGTGGCCGTCGAGACGCCGGCCGCCGCCGCGACGTCGCGTATGGTTGCTACATTTTTTTTCATGATCGGGCTGTGGGGGTTGGCGCGGCGCCAAAGCGTGGATATTAGCACGCGCCCCCGCGACCGCCTTCGGCGGCGCCGCCGGGAGCCGGCGCCGCCGTCCAACCCGGCCCGTTTACAGGTCGGTGATTTCCTTATGGCGCGGCACCAGCGCCTTCATCACGCACCACGCCACCAGGTAGGCCAGCGCGCAGATGCCGAACATGATCATGTAGCCGGTGCGGATGTCGTTGACCGATTTGTAGTAGTCGAACACCCAGCCGCCCAACTTGGTCAGCGCCACGCCGCCGATGCCGCCGGCCATGCCGCCGATGCCGATCACCGAGGCCACCGATTTTTGCGGGAACATGTCCGAGACGGTGGTGAAGATGTTGGCCGACCAGGCCTGGTGCGCCGAGGCGCCCACGCCGATCAGCAGCACCGGCACCCAGAAGCTGATCGCGCCGAGCGGCTGCGCCAGCAGCACCACCAGCGGGAAGAAGGCGATCACCAGCATGGCCTTCATGCGGCCGTCGTACGGCGCGTAACCGCGCGACATGAAGTAGCTGGGGAACCAGCCGCCGCCGATCGAGCCGATCATCGTCATGCTGTACAACACGGCCAGCGGCACGATGATGGCGTCGCCCTTCATGCCGTATTGCGCCGACAGGTAGGTCGGCAGCCAGAACAGGAAGAACCACCAGACGCCGTCGGTCATGAACTTGCCGAAGGCGAAGGCCCAGGTCTGGCGGTATTTCAGCAGCTGGAACCACGAGACTTTTTTGGCGGCGGCGGCCGACGCTTCCTCGGTCTTCTCGACCGGCTGCACCGAGTCGCTGCGGATATAGGCCAGCTCCTCCTTCGACAGGCGCCGCTGCTGTTCCGGCTTTTCGTACAGCCACAGCCAGACGCTCATCCAGATGAAGCCGAGCATGCCGATCATGATGAAGGCCGACTGCCAGCCCCAGATGGCGGCGATCACCGGCACCGTGATCGGCGCCAGGATGGCGCCGACGTTGGCGCCGGAGTTGAAGATGCCGGTGGCGAAGGAGCGTTCCTTCTTCGGGAAGTATTCGGCGGTGGCCTTGATCGCGGCCGGGAAGTTGCCCGCCTCGCCGACCGCCAGCACCGCGCGCGAGATCATGAAGCCGACGATCGACGGCACCAGCACCACGCCGAAGGCGGCGCCGATGACGGCCACGCCCTCGCCCATCGGCACCGAGAACGCGTGCAGGATGGCGCCCAGCGACCAGACCACGATCGCCACCACGTAGGCGGCCTTGGTGCCGATCTTGTCGACCACGCGGCCGGCGAACAGCATCGAGATCGCGTAGACGAACTGGAAGGCGGCGGCGATGTTGGCGTAGTCGGTGTTGGTCCAGCCGAACTCCTTGGACAGGTCGGGGGCCAGCAGGCTCAATACCTGGCGGTCCAGGTAGTTGACGGTGGTGGCAAAAAACAACAGTGCACAGATGGTCCATCGGTATTTACCGACGGCTTGGCCCACCACGTGCGGAGTTACAGGCTCGCTCAGGTTCATGGCATCACTTATATTTTGGTTTTTGGTGATGATCTCTCGGTCTCCACGAGATCACTTTAGTCGTATGTCATCGTACAACTATAAAACTTGATAAGCAAGCACAAAGATAAGCCAGTTGAAGCCGCCCCGCGCAAGAAGATGATTGATTCATGAGGCGTCGGCTCCGATGCTTGACCGGCGCCGCTCCGCCCCGTGTGGCGGCGTTGTAGGACGACCTCAGGCCGGCTGCGCGGCCCGCGCGTCGCCGGTCTTGACCAGCAGCAGCGCCACCAGGCTGATCACCGCCGCGCCCGACAAATAGTAGCCGACGTAATGCAGTCCGTAGTTGGTCGCCAGCCAGGTGGCGATGTACGGCGCCAGCGAGGCGCCGAGGATGCCGGCCAGGTTGAACGTCAGCGAGGCGCCGGTGTAGCGCACCTCCGGCGGGAACAGCTCGGACAGGATGGTGCCCAGCGGGCCGTAGGTCATGCCCATCAATCCCAGGCCGAGCGACAGGAACACGGTGATCTGGACCAGGCTGCCGGAGCCGAACAGCGGCGCCAGCGCCAGCCCGAACACGGCAATCGCGGCCGAGACCCAGATCAGCGTCGTGCGGCGGCCGTAACGGTCGGCCCACAGCGCGGCGAGCGGGATCGTCAGGCCGAAGAACAGCACGGCGATCAATTGCTGGATCAGGAAATCCTTGCGGGTGAACTTCAGCGCCGTGGTGCCCCAGCTGAGCGCGAACACCGTCATCAGGTAGAACAGCACGAAGGTGGCCAGCGCGATCAGGGTGCCCAGCACCAGCACGCGGCCGTGGTCGCGGAACACCGTCACCACCGGCACCTTGACGCGCTCGTTCTTGTCGAGCACCTTCTGGAAGTCCGGCGTCTCGTGGATTTTCAGGCGGATATACAGGCCGACCACCACCAGCAGCGAGCTGGCCAGGAACGGAATGCGCCAGCCGTAGCTGAAGAACTCGGCGTCGGTCAGCACTTCGCTCAGCAGCAGGAAAATGCCGCCCGACAGGAAGAAGCCGATCGGCGCGCCCAGCTGCGGGAACATGCCGTACCAGGCGCGTTTGCCCGGCGGCGCGTTCTCGGTCGCCAGCAGCACCGCGCCGCCCCACTCGCCGCCGAGGCCGAGGCCCTGGCCGAAGCGGCACAGCGCCAGCAGCGCCGGCGCCAGCGTGCCGATCTGCGCGTAGGTCGGCAGCATGCCGATCACCACGGTCGAGATGCCCATCATCAGCAGCGCCGCGACCAAGGTGGCCTTGCGGCCGATGCGGTCGCCGAAGTGGCCGAACACGGCCGAGCCGACCGGGCGCGCGAAGAAGGCGATGGCGAACGTGGCCAGCGACTGCAAGGTGGCGGCGGCCGGATCGCTGGCGGGAAAGAACAGCTTGGGGAACACCAGCACGGCGGCGGTGGCGTAGATATAGAAATCGAAGAATTCGATGGTGGTGCCGATCAAGCTGGCAAACAGCACCGTGGACGGCGAATTGGTCTTGGACGATCCCGGTTGAGACTTGCTCATGCGTGCGGCTCCTGCGGATGGGTGGTGCGCCTCATCATACACACCCGATCCGCAGCTTGCCAAGCAGATATGATTGCCCGTGATGACTGGTCAGTGATCGATTTGCGACAGTCCCGCGGCGATCTCGTCGGCCTTGAGCGGGCGCACCACGCGCGCCACTTCCCGGCCGTCGCGCAGGAAGATCAAGGTCGGCCACAGCTTGACCTTGTAGGAGCGGCCCAGCGGACGGCCCGGCCCGTCCTCGACCTTGTAGTGGTTGACGGCGGCATGGCCGGCCATCGCCTGTTGCAGCGGCGACTGGGCGGCCATGCAATGGCCGCACCAGTTGGCGCCGAACTCCAGCAACGTGGCGCCGGGCATGGCGTCGATCTCGGCGCGCGGCGGCGCCTCGGCGATATAAACAGTTTTCATTAGACGGTTTTCATTTGGTCTTGAACTTGGCACATGGATCGGTGCGCTGCTGCGTCTTGAGCTGGTGCGCCACGTCGTACAGGCCGCCATCCTTGTCGCCGCCCTCCACGAAGCCCTCGCTGCGCACGGTCAGTATAGGCTGAATCTGATTGAGCCAGCGCGCGACACCGATGTCCTTGCGCACATGGCCGTTGCCAGCGATCAGCACCACGTCGCGCGGCCGCTGGTCGCGCACGATCTTGGCCATCCAGATGTCGCGCGCGATTTGGGCGTTGACCATGCCCTCGATCATCATCTCGGGCGCCATATTGCAGTGGCCGATGGCGATCTCCTTTTGCTGGGCGGCGCGCAGGTCGGCCGGCAGCGGCTGGTCCAGGCGGTAGTCCTTGACGCTTTGCGGGTCGAAGGTGGCGGTGACGCCGTCGCGCACCACGCGCGAGGCGTCGGCGCGCGACAGGTTGCCGGCCACCAGCGGCAGGTGGTAGGTCAGCGCCAGCTGGATCACCGGGTAATACAATTGCCAGTCCCAGCGGGCGCCATTGACGACGCGGATCACGCACTGCGCGTCGAGGCAGCCCTTTTGCGCCTTGTTGAGCAAATCCTGGTCTTCGCGGTCGAACTGCTCCATGACGATGGCCGGCCGCCAGCCGCCCTCCACCCGCTGGCGCAGCAGATCGTAGCGCAGCCGGTGCCCCTGGGCGTTGTCGTGCACCTCGCCCAGCAACAACACTTGCGGATTGGGTCCGGCCGGGGCGGCCTGCCCGGCCTCCGGGGTCGGGCCAGGGCGGGCGCCGCCGGCGCAACCGGCCAAGGCCAGCGCGCCTGTCAACATTGCCGTAAAGCCAATTGTCCGCCAGCTTTTTTTATATGTGGATATCATTCCGCTCCTCACGTCTGAGTTCGCAAGAAACCTGCGGCGCCTGCCGATGCATCGGCCTGTTGTTGCGGCGCAATATTAAATTTCTTTGACATAAACACAGATAGCAATATGTTATGAATTGTGGTTTAATAGTCTTTGTGCAATAAACGTCCAACGCATTGCGGTCGCGAGTCTAGGGTGTCTGCATTAATTTGCGGTTAACACCAAGCCCCCGCAGTATTGCCATAGGAGTAAATTATGAAAATAACACCGCTTTTAACATCGCTGCTATTGGCGCTGAGCCTGACCGGCGCGGCGCACGCGAAGGTCCACACCGCCCCCGCGGCGCCTAACGCAGCTGCAACAATTGAGGCCGAAAAATGCGTGCCGAACGCGGCCTCCTCATGCATGACCGACGACGACGCGGCGGCCAAGGACGACGACAGTGTCGATCTCGCCACGCTGCCGAAAACCAATCCCGCGCAGCAGGTCGACGCCGCCGCCTCGCCGGTGCCGGAACCGCAAACCTTCGCCATGATGGCGCTGGGTCTGGCGCTGCTGGGTTTCTCCTCGCGCCGCCGCAAGCCGTCGGACAAGTTCGAGAACTAAGCGCTGCCCACGCGGCACGACACAAATCCCGCCCGGTGCGGGATTTTTTTTGCCCTTCAGTAGCAAAGCGACCGTATGTTGCTGATGGCCACGCCCTGGGCCATGGCGCGGAACGCGCACCCCAGCTTGCGCCAGCCGTCGTCGGTCAGCATCACCGCGCCCACCGCCAACGCCAGCGCGACGGCCAGCACGATCAACAATCCCTTGATGGCGTCTTTATTCATGCGGCCCCCGGTCGGCGCGGCGTGAACGGCGTTAGGCGGCGTCCGCCAGCTGGTAGTCGAAGTCGTAGTAGTGCTTGCCGCCTTCGATGCGGATGTTCAAGGTGCCGCTGAGCCCCTCGAGCTCGTCCCGGCCCGAATCGGGCACCACCGCCACCGCCAGGCTGGGCGCGCCGCGCTCCATGATGCCGCGGTGGTGCAGCAGGAAGTTGCCGCGTTTGCCGGCGAGGGAGCCCTCGACCCGTTCGATCGCCACGTACACGCCCGAGCCCAGCGCGCTGTCCATATAGGCCAGCATCTCGCCCTTGCCGGTGGCGGCCAGCGCGCCGTGGTACTGCTTGTCGAGCGACATGCGGCCCACGCCGCTGTCGCCGGCGACCTCGGAGGTCGACTCCGGCCGCATCTTGACGCTGAATTCCCCTGTGACCCTGTTCATCGCTGCTCCTTCCTAGGCGGGCAGGCGGGTTTCCGCCTGGCCGCTGGTGTCGTCGACCGGCGTCACGCACGGCATGCGCAGCGTGAAACTGGCGCCGTGGCCCAGCACGCTGGCGACCGTGACCGTGCCGCCGAATTGTTTGGCCATCAGGTTGAACACGATGTTCAGCCCGAGCCCGGTGCCGCCCTGCCCGCGCCGCGTGGTCACGAACGGATCGAACACCTTGTCCAGCATTTCCGGCGCGATGCCCTTGCCGTTGTCGCTCACCCGCATCTCGATCCAGTCGCCCTGGCGCACCACGTCGATGGTGATGCGGCCCTCGTCGTCCGGCTCGAACGCGTGGTCGACGCAGTTGAGCGTCAAATTCGTGATCACCTGCGCCAGCGCGCCAGGGTAGCTGTCGAGCATGATATCGGGCGGGCAATCGATGCCGACCGCGATATGCGTCTTCTTCAGCTTGGGCTGGAGGCTGGACACCACCTCGTTTATATAATCGCGCAATTCGAAGCGGCGGCGCGCCTCGCTGACCTGGTCGACGGCGATCTGCTTGAAGCTGTGGATCAGGTGGGCGGCGCGGTAGGCGTTGTTCATGATCAGGCGCGTGCTTTCGGCCGCCGTCTCGAGGTAGCGCATGATGTCCGATTTCTTGATGTTGCCGCCCTCGACGGCCAGTTGCACCTTCTCGGTGGCCTCCATCAGCACCGAGGCGCTGGTCAGGGCGATGCCGACCGGCGTGTTGATCTCGTGGGCGACGCCGGCCACCAGGCCGCCCAGCGAGGCCAGCCGCTCGGCCTGCAGCAGCGATTCCTGCGTGCGGCGCAGGTCGGCCATGGCCTTGGCGGTGGCCTGGGCCGACTTGCGGGCCTCGTCCTCGGCCTCGCGGATGCGCTGGATGTTCGATTTGACCTTGCGCTGGATGGCGTTGAAGCCGCGGATGACTTCGCCGAGCTCGTCGTGGCGGCTGTCGGCCAGCTCCTCGACCTCGTCGCTGCCGCGCGTGGCCAGGTCGAACAGGCCGTCGCGCAGGCGCTTGAGGGGGTCGAACACGATGCGCAGCGACAAGGCCAGTGCGGCCACCAGGATCAGGTCGAGCAGCAACACCTCGATCACCTTGCGGCGCACCTCGGCCGCCAGGGTGGCGTCGATCTGGGCGCGGCTGAAGTTGACCACCACGCGGCCGACGATGACCGGCTTGAGCGCGGCCCCGGCGGCGCCGGAGTCGCGGTAGGCCAGGTCGGCCACCACCGGCGTGCCGGCGACGGCGGCATCGTTCTCGATCGTGCTGATTTTGCCGTCCTCGTGGCGCAGGCGGCCGGAAAACAGGCCCACCGAGGTGTCGTAGACGCGGATCGACACCAGTTCGGGCGGCATCATCTCGGCGGCGACGATGTTGTCGACCTTGGCCTTGTCCAGGTCCCACAGCGCCGACGGCAGGCTGGTTTGCAGCCGGGTCAGCACGCCCTGGCGCAGGCGCTGGCTGCTCACTTCGAGTTCGTGCCCGAGGCTGTATTGCGCATAGGTGCCGGAAATACCGAGCACCAGGGTCACGATGACCACGAAGAGCAGTGTCAAACGGCCTTGAATACCAGACATCGAACAATCTCCCCCGACCACGTATTTGACGGCAACGTCCCAATGTACGGTATGGGCTGCGTCTTGGCAAGAATTTGGGGCGGTCGCCGGCCAACGGCGGCTCCGCCCGGCAGACTCCACCGGCGCGCAATGGTAATATCGTGCAACATGTGGGCCGGCTGACACACCGGCGGACAACCCGAATTTAGCGGAGGCACCATGACGGGCAATTATCATCAACTGGCGACGGCCGAGGTGCGGCCGGGCATGGTCCTGTCCGACGTGCTGCTCGACGTCCAGGGCCACGTGCTGCTGCCGCAGGGCACCGTGCTGACCGAGGCCATGCTGGCGCTGATGCCGCGCCACGGCATCGCCGTGCTGCCCATCGTGCGCGAGGACGTGGCGCCGGAGGTGGCGCGGGCCGCGCTGACCCAGCATCAGGCCCGCATCGATCATCTGTTCCGCAAAAACGACGCCGACAGCGACAACGACTGGGCCACGGCGTTGCTGCGGCGTTTCGTGACCGATTTCCGGCTCGGCAAAGCGGAACCGGAGCAAGCCACGGAGCACCCCGGACATGAGTAACACCCTCAGCTACGACGACGTCGTGCGCAACCTCGACGACCTGCCGTCGCTGCCGGCGGTGGTGATGGAATTGCTCAACAGCATAGACCAGGACGATGTCGACATCTCCGTGCTGGCCAAGAAGGTGTCCTATGACCAGGCGCTGACCGCCAAGACGCTGCGGCTGGCCAATTCGTCGCTGTACGGGCTGCAGGTCAAGGTCACCACCATCCAGCAGGCGATCACCTACCTGGGTTTCCAGACCACCCGCAACCTGATCACGGCGGCGGCCGTCACCGGCTGCTTCGCCGAGGGCCATTGCCCCGGCTTCGACCACAAGGCGTTCTGGCGCCACTCGATCGCCACCGCCGCCTGCGCCAAGGTGCTGGCGCGGCAAATGCGCTTCAACCAGGATTACGCCTTCACGGCCGGCTTGCTGCACGATATAGGCAGGCTGGTGCTGGTGTCGTGCTTCCCGAACCAGTATTCGATCACCCTGGCCTACCGCGAGGAGCACGACTGTTATTTGCTGGAGGCCGAACGCAAGGTGCTGGGCGTCGATCACGTCGACGCCGGCATGGCGCTGGCCGAACACTGGAATTTTTCCGACACGATGCGGCTGGCCATCGGCGGCCACCACGATCCGGAAGCGCCGGGCGCGGGCTTCCTGGCGGCCATCATCCATGTGGCCGACGCCATCGTCCACGCGCTCGATCTGGCGCAGGTGCGGGACGATCTGGTCCCGCCCGTGTCCACCGTGGCCTGGACCGCGCTGGGCCTCGATGAGGAAATCTATCTGCAGCTGTTCCGTGAAACCGAGCTGCAGTATGAAGAAATTTCGATGGTGCTGCTGAGCTAACAGACTACGCTGACCGACTGCCTACTGCACAAGATGCACGAAAACACGAAAGGGCTACCTGCCGGCCGGGTCGGACGTGACGTCGGTGGACGTCACGTCAGCCACGGCGCGGCAAGTGCGGAAGCTGCGGGCGCATTAATGACGCGCGTAGTTTCCGGCCTCGGCCTTTTCTGGGCGCTCTTCAGGCTTCGGACGGCCCTGCGCATCGGACAGGCGGTATTTGGTGCGGCGGTCGCCCATCAAGTCGCGCAGGTCGCGGATGCTCATGCCGGTCACCTCGTGCATGCGGATCAGCAGCGAGGCGCCGACCGGCAAACGGTGGTGACGGATTTTGCTGATCACCGGCGGAGCCACTTCCAGCAGGCGCGACAGCGCGGCGTCGTTTTTCAGTTGCATCTTGCCGAGCAGGATGTCCAGCAGATGGTTGGGGTTGTAGCTTTCTTGGGAAGCAAGAGCGTGATGTGCCATGATTTTCCTCGTTGGTTGGGTGAAGATATAGTGCTGGTCGGAACTTAAGGACAACTTAGAATTTATCAATTAACTGCATCCTGGGATAAGCAGCTAACAGAGCGACTAAACTAACCCGCAAGTCCGATTTGCCTGAATTGCCTTTCGTGCAAGAGAATTCTATGCTTAAAGGGACTGCTCCAGCCGGCGCGCGGTGTATGAAGATTGTTTGACATCAACCGCCGGCTAGAAAACTTAGCAACTATGCTATTTCATCACATGGGGCCGGAGGGTGTCGCACGCAAGAACTTGTAGGAAATTGTTACATGAAGCAAGTTCATGCAGAGGGACGGCGGGTTTGCTACCCCTCGGCAACTGTGTCACAGCCAGGGCAACATTCGGTGGTCCCGGGGCGGCGCCGGCCGGGTCCGACGCGGGCCGCGCACCCCGCTTCAAAATGCGGCGCGGGCGCGGTTTGCATCGGCAAATTACGCTAAACTAGCGCCTGTGCGCAGCAGTGCGCCCCATCCCGCCTCATCTCTTAAAAGCATTCCATTGAAAACCAAAACACCCGTTCAGCCGCATTACTTTGTTCCAGAGCCGCTCGACAACTCGCGCCTGGCCCATTTGTGCGGCCCCCTCGACGAAAACCTGCGGCAGATTTCCGCGGCGCTGGACGTCACCATTTTCCGTCGGGGCGAGAAATTCATCGTCAGCGGCCACAATGCCGAACGCGCGGTGCAGATCCTGGAACAGTTCTACGCCGTCGCCAACAAGGTCGTGCCGATTGAAGAGGTGCAACTGGCGCTGGTCGAACAGCGCGCCGGCCTGGCCGCGGCGGCCACCGCCGCGGCCACCGTCCCTGGCGGCGATGCCAAACCGCACGCGGTGGCCGAGGCGCCGTTCGTCGAGCCGGAAATCAACAGCCCGGTGCTGAAGACCCGCCGCGCCGACCTGCGCGGCCGCACGCCGCACCAGATCCGTTACCTGCGCAACATCCTCGAGCACGACATCAGTTTCGGCGTCGGCCCGGCCGGCACCGGCAAGACCTATCTGGCCGTGGCCTGCGCGGTCGATGCGCTCGAGCGCGACGCCGTCAAGCGCATCATCCTGACCCGTCCGGCCGTCGAGGCCGGCGAGCGGCTCGGCTTCCTGCCGGGCGACCTGGCGCAAAAAGTCGATCCGTATCTGCGGCCGCTGTACGACGCGCTGTACGACCTGCTGGGCTTCGACCGCACGCAGAAAATGTTCGAGAAGCAAGTCATCGAGATCGCGCCGCTGGCCTATATGCGCGGGCGCACCCTGAACCACGCGTTCGTGATCCTCGACGAGGCGCAAAACACCACCGTCGAGCAGATGAAGATGTTCCTGACGCGCATAGGTTTCGGCAGCAAGGCCGTCATCACCGGCGACGTCACGCAGGTGGACTTGCACAAGAGCCAGAAAAGCGGCTTGGTCGACGCCGTCCAGGTGTTGAAGGACGTGCGCGGCATCGCCTTCAGCCACTTCAACAGCGAGGACGTGGTGCGCCACCCGCTGGTGGCGCGCATCGTCGACGCCTACGAGACGGCGCACAACCACGAAGCCGAGATCGCTCCCCTCCTCAAAGCCACCGCCCTTAAAAATGTCCGTAAAAAATAAATTGACCTTGTCGGTGCAATATCCCGACGCCCGCCTGAAGGAAGTCATCACCCGTCCGGCCATCCGCAAGTGGATACAGGCGGCGCTGTTCGCCCCGGCCGAGCTGACCATCCGCTTCGTCGACGCCGACGAGGGCCGCGAGCTCAACAAGCAATACCGGGGCAAGGACTACGCCACCAACGTGCTGACCTTCGCCTACAACGAGGGCGAGGAACTGGACGAGGACGCGCCGACGCGGGCCGACATCATCCTGTGCACCGACGTGCTGGAGAAGGAGGCGGCCGAGCAGAAGAAGTCGGTGGAGGAGCACACGGCCCACCTGGTCGTGCACGGCGTGCTGCACGCGCAGGGCTACGACCACGAGGACGACGAGGAGGCGGCCGAGATGGAAGGCATCGAGACCGAGTTGCTGGCCGAGCTAGGTTACGCCGATCCCTACGCGGAATGACTCAGCCGCCCGTCCGCCGCGGCATCGGACATTTGGCCAATCGCCTCCTGCCAAGGCACCGCTGTCGGCAGCGTGGCGACCTGCCCGTTCCGGAGAACCAGAAGCGGCCCATTGCCCGCGAGCGCGAACATGGGATCGCGGGTGCGGACGAAATCAGCTGAATTGTAGAAAAACAGCCAGCCTTGCTTCACCTCTGTTGTTTCGGCGGTCACAATGTCGAATGCATCGCCCGCCGCCCGGCCCAGCTCATCGACCTTGGCTCGGGCAATTGTTAAAGCTGCGGCACGATTGAGCGTATCCATTAGTTGCTCCTTAAAAAGCGAAACCCGGTGTAACCGCTGACCACCGCGGCTTTGCCAATTTGCCCATCGAGGAAGCGGACGACGCCATTTTGATTGACGGCATTGAAGACGTGGCCTACTCCTCCGCTGCGGCTACCGTAGACAATCCCGCGACTTCCACTGCCCGCGGCCAGCAACGCCTGCACCACCTCGCCAAGATCGTCAGCAGCCTCACTGAATTTTGCGCCAAATATCTGTTCAAGTATAGTGATGCTATGGGGGCCACCAGGCAGAGCCGCAGCAGGACGGCCCGCCAGCATCGCATCCGTTGCGATCACGCAATTAACGCAATTCGTCTTGCTCTGTCCAGGATTGATGCGTCGAACCGTGCCGGCCAGGATATTCATCGCGCGACCACCATCATTGAATGAATTGGTCCAGCATGGCCCCGATGAATGGCCAATGCGCTGAGCAAACTCAAACGATGCCTAGCTTCGCTCCCCGATCGGATTGGCTGCTTTTTTGACAAAAACCTGCTATCTTGAGCTTTTGGTGTATCCTATACCCCTTCAAAACAATGGCTCACGCCTACTATGCAAGAGCACTCTAGTGGCGTCAAGACTGACGCCAAACCCCATCGGTCACTGTTTGAACGCCTGACCGCACTGATTTCCCCCGAGCCAGAGAACCGCGCGGAACTGCTCGAAGTTCTGCACGACGCCCACGAACGCAACCTGATCGACGCCGACGCCTTGTCGATGATCGAAGGCGTGTTCCAGGTCTCCGACTTGTCCGCCCGTGACATCATGATTCCCCGCTCGCAGATGGATGTCATCGACATCTCCAAGCCGATCGAGGAATGGATGCCCGCGGTGCTGGCGACCGCCCACTCGCGCTTCCCCGCCATCGAGGGCGAGCGCGACAAGGTGATCGGCATCCTGCTGGCCAAGGACCTGCTGCGCTACTACGCCGAAGAGTCCTTCGACGTGCGCGACATGCTGCGCCCCGCCATCTTCATCCCCGAGTCCAAACGCCTGAACGTGCTGCTGCGGGATTTCCGCGCCAACCACAACCACATGGCCATCGTGGTCGACGAGTACAGCGGCGTGGCCGGCCTGATCACCATCGAGGACGTGCTCGAACAGATCGTCGGCGACATCGAGGACGAATACGACTTCGACGAGGAAGAGGACAACATCCTCTCGATCAAGGAAGGCGTGCACGGACCGCGCTGGCGCATCAAGGCGCTGACCGAGATCGAGCAGTTCAACGAGGAACTCGACACCTCGCTGCCCGACGACGACGTCGACACCATCGGCGGCCTGGTCGCCAAGCACCTGGCGCGCATGCCGCACAAGGGCGACATCTTCGACTACCAGGGCATGCGCTTTGAAGTCTTGCGCGCCGACGCCCGCCAGATCCACGTGCTGCTGGTGGAAAAACTGCCGGCCGCGCCCGACGCCGGCGACACGCAATAATGCGCTTTCGCCGCGCCAATCCGAACGATCCGCCAAAGCCGCAACGCAGCACCAAAGGTCGGATGGTCATCACCATGCTGGCCGGCGCGATCTGCGTGTTCGCCTTCGCGCCGTTCGGCTGGTGGCCGCTCGAGATCCTCGGCCTGGCGACCCTGTTCTACCAGGTGCTGCGCAGCGCCGACGTCAAAAGCGCGGGGCTGATCGGCTGGGCCTTCGGCTTCGGCTGGACCGCCGCCGGCACCCACTGGCTGTACGTGTCGCTGCACGATTACGGCGCCATGGCCGCGCCGATCGCGGTCGCCGCCGTGCTGCTGCTGGCCTGGGGCATGGGTTTCTACGTGGCGCTGGCGATGGGCGGCGCGGCCTGGCTGCGCAAGCGCTGGTCGCTGCCGCTGCCGGCCGCCAACCTGCTGGTGCTGCCGGCCATGTGGGCGCTGTTCGAATGGGTGCGCGCCTGGCTGTTCACCGGCTTCCCGTGGATGTCGTCCGGCTACGCCCACAACCACAGTCCGCTGGCCGGCTACGCGCCGGTGATCGGCGTCTACGGCCTCGGATGGCTGGCGGCCGTCATCGCCGGCGCCCTTCTGCTGCTGCTGCACCGCACCCGCATCAAGGCGGCGGTGCTGATCGTCGCCATCTGCGCCGTCGGCGTCGGTCTGACCTACCTGCAATGGACCTACCCGGAGGGCAAACCGATCTCGGTGCGCCTGCTGCAAGGGAACATCCCGCAAAGCGAAAAATTCGACGGCGCCCGCGTGATCGAGACGATGAAGCTGTACCACGACGCCATCACCGCCGCGCCGGCCGACTTGATCGCCACGCCGGAGACGGCCATCGTCATGCTGCCGAGGCAACTGCCCTCGGACTACCTGCCCGGCATCGCCCAGTTCCTGACCAGGACCAACAGCAACCTGATACTCGGCATCCCGATGGCCGACAGCCAGACCGCCTATTTCAACAGCGTGATCGGCCTGACGCCGCGCCAGGGCAGCAGCTACTACCGCTACGACAAGCACCACCTGGTGCCGTTCGGCGAGTTCATTCCGCTCGGCTTCCGCTGGTTCGTCAACCTGATGTCGATCCCGCTCGGCGACCAGACCAGCGGCGCCGACATCCAGCCGGCCTTCCCGATCAAGGACCAGCGCGTGCTGCCCAACATCTGCTACGAGGACTTGTTCGGCGAGGAGATCGCCGCGCAATTGAACCATCCGGCGCAGGGCCAGAAGCCGGCGACGATGCTGCTCAACGTCTCGAATCTGGCCTGGTTCGGCGACACCATCGCCATTCCGCAGCATTTACAGATCTCGCAAATGCGCACCCTGGAGACGGGCCGGCCGATGCTGCGGGCGACCAATACCGGCGCCACCGCCATCATCGACGGCCATGGCGTGATCCTGCACCAGTTGAAGGTCAACACCTTCGGCACCCTGGCCGCCAACGTCCAGGGCATGGCGGGCAGCACCCCCTTCGTCATCTGGGGGAACAAGCTGTTTCTGCTGCTGGCGGCGCTGGCGTTGGGTGGCGCCTGGTTTTGGGCGCGGCGCGCAAAAAACCCGGCCAAAGCCGCTTAATCTCTACAGGCTCCGGGCAAAACCCGCTAAAATTGCCCCTTTAGCATAACCGCAACCGCGCGTCCCTCGCCCCGCGAGGCGCGCCATCGACCACACAAGATGCTGACATTTCAACAAATCATTCTGACCTTGCAAACCTACTGGGACAAGCAAGGCTGCGCCCTGCTCCAGCCCTACGACATGGAAGTCGGCGCCGGCACCTTCCACACCGGGACCTTCCTGCGCGCGATCGGGCCGGAGCCATGGCGCGCCGCCTACGTGCAGCCGTCGCGCCGCCCGAAGGACGGCCGCTACGGCGAGAACCCGAACCGCGGCCAGCACTACTACCAGTACCAGGTGGTGATGAAGCCGGCGCCTGAAAACATCCTCGACCTGTATCTCGGTTCGCTGGAGGCGTTGGGCCTGGACCTGAAACAGAATGACGTGCGCTTCGTCGAAGACGACTGGGAGTCGCCAACCCTGGGCGCCTGGGGCCTCGGCTGGGAAGTGTGGCTGAACGGGATGGAGGTGACGCAGTTCACCTACTTCCAGCAGGTCGGCGGCCTCGATTGCAAGCCGGTGCTGGGCGAGATCACCTATGGCATCGAGCGCCTGGCGATGTACCTGCAGGGCGTCGAGAACATGTACGACCTGGTGTGGACCACCTGGGAAGAGAACGGGGTAGTGAAAACGCTGAAATACGGCGACGTGTTCCACCAAAACGAGGTCGAACAATCGGCCTACAACTTCGAGCACTCGAACGCCGAACTGCTGTTCGCCCAATTCAACAACCACGAATCGGAAGCCAAGCGCCTGATCGAAGCGCAACTGACGTTGCCGGCCTATGAGCAGATCATGAAAGCGTCGCACAGCTTCAACCTGCTGGACGCGCGCGGCGCCATCTCGGTGACCGAACGCGCCGCCTACATCGGCCGCGTGCGCGCCCTGTCGCGCCTTGTGGCGCAGGCCTACTACGATTCGCGCGAGCGCCTGGGCTTCCCGATGGCCCCCGCCTCGGCGACCGCTGCTGCTGAACAAACTGTATAAATAATATGACCCAGACCCTCCTCATCGAACTGCTGACCGAAGAACTGCCGCCGAAGGCGCTCGCCAAACTGGGCGCGGCCTTCGCCGCCGGCATCGTCAGCGGCCTGAAAGCGCGCGACTTCCTCGAAGCCGACAGCGTCGCCACCTCGTTCGCCTCGCCGCGCCGCCTGGCCGTCTCCATCACCAAGGTGCGCGCCACCTCGCCGGACAAGTCGATCCGCGAAAAAGTGCTGCCGGTGTCGGTCGCGCTGGACGCGGCCGGCAACGGCACGCCGCCGCTGGCCAAGAAACTGGCCGCGCTGGGCTTCCCCAACCTGACCGTGGCCGACCTGGAACGCGCGCAGGACGGCAAGGCAGAAAGCTTCTTTTACACCTACACGGCGGCCGGCAGCGCGCTGCAATCGGGCCTGCAGGCGGCGCTGGAGGAATCGGTCGCCAAGCTGCCTATCCCTAAAGTGATGAGCTACCAGCGTCCGGACGGCGCCACCGTGCAATTCGTGCGTCCGGCCCACAGCCTGATCGCGCTGCATGGTTCGACCGTGCTGCCACTGACCCTGCTGGGACTGACCGCGTCGAACGTCACCGAAGGCCACCGCTTCCTGACCGCGCCGGGCCAACGCGCGGTCACCGTCGCCGACGCCGACAGCTACGCCGAGACCCTGAAATCCCAAGGCAAGGTGCTGGCCGGCGTCGAACAGCGCAAGGAACAGATCCGCGCCGAACTGCTGGCCAAGGCCGGCGCCGACCAGGTGCTGATGCCCGAGGCGCTGCTCGACGAAGTGACCGCGCTGGTCGAATGGCCGGTGGTCTACGAGTGCCACTTCGAGGAGGAGTTCCTGGCCGTGCCGCAGGAATGCCTGATCCTGACCATGCAGACCAACCAGAAATACTTCGCGCTGACGGACGCCGACGGCAAGCTGCGTTCGCGCTTCCTGATCGTCTCCAACATCGCCACCGACACGCCGGCGGCCATCATCGGCGGCAACGAGCGCGTGGTGCGTCCGCGCCTGTCGGACGCCAAGTTCTTCTTCGAGCAGGACAAGAAGAAGACCCTGGAATCGCGCCTGCCGCTGCTCAAGAACGTGGTCTACCACAACAAACTGGGCACCCAGGCCGAGCGCAGCGAGCGTGTCAGCGCGCTGGCCGGCTTCGTCGCCACGCAAATCGGCGGCGACTCCGCGCTGGCCACCCGCGCCGCCAAGCTGTCCAAGGCCGACCTGCTGACCGACATGGTCGGCGAGTTCCCCGAGCTGCAAGGCATCATGGGCACCTACTATGCCCGCAACGACGGCGAACCGGAAGACGTGGCGCTGGCCGCCTCCGAGCACTACCAGCCGCGCTTCGCCGGCGACGCGCTGCCGTCGACCGTCACCGGCACCGCCGTGGCGCTGGCCGACAAGCTCGAAACTCTGGTCGGCATCTGGTCGATCGGCCTGCAGCCGACCGGCGACAAGGACCCGTTCGCGCTGCGCCGCCACGCGCTGGGCGTGTTGCGCATGCTGATCGAAAAACGCCTGATGCTGTCGATCCGCGGCCTGCTCGATTCGGCCGCGCAGCAGTTCACCGGCATCGCCGGCTTCAAGGACCCGGTCATCGAAGTCACCGCCTTCATGCTGGACCGCCTGCGCGGCATCCTGCGCGAGCGCGGCTTCTCGCCGAACGAGATCGAAGCGGTGGTGGCCCAGAACCCGGACCGCCTGGACGACATCGTGCAGCGCCTGGAGGCCGTCAAGGCCTTCGCCGCGCTGCCGGAAGCGGCCTCGCTGGCCGCCGCCAACAAGCGCATCACCAACATCCTGAAGAAGAACGAGGAAGCGCTGGCCGCCGCCGGCACCAGCGCCGTCGACCCGGCGCTGCTGCAGGACGAAGCCGAGAAGAACCTGGCCGCCGCCGTCACCCGCGTGCAGCCGGACATCGACGCCGCCTTCATCCGGGGCGATTTCAGCGACGCGCTCAAAACCCTGGCGCAGCTGCGCGACGAAGTCGACGCCTTCTTCAACGACGTCATGGTCATGGCCGAAGACGTCGCCCTGCGCAACAACCGTCTGGCACTGCTGTCATCGCTGCATGGCATGATGAACCGCGTGGCCGACATTTCGAAGCTGGCGGCCTAAATGGGTACGCCGTCCATGAAACTGATCATCCTCGATCGCGACGGCGTCATCAACCATGATTCGCCGGATTTCATCAAGTCGCCGGCCGAGTGGATCCCCATCCCCGGCTCGCTCGAAGCGATCGCCCGCCTGAACCAGGCCGGCTATCGCGTGGTGATCGCGTCGAACCAGTCGGGCATCGCGCGCGAGTTCTTCGACATGACGACCTTGAACGCGATCCACGCCAAGATGCACAATCTGGCGCAGCAGGTCGGCGCCGACATCGACGCCGTGTTCTTCTGCCCCCACGCGGCGGCCGACAACTGCGATTGCCGCAAGCCGAAACCGGGCATGTTCAACGAGATCTCGCAGCGCTACAAGGTCAGCCTCAAAGGCGTGCCGGTGGTGGGCGACTCGCTGCGCGACCTGCAGGCCGGCTATGTCACCGGCTGCGTGCCCTACCTGGTCCTGACCGGCAAGGGCGAGAAAACCCGGGAAACCGGCGGCCTGCCGCCGGGCACCCTGGTGTTCCCCGACCTGGCGGCGATGGTGGGCCACCTGCTCAAAACCAGCGTGCCGCCGGCGCTGCACGTCGTTAGCTAACAAGTATTTGGAGTCTGCATTGGGTCATCCCGTATTGTTTTTGCGTTCCCTGATATTCACCATCATCATGGTGATATCGACCGTCGTCTGGGCGCTGGTGTGCTTCCTGGCCGCCCCGCTGCCGTATAACAAGCGCTTCTGGGTCACCGCCCGCTGGAACGTGTTCATCGTCTGGTGCGCCAAGGTTATCTGCGGCATCCGCTACGAAATCAAGGGCGCCGAGAATTTCCCGGACGCGCCGGCGGTGGTGCTGTCGAAACACCAGTCGGCGTGGGAAACCATCTTCCTGCTGCCTAACCTGCCACGCCCGTTGGTGTTCGTCTTCAAGAAGGAAATCCTCTACATTCCGTTCTTCGGCTGGGCGATGGCGCTGCTGCGCATGATCCCGATCGACCGCAAACAAGGCAAGAACGCGTTCAAGCACGTGGTCCGCCACGGCAAGCGCCGGCTCGCCGACGGCCAATGGATTATCATGTTCCCCGAGGGGACGCGGATTCCTGTCGGCCAGGCCGGCAAGTACAAAAGCGGCGGCACGCGCCTCGCCATCGAGACCGGCGCCGTGGTGGTGCCGATCGCGCACAACTCCGGCGAGTGCTGGCCAAAAAACTCTTTCATCAAACGGCCCGGCCTTGTTACAGTATCGATAGGTAAGCCAATTTCGCCGGAGGGACAAACTCCCGACGGCATGATGCAACAGGTGGAAACTTGGATAGAATCAGAAATGCGCGTCATTTCGCCCCACGCCTACAACGCTGGCTAGACGACCTGGCCACGTTGGTGAAGCCGGCGTCGCCGCAAGACGACGCCAGCCAACTCGACCTGTTCGCGCGGGAGGCGCAGGCGCAGGGTTTGCCGTCCTCCACCAAGCCGGTTTACACATCGCCGGTTTGGTCGGTTCCTCCTTCCTCCAGCAAGCCTCCTCCGATTTCCCCGTATATCGCACCACCCGTACCGCCGCCCGCCACGGCGGTCCCGGTCAAGCCGCGCGTGGCGCCACCGCCGTCCGAACAACCGCCGACGGCCAAGCGCCAGCTGATGGTCGGTGAATTCATCCTCGAATATGAACTGCGGCGCTCGACGCGCCGCTCGATCGGCTTCATGATCGACGACGACGGCCTGCGCGTGACGGCGCCCAAGCGCATCAGCATCGCCGAAATCGACAACGCCATCCGCACCAAGCAGCACTGGATACTGAGCAAACTCAAAGAACGGCGCGAGCGCCGCGCCGCGCGGCTGCAAAAACCGCCGGTGGAGTGGATCGACGGCGCGCAGATTCCGTATCTGGGCGCCGACATCACCCTGCGGCTGCTGGTGGGCGGGCGCAATCGCACCAGCTACAATCCCGCCACGCGCGAGTTGTCGATGGTGCTGGTGCCCGGCGCGACCGAGACGCTGCTCAAGGAGCGCGTCAAGTCCTGGTACCAGCAAGAGGCCAAGGTGCTGTTCGAGCAGCGCCTGGACCTGTACGCGGGGCGCCTCGGCGTCAGCTACCACTCGTTCGGCCTGTCGTCGGCCGGCACCCGCTGGGGCTCGTGCACGGTCGACCGCAAGATCCGCCTGAACTGGAAACTGATCCACTTCTCGCTGCCATTGATCGACTACGTGGTCGCCCACGAATTGGCGCACACCTTGGAAATGAACCACAGCGCCGACTTCTGGAACACCGTCGGCCGCATCTACCCCGAGTACGACGAAGCGAAGAACCTGCTGCGCAAACGGGCGCAGGAATTGCCTGTGCTGTTTTCCTGAAATAACTCTATTTCGCTTTCTTCTGCGCCCATCTGTCATCTTATTGATGAGTTCGCCGCAACGGTAACTATCATATTGCATCGCACAATAAAATTGCCGTACGGAACTAAGTGTGATATTTTGTCTTATGTTTGGCTCAATTAGGGCTTAATAAAACGGCAAATACTGTCACTAAACGGGGGGTTATATGGTCAAGGTAAGTGCAACCAAAAAGATGGGTTTGGTACTGGGTGGCGGTGCGCCAAATTCACCATTGATAGCGGGAGCGCTTGCGGCATTCCTCGACCAGGAGGTTGAGTTCGACGTGATTTCCGCCTCGGGCGCGGGCGTGCTGATGGGGCTGCTCTACACGGCGCCGCTGGAAGGCTCGCCGCGCGAGGCGCTCAAGCGCTGGGCCGACACCGGCGTGGCCGACACCATCTATAAAATGATGCCGGTCAATTACAAGATTTTCCACAAGCCGGGCAAGGAAGCGGACGCCTTCCGCGGCGTGTTCTCGCCGCAGGTCGGCAACCCGGTGTTCCCGAGGCTGCCAAATGTCATGGGCGGTTCGGTGCCATGGGCCGACTGGACCCAGCTGATGATGTCGACGATGTCGCCGTCGAACCTGTCGTCGAAAAGCCTCGGTTTGTGCGCCCACGCGCCATTCCTGGAAGGCTCGATCGACTTCTCGGCGATCCCGAAGATGAAGCCGGAGTTCTACATCAACGCCTACAACCTGAACCAGCACAGCATGAAGATCTGGGACAAGCGCGAGATCCAGGCCGAGCACGTGCGCGCCGCGCTGTCGTTCCCGTTCCTGTACGCGCCGACCACGATCGACGGCGAGGAGTATATCGAAGGCGCGGCGCTGGAGACGTTGAATTTCGACCCGTTCATCGAGGGCAAGGGCGAGCACGCCGATACGGAGGTGCTGGTGGTGCTCGACATCCTGGGCGACGAACGCCTGCTGCGCAAGCCGCGCGACCTGTACGACGCGTGGGTGGGTTCGATGATCACGCCGCTGGTCAACATCTCGAAGCAGCAGCTGCGTTTGTTCGAGCTGGAGCACAACACCGACCACAAGACGGGCGAGCCGAAGCGCCACATGCTCAAGCTGGAACTGATGGCCGCCGTGCCGGACCAGCACATCCCGTACACGATGGACTGGTCGACGTCGAATATGCAGTTGTTGTTCGACGTCGGCTACAAGGCGGCGACGCGTTTCTGCCGTCAAAACGCGGACGTGCTGCGCTTCGCGGACGAGACGGTAATGGTGGGTTAAGGAGCCAGTTGCAGTCCAGTGCTCGCATTCCTTGCTTAGATTCAATCGGATCGGGGTGTGGCACCGGCCGGTCTACAATGATCCGACAACCATTGTGGAGGCGATCATGAGCGAGAACACACCCATCAACCCAGGCGACGAAGCGGCCCCCGGCACGCCCGGCACCGGCGACGACGTCTGCCCGATCTGCCACGGCACCGGCCGCATCCTCGACGAAGACGACACCGTCCCGTGCGACAACTGCGGCGGCACCGGCATCATTACCGAGGGCGTCGGCGGCGGCTAGCGCCGCCCGAGGTGCGCCAATCAGCGCTTGATGAGCGGCGCCAACAGCGCCAGGGTGCGGCGGGTGGCGCCGCGATACTGATTGGCGAACGCCAGCGCGCCCCGCCCCATCGCGCCGCGCGACTCGTCGTCGCGCAACAGGCGCGCGGCGGCGGTCACCAGCTCGGCCGCGTCGGCCACGCGCCGCGCGCCGCCGGCGGCCAGCGCATCCTCGGTCGACTCGGCGAAATTGAAGGTATGCGGCCCGATCAGCACCGGCTTGCCCAGGGCCGCCGGCTCGATCAAATTCTGTCCGCCCAGCGGCAACAGGCTGCCGCCGACAAACGTGCAGTCGCACGCCGCGTAATAGGCGAACATTTCGCCCATCGAATCGCCCAGCAGCACGTCGATATACGCTGGAATGGAACCTTCGGCGGCGCCGTCCAGCGCCAGCCCGCTGCGCCTTTGAACATTCAACCCCGCCTCGCCAACCATCCTGGCGACTTCGTCGAAGCGCTGCGGATGGCGCGGCACGATCAGCAGCAGCACATTGACCGGCAGCTCGGAGCGCGCCTCGCGCACCGCCTGCAGTATCAACGCCTCCTCGCCTTCGCGCGTGCTGGCGAACAGCAGCACCGGACGCGCGCCGATCGCCTTGCGCAGCGCCGCGCCGGTGGCCAGCGCCGCCTCCGGCACCACCACGTCGAACTTGATGCTGCCGGTGACCTCCACCCGCTTGACGCCAAGCGAGCGCACGCGCTGCGCGTCGGCCTCGGTCTGCGCGGCGACCAGCGAGATGCCGTGCGCCGCGTCCAGTATCAGCGAACCGAGACGCCCGGCCTTGCGCAGCGAGCGCTCGGACAGGCGCGCATTGGCCAGCACCACCGGCACGCCGCGCGCGCCGCAGGTGGCGATCAGATTCGGCCAGACCTCGGTCTCCATCAAAATGCAGACCGCCGGTTTGAAATGCTTGATGAAGCGCCCCACCATGGTGCCGGTGTCATACGGCAGGTAGGACTGCGCCAGCCGCGCGCCATGTTTGGCGAACAGCGACTTGCCGGTGGCGCGCCCGGTCGGCGTCATGTGGGTCAGGACGATGCGGCCGGTCGGATACTCGGCCAGCAGCGCGTCGATCAAGGGCTCGGCCGCGCGGGTTTCGCCGACGGACACCGCGTGCACCCACAGCACCGGCGTGGCGCTCGAAGAAGCGGAAGCGGCGCCGTAAAACCCCAGCCGCTCGCCCCAGTGCCCGCGATAGCCCGGCTCCTTGCGGCCGCGCAGCCACAAGCGCGCCAGCACCAGCGGCAAGGCCAGCCACCACATCACAGAATAGAAAATACGCATGAAGCTCAGCCCAGCAAACTCCTGGCCGCAGCCAGTACTTCGGACACGGAAGGCGGCGCGCCCCGATCGCCCAGATTGATGATGCGCGGCGACCAGTTGCCCTCGGTCTTCCAGCGCGGCGAATCGGCGTAGATTTCCACCGTCGGGCGCACAAAGGCGGCGGCGATGTGCGTCAGGCCGGTATCGACGCCGATCACCAGGCCCGCGTGGCGCGCCAGCAGCATGGCGTCGGCCATCGACAGCTTGGGCAGCACGCGCGCGTTCGGCAGATTGGCCGCCAGATGCTCGGCCTCGGCCAGCTCCTTCGGCGAACCCCAGGGCAGCAGGATGGGCATCGGCGCCAGTTCGCGCCCCAGGGCGATCCAGTTCTCCGGCGCCCACTTCTTCGGATCGCGCGCGGTGCCGTGGAAGTACACCACGTAAGGCTCGGCCGGCATCCACGCCGGACGCGGCTCGCTGGCCGACACCTCCGGCAGGCCGAAATCGGCCGGCGTATCGACCTGGTAGCCCAGCGCGGCGGCGGCCACCAGGCGGCCGCGTGCCACCGCGTGCGTGCGCGGGTCGGTTGGAATACTCAGGTTATGGAAGATGCGGGAGACGCCCTCGTAGCCCGAGCCCTCGCTGCCGTTGGCCAGGCCGACCTTGCGGCCGCCCTTGACCACCCGCGCGGCGCCCATGATGATGCCGGTCTTGAGCAGCCCCTGGGTGTCGAACACATAGTCGTAGCGCTGCTGGCGCAGGGTGCGGAAGAATGCCTTGATCTCGGCCCTGGTCTCCGGCTTGCCCAGGCTTTTGCGCCAGCGCCGCAGCGCGAACGGAATGATGGTCCGCACGCGGGCGTTGAGCCGCACCAGGCTGACGTAACCCTCCTCCACCACCCAATCGATGTTCGCGTCGGGGAAGCGGCGGGCGATGTCGGCCACCATCGGCAGGTTGTGCAGCACGTCCCCCAGCGAGGACACGCGCACCAGCAGGATGTTCAACGGCTTGCCATCGCCCGCTAGAGAGGACATCGCTTAGAAAGGCAGTTCCGCGTCCGGCTTGGCGGCCAGGATCACGCGCTTGAACTGGCCCTGGATGCGCGCCAGCGCTTCCGGCGTTTCCGCCTCGAAGCGCATCACGATCACCGGGGTGGTGTTGGACGAACGCGCCAGGCCGAAGCCGTCTTCGTATTCCACGCGCAGGCCGTCGATGGTGATGATTTGCACATTGCCCGGGAATTCCGCATCCGCGCGCAGCTTGTCCATGACGATGACGTTCTCACCTTCGCCCAGGTGCAGGTGCAGCTCGGGGGTGCTGTCCGACTGCGGCAGGGAATTGAGCAGCGCCGACGGATCGGCTTCGCGGGTCAGGATTTCCAGCAGGCGCGCGCCCGAGTACAGGCCGTCGTCGAAACCGTACCAGCGGTCCTTGAAGAAGATATGGCCGCTCATTTCGCCGCCCAGCGGAGCGCCGGTTTCGCGCAGCTTGGCCTTGACCAGCGAATGGCCGGTCTTGTACATCAGCGGCACGCCGCCGTGCTTGGCGATGTAAGGCGCCAGGTGGCGCGTGCATTTGACGTCGTACAGTATCTGTTCACCCGGATGGCGGGTCAGCACGTCGGCCGCGAACAGCATCATCTGGCGGTCGGGATAAATGATCTGGCCATCCTTGGTCACCACGCCCAGGCGGTCGCCGTCGCCGTCGAAGGCGATGCCGATTTCGGCGTCGGTCTCTTGCAGCGCGCGGATCAGGTCCTGCAGGTTTTCAGGGTGCGCCGGGTCGGGATGGTGGTTGGGGAAATTGCCGTCCACTTCGCAGAACAGCTCGACCACTTCGCAGCCCATGCCGCGATACAGGTCGCCGGCGAAGGCGCCGGCCACGCCGTTGCCGCAGTCGACGGCGATCTTGATCGGACGCGCCAGTTTGACGTCGCCGATGATGCGCTCGAGGTACTGGGCGCGGATGTCATGGGTGCTGTAGGCGCCCTTTTTCGGGGCCGACGAGCCGTCGTGGTCGACGATGCGCTGGTACAGCGAGGTGATGGCCTCGCCGTGGATCGCTTCGCCGGCCAGCACCATCTTGAAGCCGTTGTAGTCCGGCGGATTGTGGCTGCCGGTGACCATGATGCCCGACGCCGCGCCCAACACATTGGTGCCGAAATAGACCATCGGCGTGGCCACCACGCCCAGATCGATGACGTCGACGCCGGCCAGGCGCAAGCCCTCGGCAAGCGCCGCCGACAGCGACGGGCCGGACAGGCGGCCGTCGCGGCCGATCACCACCTTGGTCTCGCCCTTGTCCAGCGCGGCCTGGCCGAACGCCTGCCCGATCGAAAGCGCCACGCCCGCATCCAGGGTTTTATCGATGATGCCGCGAATGTCGTAAGCTTTGAAGATCGTTTTGGATAAGGAGACCATAGTGGATGTTGGATGTGCGTGCCAAGGCGATGCAGTACGGAGCGGACTGCCTTGCCGTGGACGCGGATTAGAGGAAAAAGTAGGTGCCGCCCGCGTGTGGCAGGCGCAACGTCATAGTGTAAGTGCGATGCCAGCGGCAAGGCAAGCCCCGCCGGCCCATCGCCGGGGGAAAAACGCTTAAACCTTCAGGCCGGCGATGTCTTTACCGGCGTCCAGCCATTCCTTGACCCATTTCGGCTGGCGGCCGCGGCCGGTCCACTGCTGGGATTCGTCGGCCGGATTGCGGTAGCGCGGCGCCACCGAGCCGGTTTTCCTGCCGCTGCGGGCGGTGGCGGCGCCGCCGACCAGATCCTTGAGCGGCACGCCGACGCTTTGAGCGATGGCCAATATTTGTTCGCGGGCTTTGGCCAGATCCTGGCCCTCGCGCTGTTTCAATTCGCGTTTCACTTGTTCTTGTAGATTACGCAAATCGGCGGAAGACATATTCGACAGGTCCATTGGGCTTTCCTTTAAAGTAATGACAATATAAAAGCGCTGCGCAAATATATTACATCAATCCGGAAAAATCACAATTTCTTATGGCGTATCATCCAGCGCGGTGCCTTAAAGCGAACAATGCGCACATAAATCCAGATGTAACTGCTGATAAACAAAATGCAGAACACCATTAATACCCAGGTATGACGCCAGAATACCGTGGCCGGTATCACCGCCATCAGCGAAAACATCCATAAATACGGGGAGGTCAGCGAATTGCGGCGGATCAGCGCGCGTGCTTCCTTGCGGCCGACCGCCCATTGCACGATACGGCGGAAGATCAGGCTATGCAGATGGATACCGTCGGGCATGGCCGGAGACTTGCCTCGGACAAACATTCGTCGATAAACGGAAAACAAGGTTTCAAACGTCGGATATATTAATAACAACGCGGCGTACCAAGTAGAAACTTGTGGATTGCGCATTACCAGCAACAACGCCAACTCGCCCAACATAAAGCCGATGAAATAAGCGCCGCCGTCGCCCAGGAATATCATACCGACCGGATAATTCCAGATCAGGAAACCGGCGGTGGCGCCCGCCACCATCAGCGCGGCGATCAGCACGAACATATCGTTGACCTGTAACGCGACATAGCCGAGCGAGAGCAGCATGCAAATACAGACCACGCTGGCCAGGCCGTTAAAACCATCGATGATATTGACCGCGTTGGCCACGCCGGCCACCGCCAATACCGTCAGCGGCAGCGTGATCCACACATATTGAATAGGCCAGGCGGCGAAGGGGAAATCGATGCGGTCGATGCGGGCGTCGAGCAGCAGGTAGCCCAGCGCGGCGGCGGCCATGGTCAGCAACAAGCGGCGCGTGGCGCTGACGCGGCCCGTGTAATCCTCGACGATGCCGCCGACGAAGGCAATCGAGGCGCAGGCCAGCAGCGAAAACAGCCAGTTGCCCATCGCCGGCACGCGCCAAATCGAAATGGCGGAACTGAGCGCGACCGACAGGAAGATCGACAAGCCGCCTATCCGGGCGACCTGGTGCGCATGCACTTTCTGGACGCCGAGGAAGTCCGAATCCAGCGCCGGCCCGTGCAATCGTGATTCTTTTATGACCAGCAGGGTGAGGAGCGCGGAAGCGACAAAGCTCAGTAAAAAGGAAAACATATTTTATCTATACAAAATTACCGGATGCGCTTGGGACAGCCTTGGTCCGCCGGGTTATCAGCACGCTAACCCGCGATTGTACCGGATTGGCCGCGGCAATCCTGAATTGATAACGGGGGAATCGCCTCCCCGTCAAACATTGGCCGCGTTTGCAACGGCGGGAGCAATAAAGGGGCGGACAGGCAGGTTTTTGACGATGCGCCGGCATCATAACAGCAGAAAATTGGTCGGGCGTAAATGCTTACCAATCGATACAAATGGCGGCCACGCTCAATCCATGCAAAGGCGCAGCGCGTCTTTCCATTGCGGCAAATGGCAAAAGCGCGTCATCAGCAGTTCCGACGACATCACCGAGTATTGCGGCCGTTTGGCCGGGGTCGGATACTCGGCGCTGGTGATCGGCAGCACGCGGCATTCCAGCCCGGCCGCCTCGACGATCGCCTGGGTGAACTCGAACCAGGTGGTGCGGCCCTGCGCGCTCAAATGATAGACGCCGCTGTTGCGCGCCCACCAGTCGTCGCCGCCCGCGCGCGCCTGCGCCAGCACCTGCGCCGAGGTGTCGGCGATGGTGCGGCTCCAGGTCGGCGCGCCGTGCTGGTCGGCCACCACGCGCAGCTCGTCGCGCTCCCGGGCCAGGCGCAGCATGGTTAGCAGGAAGTTCTTGCCGCGCATGCCATACACCCAGCTGGTGCGGAAGATCAGGTGCGGAATGCCGGCCTCGATGATGGCTTGCTCGCCGGCCAGCTTGCTGGCGCCGTAGACGTTGAGCGGCCCGGTGGCGTCGCCCTCCACCCGCGCCGAGGGGTCGCTGCCGTCGAACACGTAATCGGTCGAGTAATGCACCATGGCCGCGCCCAGCAGCCTGGCTTCGCGCGCCATCACGCCCGGCGCCTCGGCGTTGACCCGGTGGGCCAGCGCCGGCTCGCTCTCGGCCTTGTCGACCGCCGTGTAGGCGGCCGGATTGACGATCAGCCCCGGCCTGACCTGGCGGATCACGTCGCGCACCTGGTCGAGATCGGACAGATCCATGACCTGCCGGTCCACCGCCACCACCTCGCCCACGCCCTGCAGGCTGCGCGCCAGTTCGTAGCCAACCTGGCCGGTGCTGCCCGTCAGCAAAATCTTCACGCGAACACCTCGGCGGCGGCCAGCGGCAGCGCGGCCTGGTCCTTGTGCGACAGCGTCGGCGTCACGTCCAGCGGCCAGACTATGCCGATGGCCGGGTCGTTCCACAGGATGGCGCGCTCGTGCTCGGGCGCCCAGTAGTCGGTGGTTTTATAGAGGAACTCGGCGTGCTCGCTGGTGACCACGAAGCCGTGCGCGAAGCCGGCCGGTATCCACATCTGGCGCATGTTTTCCGCGCTCAGTTCGACGCCATACCACTGGCCGAACGTCGGCGAGCCCTTGCGGATGTCGACCGCCACGTCGTATACCGCTCCCGCGGTCACGCGCACCAGCTTGCCCTGCGGCTGCTGGATCTGGTAATGCAGGCCGCGCAGCACGCCCCGGCGCGAGCGCGAGTGGTTGTCCTGCACGAAACTGGCGGCCACCCCGGTGGCCTCGGCGAACTGGCGCGCGTTGTAGCTCTCGTAGAAGAAGCCGCGCTCGTCGCCGAACACGCGCGGCTCGAGCACCAGCAAGCCTTCCAACGGCGTAGTGACGACCTTCATCGTGGCACGACCTTGTCTTCCAGAATCTGCAGCAGATACTGGCCGTAATTGTTCTTCTTGAGCGGCTCGGCCAGCTTGCGCAGCTGGGCCGCATCGATATAGCCCTTGCGATAGGCGATCTCCTCCGGACACGCCACCTTCAAGCCCTGACGCTTCTCGATGGTGGCGATGAACTGGCCCGCCTCCAGCAGCGACTCGTGGGTGCCGGTGTCGAGCCAGGCCATGCCGCGCCCCATCACCTCGACGTTGAGCTGTTGCTTCTCCAGATAGACGCGGTTGACGTCCGTGATCTCCAGCTCGCCGCGCGCCGACGGCTTGATGGCGGCGGCGATGTCGCACACCTGATTATCGTAGAAATACAGGCCGGTGACCGCGTAATTGGATTTGGGCTGCTTGGGCTTTTCCTCGATCGACACGGCCTGGCGCCCGCCGTCGAATTCGACCACGCCGTAACGCTCCGGGTCCTGCACGTGGTAGGCGAACACAGTGGCGCCGTCGGCCTGTTCGCTGGCGTGGTTGAGCAGCGCGTCCAGATCGTTGCCGTAATAGATGTTATCGCCGAGGATCAGCGCCGACGGCGAATCGCCGACGAATTCCTTGCCGATGATGAAGGCCTGCGCCAGGCCGTCCGGCGACGGCTGCACCGCGTAGCTGATGTTGATGCCCCACTGGCTGCCATCGCCCAGCAGGTCGCGGAAGCGCGGCGTGTCCTGCGGCGTCGAGATCAGCAGGATGTCGGTCATGCCGGCGAGCATCAGCACCGTCAGCGGATGGTAGATCATCGGCTTGTCGTAGATCGGCAGCAGCTGTTTCGACACGCTCATCGTCACCGGATACAAGCGGGTGCCGGAGCCGCCGGCCAGGATGATGCCCTTGCGGCGATTGCCGTGTGTGGTGCCCATTATGATTGGCCTTCGCGATTAAAGTAGTTGGTTTCCACCCATTTGGCATAGCCGCCCGACTGCACGTCCTCGACCCAGGCCTGGTTGTCCAGATACCATTGCACGGTCTTGGCGATGCCGGTCTGGAAGGTTTCGGCCGGTTTCCAGCCCAGTTCGCGCTCGAGCTTGCGGGCGTCGATGGCGTAGCGGCGGTCGTGGCCGGGACGGTCCTTGACGTAGGTGATCTGGGCCCGGTAGCTGGCGCCGTCCGCCTTCGGCCGGAGCCGGTCGAGCATGTCGCACAAGGTGTGCACCACGTCCAGGTTGGCCATCTCGTTCCAGCCGCCGACGTTGTAGGTCTCGCCCAGGCGCCCGCCCTCGAGCACGCGGCGGATCGCGGCGCAATGGTCGCTCACGTACAGCCAGTCGCGCACCTGCTGGCCGTCGCCATAGATCGGCAGCGGCTTGCCCGCCTGCGCGTTGGCGATGATCAGCGGGATCAGTTTTTCCGGGAAGTGATACGGACCGTAATTGTTCGAACAGTTGGTCGTCACCGTCGGCAGGCCGTAAGTATGATGGTAGGAACGCACCAGATGGTCGGACGCGGCCTTCGACGCCGAGTACGGGCTGTTCGGCGCGAACGCGGTGGTTTCGCTGAACGGCACGTCGTCCGGGCCGAGCGTGCCGTAGACCTCGTCGGTCGATACGTGCAGGAAGCGGAACGCCGCCTTCTCCTGGTCCGGCAGTGCCGACCAGTAGGCGCGCGCGGCCTCGAGCAGGCTGAAGGTGCCGTTGATGTTGGTGTTGATGAATTCGCCGGGGCCGAGGATGGAGCGGTCGACGTGGCTTTCGGCCGCGAAGTGGACCACGGCGCGCGGCTTGTGCAGCTCGAACAGCGCCAGCACCTGGGCCTGGTCGCAGATGTCGCCGCGCACGAAGATGTGGCGCGGATCGTTCTTCAGCGACGCCAGGTTGTTCAAATTGCCCGCATAGGTCAGCTTGTCATAATTGACAACAGACTCGTCGGACTGCGCCAACCAGTCGAGGACAAAGTTTGAACCGATGAAACCGGCACCACCCGTAACAAAAATCATTTAGTATCCCGCAGCAAAGAGTCAAAACAGTCGTAAGAGTGATTTTATGTGAAACTGCACTGCCCACGGGCAAAAATCAACATTCGCACTCTGATTTCAGGGTAATTCAGATTCCAAAGCAACGAACCAGAGAGCTTCCATATGAAAACCTATGTAATCGGGGATTTACAAGGCTGTCACGAGCAGGCCTTGTCCATGCTCGACCGCATACGCGCGCACGCGGCCGAGGTCGGCGTCGCCGAACCCGCCATCCTGTTCGCGGGCGACCTGATCAACCGTGGCCCGGACTCGCTGGCCACCCTGCGCCATGTGCGCAAACTGTGCATGGCCAGCGGCGGCCTCATCGACAGCGTGCTGGGCAACCACGACCTGCACCTGCTGGCGGTGGCCTACGGCATCCGGCCCGAGCACAAGTCCGACACCCTGGCCGACATCCTGCACGCGCCCGACCGCGACGAGCTGATCGATTGGGTGCGGCGCCGTCCGCTGGCGATTCAGGTACAGGGCCACGTGCTGGTGCACGCCGGCCTGCTGCCGCAATGGAGCGCCGACCAGGCCCTGGCGCTGGCCGGCGAGGTGCAGGAAATGCTGCGCGGCCCGGACGCCAGCTTCGCCGAATTCCTCGCCGAAATGTACGGCAACCTGCCCGATCAATGGTCCGACGACCTGCGCGGCGCCGACCGGCTGCGCTGCATCATCAACGCCATGACGCGGCTGCGCTTTTGCAGCGCCGACGGCGTGATGGATTTCAAGATGAAGGAAAGCGGCACGGCCGACCCGGCGTCAGGCCTGATGCCGTGGTTCGAGGTGCCGGGCCGGCGCACGGCGCGCGACACCGTGGTGTTCGGGCACTGGTCGGCGCTGGGGCTGACGTTGAAGCCCAACCTGATCGGCCTCGACAGTGGCTGCGTGTGGGGCGGGCAGTTGTCGGCCGTGTGCCTGGAGGACCGCAGCGTGCTGCAAGTGCAATGCCCGCAGTTCCAGGAGCCGAGCGTCAAGAAAAAGGCTTAACCGATCTGTGGCCAGGCGGAACGCCGTAATCGGCCATGCGTGCGTCACCGGCGGCGCATGCATGGCCGATTACGCTACGCTAATCCGCCCTACGTGTTTCCGTGGTGACGTGTTTCCGTGGTGCCGTGTTCGGGTTCGTTGTCACGGCTTGCGCAGCCGCGCCAGTCCCTTGATCGCGTATTCGTTCTTCGGATCGAGCGCCAGCGAGCGCTCGAAGTGGGCGATCGCCCCGGCCGTGTCGCCACGCTGGTCGGCGATGTCCGCCAATCCATCATGGCTGTACGCCGACGCCGGATACAGCCCCAGCGTGAAATTGAAAATGGCGGCGGCGTCGGCCGGCTTCCGCGCCTCGATCAAATCGTATCCCAGATAAACCAGCGCCTCGTCGCCGCCGGCCGGGGCCGGTTGCAGGCCGCGATAATGCCGCATCCCCGCCTCCACGCCGTCGCGCGCGATCACATCCCACAACACATCGCGCAGCTGCGCGGCCGGCTGCTTGTAGGGCGCGCCGAACAGGATGGCCGCCAGCGCGTTGCCGACACCGCCCGCCGACGCCCGGTCGCTATTGCTCAGCACGATCACGGTGACGCGCTCGGTCGGAAAGCGCAGCAGATACGTTGAAAACCCGTTCTCGCTGCCCGAGTGCTCGATGCTGCGCCGCCCCAGCTTTTCGCCGATTTGCACACCGTAGCCATAACCCTTCTTCACCGGCGTGAACATCTCGTCGAGCGACTTGCGCGACAGCAGCCGTTCCGCATACAGCGCCTGGTCCCACAGCAGCATGTCGCCCACGGTCGACTGGATGCCGCCGGCCGCATAGCTCACCGTCGGACTCATGTAAGGTGCGTTGATGAACCGCGTGCCCAGCGAGTAATAACCGGATGCGCGGTTCGGCAGCAAGGCGCGGCTCTCGTCGTACACCGACTGCGACATGCCCAGCGGCGTGAAAATCTTTTCCCGCAGATAGTCGCCGTAGGACTTGCCGGAGGCGCGCTCGATCGCCATCCCCAGCAGCACATAGCCGGAATTGCTGTATTTGAACTGCTCGCCGGGCGTGAACCTTAGCGGCAGATCGCGGAACAGCGCCACCAGCTCGGGACGCTTATAGGTCCGCAAGGCCAGCACCTCGTCCCACTCGGACAGGCTGGAGTAATTCTCGATGCCGGAGGTATGCGTGAGCAGATGGCGCAGCGTGATCGGTTTCCACGCGGCGGGACACGGGTCGATATATTGGCAGACGGGATCGCCCACCTTGAGCTTGCCCTGCTCCTGCAACTGCATGACCGCCAGCGCGGTGAACTGCTTGGTCAGCGAGGCGATGCGGTACACCGTCCGCGCCGTGTTCGGCACGTCAAGCTCGTAATTGGCCATGCCGTAGGAGCGGCTGAACACGGGAACGCCGTCGCGCGCCACCAGCACCGTGCCGCTGAAATGGTCGTGGCGGGTCGAGGCCTGCAGATACGCATCGAATGTCGCATCGAGCCGCGCATCGGCATCGGCGGCGGCCGGCCGCGCAAACAGGCATGCCGCCAGCGCGGATGCCATCCAGATTACGTTGATTACGTTGCGCCGCATACTTCCTCCGTTGTCCAGAAGAACAGAATACCTCAAGCGGGTTGGCTCGCCCTAGTGCGGCGCCGCCGTGACACCCAGCGCGTCTGCGACGGCCCGATGTGTGACCTCGGCCAGCTCGCGCCGGTGCGCGCCTATCGTGTCGATCGGCGGCAGCACCATCAGTTTCGCCACGACCGGCGGCCCGCCGAGGATGGCGATGATGCTCTCGGCGAAGGTCATGTCGCCGATGAAGTCGACCGACGGATGCCGCCCGCCCTTCGGATCGACGTACGACAAGGCCACCGGTTGCACTGGCACCTTGGCGTCGATCGCCGCCTCGAACAAGTTGGCGTGGAAAGGCAGCAGGTTGCCCTGCGACGAGGTCGTGCCTTCGGGGAAGAAAGCCACGCGCTCGCCGCGCTCCAACGTGGCCACCAGCCCCTTGAAGATATGCCGCAGATCGCGCCGGTTGCCGCGCGAAATGAACACGGTGCCGGCCTTCTCCGCCAGCCAGCCTGCCAGCGGCCACGAGCGGATCTCGGCCTTTGCGACGAAGTGGCTCGGATGCAGGCTGTGGACGACGAAGATGTCCAGCCACGAAACGTGGTTGGCCACCACCACCGCCCGCTCCAGCATCGGCGCGGCCGCCTGCTGCTCGACGCTGACGTTGCACATCCTCAGCAACCGGGTCGACCACCGGCGGATGTGGTCGTTACGCTTGTCCTGGCTTATCCACGGAAACACCGTGGCGCAGATTCCCATCCCCAGCAACACGTGCAACATCACCCGCGCCAGGCGCAACATCATTGAAATCTTCATGCGGGAAAATCAGCCGCGTTGATAGGCGACGTGGCCAGCCACGATGGTGGTTTGCACCTGCCCCGTCAGGTTGTACCCGAGGAAAGGCGTGTGCTTGCCCTGGCTGGCCAGCGCCGACGCTTCCACCGTCCACGTCGCCTGCGGATCGAAGACGCAGACGTCGGCGACCGCGCCGACCGACAAGGTGCCGGCGGTCAGGCCGGCGACACGGGCGGCGTCGGCCGTGATGCGCGAGATCGCCCGCGCCAGCGGACGCATGGCGGCCTTGTCGGCGCCGTTGTGCTGGCCGGCGACGTAATCGTCGGCCCATTTCAGGGTCAGCGACAACAGCAGTTCCAGCCCGGTGGCGCCGGGCGAGGCTTCGCCGAACGGCAGCAGTTTTTCATCGTCGTCGACCGGCGTGTGGTCCGAGCACAGCGCGTCGATGGTGCCGTCGAGCAGGCCGAGGCGGATGGCGTCGCGGTCGCGCTGGCTGCGCAGCGGCGGCGTCAGGCGCGCGTTGGAGTCGAAGAAGCCGATGTCGGCGTCGGTCATGTGGACGTGGTGGGCGCCGACGTCGCAGGTGACCGGCTGGCCTTCCTTTTTGGCCTGGCGCACCAGCTCGATGCCGGCGGCCGACGACAGGCGGCACAGGTGGACGCGGGCGCCGCTCGAACGCATCAGCTCGAAGATGGTGTGCAGCGCGATCGTCTCCGACATCACCGGCACGCCCGACAGGCCCAGGCGCGAAGCGAGCGGACCGCTGGCGGCGATGCCGCCACGGCCGATGTGCGCGTCCTGCGGACGCAGCCAGACAGTGTAGTTGAAGGTTTTGGCGTACTGCATCGCGCGCAGCAGCACGTTGGTGTCCTCGATCGGCTCCTCGGCTTGCGCGAAGCCGATGCAGCCGGCCTCGGTCAGCTCGGCCATCTCGGTCAGCGCCTGGCCCTTGAGGCCGACGGTCAGCGCGCCCAGCGGGTGCACGTGGGCCTGGTTCAGCGTCTTGGCGCGGTACTTGAGCATTTCCACCAAGCCGGGCTCGTCGAGCACGGGGTCGGTGTCCGGCGGGCAGATCAGGCTGGTCACGCCGCCCTGCATCGCCGCCTGCATTTCCGATTCCAGCGTGGCCTTGTATTCGTAGCCCGGCTCGCGCAGGCGCGCCGACAGGTCGACGAAGCCGGGCGAGACGATCATGCCGCTGGCGTCGATGGTCTGGTCGGCCGTGAAGCCGGCGGGCGCGTCGCCGATGGCCAGCACCTTGCCATCGGCGATGTACAGGTCTTGCTTGGCGTCGATGCCGTTGGCCGGGTCAACCAGGTGGCCGTTCTTGATATGGAGATTTTTATTCGAGTTCATTCCTGCTTTCATCCTTGCGTTCCCGCCACAATGCTCATCACCGCCATCCGTACCGCGATCCCGAACGTCACCTGCGGCAGGATCACCGCCTGCGGACCGTCCGCCACCGCCGAATCGATTTCCACGCCACGGTTCATCGGCCCCGGGTGCATGACGATCGCGTCCGGCTTGGCCAGGGCCAGGCGCTCCGGCGTCAGGCCGTAGCTCTTGAAGTATTCCTGCGCCGACGGCAGCAGCGCGCCGCTCATGCGCTCGTTTTGCAGGCGCAGCATGATGATCACGTCGACGCCCTTCAAGCCCTCTTCCATATTGGTGAAGGTGCGCACGCCCATCTGCTCCAGGCCGCCCGGCAGCAGGGTGTGCGGGCCGATCGCGCGCACTTCCGGCACGCCCAAGGTGGTCAACGCGTGGATGTCGGAACGGGCCACGCGGCTGTGCAGGATGTCGCCGACGATGGCCACCGTCAGGTTGGTGAAGTCCTTCTTGTAGTGGCGGATCGTGTACATGTCCAGCAGACCCTGGGTCGGGTGCGCGTGGCGGCCGTCGCCGGCGTTGACCACGTGCACGTGCGACTGCTTGGTGTCGTACAGGTGCTTGGCGATCAGGTACGGCGCGCCCGACTGCGCGTGGCGCACGACGAACATGTCCGCGTGCATCGCCGACAGGTTGTCGATGGTGTCGAGCAGGGATTCGCCCTTGCTGGCCGACGAGGCCTGGATGTTCAGGTTGATCACGTCGGCCGACAGGCGCTTGGAGGCGATCTCGAAGGTGGTGCGGGTGCGGGTCGAGTTCTCGAAGAACAGGTTGAACACCGATTTGCCGCGCATCAGCGGCACTTTCTTGACGTCGCGGTCCGAGATGCCGACGAACGACGAGGCGGTGTCCAGGATGTGATTGAGGATGGATTTGGGCAGTCCCTCGATCGACAGCAGGTGCTGGAGTTCGCCGTTTTTATTCAGTTGCGGATTGAGCATGGTGTAGTGGATCGCGATTAAATTAAGCGTGGTCTATGGTTAGCGTGAATTTTCCATCGTCGGCGCGCTTGAGCACCAGCGCCTGCCCTTGCGGCACGGCCACATGCGCGGCGACGAAATCGGCGGCCACCGGCAACTGGCGCTCGCCGCGGTCGACCAGCGCGGCGAGCATGATGCGCGCCGGACGGCCGTAGTCGAACAGCTCGTTGATCGCGGCGCGCGTGGTGCGGCCGGTGTAGAGCACGTCGTCGACCAGCAGGATGTTGGCGGCGGCGACGTCGAAACCGATGTTGGTCGGCTTGACCTCGGCCGGCAAGCCCTTCTTGGCATAGTCGTCGCGGTAGAAGGAGACGTCGAGCACGCCGCAGCGGGCCGACAGGCCGAGGTCGGCCGCGAGGCGCTCGGCGATCCAGGCGCCGCCGGAGTGGATGCCGACGATGGCGACGTCGGCAACGCCTTCCAGGCCGGCCTTGACGTCGGCCAGCAGCGCCGCGTACAGCGCCTCGGCGTCGAGTTGATTGGGGTTCAGTGTGGACATGGTGGTTCGCTAGGTTGCGTCGAAATATTGTTGCAGGATGATGGCGGCGGCGCGGTCGTCGATGACCTCGCCGCGCTTGGCGGAAATGACCGCCGACGAATAACGTTCGTCGACCAGTTCGACCGGCAGGTTGAAGCGGCCGTTGAGCTGGTTGGCGAACTTGCGCGCGCGCGCCGTCATCTCGTGCTCGGCGCCATCGGGATGCATGGGCAGGCCGACCACGAGGCGGGCGGGTTTCCATTCGTCGAGCAAGGCCTGGATGTCGGCAAAGCGCGTGGCGTTGTCGATGGCGGAGATGACTTTGACTGGCTGGGCCTGGCGGATCATGGTGTTACCCATGGCCACGCCGATACGTTTGACGCCGAAATCGAAAGCGAAGATGGTTTCGACGCTCACGGTTGACCGAACTCACGCATGGCCGGCCTCGGACGTGAGCATCAGCGGATCGATGCCCAGCAGGCGCATGGCGGCCGTGTAGCGTTCCTCGATGGGCAGGTTGAACAGGATGTCGGGGTCGGCGCCGACCGTGAGCCAGCCGTTGCGGCCGATCTCCTCCTCCAGCTGGCCCGGGCTCCAGCCCGAGTAGCCGATCGACACCAGCATCTGCGGCGGGCCCTCGCCGGCGGCGACGGCCTCGAGCACGTCGATCGATGTCGTGAACGCGATATCCTTGGTGACCGTCAGCGACGACGAGTAGCGGTGGCCCGGCGTGTGCAGCACGAAACCACGGTCGTCCTGCACCGGGCCGCCGAACATGATGGGCTCGTCCACGTGCGATTCCAGGCCCGGGCCTTCCTCCAGCTTCAGGTCTATACGTTCGAACAACACTTGCATGGTCATATCGGTGGGTTTGTTGATCACCACGCCCAACACGCCGTTCTCGTTGTGCTCGCAGACATAGACGACGGTGCCGCCGAAGACCGGATCTTGCATGGAAGGCATTGCAATTAGGAAATGATTTGCCAGGTTCAGGGATGGGGCCGCGCCTGCGCCGATGGGGCCCAATTCGTCGATCTCATCCTGTGGCTCGTCCTGGGGGTCGCCTTTCCTGAGGCCGGATACAGGTAGAGTTTTGCCGATTTTGCTCTTCTTCATACGCGTTGCTCTCTCTGTGCTGGGTGCATGATACTACCGTGCTATCGCTATGTCCTGGACAAATGATGTAACATCGCGCCGCAGGCAGCTATCTCTCTCACCGATAGTTTACACTGAATTGAGGGTGCGGCCATGATTGCGTTCCCCCACGAGATTGACACAGACCGAATGAAACTGAAATCATCCCTGGTATGGCTGCGCCGCGATTTGCGCGTGTTCGACCATGTCGCCCTGAATCAGGCCCTGCAAAACAGCGCCACCGTGCATTGCGTTTTTGTCTACGATACGACCATCCTGGACGCCCTGCCGCGCCGCGACCGCCGTGTCGACTTCATCCACGCCAGCCTGGCCGAGGTGGCCGGCGAACTGCGACAACTGGGCGGCCACCTGATCGTGCGCCATGCCGATCCGGTCACCGACATCCCGGCGCTGGCGGCCGAGCTGGGCGTCGACGCCGTCTTCTGCAACCACGATTATGAACCGCAAGCGATCGCCCGCGACGCCGCCGTGGCCGGGGCGCTCAAGGATGCCGGCCGCCAGTTTTTCAGCTACAAGGACCAGGTGATCTTTGAAAAGAGCGAAGTGCTGTCGCAAACCGGTGGCGTGTTCTCGGTGTTTACGCCCTACAAGAACGCCTGGCTGAAAAAGATGGCGGCCGATCCGTCGGTGCTGGCGCCGTACCACATCGAGCCGCACGCGGCGCGGCTGGCGCCGCCGCCCTCGCCCGCGCCCGCGTTGCCGACGCTAGCCGAGCTGGGCTTCGAGCCGAGCAACCTGGCCGAGCTGAACATTCCGACCGGCATGTCCGGCGCGGCGGCGCTGTTCGACGATTTCCTGCCGCGCATCGCCGACTACAAGACGGCGCGCGACTATCCGGCGGTCAAAGGACCGTCGTACCTGTCGCTGCATTTCCGCTTCGGCACGCTGTCGGTGCGCCATCTGGTGCGCACGGTGCTCGACCTGATGGCGCGCGGCGCCGGCGGCGAAGGCGCGCCGGTCTGGCTGGCCGAGCTGATCTGGCGCGAGTTCTACGCGATGATCCTGTTCCACAATCCGCACGTGGTGGGCGGCGCCTACAAGCCGGCCTACGACGCCATCCAGTGGGAGACGGGAGCGGAGGCGGATGAGCTGTTCGCCGCGTGGTGCGAAGGCCGCACCGGCTATCCGCTGGTGGACGCGGCGATGACGCAACTGAACCAGACCGGCTATATGCACAACCGCCTGCGCATGGTGACGGCGTGCTTCCTGATCAAGGATTTGGGCATAGACTGGCGGCGCGGCGAAGCGTATTTCGCGCTGCATCTGAACGACTTCGACCTGGCGTCGAACAACGGCGGCTGGCAATGGGCGTCGTCGTCGGGGTGCGACGCCCAGCCGTATTTCCGCATTTTCAATCCGGTCACACAGTCGGAGAAGTTCGACGGCGCCGGTAAATTCATCCGGCGTTATTTGCCGCAATTGAAGGACCTCGGCGACAAGGAGATCCACGCGCCGTGGCAAACCCCGCGCATGCTGCCGCTGGATTATCCGGCGCCGGTCGTCATGCATGACGAAGCGCGCAAACGCACGCTGGAGCGCTACGACGTCGTTAAAAAAACCTCGGAGACACGTAGGGCGGATTAGCGCAGCGTAATCGGCCATGCACGCGCCGTCGGCGGCTTATGCATGGCCGATTACGGCGTGCCGCCTAATCCGCCCTACGTGTATCCGAAGTTACTGGCACAGTCCCGTAAAATTGCCGCGCGAGGCGCAGGCTATTTCAACAGCCCGGTGATCGCCTCCAACAACACCTGCTCCTGGAACGGTTTGCCGAAATAAGCGTTCACGCCCAGCTGCAAGGCGTAATTGCGGTGCTTGTCCGCGCTGCGCGACGTGATCATGATGATCGGAATCTCCCTGGTCCGGTCATCGCCGCGCACATTGCGCGTCAGGTCGAAACCGTCCATGCGCGGCATCTCTATATCGACCAGCATCAAATCCGGCGTCATGTCCTGCAACTGCTCCAGCGCGTCCACGCCGTCCTTGGCCAGCAGGACGTTGTAGCCTTCGCGCTCCAGCAAACGCTGCGTCACACGCCGCACCGTCATCGAATCGTCCACCACCATGATCGACCGCGCATTCGCGTGCGCCGGCGCCGGATTGGCCGCCTGCGCATACTGCCGCCTGGCCTCCGGTTGATGCGCCAGATGCTGCACCAGCGCCACCGGATTCAAAATCAGCACGATATCGCCCGTCCCCAGCACCGTGGCGCCGGCGATGCCCGCCATGCGCGACAGCTGCGGACCGATATTCTTGATGACCACCTCGCGGTTCCCCAGCACCTCGTCGACCTGCACCGCCAGCCGCTCGTTGCCGTTCTTGAGCATCATCACCGGCGCCGACCGCTGCGCCGGCAGGGACGCATCCGCCTCGCCCAGCAACGCGGGGAGATAATGCAGCGCCGCTTGGTGCCCATGGATCGGCACGAAACCGCTTTGATGGGCCTCGGCCAGCGCCGCGTCCTTCATCTGCAGCACCTGTTCGACCAGGATGGCCGGGAAGGCGTAGGTCTTGCCGCCCGCGTCGAGCAGCACGACCTGCGTTACGGCCAAGGTCAACGGCAAACGGATGGTGAAGCGCGTGCCTTTGCCACGCTCGGAGAACATGTCGACGCGCCCGCCCAGCGATTGCGCCTCCGACTGCACGATGTCCATGCCGACGCCACGTCCCGACAGCTCGGTCAGCGATTCGGCGGTGGAGAAGCCCGGCTCGAAAATCAGGTCGGCGATCTGCGCCTCGGTGACCTCGTCCTCTTCCCGCAGCAGGCCGCTGCCGATCGCCTTGGCGCGGATGCGTTCCAGATCGAGGCCGGCGCCGTCGTCGGTAAATTCGATGACAACCTCGTTACCCTGCTGCGTCACCTGCACCAGCAGCTCGCCGGTCTCGTTCTTGCCCGCCTCGCCCCGGGCGGCGCGCGACTCCACGCCGTGGGCGATGGCGTTGCGCAGCAGATGCTCGAACGGCGCGGCCATCCGCTCCAACACGCTGCGGTCGATCTCCACGGCGCCGCCGCGAATGTCCAGATTGACGCGCTTGTCCACTTCCTTGGCGCTTTGACGGGCCACGCGGAACAGCCGCTCGGAGATGCTGGCGAACGGCACCATGCGCACCCGCATCAGGTCGCGCTGGAGATCACGCGTGAGGCGCGCCTGCAGCACCAGATCGTTGCTGGCGGTGTCGACGCCCCGGGTCAAACTTTCATGGAACGAGGCGACGTCGTTGACGCTTTCCGCCATCATCCGGGTCAGCTCCTGCAGCCGGGTGAAGCGGTCGAATTCGAGCGGGTCGAATTCGCGGTCGCTCGACACCGACATGCGCGAGGCGATCTGCGATTCAGCCTGCATTTCCACCTCGCGCAGCTGGCGGCGCAGGCGCGTCAGGTTCCCGGAGAAGTCCAGCAGCGACGAGCGCAAGGTCGCGACTTCGTTCTCCAGCTTGGAACGCGAGATCGATACCTCGCCGGCCTGGTTGACCAGACGGTCCAGGATGTCGGCGCGCACGCGCACCAGCGGCGATTTGACGCCAGCCGGTGGCTCCTCGCCCGACGGCATCGCGGGAGGAACGCCGGCCACGTCGTCGGCGGCGGCGATGTCGGCGCCGGGCGCGGCATCGCCGTCCACCGTCGCCGGCGCGCCGGCTTCCATGCTTTCGACGTCGGCGGCAAGGCCGGCGGCACCAACTTCGGCCGGAATGGCTTTGAGCGCGTCCGGATGCTGCAATTGTTCGAACAGCAGCAAGGCGTGGTCGTAGTGCGCGAGCAGCTCGTCGAACGCCTGAGGCGTGGCGAACCCGGCGTGCACCATGTTTTCGATATGGGTTTCGATTTCATGCGCGTGCTGGCCCAGGCGCATCGCGCCGGCCATGCGCGCGCTGCCCTTGACCGTGTGCAGCAGGCGTAGCAAACCTTGCGCGTGGGAGGTGTCGGCGGGATTGTGCTGCCAGGCGCGCAGCGCTTCGCCCACTTGCGGCAGCAGGTCGGCGCCCTCCTCGAGGAAGACCGGCAGCAGATCGGCGTCCAGCTCGTCGTTGAAGAGCGCCGGCGCGGCAGCCAGGATTTCCGGCTCGGCCGGAGCCAGTTCGATGATTTCGGCGTCCAGCGTGGGAGCGGGTTCCGGTTCCGGTTCCGGTTCCGGTTCGAGGTCTGGTTCAGATTCCGGGCCGGGTTCCGGGTCGAGCACGGATTCGACCATCAACTCGTCCTCGGGAGTCGGCTCCACGGGAGCGGCGGCCGGCGCGGGCGCCTGGTATGGCGGCGCGGCGATATTCAGCGGCGGATCGGCGAAGGCGTCGTCAAAGGCGGCGTTGAACAGGTCATCGATGCTGTCATCGGCGCGCGCTTCGACCTTTTTCGGTTCGGACGCGGGCACGGGAGCGTCCGATTCCGGCACGCTCCCGCTGATCATGTCGTAGACCTCCCTGAACAAGCGATCCAGGGGCGTCTCCTCCGCTTCCGGCGGTGGCGGCGGCGACGCGATGTTTTCCATCGTCTCCGCCACCAGATCGTCCAGGCGCGCCTCGATATCCTGGCCGGCGCCGGGCGGCGTGGCGGCCAGTTCCTCGCTCAGCTGCTGCAAGGCGCTGATCAGTTCCGGCTGCGCGGCGGGCATTTCGCCCTGCGCAAAACTCTGCAGCATCTGGCGGATGCGCTCTATCGCGAAGTCCAGCAGATCGTGCTGCGCCTGATCCAGATGCGGAGCGGGCGGCAGCAGCGATTGCAGCGTTCCTTCCAGCGCCAGCGCCAGCTCGCGCAAAACCTTGAAGCCGACCGTGCCCGAAGTGCCGGCCAGGGTATGGGATGCCTGCAGCGCCTCGGGATTGACCGGCCGACGCGGCTCATGGCGCCATTCGCCGAAGTCCCGCTGCAGCAGGCGAACCAGTTCGTCCGTCTCGTGCAGATAGATGTTGTACAGCGGCAGAGGGATATCCAGCTCGCCGATATGCTTGACGTTGTCGTCGCGCGGCGCCAGCGGCGGCGCCACGGTGGGGAACTCGATGACGTTGCCGGTTGAGGAAGGTGCCGCCGGTGGTGTCCGTGGCTCGTCGACCTTCAGCGGCTCGGCGACCTCCGGTGTTTCGATGACCTCGGGTGTCTCGGATGCCGCAGGCGTCTCATCCGCCGCCAGGGCCGATGCCGCTTCCTCGATGAAGAATTCGCCACCCTCCTGGACACGCAGGGCGGCGGCCACCAACGCGTCGGCATTGCGGGCCGATACGCCGGCGGACGCCAACTCCGCCACCCAGGCACCCAACTCGCGCGCGGCGGTCGCCAGCAACGAGAACAGCGCATCGGTCGAAGGACGTTCCTCGGCCAGCCAGGTATTCATCACCCGCTCGACCGCATGCGCGGCGTCGGCGAACTGGTTCAGTCCCACCATCCGTCCGCTGCCCTTGAGCGTATGGAAAGAGCGGCGCAACATGATCAGAGACTGCTCGCCGCCGGATTCGGAACGTGGCTTGGCCAGCATCCCGTCGACAAAGTCCAGCACCTCCCGCGCCTCGGCGATGAAGATCTCCAGCAGCTCCGCCTCCACCGCCGCATCGCTGGCGGCGGGCGGCGGCGCTTCGGCCGGCATCGACGCCGGCGCAGGCGCAAGCACCTCCTGATCCAGCACCGGTATCGACTCCGACTCCGCCATCTTCTTGAACGGCACCGAACGGAAGGTCCCCTGCTGCGCGTCGAAGGTAAACCGCTCGCGCGCGCCGGCCGCGTTCTGCGCCAGCATATCGACAAAGAATCCCAGCGCGCCGACATTCTGCGCGATGTCATCGAGAGCCTTCTGCTCCTGCGTCGAGTCTGCGCCGCCGTCGGCCAGCGAGCGCACCGCCGCCTTGACATGCTGCGCCGCCTTCATCGCATCTTCCTGGTCGAGCATCGCCAGGGCGCCCTGCAACTGGTGCAGCACCGGATCGAGTTCCGCCAGCGAAGGGCGCTTGGCCGGGTCGATGTAGTACTCGTCCAGCACCTTCTCCACCTGGCGCAAGCCGGTCTTCATCTCCAGCGCCAGCGCGATCGCGGTGTCGTCCTGCCGCATCTGCCGCGCCAGGCCGTTCTGCCACTGCGCCGGTTCCGGCGGCGTATCGCCGGACACCAGCGCCAGCAGCCGCGCGCCTATCGTATCGGCATTCGCCGCGAAATCGGTCGGCAGGTGGCGGATCCGCTCCAGGCCATGCTCGGCGAACAACAGCGCGGTCGCCATTTCCAGCGCGAGCTCCTCGCTGCGGCCGGCCGAAACGGCGGTGCGCGCGACCTCGGCCAACTGGCGCATCAGCGCACTGAGGGCCGGAATATTGAGCTTGTCGCATTCGCCCGCGACGTCGGCAAGCGCGGTATCGAACGCGGCGTCCAGGCCGGGATCGATTTCCGCGTCGGCCAGCCTGTCCCAGTTGGCCTTGGCCTGCGCCATGCCGGCCTTGGCGCGCGCCAGCGCCTCGGCGTCGATCTGGCCATAGCGGCGGGTCTCGTAATCGGCCGGCGCGAGGCCCTCAAGCGCGAAGACGGCGCGCATCTTCCTCGCCGTCGGCGATTCGGTGCCGGCGCCGGCCGCCGCGATGAAGAACAGCGCATCGCGCAACATCGTGTCCGGCTGCGCGACGGTGCCCTGGCTCAAACGGCGGATTTGCAGATTGATCAATCCGAACAGCTGCTTCACATACAAGCCGCCCGCCAGCTCGCCGCCGGCCACCAGCTCGGCGAAGCCCTGCATCGCCAGCCAGAACGTGCGGGCCTTGTCGTCGCGCTGCGCATCGGCGACCAGCTTCACGGCGTCGAGCAGCGCGGCGGCATGTTCCCGCTGCTGCGCCGGCTCCGTGCTTTTCATATAAGGCAGCAGCGCGCGTTCGAAACGCTGGCGGTAAGCCGTGTAGTCGACCGCCTCGTCGACCACCAGGTCGGCCGCCGTGTCGGCGCCGGCATCGACGGCATCCGGCTCGGGCATGCGCGATAAATCCGGGAAGAACAGGTCCGCCGGGTGGATCCGGTCGGCGCCTATCATCTCCTGCACCGCGCGGTAGTACGGGAAAAGCCTGGCCGGCTGCGACGGCGCGCCCTCCAGCAGTTCCTCCAGATACTCGACCAGCGCCTGATACAGCTGCGACACCGCCTCCACATGATCGGTGCTACACTTGACCGTGCCGGCCTTGAAGCGGTCCAGCGCCGCCTCGGCCAGCTGCGTCATCTGGCTCACGCCGTCGATGTCGACCATCTGCAGCGCGCCGTGGGCCTGATGCAAATGCGATTTCGCATGCTGCAGCTGCGTCGCCTGATCTTCCGCCGCCCTGCCGCCCGCCTCGACCAGCGCGGTCCTGGAGCGCGCCAGCGACTCCCGGATTTCGACCATCACCCATGACAGGGGTCCGGTATCCAATTGCGGTTGCGGCGGTGTCGAAAAATCAGTTGTGGTCATGCTTGCCTAGGCCTTTCAATGAGGTGCGCGGCGTGCGTTCAGGACGCGATGCGGAATCGCGCCACCGAGTTTTTCAATTCCTGCGCCAGCACCGACAGTTTATGGATCGATTGCGCGGTTTGCTGCGTGCCGTCCTGCGTCTGCTCGGTCACCGTCAAGATATGCTGGATATTGTGCGCCACGCCGTTGGCCGACGTCGCCTGCTGGCCGGTGGCGAGCGAAATCCCGGAAATCAGCTCGGCCAGCCGGTTCGACACCTGCGAAATGTCGTTCAGCGCCGCGCCGGCCGCGTCGGACAGGCGCGCGCCTTCGACCACGCCCTGGGTCGATTTTTCCATCGCCGCCACCGCGTCGTGGGTATCGGTTTGAATCGTGCGCACCAGCGCGCCGATCTGCTTGGCCGCCTCCGCCGAGCGCTCCGCCAGCCGCTGCACCTCCTCCGCCACGACCGAGAAGCCGCGTCCCGCCTCGCCGGCCGACGCGGCCTGGATCGCCGCGTTCAGCGCCAGCACGTTGGTTTGTTCGGTGATGTCGGAAATGAGCTCGGTGATCTCGCCGATCTCCTGCGACGATTCGCCCAGCCGCTTGATGCGCTTGGAGGTGTCCTGGATCTGATCGCGGATCTCGTGCATGCCCTTGATGGCGTTTTCCACCGCCGTCGACCCTTGCTGCGCCGCCGCCACCGACTGGCGCGCGACGTCGGCCGATTCGCTGGCCGAACGCGACACGTCGGTGATCTCGTTGGCCATCTTGGCCACGGTGGCGCTGGCGTCCTGGATCTCGCGCGACTGCCGCTGCGACGCCTGCAGCAGGTTGCTGGCGATGCTTTGCGCGTGCGTGGACGCCTTGGTCACCTGCTCGGCGGTCGCGGTCACGCGGCCCACCAGCCCGCGCAGCTCCTCGACCGTGTAATTGACCGAGTCGGCGATCGCGCCGGTGATGTCCTCCGACACGGTGGCCTGCACCGTCAGGTCGCCGTCGGCCACCTCCTGCAGCTCGTTCATCAGGCGCAGAATCGCCGCCTGGTTCTGGTCGTTCATGGCCTTGGCTTCCTCCTCCTTGCGCTGCGACTGCTGGCGCATCGCCTCCGCCTCCCGGCGGCGGCGGTCGGCGCCCCGCGTGCGGTTGTGGGAGTCCATCAGCAGCACGCGGCCGATGGCCGCCGCCATGATCAGCGTGAGCAAGCCGCCGGCCACCATCAGCCAGAACGTCAAACCAAGCGAATCCTGGTCTTCGCGGTAGGCCTGCTGCAGCACCGACAGGCGTTGGCGCAGCGCCTCGTTATCGTTGAAGATCAGCTGCTCGGCGGTTTTCGCGGCACTGAATTTGTCCAGCTTATTGAGGATCGCCGTCACCAGCTTTTGATATTCCTCGAAGTCGCCCTTGAGCGCGGTGAACTTCTCGCGCAGGTCCGGATCACGCACGGCGGCGATGCCCAGCGGCGCGCTGCCGTTGAGGAAACCGTCGACCGTGTTGCGGAACACCGTCGTGTCGCGGCCCAGCTGGAACGCCGTCTCCGAGCTGATGCCGCCGGCGGTCAGGAATTCGCTGGCGCCGCGGCTCATGCGCTGGGTCAGCATGGACAGCCCGCCCAACGCCGCCAGCTCGCGCGCCGTGCCGCCGCGCTGCAGCTTGAGGGCGGTGATTTCCTCGGTGCGCGCCAGCAGGTCGGGCGACATCGTGTTCAGTTTCTGCAGCGTCTTGTCGACGCCGCTCAGGTCCGCCTTGAGGGTCAGGATGGTGTCGGCGGCGATGTCGGTCGCGCTCCACTGCTTGCTCGCCGCCGCCACCACCGGCGCCAGGTCGGCGCGCGGCTCGCCGATTTCACGGCCCTGGTAGGTGCCGCCGCGCGTCATCAGCTTGATGTCGTTATTGAGTTCCTTGCGGCTTTCCTCGAGCTGGCGGAAGCCTTCGGCGCTGCCCTGCACGGCGTTCGGCGCGGCCTTGCCGATGCGCTGGGAGTGCATCAGCGCATCGCTGGCGACCTGGGTTTGGGCCGAGCGGTTGGCGCTGTGGATGGTATTGAGCGCGACGAACACCGCGCTCGCGCCAAGGCTGACGGCCAGCGCGGTCGACAAAATACTCAACTGGCGCTGCGCCGGCAGATGGCCGATCAGCGGAAGCTTGAAGCCGGCGGCGGTTTCGGCCGGCGCCACGCGGGTGCCGAGGCGGCCCAGCGCATCGCGCAAACGCAACGGCGCGCCGCCGTCGGCGGCGGCATCGGCAGTGTTTGCGTTGTCGGCGGCGGCATGCATGAACTGCGAATCGCCGGCCTCGCCGAATTCCGAACTCGCTGTCAGGTCCTGGTCGGCATTCCGGTTGCCATTCGAGAAACTACCCATCTTGAAAGCCATTCCAACCTCTCCGGATTAATTTATGCGACCCGCGGTGCGGCCTGCCTTTTGCTCGTTTTGTCCCATCACCCGCAGTGTACGTGCATCAGAAGCCAACTTGCAGAAAAGCGGGGTCGCGCACCAGCTGCGCCAGATCGATCCGGGTCCAGCATAGTCCCTCGGCGTCGTCGAAATGCTGGCCGCACCAGGCGGGCGCGCCGTCGGCGGGGGGCGGCGCGGCCTTCATGTCGGCCAGCTTGCGCAAACCAAGCACGCGCCCAGCCAGCAGCGCGCAGTTGAAGCCCAGTCCCGGCGCGAAGGTGATGAAGCGGCGCTCCGACACCGCCGTGTCGTCGGCATCCCGGCCCTGGTAGCGCGCCAGGTCGACCACGCCGGTCAGGTTGCCGCGGATGTTGGCCAGGCCCAGATACCAGTCCCGCGTCAGCGGCACCGGCGTCACCGGCTGCGGCGGCACGATCTCGCCGATCTGGGTCAGGTCCAGCAGGCACAGACTGCCGCCGATCAGCACCCCCAGTTCGCGACCGCCGACGTTGGCGCCGGTCTTGGCGGCCTGCATGCGCTCGAGCAGTTGCACCTGGTACTGGCGCAGGCGGCTGCGGCGTTCCGTGCCGGCCGGCGAGGCGGAGCTGTCGGGCGTCATGCCGGTCATCGCCTAGCCCAAGGCGGCGATTTTGGCCAGCAGATCGGCCGCGTCGACCGGCTTGACCAGATAGTCGCGGGCGCCCTGGCGCAAGCCCCAGATACGGTCGGTCTCCTGGTTTTTGCTGGAGCAGATAATCACCGGCACGTCCTGCAGCTCCGGGTCGCGGGCGATCGAGCGGGTAACCTGGAAGCCGTTCGCGCCGGGCATGACCACGTCCATCAGGATCAGCTCCGGCTTGTCGGCCTTGATTTTGGCCAGCGCCTCCTCGCCGTTTTCGGCCACGGACACCGAAAAACCGTTGCGCACCAGGATATCGGTCAGGTAGTAACGTTCGGTGGGCGAATCGTCGACGATCAAAATGCGGTGTATGGCCATAATTCCCTCTGCGGCTTTATTATTCTGGTGACGGGACGGACGCGCCGCCGGTGTGCTCGCGCACGGCGGCCAGCAGGCTGTCCTTGGTAAAAGGTTTGGTCAGATAGGCGGCCGAGCCGACCATCGCGCCGCGCGCGCGGTCGAACAGGCCATCCTTGGAGGACAGCATCAGCACCGGCGTGGCATGGAATTTCGCGCTTTTCTTGATCAGGGCGCAGGTCTGGTAACCGTCCAGGCGCGGCATCAGGATGTCGCAAAACACCAGCGCCGGGTGGTGGTCGTTGATCTTGGCCAGGGCGTCGAAGCCGTCTTCGGCCAGCACCACCTGGTAGCCGGCCTGGCTCAGGAAGATCTCGGCCGATCGACGTATCGTGCTGCTATCGTCGATCACCATGATTTTCAGGGCCGAATCGGGCACATTAGCTTGCGGCGTGGTCGTCATAATCGAATCGCTGGGATGAGGCTACACGATAGCATAGGCGGAGCGGCCTGCGCGCCTTGCTGGCGCCGGGCGCCGCTGGCCGGATAAAATCAACATGCGCCGGCAGGCGTCAGATGACGACCATCTCGAAATCGTCCTTGCGGGCGCCGCATTCGGGGCAGCTCCAGTTCATCGGCACGTCGGCCCAGCGGGTGCCGGGGGCGATGCCTTCGTCCGGGAGGCCGGCCTGCTCGTCGTAGATCCAGCCACAGATCAGGCACATCCAGGTCTGGAACTCCTGCGTTGTTTCATTGCTACTCACGTTCTGCCACCCTTCAATCAAGTAAAATGCTGAATTAGGTATCTTAATCTACCAGCCGTGCAAAACCAAACTTCTCCTCTCATATTAAGCTTCGGCGCTGCCGATCCGGCCGGCGCGATGGGCGTCCAGGCCGACCTGGCTGCTTTTTCGGCCCTTTCCTGCACCGGACTGGCGGTCACCACCGCGTTGCTGATCGGCGACAGCGCGCGCGTCGAGGACGTGCAGGAAATCGATCCGGACTGGGTTTGCGACCAGGCCCGCGTGGTCCTGGAGGACATGACCATGGCCGCCTTCAAGGTCGGCGCGCTGACCAATATCGAGCAGGTGGCGGCGATCGCCGAAATCCTGTCCGACTATCCGGACGCGCCGCTGATCCTCGACCCGTTCAGTTCCCGCCTGCCCGACCTGCCCGACGACGACGCCGAGGAACTGCTTACCGCCGTGCGCCAGCTGCTGGTGCCGCAGGCGACCCTTCTGATGCTGTCGCTGGTGGAACTGGGCCGGCTGGCCGAGACCTGGCGCGAAGGCGCCGAGGACACGCTCGAATCGGACGTCGAGCACCTGCTGGCCCTGGGCTGCGAATTCGTGCTCGTCACCGGCACCGCCGCCGGCACGCCGCAGGGCGACGCGACATCTCCCAACATCCTGGCCAACACCTTGTTCGGCGCCGAGGGCATGGTCAGCCACGACGCCTGGCAGCACCTGCCGGGCCCCTTCCTCGGCGCCGGCGGCACCTTGTCGGCGGCGATCACCGCCTTCATGGCGCGCGGCGCCGACGTGCCCGAAGCGGTGGCGGCGGCGCAGGAATATACCGTCGGCGCGCTGGCGCACGCGCAGCGCTACGGCATGGGCAAGTTCGTGCCCAATCGCTTTTTCCATTTGCTGACCACGGCCGCCGACATGCAGTAATGACGCGCGCGCCGTCCACACACCTGACACTGAAGATGCCAACATGACCACGAACTCGATCAACACCTCGAAAAACGATACCCTGTTCGCCCGCGCCCAGAAAACCACGCCGGGCGGCGTCAACTCGCCGGTGCGCGCCTTCCGTTCGGTCGGCGGCACGCCGCGCTTCATCACCCGCGCCGAAGGCCCGTACTTCTGGGACGCCGACGACAAGCGCTATATCGACTACATCGGCTCCTGGGGTCCGGCCATCGTCGGCCACGCGCATCCGGTGGTGGTCAAGGCGGTGCAGGAAGCGGCCGCGCGCGGCCTGTCGTTCGGCGCGCCGACCGAGGGCGAAGTGCTGATGGCCGAGGAGATCTGCCGCCTGGTACCGTCGATCGAGCAGGTGCGCCTGGTCTCGTCGGGCACCGAGGCGACCATGAGCGCGCTGCGCCTGGCGCGCGGCGCCACGGGCCGCGACAAGATCGTCAAGTTCGAGGGCTGCTACCACGGCCACGCCGACTCGCTGCTGGTCAAGGCCGGCAGCGGCCTGCTCACCTTCGGCAATCCGACGTCGGCCGGCGTGCCGGAGGACTTCGTCAAGCACACCCTGGTGCTGGACTATAACAACGTCGAACAGCTGGAGGAGGCGTTCGCCTCGTTCGGCGACGAAATCGCCTGCGTCATCGTCGAGCCGGTGGCCGGCAATATGAATCTGATCAAGGCCAGCGAGGCCTTCCTGCAGGCGATGCGCGCGCTGTGCACCAAGCATGGCGCGGTGCTGATCTTCGACGAAGTGATGTGCGGCTTCCGCGTGGCGCTGGGCGGCGCGCAGGAACTGTATGGCATCAAGCCGGATCTGACGGCGCTGGGCAAGGTGATCGGCGGCGGCTTGCCGGTGGCGGCCTTCGGCGGCAGCGCCGACTTGATGGGCAAGATGGCGCCGCTGGGCGCCGTCTACCAGGCGGGCACGCTGTCGGGCAATCCGGTGGCGGTGGCGGCCGGGATGACGACGCTGCGGATTATCCAGGAGCCGGGGTTTTACGAGAAGTTGAGCGCCACGGCGGCGCGTCTGGCGGCGGGATTGACCGAAGCGGCCAAGGCCGCCGGCGTGGTGTTCTGCGCCGATTCGGTGGGCGGGATGTTCGGTTTGTATTTCAGCGAGACGCCGCCGAACAATTACGCGGAGATGATGGCCGGCGACCGGGCGCGTTTCAATGCCTTCTTCCACGCCATGCTGGACGAGGGCGTGTATTTCGCGCCGGCCGCGTTCGAGGCGGGGTTCGTGTCGGCGCAGCACAGCGACGAAGTGATCGACGAGACCATCGCGGCGGCCGGGCGGGTGTTCAAGCGGTTGGGCGCCTAAGGAGCCGCTGGCGGCTCGCACATGGCGGATTAGCGCGCAGCGCGTAATCCGCCATCGCCGAGCCGCCAACGGCGCATCAGGTTTCGATGACGCCCGTATTGAAGTTGTACTCGAACAGATCCCCATACCGCCCCCACTCGATGGCCACGCGCAGCGCGCGCTCGGCCTCTTCGTCGCTGAGCGTAAACCGCAGCAGCTTGAGGAACAACTCCTCCGGCAAATCCCCCGACTTGTCCTGCTTGAGCCCATGGCAGATGTACGCCACCAGCGGCACATGCTCCAATAACTGCGCGCCGAACATCGCCTGCCGCTCGGCGTTGGCCGCCACCGCGTAGCGCCCGCCCAGCTCCGTCAACAAAATATCGCCGTTGGTCAGATAGGCGAACCCCAGCAAAATGAGCGCGTTGAGCACTTCCAGCAGCTCGGCGTCGGTCAGCTCCGTCTCCTCGGCCAGCTGCGGCAAGTCCGCCCGCCCCGAGAACGGTTCCTCGGCCAGCAGCTCCAGTATCCCCTCCATGTGCGCAATGTTCGCCTGCGGCAGACGGTCGCCCAGCTGCAGCTTGACCTCCTTCTCGCTGATCAAGCCGCGCCGTCCCGCCCCCGCCGTCATCAACTCGTACACCTTGTCGATCAGGTGGCGCACCTCCGCCCCCTCCGCCTTGCGCGGCTGCGGCAGCGATATCGGCAGCTCGGCGCGCACCCGTCCCGGATCGCTGGCGAAGATCAGCACCCGGTCCGCCATCATCACCGCTTCCTCGATGTTGTGCGAGACGACCAGGATCGCCTTGGTCGGAATCCGCCCCGACTGCCACAGCTCAAGGATCTCCTCGCGCAAACGCTCCCCGGTCAGCACATCCAGCGCGGAAAACGCCTCGTCCATCAGCAGCACCTCCGGCTCCATCACCAGCGCGCGGGCGATGCCGACGCGCTGGCGCATGCCGCCGGACAGCTCGCGCGGCAGCGCGCCCTCGAAGCCCGACAGGCCGATCAAATCGATCACCTTCTCGGCGCGCTGCGCACGCTCCGCCGCCGGCATGCCCTGCGCCTCCAGCCCCAGCTCGATATTCTTTTGCACCGTCAGCCACGGGAACAGCGCGAACGACTGGAACACCATGCGGATGCCGCGCGCGGTGCCGTACAGCGGCATGCCGCGATACAGCACCTGGCCGTCGTCGGCCGGGACCAGCCCCGCCATGATGCGCAGCATGGTCGATTTGCCGGAGCCGGACTGTCCCAGCAGCGCGACGATCTCGCCCTCGTGCAGGGTGAAGTCGACACCCTGCAGCACCGCGCGCGCGGAGCCGTCGGCGGCGCGGAAGTGTTTGCCGACCGATTTCAATTCGACGATAGGTGTGCTCATGATCTGCTCTCAATCCTAAAAATGCAGCCGGCTCTCGGCCAGCGTGTACAGGCGGCGCCAGACGAAGTGGTTGAAGCCCATGACAAAGATGCACATCACGCCGATACCCAGCGCGATGCGCGGGAAATCGCCGGTGGCGGTCATCTCGGCGATGTAGCTGCCCAGTCCATGCGCCTTGACGGTGGTGCTGCCCCAGCTGACGTATTCGGCCACGATGCTGGCGTTCCACGAACCGCCCGACGCCGTGATGGCGCCGGTGACGAAGCTGGGGAAGATCGCCGGCAGCAGATAGCGCCGCCATTTGAGCCAGCCGGTCAGCCCGAAGTTCTGCGCCGCGTGACGCAGCTCGGTCGGTATCGTCGAGGCGCCGGCGATCACGTTAAACAGCAGATACCACTGGGTGCCGAGTATCATCAGCGGCGACAGCCAGATGTCCGGGTTCAGATGGAAGCGCATGATCAGGATCACCGCCACCGGGAACACCAGGTTGGCCGGGAACGCCGCCAGGAACTGCGCCACCGCCTGCGTGCGCGAGGCCCAGCGCGGATTCATGCCGATCCAGACGCCGACCGGCACCCAGATCACGGCCGCCAGCGCCAGCAGCAGCACCACCCGCAACAGCGTGTAAAGCCCCAGCACGAGCACATGTCCGACCTCGCTCCAGCCGACCTCCGTGCTGATGAAATGACCCAGGGTCCACAGGGCGTAGAACACCACGGCGGCGATGATCGCGTCCCATACCCGCTGCGCGCCGCGCGCCTGCGTGTGGCGGCGCGCGCGGATCGAGGTGCCGTCGTGCCCGAGCCGAAACAGCGCGATGGAGCGCGACAGCAGGTCGCCGCACCACGCCACCAGCGCCTGCGTGCGCTCGGTGCGGCGCAGCCATGTCAACAGCCACGATTGCTGGGCCGTGTCGCCGCCGGTTTCCTCGAAGCGGAACTTGTCGGCCCACGCCAGCAAGGGCCGGAAGAACAGCTGGTCGTACATCAGCACCGCGATCAGCATGGCGAACACCGCCCAGCCCATCGCGCCCAGGTCGCTGCGTTCGATCGCCAGCGCGATGTACGAGCCGATGCCGGGCAGCTTGATGTTCTGGTTGGAGACCGAGATCGCCTCCGACGCCACCACGAAGAACCAGCCGCCGGACATCGACATCATCATGTTCCACAACAGGCCGGGCATGGCGAACGGCAGCTCCATGCGCCAGAAGCGCTGCCAGCCCGAGAGCTGGAACACGCTGGCCGCCTCCGACAGTTCGGCCGGCACGTTGCGGAAGCCCTGATAGGCGGAGAAGGCCATGTTCCACGCCTGCGACGTGAAGATGGCGAAGATCGCCGCGCATTCCACGCCCAGCAGGTTGCCGGGGAAGAGCGCGATGAAGGCCGTCACCGTGATCGACAGGAAGCCGAGGATGGGGATCGACTGCAGGATGTCGAGCAGCGGCACCAGCACTTTTTCGGCCAGCTTGTATTTGGTGGTCAGCGCGGCGAACACGCAGGCGAAGACCACGGACGCGCCCAGCGCGATGAACATGCGCAAGGTGGTGCGCAGCAGGTAGTAAGGCAGGTTGACCGGGTCGAGCGACAACGGCAGCGCCTGGCCGAGTTCGTACGGACGCGCCATCTGCTGGCCGCCATAGGCCAGCAGCACGAACACGGCCAGCACGATGGGCAGCAACGCCCAGTCCCAGCGGTTGCCGCCCGCCTCGACCACCTGGCGCGGGAAAAATTGGCGTTTCTTGTTCATGACTTATGGCCGGTAGAGTGGGACTGGCGGCCATTCTAAAGGAAACAAGTGTCAACTTTATTACGGTTATGAAAGTTGGAGAAGGGGCCGCCGGCGATCAATCAGGACACGGATAGTTCATAAATGACGATTTTGATGGACACGTCCCCTCCGCCATCGGCAATCATTACAAGCAGCCACTATTCCGTTGCTGTAACGCAACCAAATCATCACTTTCGTCAATTTTTGGCATTTCCTTGAGGAAAGTAAGTACAATCCCTCCCAAGATGTGCCGATCGCACCACCCGATAGAAAGCTGACCGATGCCCCCTAGCAAAGACTCCGTCCTGACCACGAGCGCGACCGCCGAGTTGCTCGGCGTCGCCGTCAGCACGGCCCAGCTATGGATAGAGAATGGCGCGATTCCGTCATGGAAGACGCCCGGCGGCCACCGCCGCGTGCGCCTGAGCGCGGTTCGAAGCCTGATGGAGCAGCGCAACGGCGAGACCGCGCCGGCCGGCACCGCCGAGATCAAGACCGCCAGCGGTATCGAATTCCTGCCGGCGTCCGCGCCGGCGTACCCGGTCGCGCACGACGAAGCCCAGCGCCTGCTGGCGCTCGACGCGTCGCGGCTGGTCGACACGCCGCCCGAGTCGGTGTTCGACCGCCTGACATGGCTGGCGAGCCAGGTCACCGACTCGCCGATGGCACTGATCAGTTTGCTGACCTCGCAGCGCCAGTGGTTCAAGTCGCGCATCGGCGTGGAAGCGAACGAGACGCCGCGCGACTGGGCGTTCTGCAGCCACGCGATCCTGCAAAACGGCCTGTTTACGGTGGAGGACGCGACCCGCGACCCGCGCTTCCGCGACAATCCGCTGGTCATCGGCGAACCACATATCCGTTTTTACGCCGCGTTTCCGCTGCTCGACGGCGGCAACCATCCACTGGGCACGCTGTGCATCCTGGACCGGGAACCGCGCAGACTCAGGGACCGCGAAGTGCGCTCCCTGCGCGAACTGGCGGCGTTGGCATCGGAAGAGATTCAGCGCCGGGTTCCGCGCTAAGGATCGTACCACCGCGCGCCGCCCCCACCCTCGCCGGCGCGTTCAAAAGTTTAGTAATTGTAGTTGTACATCCATCCGGCCTCGCCCAACTCTTGCGACAGCCAATAAAACATCATTGTCGCCGCTCGCGGCTCCGTTTCCCTAACCCGGCATACGCCGGATTTTGCGGAAACAATCAACCATGTCCGGGAAAAATATTATGAACGCATTTAAAAACCTCAAAATCGGTACCCAATTAAGCCTGGGCTTTGGCATGCTGACCGCCTTTATGCTGATCCTGGCCGCCGTGTCGATCCTCGGCGTGTCGTCGATCGGCGCCGCCTTCAAGCAGCAAAACCTCATCAACGACGACCGCCTGGCGCCGCTGTATGTCGCCCGCGAAGCGCTGGCGCAAACCGGTCTGGCCGCGCGCAACGCCTTTATTTTCAACGACGACGCCGAGGCGGCCAAGGAGTTGGCCATCGTTGACGAACAAAAGGCGATCTATCTGGCGGCCGTGGAAAAAATGAGCCCGGCCTTCGGCGGCGACGCCCAGTTCGACAAGGTCAAAACCGGCCTGCTGACGATGGCCGACGCGCTGAAGCAACCGCGCAAGCTGCGCGAGGCGAAGAAGATGGATGAATTCGGTACCTTCCTGGTCAAGGAATGCAGCCCGCTGCGCCGCCAGATCGTCGCCGACATGGCGGTGCTGCTGGCCCACGCGCAGAAGGACGCGGCGGCCGCCAACGAGCAATCCGAAAGCAGCGCCGCCACCGCGCGCAGCTGGACCATCGCGCTGACCATCGCCGCCTTCATCATGAGCCTGTTGATCGCCGGCCTGATCAAGCGTCTGCTGCTCAAGCAACTGGGCGGCGAGCCGGCCTACGCGGCCGCCATCGCCAACCAGATCGCCCAGGGCGACCTGGCCATCGCCGTCGACGTCAAGGCCGGCGACGACAGCAGCCTGCTGTTCGCCATCAAGACCATGCGCGACAGCCTGGCGTCCATCGTCGGCCAAGTGCGCCAGGGGACGGACGCGATCGCCAGCGCCTCGGCCGAGATCGCGACCGGCAATGAAGACCTGTCGTCGCGCACCGCCACGCAAGCGTCGTCGCTGGAAAAGGTCGCCACCGCGATGGAGGAACTGACCTCGACCGTGAAACAAAACGCCAGCAATGCCCAGCAGGCCAACACGCTCGCCCAGACCGCCTCGTCGGTGTCGGAGCAAGGCGGCGAAGTGATGCAGCAAGTGACCGACACCATGGCCTCGATCAACGAATCGTCGAAGAAGATCGTCGACATCATTTCCGTCATCGACGGCATCGCCTTCCAGACCAACATCCTGGCGCTGAACGCCGCCGTCGAAGCGGCCCGTGCCGGCGAGCAGGGCCGCGGCTTCGCCGTGGTGGCCACCGAGGTGCGCAACCTGGCCCAGCGCTCGGCCGCCGCCGCCAAGGAAATCAAGGCGCTGATCGACGACTCCGTCACCAAGGTCGGCACCGGTTCGGAGCTGGTGCAGAAAGCCGGCACGACGATGCACGCGGTGGTCGACAGCGTCAAGCGCGTGACCGAGATCATGGGGGAGATCAGCATCGCCAGCGCCGAGCAGAGCCAGGGCATCGGCGAAGTGGGCGGCGCCATCGGCGAGATGGACGGCATGACGCAGCAAAACATGGCGCTGGTCGAGGAAGCCTCGGCGGCGGCCCACGAACTGCAGTCCCAGGCGTCGGGCCTGGCCGGCCTGGTCGGTCAATTCAAATTGGAAGGCGATCGCGGCCACCACGTCGCCGCCGCGCCGCCGCGCGCCAACACCGGCAAGACGAGCGTGCGTCCAAGCCTGCGCCTGGCGCGCGGCTAGGCCACGGCAAATCCGGGGTCAGGTCCACCATTTCTACACGAGGTGGACCGTAGACGCTGTTGGCTAAGTTATTTCAGCCAGCCGCGCCGGCGGAAGTACCAGAACGGCGCGATGGCGCTGGTGACCATCAGCACGATGGCGAACGGATAGCCGAACGACCATTCCAGCTCCGGCAGCCACTTGAAGTTCATGCCGTAGATCGACGCGATCAAGGTCGGTGGCAGGAAGGCCACGCTGGCCACCGAGAAGATCTTGATGATCTTGTTCTGGTTGATGTTGATGAAGCCGACCGTGGCGTCCATCAGGAAGTTGATCTTGTCGAACAGGAAGGACGTGTGGCCGTCCAGCGATTCGATGTCGCGCAGAATCTGGCGCGCCTCTTCGAACTGCTCGGAATTGAGCAAGCGTCCGCGCATCAAGAAACTGACGGCGCGCCGCGTATCCATCATGTTGCGGCGGATGCGGCCGTTCAAGTCTTCCTCGTGGGCGATGGAGTTCAGCGCCGCGGCCGCGTCCTGGTCGGTGAACTGTTCCTGCAGCACGCGTCCGCTGACCTCTTCCAGATTCTGATAGATGCCCTCGAGCGCGTCGGCCGAATATTCGGCGTCGGTCGCGTACAGGTCGAGCAGCACGTCCATGTAATCGGCGATCGAACCGGGCCGCGAGCGGGCGCGCATGCGCACCAGCCGGAACACCGGCAAATCGTCGGTGTGGACCGAGAACAGCATCTTGCGCGCCAGGATGAAGGCGACCGTGACGATGCGCGACGGGCCGTCCTCCTCTTCCAGCAGGAAGTCGGTGCGCAAGTGCAAGTCACCGTTTTCCGCTTCGTAATAGCGGGCCGATGCCTCGATGTCCTTGACTTCGTCCTCGCCCGGCAACGTCACGCCGTAGATGGCTTTGACCCATGCGCGTTCGTCGTCCGTCGGGTCGGTCAGGTCGACCCATACCGGCTCAACCTGTTCCAGGTCCGAGCGGCTGTCGATGGGCACCTGGTTGAGTCGGCCATTCTGGAGAACGAAAACATTGATCATGGGTACGCGAGCCTTCTGGAAACAGCGCAAGTGTACCCGCAAAGCCCCTGCCGAGGCCAGCCTGCCACGCGGTTTTTCACCCTATCGGGTCGCTTTTTCAATCATTTTATCGGTTGCCGACTGCGGGGCGGACTCGGCCGGGTCCGGCTTGGGCGGTTTCGGCGCCTCGATGCCGCGCGTGGCGATGGGTTTGACCACCTTGCCGTCTTTGCAGTCGACATCGGACAGCACGGTTTTACCGTCGATGACGCATTTGCGCAGCACGCCGGCCGGCGCCGGCGGCGCGACGCTGGTGTTGGCCGGCGCCGCCGGTGGTTTGCCGGTCAGACGCGCAATACCCTCGGTGAAGAAATTACGCTCGTGCCGCGCCGACATCAGGAACGCCATCGCCACCGCCGCCAGCGAGGCCATGATAATGGCCACCTGGATCAACCCGAAACCGCTTTGTCGCTTCATATCGATCTCCCGCTTAAGGCACGATTGTCGTAGGGCGGATTAGCGCAGCGTAATCGGCCATGCAGGCGCGACCAGCGGCTCATACATGGCCGATTACGGCGTTCCGCCTAATCCGCCCTACGTGTTTCCGATGTCATTCGCCGATACGGTACGCCGCGACGGTCCCTATGGTAACTCCGCCGATCCCATGCGGCGCAGGATGACGCCGGTGCGCCGCGCCAGATAGCCGGAGTCGCGGTGCGTGTCGTAGAAGCGCGGATTGGGCAGCATCACCGCCAGCTTGGCCGCCTGCGACGCGCCGAGATTGGCCGCGCTCACGCGGTAATAATGCTGCGCCGCCGCCTCGGCGCCGAAGATCCCCCTGCCGAACTCCACCACGTTCAGGTAGATCTCGAAGATACGCTCTTTTTCCATCAACGTTTCCAGCATATAGGTGATGATCAGCTCCTGGCCCTTGCGCAGATAGCTGCGCGAGCCGGACAGGAACAGGTTCTTCGCCAACTGCTGCGTGATGGTCGAACCGCCCGCCACCACCTTGCTCTTCTTGGTGTTCTTCTCGTAGGCCTTTTGCAGCGCCTCCCAGTCCACGCCCTGGTGCTCGGAGAAGTTGGCGTCCTCGGAAGCGATGATGGCGCGTTTCAGATTCTTCGAGATGCGGTTGTACGGCACCCAAACCTGCTTGATCTCGGCGTTCGGATTTTTCTCGCGCAACGCCGATTCCTGCTGGCGCATGAAGCTGGTGCGCGATGGATTATGGTCGACCCACCACCAGATCTGCAGGAAGAAATACAGCTGCACCGCCGCGAACAGCAGCACCGGCAGGATGAAGATCCACTTCACCCAGGCCCACTTGCGGCCACCTTTGGCGGCGCTCATAGCTGGTCGCGCAGACGTTGCAGCACGTCGCCGGTGGCCGGACGCACGCCGCGCCAGACGCTGAACGCCTCGGCCGCCTGTTCCACCAGCATGCCCAGGCCGTCACGCAGCCGTGCGCCGTGTTGGGCGGCAAACTGCAAAAATACGGTGGGGGACTTTGAATACATCATATCGAAAGCAAGTGCGCCCGGCGCGAACACCGAAGGCGATACCGGCGGCACCTCCGCGCTCAGGCTGGCGGCGGTGGCGTTGATGACGATGTCGAAGGCGCCGTCGATGTCGGCGAATCCACAGCCCGACACCACGCCCTCGCCGCCCAATGCCGCGAACTGCTCCGCCAGCGCCACGGCCGTGGCCACGGTGCGGTTGGCGATGACCAGCTGCGCCGGACGATGCTCCAGGATCGGCAGCACGGCGCCGCGCGCCGCCCCGCCCGCGCCCAGCAGCAGCACGCGCTTGCCGGTGACCGCCACGCCGGCGTTGCCGACGATATCCGCCACCAAACCGGCGCCGTCGGTGTTGTCGCCGATGATGCCGTCCTCGGTGAAGTGCAAGGTATTGACGGCGCCGGCGGCCTGCGCGCGTATCGTCAGCGCATTGGCGACCTTGACCGCCTCCAGCTTGAACGGCAGGGTGACGTTGGCGCCTTTGCCGCCCTCGGCGATGAAGGCGTGCACGGCGGCGGCGAAGCCGTCCAGCGGCGCCAGCCGTTTTTCGTAGTGCAGTTGTTGACCGGTCTGGGCCGCGTAGGCGGCGTGTATCTCGGGCGATTTGCTATGGGCAATCGGGTTGCCGAACACGCAATAGCGATCCATCGTTATCGTCCTCCGCCGCTCATGTCGGCTTGTAGTTTGTCTTCGCGGGTGAATTTGAATGTCGTGACGATCACCCACAAATCGTCCTTGTCGGCCGACAGCATGTTCGGCGGGAATTTGCCGAACGGCGCCGCGCGGCGCACGATGTTGATGGCGGCATCGTCCAGCGCGGCGTTGCCGGAGCTGCGGTCGACCTTGATGCCGCCTTCCTTCTCGTAGATCGTGCCGTCCTGGAAAACCGGGATCGACAGCACCAGCTGGCCGTACAGCTTGCGGCCGTTCTTCTGGGGGAAGTTCAGCGTACCGATATCTTCGATCCGCTTTTGCAGCGATTTGTAGTACATCGCGTAGCCAACCCCGCGCGTGCTCGGCGTGATGAAGGTTTTCTTCGGGCGTTTGTTCTGGTCTTCGATGGTTTCGCTGATCTCGGCGGCGCGGCGGGCGATCGCCTTGCTGGCGTCGAGCAGGTCGGCGCCGCTCGGCAGCGGATCGGGGGCGGTCTTTTCGGTCACAGGCGGCGCGTTGAACGGATCGGGCTTGGCGACGCGGGTCAGCAGGTTGCGCTGGCGTTCCTCGAGCTCGGCGATGCGGCGCTTGGAGGCTTTGATGCTTTCGCCGTCTTCGGTCTTGCGCATGTCCGGCAGCGGCGACTTGGAGCGGCCTTTGTCGACATTGCCGCCGCCGTCCAGGTTGGCCTGGGCCAGCGCCTCGGCCTTCAGCGGTGCTTTGTTGTGCTTGGCGTTGACGAGGATGACTTCCAGGCCGGGATCTGTTGGCTTCACCGGCGCCGGCGTCGGGGCGACAAAGCGCACCGCGAGCATGGCGGCGTGCGCGACCACCGAGATGCCGATGGCGAGGTACAGGAAGCGATTTTCTTGGAAAGACTTCACGCGGGGCCGGGGTTGGAAATGGGTGGGGTGATTTTACTTTAAAGAAAACCCGGCGGCTACCGGCGGGTTTTGAGGGCAGCTCGGATACACGTAGGGCGGATTAGGCGGAACGCCGTAATCGGCCATGCATGCGCCGCTGACGGCTCGTCGATGGCCGATTACGCTGCGCTAATCCGCCCTACGTGTTTCAGATGTTTCAGGTCGCCGCTTAGGCTACTCGGGGGCCGCTTCTTCCGCGGCCACTTCCACCGCCACTTCCGGCGCGGCGACCGCTTCCTCCACAACGTCATCCTCGTAATCCAGCTCGGCATCGGCCGCCACCGCTTCGGTGGTCGGGATTTCCAGGATGCGCGCTTCGATTGACAAGTCGACCTCGTCCCAACGCAGGATGTCGATCTTGACCTGGGCGCCGCGCGCCACCGACGGCATGCCCGGCAGGCGGATAATCAGCGGAATGTCGACCAGGCGCAACACCTCGTCCTTGAGCACGACAGCCTCGACCTGGCGGGCGTTTTCCTGGCCCAGCCAGCGCAGGCACCAGTAGCGCTCCATGTTCGACTGGTGGTCGCCGTAGGCCGCGTAGGCCGCGTCGAACTGCGACACGATGGCGAACAGCTCCGAGTCCTTGGGCTTGAACGGCGCGACCAGCGGCGCCGTCACGCCATGCTCGGCGCACGCGAGGATCTGCCACTGGTTGACCAGATCGGTATAGCGGCGCAACGGCGACGTGCTCCATGCGTACTGGTCGACCCCCAGGCCCTGGTGCGGCGCGGCATGGGTCACCATGCGCACCTGCATCTTGGCGGCCCAGCCGCCGACGCCCTGGCCCTGGCTGCGGTAGATGCCCGGCACGCCGTGGTCGTGCATCAACTTGCCCCAGGTGCTGTTGGCGAAAATCATCAGCTCGGCGACGATCTTGTCCAGCGGCGCGCCGCGCTTGCGGCGGCTGACGGTGACGATATCGTTTTCGACGTAGAAGTTGAAATCGACGCGGTTGTTCTGTTCGGGCTTCAGGCCGAAGCCCTCGCGCTTGACCATGCGCGCCGCCTCCAGCACCTGCGCCCACTTCCAGATCAGGCCCAGTTCTTCCTTGTGGGCGTAGTCGCCCTCGCCGCTGGCCAGGGTTTCCTCGTTGACCAGATCGTCCAGGTCGTTGTGGCGCAGATTGCTTGCGATCGGCACCATCTCGGCGCGCGTCTCGGTGGCGATCACCGACCAGTCGGCCGGGTTCAGGGTCGCGTACAGCGACAGCGCCGGGCAAGTCTTGCCTTCGGCCAGGGTGAACGCTTCGACGATGCTGTCCGGCAGCATGGTGATCTTATCGCCCGGCATGTACACGGTGGACATGCGCGCGCGCGCCATCTTGTCGACCGCGTCGTCGGGCTTGATGCCCAGGCCGGGCGCGGCGATGTGGATGCCGATCTTGACGTTGCCGTCGGCCAGCTTGGTGACGGAGAAGGCGTCGTCGATTTCGGTGGTGGTGACGTCGTCGATCGAGAACGCCTTGACGTCGGCCAGCGGCAGATTGGTCGGCGCCACCGGCACCGGCACGTCCGGGAAACCGGCGCCGCGCGGGAAGCTCTCGAACAGGAACTTGGCCATGTGCAGCGCCTTCGGCGACTCCACGCCACCGGCCGCGAGCATCAAACGCTGCGGATTGGTGTGCAATTCATTGCAAGCCGCTTCCATCGCCTTGTATTCGATCGAGTTCTTGTCCGGCTTGAACAGCAGTTGCATGACGATGTTTTTCATCGATTCCGGCAACTTGTTGGCCTTGAGTTCCTCGACATACTGGGCCTGGACCAGCGCCTGCTGTTTCTTTTTCTCGATGCCGGCCTGCGCCGCGCGCAGCGATTGCTCGGGCGCGGCCTTGTAGCGGCCACGGCCCTTCTTGTAGAAATAGATCGGCGCGGAGTGCAGGCTCAGGATCAAGCCCGCCGCCTCGGCCGCCAGCGGCGCGTGGCCGAAGTACTCGGCGCCCAGCTCGGCGAAGCCGAACTCCTCCTCGCCCGCCACTTCCCACAGGAAGTCGAGGTCGATCTCCGCGGCAACGGCCTTGGCCTGTTCCATCAAATCCGTCGGCGACGGCTTCTCGTACTGCAGCAGCACGTCCTTGATCTTGACCTTGCTGCGCTTGCCGCTGGCCATCTCCACCTGATAGGCCTCGCCCGCTTGCGACATCATGGTCCCGACCTTGAAATCGCCGGATTCTTCGAAAAATAGATTCATTGCTCGCTTCTGTTCGTTGTTTATTCGTTATAACTGCGCTGTTGTTTCAGGTCCAGCACGGAAGGCAGAAACACTTCCGTGACCAGCAGAGTACCCCGACGGCGCCGATATAAACAGCGCCGTGCATATAATATGCGCTCTTGCGGAGGCGCCTCGCGAAGTTGATCTTCATTCCCGAGGCCCAGGGCCGCCGCCGCGCGGCGCGCCAACGGATGCCCTGCCCGCAATCTTGCAAATTCCAAAACGCCGCGCCGCACTTGCGGGTCGCCAAACAAGGTCGTCCCCAGCGAGCGCTCGCCCAGCGCGCTAAACAAAGGCCAATCGGCCGCCGTGGCCGACATCGGCACCACCGTGTGCGCGAACACCACGGGCGTATTATCACACCGCAGCAACACTTCCCTCTCCCACACGCGGCCGGGGCGGTGCAGGCCGATCACGGCGGCCTCGTCGGACAGGCAACGGGCGACGCGCTGATGCAGGCACTGCACGCGGAAAGTCTGGCTGTGATCCCTCAGCCTGGCGGTCAGCGAACCGCCGGCCGTCAGCCATGGACGCAGCGACGCTGGCGCGTTCAAAGCCAGCACATGCGGCTGCCATTGGGTCTGTCGCAGGGAAGCGCCACGGCTGGGCGACGCCAGCGAAAACGGCACCCTCAACGGCCGGCCTCGATGCCGCAAAACGCCAGCACCGCGTCCAGATAATCGGGAAACTCGGAAATGGCGTGGTCGCTGCCGTCGATCACGTGCTGGCGCGCGCCCGCATAATGCTTGACCATGTCGCGATAGTCCAGCACTTCGTCGCCGGTGGCGGCGATCAGGAAATAGCGCTCGGGCCTTGTGATCGGATCGACCGCCAGCGCGCGCAGCTCGTCTATATATTCACGCTTGAACTCGAACGGCTCGTCGGAGTGGAATTGCGTTGTCACGCCGACATGCTTGTCCAAATCCTGCAGCGGCACGATGGCCGGATTCAGCAAGACGGCGCGGCAGCCGATGCGTTCGGCCAGCCAGGTCGCGTAGTAGCCGCCCAGCGAGGAGCCGACAATGCTCAATTCTTGCGCCGGCACGCCCTCTATTAAAGAGAGCGCCAATTCCATCGCCAGCTTGGGCGACGCCGGCAGTTGCGGGCAGACCAGCTGGTCCGACAGGCCCAGTTCGGCCATGCGCTCGCTGATCACGCGCGCCTTCATCGACTTCGGCGACGAGCGGAATCCGTGCAGATAAAGAATCATCGCGCCAGCGCTTCCAGGATTTTGGTGTGCACGCCGCCGAAGCCGCCGTTGCTCATCACAATGATCTGGTCGCCCGGCCGGGCCGCCTTGACGATGGCCGCCACCAGCGCGTCGATGTCCTCGTAGGCGCTGGCGATATCGCCCAGCGGCGCGAGCGCGTCGCCCAGGCTCCAGCCCAGCGCCTGCCGGCTGCCGTAGCCGAACACCAGGTCGGCGTCGACCAGGCTGCCCGGCAGCGCATCCTTCATCGCGCCCAGCTTCATCGTGTTCGAGCGCGGTTCCAGCACGGCCAGGATGCGGCCGCCCTTGCCTATCTTCTGGCGCAGGCCGCCGACGGTGGTGGCGATCGCCGTCGGATGGTGGGCGAAGTCGTCGAACACGGTGATGTCGTTGACGGTGCCGCGCACTTCCATGCGGCGCTTGACGTTCTCGAAGGTCGCCAGCGACTTGGCCGCCTGCGCGACCGGCACGCCGACGTGGCGGGCGGCGGCGATCGCCGCCAACGCGTTGGCGCGGTTGTGCTTGCCGGTCAGGCTCCACTCGACTTTGCCGACGGTTTCGCCGCCGAAAATGACGTCGAAACTACCGTCATCGTATTCCTTCATCGCCCATTCGGCGCCGTCATTGTGGCCAAAGCTTTCCTGCTCGCTCCAGCAACCGCGCTTGAGCACGCGCTGCAGCGACGCCTCGTCGCCGTTGTAGATGACGCGGCCGATGCCGGGCACTGTGCGCACCAGATGATGAAATTGCGTCTCGATGGCGCCAAGGTCGGGGAAGATGTCGGCGTGATCGTATTCGAGGTTGTTCAGGATCGCGGTCTTGGCGTGGTAGTGGACGAACTTGCTGCGCTTGTCGAAGAAGGCGGTGTCGTACTCGTCGGCCTCGATGACGAAGAAGATCGAGTCCAGGTTGTTGTCACTACGCCCTTGCATGCGGGCCGAGACGCCAAAGTTCAGCGGCACGCCGCCGATCAGGAAGCCGGGCGCGTAGCCGGCGTCTTCCAGTATCCAGGTCAGCATGGCCGAGGTGGTGGTCTTGCCGTGCGTGCCGGCCACGGCCAGCACCCAGCGGTCCCTTAATATATGTTCGCCCATCCACTGCGGGCCGGACACGTACGGCAGGCCGCGGTTGAGGATTTCCTCGATCAGCGGATTGCCGCGCGAGACCACGTTGCCGATCACGTACAGGTCGGGGTTGAGCGCGGTCTGCTCCGGGCCGTAGCCCTGTATCAGTTCTATGCCCTGGGCTTCCAGCTGGGTGCTCATCGGCGGATAAACATTGGCGTCGCAGCCGGTCACGCGGTGGCCCGCCTCTTTCGCCAGGACCGCCAGGCCGCCCATGAAGGTGCCGCAAATACCGAGAATATGAATATGCATAGTGTGTAACAGGATCGATCCGCACAAGTGAATACGCGATTTTACCTGAGCCGACGCCGATTTCCCCGTTCAGAGTATTATCTCGTCCATGACGCCGAATGTTATCGAAGAAGTCCTGTTGCTCCGCGCGGAGATCGCCGCGGCGGCCGCGCGCCTGATCGCCCAGGACGGCGCCGACTACAACGCCGCCAAGCGCAAGGCCGCCAGACAAATCCTCGGCGACACGCAACCGCCGCCCAACCTGCTGCCGGACAATGCCCAGATCGAAGCCGAGGTGCGCATCTACCAGTCGCTGTTCCATGCGGACAGCCAGCCGGCCCGGCTGTTCCGGCTGCGCACCCTGGCGGTCGACATCATGGAAGGGCTGGCCGCGTTCCACCCTTTCCTGACCGGCGCCGTCCTGAACGGCACGGCCGGCCCGCACGACGACATCCACCTGCAACTGTTCGCCGACAGCGCCAAGGAAGTGGAAATCTTCCTGCTGAATCGCAATTTACAAATCGACATCTCCGAGACGCCGCACTTCAAGGGGCCGCGCTACGATCCGGTCGAGACGGTCAGCTTCATGTGGCACAAGGAAGGCGTGCACGCCGCCTTGTATGAACTGGACGATTTGCGCGGCGCCGTCAAAACCCGTGGCGACAAGCTGATGCGCGCCGACATCGCCGCCGTGCGCGCGCTACTAGTTAGTAGTACCCATGCGAGTACCACCGAAGAAAACACCAACCACAACCCCGATCATGAATAAAACACATCTGGCCGCCTATGTCGGCGTCGCCGTCCTGTTCGCCGCATCCGGCGCCTGGGTCGGCTTCAACAAACAAAATGCCGCGCCGGTCACCACCACCGCGCCGGCCGGCGTGACCGGTCCGGTGGGCACCCTGTACGCGCAAACGCTGCCGGACGCCAAGGGCGCGCCGACCGCGCTGGCGCAATATAAAGGCAAGGCGATGCTGGTCAATTTCTGGGCCCCGTGGTGCGCGCCGTGCGTGCAGGAGATGCCGGAGCTGTCCGAGCTGGCCGCCGGAGAAGAGGGTAAGAAGCTGCAAGTTATCGGCATCGGTATTGATTCGCCGTCAAATATCGCAGCTTTTAGCGACAAATACAAAATCACCTATCCGGTGCTGGTGGCCGGCATGAGCGGCACCGACCTGTCGCGGCAGTTCGGCAACAGCGGCGGCGGCCTGCCCTACACGGTGCTGATCGGCGCCGACGGCCAGGTCAAAAAGACCTATCTGGGACGCCTGAAGTTCGACGAGCTGCGTAAGGACCTTGCAACTCTTTAACTGGATTCAGGAGTTTTTTTCTCTTGCCAATGCCGGCAGTTGGCGGCAAAATGCGGAACTTTCGCGGAAAACGGTCTAGAACCATGGCAAAAAACCTCCTACTGCTCAACGGCCCCAACCTCAATTTACTGGGAACCCGGGAGCCAGAGGTCTACGGCGCCAGCACTTTGGCCGACGTAGAACAAGCCGCCCAGGCCCAGGCCCAGGCGGCCGGCGCAACGCTGTCTTGCTTTCAGAGCAACCACGAAGGCGCGCTGATCGACCGCATCCACGCAGCCAGGACGGAAGGCGTGGACGCCATCATCATCAACCCGGGTGGGCTGACCCATACCAGCGTGGCCCTGCGCGACGCCTTGGCCGGGGTGTCCATTCCGTTTGTTGAAGTGCATATTTCCAATATTTACCAGCGCGAGTCGTTTCGCCACCATTCATTCCTGAGCGCGATCGCGTTGGGCACGATCTGCGGACTAGGTATCGAAGGATATCGGTTTGCCATCGACTTCGCCCTTAAAAGGCGTTAATCTACGCGATCTGCGCGCAACTTAGCGCGGTTTCGCCCACGAGGCGCGGCCGTTCACACTTTACATAACAAGATATTCCGGGGGTTACATGGATCTACGCAAGCTGAAGACCTTGATTGATTTGGTCGCGGAGTCGGACATCGCCGAGCTCGAAGTGACCGAAGGCGAAAGCAAAGTCCGCATCGTCAAATCGTCGGCCATGCCGCAAAACCAGATGGTGATGATGCAGCCGCAAGGCATGCAGCCGCAATACCATGCCGCTCCCGCACCGGCCGCCGCGCCGGCCGCAGCCCCGGCCCCGGCCGTCGCCGCCGAACCGACCGGCCACATCGTCAAATCGCCGATGGTCGGCACCTTCTACCGTTCGTCGGCGCCAGGCTCGGCCGCTTACGTCGAAGTGGGCGCCGTCGTCAAGGAAGGCGACACCCTGTGCATTATCGAAGCAATGAAACTGTTGAATGAAATCGATGCCGACAAATCCGGCACGATCACCCAGATTCTGGTCGAGAACGGCCAACCGGTCGAATTCGGCCAACCGCTGTTTGTGATAGGCTAAGTCCGGTTCGCGCCCTCCCCGTCGGTGACGGGCGCGCCGGCTTTGTTCCGCATTCCCTCCTCTACCTGACGTCGCCGGTTTCCGGTACTCACAGACATACGCGAACCTATCATGTTTGAAAAAATCCTTATTGCCAACCGTGGCGAAATCGCCCTCCGCATCCAGCGCGCCTGCCGCGAAATGGGCATCAAGACGGTTGTGGTCCACTCGGAAGCGGACAAAGACGCCAAATACGTGAAGCTGGCGGACGAGTCGGTGTGTATCGGCCCGGCGCCTTCGTCGCTGAGCTATCTGAACATGCCGGCCATCATCAGCGCCGCCGAAGTGACGGACGCCGAAGCGATCCACCCGGGCTACGGCTTCCTGTCGGAGAACGCCGACTTCGCCGAGCGCGTGGAAAAATCGGGCTTCGTCTTCATCGGCCCGCGCTCCGAATCGATCCGCATGATGGGCGACAAGGTATCGGCCAAGCAAACCATGATCAAGGCCGGCGTGCCTTGCGTGCCCGGCTCCGACGGCGCGCTGCCGGACGATCCAAAGGCGATCGTGCAAATCGCCCGCAAGGTCGGCTATCCGGTCATCATCAAGGCGGCCGGCGGCGGCGGCGGTCGCGGCATGCGCGTGGTCCACACCGAGGCTGCGCTGATCAACGCCGTGGCCATGACCAAGACCGAGGCCGGCACCGCCTTCGGCAATCCGGAAGTGTATATGGAGAAGTATCTGGAAAATCCGCGCCACGTGGAAATCCAGATCCTGGCCGATGAACACAAGAACGCCGTCTGGCTGGGCGAACGCGACTGCTCGATGCAGCGCCGCCACCAGAAGGTCATCGAGGAAGCGCCGGCGCCGGGCATCCCGCGCAAGCTGATCGAGAAGATCGGCGACCGCTGCGCCGAAGCCTGCCGCAAGATCGGTTACCGTGGCGCCGGCACCTTCGAGTTCCTGTATGAAAACGGCGAGTTCTACTTCATCGAGATGAACACCCGCGTGCAGGTCGAGCATCCGGTGACCGAAATGATCACCGGCATCGACATCGTGCAGGAGCAGATCCGCATCGCCGCCGGCGAAAAACTGCGCTTCCGCCAGCGCGACGTGATGCTCTCCGGCCACGCCATCGAGTGCCGCATCAACGCCGAGGACGCGTTCAAGTTCACGCCGTCGCCGGGCCGCATCACCTCCTGGCACGTGCCGGGCGGTCCCGGCGTGCGCGTCGATTCGCACGCCTACGCCGGCTACTACGTGCCGCCGCACTACGATTCGATGATCGGCAAGGTCATCTCGTACGGCGCCACCCGCGAGCAGGCGATCCGCCGCATGCAGATCGCGCTGTCGGAAATGGTCGTCGAAGGCATCTCGACCAACATCCCGCTGCACCGCGAACTGATGATCGACGCCCGCTTCATCGAAGGCGGCACCAACATCCATTACCTGGAACAGAAGCTGGCCGACATGCCGGACCTGCACAAACTGAGTTTGAAGGCGCAATAATGAGCTGGACTGAAATCGTCATCGAAATCGCGCGCGACCACGCCGAAGCCCTGTCGGACGCGCTGATGGAAGTGGGCGCGCTGTCGGTGTCCGTGGAAGACGCCGACGAGGGCACCGACCAGGAGCGCCCGTTGTTCGGCGAGCCGGGCATGGAACCGACCGAAGCGGCATGGGATCACAGCCGCGTCGTCGCCCTGACCAACGAGGATGACGACCAGGCCGCCATCGTGGCCGCCGCCGCCGAACAGATCAAGCTGGCGACCCTGCCGAAGTTCACCACGCGCAAGGTCGAGGAGCAGGACTGGGTGCGCCTGACGCAATCGCAGTTCGCGCCGATTCACATCGGCAAGAACATCTGGGTCGTGCCGAGCTGGCACGAGGCGCCGGACCCCGACGGCCTGATCCTGGAGCTGGACCCGGGCCTGGCCTTCGGCACCGGCAGCCATCCGACCACCCGCCTGTGCATGGAATGGCTGGAGGCCAACCCGGCGCCCGGCAAAACCGTGCTCGACTACGGTTGCGGCTCCGGCATCCTGGCGATGGTCGCCAAGAAGGTCGGCGCCGGCGAAGTGGTGGGCGTCGACATCGATCCGCAGGCGATCGAATCGGCCGCCGACAACGCCGAACGCAACAAGTGCGACATCGAATACTTCCTGCCGGACACCTTCGCCCAGTCGAAGCACGCCGAACAGAAGTTCGACATCGTGGTCGCCAATATCCTGTCGAGCCCGCTCAAACTGATGGCGCCGATGCTGTCGGGCCGCGTCGCCCCCGGTGGCGCGCTGATCCTGTCGGGCGTGCTGGCGCGCCAGGCCGAGGAAGTGGCCGCCGCCTACGCCCCGTTCATCCAGCTTGGCGTCTGGGCGGAACAAGACGGCTGGGTCGCCCTGCATGGCCGGCTCGGCAGTGATGCGGTACCCGCCCCGCGCTAACGGCCGCGATGGCGCTCGCCACTAAATGCCCCCACTGCAGCACGATATTTCGGGTCGCCCATGACCAGCTGAAATTACGTGGGGGCATAGTGCGCTGTGGCTCCTGCAATGAAGTTTTCGACGGCAACGCGGCTCTGCTCGAGCCGCTCGCCATCCCGCAGCCGGTCTTCGCGCCGGTTGTGTCCGAAGCCCCCTACTCCCCGCCGCAGACACCCGCGCCCTTCGATGAAGCCGTGGCCGCGCCGGAGTCCCGCGCGCCCGAACCGGCAAGCGACGAACCGATCTACACGCTGGAACTCGACAGCGCGGTGGACGAGGCCGATGCCGGACGGTTCGACGAGCCGGTGGCCGAGGCCGCCCGCGACGAAGCCTTCGCGGCCGAGCCGGAAGTCGGGTCGGACTCCGCGCCGGCATGGCAGGCCGGGCCGGAGCCCGCGCCTGACTTGCAGCCTGAACCCGAACCTTGGATCGAGTCCGGGCCTGAGGTCGAGCCGGAACCAGAGCCCGAGTCCGCCTCGGAACCCGACTCCCGGCCCGCCGAAGACGAGCCGGAGCCGCCAGCCGCCACCGAAGCCGCGCCGGACGACCCGCTCGACATCAAGCCGATGACGCACGAGGAGCTGGAGGCGGCGTTGGCGGCCGAGCTGGCGCTGATGGAGCAAAGCATCGCGGCCGAGGCCGCCGAACACGAAGCCCGGGCCGCGCCATCGGGCAGCGCCGCCGACCGCCAGGAACCGACACTCGACCCCGACTCCCGCTACGACCTCGACGAGGCCGACGAGGAAGCGCTGGTCCAGCTCGCCGCAGCCAGGGAGCGCGACACCGCGCCCCAGCTGCACACGCTGCTGCGCGCCGCCTCCGCCCCGTCGCAAGACCGCTTCGAACCCCAGGCCGAGGTCCACAGCGTCCAGCCGGCGGAACCGGAAGTGGAGGAAGAGGAAGCCGACGACCCGAACGAACCGGGCTTCCTCAAGCGCGAACGCCGCCGCGAGCGCTACGGCAAGACCATCACCATCGCCATGGGCGTCGGCTCGCTGCTGCTGGTGGGCGCGCTGGCGGCGCAAGGCTTGACCACCTTCCGCAACCAGCTGGCCGCCAGCTACCCGGGGCTCAAGCCGACCTTGCAGGACATCTGCGCCACACTCGGTTGCAAGATCGAACTGCCGACCCAGATCGACGAGCTCGTCATCGAGCAAGGCGAACTGCAGACCCTGAGCGAGACCACGTTCTCGTTCACCACCCTGCTGCGCAACCAAAGCACCACCGCGCAGGCGTGGCCGCACATCGAACTGGTGCTCGACGACGCCAACGACAAGGCCATTTTGCGCCGCGTGTTTACGCCGCGCGACTATCTTGGCGCCGACGCCGCGCTGGAACAAGGATTCGCCCCGCGCAGCGAGCAATCTGTCAAACTGTACTTTGAATTGAAACAGCTGAAAGCATCCGGCTATCACATCGCAGTCTTCTATCCATAAAGAACTATCATGACTCAGACCTCCATCATCTGCGGCTCGCTCGCGATCGACACCATCCTGCAATTCCCGGGCCGCTTCGACAGCATCCTGCTGTCCGACCAGCTGCACAAAGTGAACGTCTCGTTCCTGGCGCCGACGATGCGCACGGAATACGGCGGCTGCGCCGGCAATATCGCCTACAACCTCAAGATGCTGGGCGGCGAGCCGCGCATCGTCGGCGTCATGGGCCAGGACAACGCCGCCTACATCGAGCGCCTGCACAAGCTCGACATCTCGACCGACAACATCCTGATCAAGCAGGACGCCTACAACGCCCAATGCTTCGTCACGGCCGACGAGGACAACAACCAGATCAACGCCTTCCACCCGGGCGCCATGTCGTACGCGCACGAGAACGACGTCGCCAAGGCGGGCGCGGCGGCGGTCGCCATCATCTCGCCGGACGGCCACCTGGGCATGCAAAAGCACGCCGCCGACCTGGCCAAGCTGCAGATCCCGTTCATCTTCGACCCGGGCCAACAGCTGCCGATGTTCAACGGCGCCGAGCTGATCGCCTTCATCGACAAGGCCACCTACGTCACCGCCAACGACTACGAAATCGAATTGCTGATGGACCGCACCGGCCTGACGTTGCCGGAGATCGCCAGCCGCCTGGAGGCGCTGATCGTCACGCGCGGCGAGCAGGGTTCGGAGATCTACACCAAAGGGCAGCGGATCGAAATCCCGGCGGTGAAAGTGGCCGACGTGCTCGACCCGACCGGCTGCGGCGACGCCTACCGCGCCGGCCTGCTGTTCGGCATCACGCAAGGCTGGAAATGGGAAACGACCGGCCGCCTGGCCAGCCTGATGGGTGCGATCAAGATCGCCAGCAAGGGCGGCCAGAACCACAAGCTCACCGCCGCCGAGATCGCCGACCGCTTCGAAGCCGCGTTCGGCTACCGCTTCTAACAGTAGGAATGATGCGGGCGGCTCGGAGATGGCGGATTACGCTACGCTAATCCGCCCTACATGTCTCCGTGGTCCACAGCCGAGTCTGGCTCCGGATACACGTAGGGCGGATTAGGCGGGACGCCGTAATCCGCCACGAGCCGTCGACGGCTTAACTCAGCGGCCGTTGAAAGCCATGCCCAGCAGAATCTGGGCGATCTGCAGCGCGATCAGCGCCACCAGCAGCGATAAATCGAGATTGCCCACCAGCGGCACCACGCGGCGGATCGGCCGCAGCAGCGGCTCGTTGAGCGCGCGCACGAACGGCGCCAGCGGCGCGTGCGGATTGACCCAGCTAAAGATCGCCTCCACCACCAGCAGCGCCATGAAGCCGTACAGTATCCATTTGAGGAAGCGCTCGAACGCGGCCAGCAGCACCGCCTGCGCCGGCCAGCCGGCAAAGAACAGCACCGACGTCGCCAGCAGCACGATCAGGAAGGCGCCGATCAGGCTGGCCCAGTCGTAGCCGCCCATGCCCGGCACGATGCGCCGCAGCGGCCGCACCAGCCAGTCCGATAACTGGAACGTGAATTGGGCCACCGATTGCGGCGGACGAACGCGGATCGCCTGCATCCAGAAGCGCAACAGCAACGCCCCGCCCAACAGGGTGGCGATGGCGTCGACAATCAACATAACAATACTAAGCACGGTCCCTCCAAAAAAAAGCCGCTGTGTGATTGTCTCACACAGCGGCCGGTTGCCTCAGCAGGCACCTAAGTATTTAGCTTAGGATGGACGCGTGCTGGTCGGGAACGGCCATGCGGCCGCCGGTGCCAACACGGTTTTTGCCGCAGGCGCGGCGGCAGGAGCGGCTGGCTTGGCGACAGCTTCCTTCTTCGGTGCGGCCGCTTTAGGGGCGGCTTTTTTCACAGCTGGCTTGGCTGCCGGAGCAGGTGCTGCCGCGGCGGCTGGAGCGGCTGCCGGTGCTGGCGCGGCTGCCGGTTTGGCGGCTGCTGGTTTAGCGGCTGGTTTAGCAGCTGGCTTGGCGGCAGCCTTGACGGCTGGCTTCTTGGCAGCTACCGGCTTGGCGGCTGCCTTAACCGGCTTTTTTGCTGCTGGCTTAGCCGCTGCCTTTGCAGCCGGTTTGGCTGCCGTTTTTGCCTTGGCGGCTGGTTTAGCGGCGACAGCTTTTTTGGCTGCTGGTTTAGCTGCTGCTTTCGCTGCAGGTTTAGCGGCTGGCTTGGCGGCCGCTTTTTTCGCTGCCGGTTTGGCGGCTACTTTTTTTGCCGCTGGCTTGGCTGCGGCTTTTGCTGCTGGCTTTGCCGCTGGCTTGGCAGCTGCTTTTTTAGCGGCTGGCTTTGCTGCTGGCTTGGCTGCGGCTTTTTTAGCTGCTGGCTTTGCTGCTGGCTTGGCCGCTGCTTTTTTCACTGCTGGCTTGGCTGCTGCTTTCGCGGCTGGCTTTGCTGCTGGCTTGGCTGCGGCTTTTTTAGCGACTGGCTTGGCAGCGGCTTTTTTCACTGCTGGCTTGGCTGCTGGCTTGGCTGCTGCTTTCGCTGCTGGCTTCGCTGCTGGTTTGGCGGCTGCTTTTTTCACGGCTGGTTTTGCAGCGGCTTTGACAGCTGGTTTAGCGGCTGGTTTGGCGGCGGCTTTCGCTGCTGGCTTGGCGGCTGCTTTCGCGGCGACAGGCTTTTTCGCTGGGGCGGCGGCTTTAGTAGCGGCCGGCTTTTTTGCTGCTGGTTTCTTTGCGGCAGTTGCCATTTTTAGTTCTCCTTCATCGGGGATGGGAAAATTCACATACAAGATTTAAACCCGTCCGGCCCCGGATTGGGCCAGGCGAATTATTCATCGGCACAAACAGGACACTGTTTGCGCTAATGAATTCGGCACCAGCTGAACTGCTGCAACCCCTCACGAGTGCAGCGCTTCAGCCATCTATCTGTCCGCCGTCCGTGGCCGGCGCGGCGTGCAGATACAAATCTTGTTGCGACGTTTTGCGGGTGGTCGGGCGTGTGCTCAGCTCCAGGGACCTACGTCGCAGCCATCTACCGTTTTTGTTTTCAAACAAAAAACCGCCCAACCTGAACCGAATCAGGAAAGACGGTTGAACAAAAACGGTTTGGTCTTGTGCATATCTTTGTGAATCTGTATCCCGTGATCGCGATCATTTCTGCGGTGTGCGCACTTCAAAAAAAGCGCACCTTTATAAACACACATTTTCAATCTCGTAAAGTACACGAAAACCTTGTCGGTACGCAACCGGCACGATAAGTATTCGCCCGCTTTTTTTCGTCTTATGCTCGCCATTTCACATACGCGTGGCCGTTCGCGCTTGCTCGCCTGCGACATCGTGGTGCGATGTGCGCGCTCAATCGAGTTCGAAAATGCGCTTGCAGCGCCGCGCCGAAAAATCGCGCTTCAAAGCGAGCCAATTGCCGCCTGGGTGTCTGCGATGTCGCCGGCATCTCCGCGCGTCCCTCGCCACCATCTTCCGAATTCGAGAGCGCTTGCGCATCGCATGCGCGCCGTCGCTGCTCACTGTTTTTAAATTCGTCGCGATTATGAGACAGAGTGCGGGGAATGGCAAGCGGAATACTGCGATGCGCGGCGGCGCGCCTGCGTTCGGCGCGTGCGGCGGCGCGTGACGATGTGTGTCGGCGAGCGTTCGGCGCGTGCTCGACGCGTGCTCTGCGAGGTGTCGACAAGGCGTCGGCGATGTGTCGGCGGCTGCCGGCCGAGTACTCGGCGATGTGTTTGGAAGACGGCGTCGTCGAGCACTCGCCGCGTGTTCGACGCGTCGCGCGTCGACGGCGCATCTGACTATTCGGACTCTTCGTCGGAGTCGGGACTCTTGTGGCGCAGCACCCAGGCGTTCATGTCGGCGGCGAGGCGCTTCATCATCCGCGCCAGATCGCGCCGCTCGGCGGCGGTCCAATCGGCCATCAATTCGCTGACCTGCTTCTCGCGCGTTTGGTCGATGACGGCGACGACCTCGCGGCCGGCCCTGGTCACCTCCGCTTCGCGCACGCGCTTGTCGCGCGCGCCGGCGCGGCGCGCCACCAGGCCAAGTTCGTCGAGCCGCGCCACCTGCCGGCTCACCGTGGTGTAGTCGCGGCCGACCAGGTCGGCCAGCTCCACCACGCCGATCGGACCGCGCCTTTCGATGCGCACCAGCAGTGGCAGCAGCGCGCGCTCGAGCGGCATCTCCAGCTCGGACATCAGGGCGATGTCGGGCTCCGGCCTGCTCATGAAACCGATGATGTCGAGCAGCGCGTTGTGGGTATCGAAGAGATCTTTGTTCATATGTGCATTATACACATAGTTATTGACAGCCTTTTGGACCCGGAATAATATGTGCATCATACACATATTAAGGAAGTCCCCATGAACACTATCAACACCGACATCTTGATTTGCGGCGCCGGCGCCGCCGGCCTCACCTTGGCGATCGACCTCGCGCGCCGCCACGTCGACTTCGTGCTGGTCGACAAAATCGAAGGACCGTTCAGCGGCTCGCGCGGCAAAGGCATCCAGCCGCGCACCCTGGAAATCTTCGAAGCGCTGGGCGTGGCCGACCGCATGGTGGCGGCCGGCGGCCTCTATCCGCCGCAGCGCAAATACCGCGCCGACGGCGGCTACGACGAACAGCCCTCGACCGAAGGGATGGCGCCCTCGCCCGCCGAGCCGTACAACCTGCCGCTGATGCTGCCGCAGTATCTGACCGAGGGCGTCCTACGCGAAAGGCTCGCCGAACTCGGACACGCGCCGCGCTTCGGCCACGAGCTGACCGGCTTCGAACAGGATGGCGAAGGCGTCAGCGCGCGACTGGCGACGGCCGGCGGCGCGACGACGGTGCGGGCGCGCTACCTGGTCGGCGCCGACGGCGGCCGCAGCTTCGTGCGCAAGGCGCTGGCGATCGACTTCCCCGGCGAGTCGATGAAGATGCGGGCGATGGTGGCCGACCTGTCGCTGACCGGCCTGGGTCGCGACGCCTGGCACCGCTGGGGCGAGGGTCCCGGACAAATCAGTCTGTGTCCGCTGATGGGCACCGATCTGTTCCAGCTGCAAATGCCGGTGCCGCTCGAAGGCGACATCGACACCTCGGACGCCGCGCTGGCCGCCGTCATCGCCGCCCGCACCGGCCGCGCCGACATCGCGGTGCACGCGGTGCATTGGCGCTCGGTGTACGAGATGAGCTCCCGGCTGGCGGACCGCTACCGGGTCGGCCGCGTGTTCATCGCCGGCGACGCCGCCCACATCCACCCGCCGACCGGCGGCCAGGGATTGAACACCAGCGTGCAGGATGCGTGGAACCTGGGATGGAAGCTGGCGGCGGTGGCGGGCGGCGCGCCGGATGCGCTGCTCGACACCTACGAGACGGAGCGGCGGGAGGTGGCGGCCGGCATGCTGGGACTGTCGAGCAAGCTGCTGGAAGCGGCGCGCACGCGCGGCGACCTGCGGCGCGGACGCGAGACGCAGCAGCTCGACCTGGGTTATCGGACGTCGCCACTGTCGCACGACGCGCGCGGCGACGACGCCATCGTGCGCGCCGGCGACCGCGCGCCGGACGCGCCGTGTCGCGGGGCGGCGGGACAGCCTTTACGTTTATTTACATTGCTGGGTGGCGGGGCGTGGACCTTGCTGCGGTACGAGCCGGCCGGTGCCGGCACGATCGCGCCGCGCAAGGGGCTGAGGATAGTGACCGTTGGAATGAACGGCGAGCTGCGCGACGATGGCGGGCATCTGCGCGCGGCGTACGGGTTCGCGGCGGGGGATGTGGCGCTGATACGGCCGGATGGGTACATCGGGGCGCTGGCAAGCGGTGAAGAAGGCCTGGAGGCGTACCTCGGACGGTTCGCATAAAAGCAAAAGCCCGGCAACCAAGGCCGGGCTTTTTTGAAACGGGAACCACGAACACCGCGAACAGCACGGACATCACGAATACAACGGATACACGTAGGGCGGATTAGCGCAGCGTAATCGGCCATCGCAGCGCCGCCAGCGGTTCATACATGGCCGACTACGGCGTCCCGCCCCCCCCATCAATTTAGATGAGTTCAGGCATCCCGGTCAGAATCAATCCCAGTTCAGCGCGCCGCCGGTCTGGTACTCGATCACGCGGGTCTCGAAGAAGTTACGCTCTTTCTTCAAGTCGATCATCTCGCTCATCCATGGGAATGGATTCTCTTCCTGGTCGAACAGCGTCTCCAAACCGATCTGCGTGGCGCGACGGTTGGCGATGAAGCGCAGATACCCCTTGAACATGGTCGCGTTCAGACCCAGCACGCCGCGCGGCATGGTGTCTTCGGCATACGCGTACTCCAGGTCCACGGCCTTCAGGAACAGCTGCTTGATCTCTTCCTTGAACGCGGGAGTCCACAGCAGCGGATTTTCCATCTTGATCGTGTTGATCAAGTCGATACCGAAATTGCAATGCATCGATTCGTCGCGCAGGATGTACTGATACTGCTCCGCCGCGCCCATCATCTTGTTCTGGCGGCCCAGCGCCAGGATCTGGGTGAAGCCGACGTAGAAGAACAAGCCTTCCATCAAGCAAGCGAAGACGATCAGGGACTTGAGCAGCTTCTGGTCGTTTTCCACGGTGCCGGTGGTGAAGGCCGGATCGGTCAGCGTGTCGATGAACGGGATCAGGAACTCGTCCTTGTCGCGGATCGATTTGACTTCGTTGTAGGCGTTGAAGATCTCCGCCTCGTCCAGGCCCAGCGACTCGACGATGTACTGGTAGGCGTGGGTGTGGATCGCTTCCTCGAACGCCTGGCGCAGCAGGTACTGGCGGCACTCCGGCGCCGTGATGTGGCGGTAGGTGCCCAGCACGATGTTGTTGGCGGCCAGCGAGTCGGCGGTGACGAAGAAGCCGAGGTTGCGCTTGACCAGGCGGCGCTCGTCGTCGGTCAGGCCGTTCGGGTTCTTCCACAGCTCGATATCGCGCTGCATGTTCACTTCCTGCGGCATCCAGTGGTTGGCGCAGCCGGCCAGGTATTTGTCCCATGCCCACTTGTACTTGAACGGCACCAGCTGGTTGACGTCGGTCTTGCCGTTGATGATGCGCTTGTCGTCGGCGTTGACGCGCAGCGCGACCTGCTCGGCGTTGGCTTCGCCGGTGGCCAGCGCGGCTTGATTGACAGCTTGTGGTACCGCTGGTGCGGCTTCTTCGTCCCAGGACAGCGACATAGTGTGTTTCCTTCTGAATTCGTCTATTCGGTGTAAAAGCAACCGCCCGGACGGGCCGGGACGGTTCTCTATCTATATATATTAGTCAGCGCAAGCTTATTGGCAAGCTTCGCATTCCTCGAAACCGTCGTCGCCGGGACGCAGGTAGCAGGCTTCGCCATCCGCTTCGGCGGTGACCGCCGGAGCAGCGGCAGCCACCGGTGCGGCGGCGGCCGCCGAGGCGATCGCGCTGGCCGACATGCCGCCGTCCACCGCCACCGCGTTCAGCGCGCCGGTCTTGGAGGTCGACTTCTCGGTGTGGGTGGCCGAGGTGGTGCGCAGGTAGTAGGTGGTCTTCAGGCCGCGCAGCCATGCCAGCTTGTAGGTCTCGTCGAGCTTCTTGCCCGAGGCGCCGGCCATGTAGATGTTCAGCGATTGGGCCTGGTCGATCCACTTCTGGCGACGCGACGCCGCTTCCACCAGCCAGGTCGGCGACACTTCGAACGCGGTTGCATAAATGTCACGCAGGTCGTTCGGGATGCGGTCGATCTTGGCCAGCGAGCCGTCGAAGTACTTCAAGTCGGCGATCATGACCTCGTCCCACAGGTCGCGCGCCTTCAGGTCGCGCACCAGGTAGGAGTTGATCTCGGTGAACTCGCCCGACAGGTTGGACTTCACGTACAGGTTCTGGAAGGTCGGTTCGATACAGGCCGACACGCCGATGATGTTCGAGATGGTCGCGGTCGGGGCGATCGCCACGCAGTTCGAGTTACGCATGCCGAACTTCTTGATGCGTTCGCGCACCGGGGTCCAGTCCATCGCCGACGACAGGTCCTGCTCCAGGTAGCCGCCGCGCTCTTCGGCCAGCAGCTTGACGGAATCCTGTGGCAGGATGCCGCGGTCCCACAGCGAACCTTTGTACGATTGATAATGGCCGCGCTCTTCCGCCAGCTCGGTCGAGGCCAGGTAGGCGTAGTAGCACACCGCTTCCATCGAGGTGTCGGCGAAGGCCACGCACTCCGGCGACGAGAACGGCACGCGCATCATGTGCAGGCAGTCCTGGAAGCCCATCACGCCCAGGCCCACCGGACGGTGGCGCATGTTGGCGTTGCGGGCCTTGTCGACGGCGTAGTAGTTGATGTCGATGACGTTATCGAGCATGCGCATCGCGGTGCGGATGGTCTTTTGCAGCTTGACGTGATCGAGCTTGCCCTCTTTCATGTGGGCCGGCATGTTGACCGAGCCGAGGTTGCAGACGGCGATTTCGTCCGGGCCGGTGTTCAGCGTGATCTCGGTGCACAGGTTCGAGCTGTGGACCATGCCCACGTGCGACTGCGGCGAACGGATGTTGCATGGGTCCTTGAACGTGATCCATGGGTGGCCGGTTTCGAACAGCATCGACAGCATCTTGCGCCACAGGTCCAGCGCGGCGATCTTCTTGAACACGCGGATTTCGCCGGCGGCGGCCTTGGCTTCGTAGCCCAGATAGGCTTTTTCGAAGGCCTTGCCGACCAGGTCGTGCAGGTCCGGGCAATCCGATGGCGAGAACAGGGTCCAGTCGCCCTTTTCCATCACGCGCTTCATGAACATGTCCGGAATCCAGTTGGCGGTGTTCATGTCGTGGGTGCGGCGGCGGTCGTCGCCGGTGTTCTTGCGCAGGTCCAGGAACTCTTCGATGTCCATGTGCCAGGTTTCCAGGTAGGCGCACACCGCGCCCTTGCGCTTGCCGCCCTGGTTGACCGCGACGGCGGTGTCGTTGACCACTTTCAGGAACGGCACCACGCCTTGCGATTTGCCGTTGGTGCCCTTGATGTGGGCGCCCAGGGCGCGCACCGGGGTCCAGTCGTTACCCAGGCCGCCGGCGAACTTGGCCAGCAGCGCGTTTTCCTTGATGGCGTCGTAGATGCCTTCCAGGTCGTCCGAGACGGTGGTCAGGTAGCACGACGACAGCTGCGAGCGCAGAGTGCCCGAGTTGAACAACGTCGGCGTGGAGCTCATGAAGTCGAACGACGACAGCAGGTTGTAGAACTCGATGGCGCGCGCTTCGCGGTCGCTTTCGTTCAGGGCCAGGCCCATCGCCACGCGCATGTAGAACGCCTGCGGCATCTCGATGCGCACGTCGCGCACGTGCAGGAAGTAGCGGTCGTACAGGGTTTGCAGGCCGATGTAGCCGAACTGCAGATCGCGGTCGGCGACCAGCGCCTTGGCCAGGCGGGCCAGGTCGAATTCGGCCAGCTTGGTGTCGAGCAGCTCGTTCTCGATGCCCTTGGCGATGTACTGCGGGAAGTAGGTGATGTACTCGGCGGCGGCCGCGCCCTGCGCGACTTCCTTGCCGAAGACTTCCTTGCGGATCGTGTGCAGCAGGATGCGGGCCGTCACTTGCGAGTAGGCCGGGTCCTTTTCCATCAGCGCGCGGGCGGCCAGGATGGCGGACTTGTGCAGCTCTTCGACCGGCACGCCGTCGTACAGGTTTTTCAGCGTCTCGGCGACGATGGCGTCGGCGTCGACGTGCTTTTCCAGGCCGATGCAGGCGGCGTTGATCAAGCCGGTGACGCGGTCCATCTCCAGCGGCTTGCGCTCGCCGTTTTCCAGCACGTGGATTTGCGGGGCGGCGATCTTGGTGGTGGCGCCTTGCGCTTCCTTGAGCGCGCGGCGCTCTTCCATGTGCTTGGCGCGGTACAGGACATAGGCGCGGGCGACATCGTGTTCGCCGGAGCGCATCAGCGCCAGCTCGACCTGGTCTTGCACGTCTTCGATGTGGAAGGTGCCGCCCGATGGCTGGCGGCGCACCAGCGCCGTCACGACGCTGGCGGTCAGCTGTTCTACGAGTTCGCGGATGCGCGCGGAGGCGGCGCCCTGGCCGCCGTTCACGGCCAGGAAGGCCTTGGTGACGGCGATCGCGATTTTCGACGGTTCAAACGCGACGACCGCGCCGTTACGGCGGATGATGCGGTAGTCACCGAGGTCGCTGGCGGCCGTTACCTGGCTGCTGGCGGTGCTCGCAGCGGCTGCTGGTACCAGCGCTGGATTGATGGTGATGTCTTGAGTAGATTGCATTTAAGCTCCCCGATAACGGCGTGCAGTCAGTGCTGCGCGGCTATGTTTGTAAATAAAAAGGCCAAAATGAAGCGATCAGCCACACCTGCCTGGCTGGTTAAACTACTTTAATAAGGGTGGTGAGTTGGTCCAAGGACTTGCTGTGATTTGATTAACCAGTGCCATGTGAACTACTATATCTAGTGATTGCGAAGAACCGATCCACTGATTGTAGTGTTCCGATGGGGCTAATACAAGGGGAAATTTTTACGTTTCCGCCATTTTTTCAGTTGACTTTACAGAACGCCTTTTACGAAGCGCAATACAGCGCTAGCGCCTACTAACCCGGCTTCCGATATTGGAGTTTCTTCACAGAATTCCCGCCAACTTTTAACATAAAAGTTCCAATCAAACAACGGTCCGGGGTCGGTTTTGCGGCCCGGCGCGATGTCCTCGTGGCCCTGGACGTCGGTCAGCGGGTAGCGCCGCCGCAGCGCCTCGGTCAACACCGCCAGCACCCGGTACTGCGCCGGCTCGAACGGCGTGTCGTCGGTGCCTTCGAGCTCGATGCCGATCGAGTAGTCGTTACATTTTTCGCGACCGCGGAACGACGAGACGCCGGCGTGCCAGGCCCGGTCGTTGGCCGAGACGTACTGGATCACCCTGCCGTCGCGACGGACAAAAAAATGGCTCGACACCTTCAGCCCGCGCAGGTCCGCGAACGAAGGGTCAGCATTATAGTCCACCCGGCCGGTAAACAGGTCGGAGACGTGGGGACCGCCGAAACAGCCGCCCGGCAGGCTGACATTGTGGATCACCAGCAGCGTGATATCGGCGGGGTCGGGACGGCAGTCGAAGTTCGGGCTGGCGTAGCGGATCGCCGCCGGCCACCAGCCGTCCGCGCCTATGCGGTCCTTCATGCCTCCGGCTCCTGGATGTTCAGCTTCTGCATTTGATAGCGCAGCTGGCGGAAGCTGATGCCCAGCAGTTGGGCGGCCTGCGTGCGGTTGAACTGCGTTTGCGCCAGCGCGCGCAAAATGATGTCGCGCTCGATCTGGTTCAGGTAGTCGGGCAGGCTGGCCGGCAGCGGCTCCGGCACCGCCGTGGGCGGCGGCGCCAGCGCCTCGGCGTCCGCTTGCGCCGGGATATTCGGCAACGGTATCCACATCGGCGCAGGCGTCGGCGACGGCATCGGCCCTGCCACGGGCGCGGACGCCTCGGCCACGCGCGCGCCCTTCAGCGCCAGGTCGGCCACCTCGATCACGCCGTCGTCGGCGAAGGCCAGCGCCCGCTCCAGGATGTTCTCCAGCTCGCGCACATTGCCGGGGAAGGAATAGCCGCGCAAGGCATCGAGCACGCCCTCCCCCAGCGCCGCCTTGTGCTCGAAGGTGCCGAGCCGCTCCAGTATCGCGCCGGTCAGCACGCCCAGATCGTCGAGCCGTTCGCGCAGCGGCGGCAGGCCCAGCTCGATCACATTCAGGCGGTAGAACAGATCCTGGCGAAAACTGCCCTGCTCCACGCACTGCGCCAGGTTCTTGTGGGTCGCGCTAATAATACGCACGTCGACCGGCTCCTCGGCGGTGGCGCCGATCTTGCGCACGCGCCGCTCCTGGATCGCCCGCAGCAGCTTGACCTGCATCGCCAGCGGCAGGTCGGCCACCTCGTCGAGCATCAGGGTGCCGCCGTTGGCCGCCTGGAAGAAGCCGTCCCGGTCGTCGGCGGCGCCGGTGAAGGCGCCCTTGCGGTAGCCGAAAAACTCGGCCTCCATCAGCGCCTCCGGAATGGCGCCGCAGTTGACGGCGACGAAGGGCTTGCTCGCGCGCGAGCTCTGCGCGTGGATTTCGCGCGCCGCCAGCTCCTTGCCGCTGCCCGATTCGCCGTGGATGGCGATCGGCGCCATCGAGCGCGCCAGCCTGGCGATCTGCGCGCGCAGCGACTGGATCACCGCCGAATCGCCCTTCAGGCGGCTGGCCGGCGGGACCTCGCTGGCCGCCAGGCCGGCCGGCGGCGCGACGTTCAGGCGCAGCGCCGAGCGCACCATCAGGCGCAACTGGTCCAACGCCACCGGCTTGGAGATGTAGTCGAAGGCGCCGGCCTTGAGCGCGACGACGGCGTTGTCGGCGCTGCCGAAGGCCGTCACCACCGCGATCGGCGTGTTCTTGTGGGCGGCGCACACCTCGCGCACCAGCTCCAGACCCAGGCCGTCGGGCAGGCGCATGTCGGTCAGCACCAATTGATAATCACGGTCGGCGCCAGCCAGCAAGGCGCGCGCCTCCGCCAGGGTCGCGGCGCTGTCGACGTCCAGCCCCATTTTCACCAGGGTCAGTTCCAGCAATTCGCGCAGGTCGGCTTCATCGTCGACCACCAGCACGCGGGGAGAACGCTCGCTCATGGCACTGCCTCTTCTTATTTTTGCGCCGGTTGGGCGAAGGTGATCACAAAGCGTCCGCTGGAGCGGCGGCCGCCATCGGCGCTGTCGCGGCTATCGAAACGGTATTCGTAATCGAGCCGGGCCTCGTTATTCAAACACAATTCGCGCGCCAGATACAGCCCCAGGCCGGTCCCTTTACTCGATGTGGTGTAAAACGGCTCGAACAGGTGGGCGCGCACCTCCGGCGAGATGCCCGGGCCGTCGTCCTGTACGTGCAGCTCCATGCGCTGGGCGTGGTGCGGATGGGTGAGCAGGTCGACGCGGATCGATTGCGGGCCGCCGCTGGCATAGCGCACGGCGTTGTTCAGCAGGTTGAGCACCACTTCGCGCAGGTGCAGCGGGTCGAAGCGCACCATCGTCCCCGGCGCCACCGACAGGCCGACGATGTCCGACGGCAGGCCGTGGTTGTTGATGAATTCGGACCGCAACTCGGCCAGGAAGCCGTCCAGCGCCAGCGGCTCGTTATTCGGCTGCACCTTGCGCGACAGCTGCAGGATGTCCTCGACCATGCGGTTGACGCGCGCCACGTTGTCGCCGACGATCTTGAGCAGCCGCAGATGCACGGTGCTGTCCAGGTCCTCCCCCAGCAGCGCGGTGGCGTGGCCGATGGCCGACAGCGGATTGCGCACCTCGTGGGCGATGCTGGCCGTCAGGCGCCCCATCGACGCCAGCTTGAGCTGCTGCGCCTGGTTTTCGATGCCCGTCACGTCCTGCAGGAAGATCACGCTGCGCTCGAAGCCCACGCCGGAGGAAGTGGCGTCGACCGCCGCGAAGCGCACCTTCAGGTGCGCGGACAGGTCGCGGCGCGCGCTCCAGGCGGCGGTCAATCCCTGCAACGCGGCGTCGCTGAACGGCTTGATGGTGACGAACACCGTGCTGCGCGCGGGGTCGTCGCGCCACTCGGCGTACGCCTGCGCCAACGGCGCCAGCGGCGCGGCCGCCGACAGCTTGAAGTTCAGGTCCGGGCCGACCAGTCCGAGCATCTGGCGCGCCGCCGGATTGCCGGCCGAGACCCGGCCCTCCGGATCGACCACCAGGATGCCGTCGCCGATGTTGGCCATCACCAGCCGGTTGACCGCCTGCTGCACATTGATTTCCATGCCGCGCTGGATCGCCAGCTCCTCCTGGCCGATCAATTTGCCGGCCATGCGGTTGACCACCAACACGGCGGCGAAGAAGGCGGCGCCATACAAGCCCGATTGCAGCAGGCCGTGCTGGCTCTCCATCGCCAGCAGTTGCCACATGCTTTCGCCCAGCATGAACAGCGCCACCAGCGCGGTGCAGAACAGCGCCAGCACCAGCGGCGCCAGGATGGCCGAACCGGCCAGCGGGAACAGATACAGGATGGCCAGGCCGCTGCGCACCCCGCCGCCGGCGATATACAGCAGCGAGATGACGGCCAGGTCGCAGGCGATCTGCGACAGCAGTTGCAGCAGGAAGTGGCGGCGCCAGTACACGGCCGTCAACGCGAAGGCGACCGCCAAGCCCAGATAGGCCAGGCACACCGGCAGGTAGGGATATTCGTCGGCGGCGCGCAGGCCCCGGCTGTCGAAGCTCAGATAGACCAGCAGCACCAGCGCGATGACCACGCGGGTGGCGTTGAGCGTTTGCAGCGACCGCCAGAAGGTGGCGCGCGATTCAGCGGACAGGGCTTGCAGGCGCGCGACCACGGGCCGGCCCGGGCCTTAGGCCGCCGGCGCGGCGGCGTGCGCCGCGCAGCAGTAATCGCGGCCCTTGGCGTGGACCGCCTCGGAGGCGGGGAAGAAAATACCGCACTTGGCGCATTCGAGCATCGTCTCGGCGTCGGCCAGCGCCTTTTCCGTGCGCGCCTTATAAATGGTCTGGCCGCCGCCCTGGCCGGGCGGCACCTCCTGGTTCGGCGGCGGTTGACGGAACTGCTGCTGGTTGCGTTTTTGCGCGCTACGGATTTTGCTGCGGATCGCGAAGATCACCAGGAAAATCAACCCCAGCCAAAACAAAATACGGCTCATGCCCATCCTTTATGCAAAACCACTTCAAACACAAAACGGCTGCCGACATACGCCAGCAACAACGTCGCGAATCCGGCCAGGGTGAAACTCAGCGCCGTCTTGCCGCGCCAGCCGCGGAAGCGCCGGCCGGCCAGCAGCGCGGCGAACAACATCCATGACAGTAGCGTAAACGCCGACTTGTGGTCCCATTTGAGCGCCTGGCCGAACAGCTGTTCCGAAAACACGATGCCCGACAACACCGTCAAACTCAATAGCGCGAAGCCGAAGCCTATCATGCGGAACAACAGCTTCTCCATCGTCAGTAGGGCTGGCAGCTGGTCCAGCGCGCCGGACAGGAAGCTCTTGCGGTCGGTGGCCGCGTGCAGCCGCGCCTCCTGCAGCGCCATCAGCACGGCGTGGAAGGCGGCGATGGTCAGCGTGCTGTAGGCCATGGTGGCGATGGCGATGTGCCAGCCGAACAAGGAGCTTTTGCCCTCCAGCGGGATCAGGTTGCCGGGGAAAACGGCCTGCAGCGCGGCGGCGACGGCGGCGCTGGGCATGACCAGGCGGCGCATGCCGTCCAGGCTGAAATTGCGGTTTTCCAGCCAGTAGGCCGCCACCGACACCCACAGCGCCGACGACAACATGGCCGCGAAACCGATCCGCAGCGAACCGGCGGCCGCCACCTCCAGCCACAGGCCGGCGCCGTGCAGCGCCCAGGCGGCCACCGTCACGGCCGAAATCAGGCCGGCGCGGCGCGATGGCAGGGCGGCGCACAGGATGTACAGCGCGATGGCTGCGATGAACAAGTAGGTCTGCATGTCCCGCAGTTTACACCATCGCTCAGTCGACGGCCGCCATCCGCAATTCGTCATTGTGATGGCGCTGCTGTTCCTCCATGACCAGCTGGCCCAGTTCGCGCTTCAGGGCGTTGAATTCGGCGGCGGCCGGATCGCGCATGCGCGGCAGATCGACGACCAGGTCGCGCTTGACGGTGCCCGGCCGGTAGGTCATGACGACGATGCGGTCGGCCAGGTAGATCGCCTCTTCTATACTGTGGGTGACGAAGATGATGGTCTTTTTCAGCTCGGACCAGATGCGCAGCAGCTCGTCCTGCAGGTTGCGGCGCGTGAGGGCGTCGAGGGCGCCGAACGGCTCGTCCATCAGCATGATCGGCGAATCGAGCGCCAGCACGCGGGCGATCGCCACCCGCTGGCGCATGCCGCCCGACAGGTCCTTCGGAAAGCGGTGGCGGAAATCCTGCAAGGACAACATGCCGAGCAGCTTGTCGACGACGGCATTGATCTCGGCCTTGGCCATGCCCTTGATCTCCAGGCCGAAGGCGACGTTGTCGGCCACCGTCATCCACGGGAACAGCGCGTATTCCTGGAACACCATGCCGCGCTCCGGCCCCGGACCGGTCACCAGCTTGCCGTCGGCGGTGATGCTGCCCGACGTCGGCGGCGCGAAGCCGGCCACCGCGTTCAGCAGCGTCGATTTACCGCAGCCCGAGGGGCCCAGCAGGCAGACGAACTGCCCCTGCGGGATCTCCAGGTCGATGTCCTTGAGCGCCACCAGTTCGCGGTCGGCGGTCTGGAACACCTTGCTGACATTCGATACGACGATATGGGTCGCGCTCATTGGTTCTCCAATCCGCGGTGCCAGCGCAGCAGGTGGTTATTCAGCTTGTTCATGCCGACGTCGATGGCCAGGCCGATCAAGCCGATGCTGATCATGCCGGCGATGATCTTATCGGACCAGAAGTACTCGCGCGCCTCCAGGATGCGGAAACCGAGGCCGTTGTTCACCGCGATCATCTCGGAGACGATCACCACGATGAAGGCGGTGCCGATGCCGATGCGCACGCCCGACAATATATATGGCACGGCGGCCGGCAGGATCACGCGCAGGAACATGGTGCCGCCGCTGGCGCCCAGGTTGCGCGCCGCGCGCAGGTAGATGCCGTCGACCTGGCGCACGCCGGCGATGGTGTTCATCAGCACCGGGAAGAACGCGCCCAGCGCGATCAGGAACACGGCCGGCGGATTGCCGAGGCCGAACCACAGGATCGACAGCGGGATGTAGGCGATCGGCGGGATGGGCCGCAGCAGCTGCACCAGGGGATTGAGCCAGTCGTAGACCTTCGGGTTGGCGCCCATGGCCAGTCCGATCGGCAGCGCCAGGCCGGCGCCGATGACGAAGCCGACCACCACCCGATACAGGCTGCCGATCGAATCGGTGATCAACTCACCGGAGACGGCCCACGCCAGCCATCCGCTCGCCGCCGGATCGTAGGGCTGCAGCGGCAGCAGGTAGGCGATCCATTTTTCCACCACCGCCAGCGGCGACGGCAGCACCTGCGGATTGACCCAGCCGAGCATCGCCACCGCCTGCCACAGCGCGATGACCAGGGCCGGCACCACCATGCCGACGGCGGCCTGCCGCCACGAGGAATTGGACGCGGCGGCCATTTACTTCACGCCCAGGTTCTTCTTGGCCGCGTCGAGCAGGTCGGTCTTGACCCAATCCTTGGCCAGCGGCGGCTTGCTCATGCGGCCGACGCCGGTCTTGACCATGACGTCGGTGGTGGTCTGGATATGCTCGGGGGTGATGTCGTAGCTGTACGGCGAATTGCCGATGGCGTCGTCGAAATCGTCCTTGGTGATCTGGCCCTTGAACACCACCTCGCGCACGTACTTCTCGGCCGTCGCCTTGTTCTCGATGAAGGTCTTGGTGGCCTGCACGAAGCAGTTCATGAACTTCTCGGCCACCGGCCGCTTCTCCTTGTAGAACTTCTCCGTCATGACCATGGTGCGCACCGGCTCGCCGATCGGGGTGTCGTACGGCTTGAGCATCTCGCTGCCGAAGCCCTTGTTGATGGCCTGCGACGACTGCGGCTCGGACTGCATCATGGCGTCGATGTTCTTGCCCAGCAGCGCCTGGTTGAGGTCGGCGTAGGCGAGGAACACCAGCTGCACGTCCTTGCCCGGCTGGTCGGAAAAGCTCATGCCGTTCTTTTGCAGCTCGGCCAGCAGCAGCACCTCCTGGATGCCACCGCGCGTGACGCCGACCCGCTTGCCCTTGAGATCCTTGACGGTTTTCAGGTTCAGGTCGGTGCGCCCGACCAGCCGAGCGCCGCCCTTGGCGAAACCGGCCACCACGAAGATCGGCGCGCCGCCGGCGCGGCCGGAGATGGCCGCTTCCGACGCCGTGGTGCCGACGTCGAGCTCGCCCGCGATGATGGCCTGCATCACGTCCAGCCCCTTGGCGAAGATATGCTCCTCGACCTTGATGCCGCATTTGGGTGCGATCTCTTTTATATAGGAGACGGCGCCGTAATGGGCGAACTTCAGGTTGCCCAGCCTGACCACGTCTTGCGCCTGGGCGCCGGTGGCGCTCAACAATAAACCCACGCACACCATCCTGCAGATCGATTTCAGTCTCATCCGTCTCTCCTAGGTCTCGACATGGCCGGCGGCCACTCTTGTAGTGTGGCGATCATATCAAGCAGGCGATCACTTGCCTATCGTCATGAAGCCGTCCGCCGTTGCTATTTGTTACAAAACAACCCTGTCAGAGTGACAATGCGTGAGTATTAACGGGCTATCTGCGTTGATAATGGGCATGATTATTTCGATAAAGTTGCGTCTACACACATGAGAGTACAAAGTTCCCTCATGGACGTTGACGTGGCTCAATGAAGCAAGTGTCGAAACGCCGCCGCCCTTCACCGGGCAAAGGCGTCCGGCGCACAGCCAACAATACAGACTAAGGACGTCGGCAATGAAAGCAAACAACACATACACGCGCCGCAGGTTCGTCGGCACCGCGATCGGCGCCCTGGTGGCGGCCAACCTTGCCGCCTGCGGCGGTGGCGGCGGTGGCGGCACCACCGCCCCGACCACGCCGCCCACGCCGGATGCGCCGCAGACGATCGGCCTGAGCACGACCTCGAGTCGCATCGTCGGCACCAAACCGGTGACCCTGACGGCGGTCCTGGGCCGCGGCGCCGACGTCACCTGGGCGCTCGGCACGGGCAGCCTGGGCACCTTGTCGGCCACCACCGGCAACAGCGTCACCTACACGCCACCAGCGGCAGCCGTGAGCGCCGCCACGCCGGTCACCATCACCGCCACCTCGGCCGGCGTGACGGCGACGGCCAAGCTGGCGCTGATGCCGGACCCGCGCCAAACCACCGGCCTGGCCTTGCTGGCCGGCTCGCTGGGCGGGAAAGGCCTGATCGACGGCCAGGGCACGGCCGCGCGCTTCACCAGCATCGTTGCCATGGACGTCGACAGGAGCGGCAATCTGGTGGTGGCCGATCTTAAATACTCGGCCGCCACCCAACAATCGTTCTCCGTCATCCGCGTCATCGGCCCGACCGGCAACGTGCTGACGGCCACGCCGCTGGCGTCGCTCGGCTACGGCCACGCCGACGGCGGCGCCGCCACCGCGCAGACCGGCAAGGTCAGCGGGCTGGCCGTCGCCCCCAATGGCGACATCTATTTCATCGACTACGACGGCGACGCGCGCCTGCGTGTGCTGCGTGGCGGACAGATCACCACGCTGCAAAACAACCTGACCGCCAGCCGCGTGGTGATCGACCGTGACGCCAACATCTACCTGTACAACGACGCGCAGGTGTTGCGCGTGGCCGCCGACGGCGCCAGCGCCACCGTGCTGGCCGGCGCCGCCTCCTCCGGCGTGCAAGTCGACGGCCAGGGCGCCGCCGCCCGCTTCTCGAGCATCAACGACGCCACCACCGACGCCAGCGGCAACCTGTACGTCTGCGACGGCAACACCTTGCGCCGGATCAGCCGCACCGGCCTGGTGACCACGGTCGCCGGCCTGGCCGGCGCCCCCTACACATCGATCGACGGCGACGCCGCCACGGCGCGCTTTGGCGGACTGCGGTCGATCTCCCTGGACAACAACGGCAACCTCGTCGTGCTCGACGACGCAAGCGACGGCGTCAACGTGCGCCAGGTCACGCCGGCCGGCGTGGTGAGCACGCTGTACCGGGTTGCCCAGCCGCCGAACACCGGTTTCTTCCCAGCCTACGGCACCACGACGGCCGTGAGCAAACTGCGCTTCAACAGCGCCACGCGCACCGTCCAGCTGGCGCGCGAAGCCCAGATCGACCAATTGACCGGCGGCGCGCTGCAACCGTTCGCCGGCTTCGAGGGCGACAGCCACCAGGAGATCGACGGCGCGGGCGAGACGGCGCGCTTCGTGCGCCTGAGCCATTTGGCGGCCGACCTGGCGGGCAATCTCTACACGCTCGATTTCGCCGAGCCGTACGGCGGCGCGCGCAATGAGGACGCGCACGGCTTGTGGCTGCGCAAGATCGCCGTTGACGGCACGGTCAGCACCCTGGTGGCCGATAAGGACTTCGCGTTCAAACCGAACGGCATCGTCGTCGACGCCGACGGCAACGTCTTCCTGTCGGCGCGCCCGCCGCAAAACTCGCTTTCGGTCAACTCGGGCGGCGCGCTGTACAAGGTGACGGCCGCCGGCGCGGTCACGGTGTTCGCCGGCACGGCCACGCGGGGCCAGACAGCTTCGACCGACGGCACCGGCGCGGCGGCCACCTTTATCGCGCCACAGATCGAAGGAATCGACATCGCCGGCAACCTCTACGTCAGCGACGTCGACAAGTTCCGCAAGGTCACGCCGCAGGCGGTGGTCACCACCATCGCCGCGCTGCCGGCCGGCTTGAACGCGGCACCGAACGGCCTGGTCTACACCGCCGACTCCGCCCAGAATGTGATTTACGCCACCGACGCGGCCGGCAACCGCACGGTGGCGGCGGGCGTGCCCGGCGTGCCGGGCATCCGCCTGGGCGCGTTGCCGGCAGGACTGTATGCTCCGTCCGACATCGTGCCGACCGGCCCGAACAGCTTTGCGGTGATCTCCGGCGCCGCCGTGCTGCGCCTGCTGTTGTCCAACTGAGCGAACGGCGGCGGCATCATGCAAGATAGTCTTACCTGACGCCTTGGGACGAGCGGATGCGCGCGATGCGTTCGGCGCTGGCAGGATGGCTGGACAGGTAGGGAGAAGGAGTGGTGGCGGAGGCGTCAACCTCCTTGTCCAGCTTGGCGAACGCCGCCGCCAGATGCGACGGGTCGATGCGGTTATGGCGCAACATGGCGACCGCGTAATCGTCGGCCTCGTATTCGGCGTCGCGCGAGTACTTCATGTCCAACACCAGCGTGGGCAAGGTCGTCATGATCGAGGAGATGTCGCCGAACACCAGCCAGGTCGTCGCCGCGACGGCCGAGCTCTGGACGATGCGGCGCGTCAGGTGGCGCCGGTGCAAATGGCCCAACTCATGCGCCAGCACGCCCATCACCGCCTGGTCGTCGCCCAGCAGCGCGACCAGTTGGTCGGTCATGACGATGTCGCCGGACGGCAGCGCGAAGGCGTTCGGCCCCACGCGGCTGCTGCGGAACACCAGCCGCCACGACGGCGCCTCCGCCTCCGGCGCGGTCATCGCCGAGAATTGTTGCCGCAATTGCTCCTGGCGCGCCGCCGTCAGCCGCGTCGGCCCCAGCATCCGGCCGTCGAGTATCCGCAACACGCCCTGCCCGAGCTGGCGCTCGACGCGCTGCGGCACCAGTTGCGCGATCCAGCCGGCCGCCGCCGGCAGCGCGTACACATAGCCGGTCGCCAGCACCATCACGGTCGCGGTCAGCGCGCCCAGCGCGGCACGCCAACTGTTTTGCCAGCGCACCACCGCGCCGTCCCGATGGCCGGTATGCTCCAGCAACCGCGCGAACGCGTCCGCATCGTCGACCTCCAGCCAGGCGCCGTCGGCGAACGTCACCTTGCGCGCGGCGTGGCGGCTGCGCTCCGACACACGCAGCGTGGCCAGCGAGGCCTCGCGTTCGACGTCGCCGGCCAGCCGCGCCACGCCGTCGCGCACCTCGAGCGACACCCGGTGCAGGCGCGAGCTCTTACCGTCGAAATAGCGGGCCGGCACCGGCCCGGGCGGCGGCGCTTCCATCCCGCCGCTCACAACGAAAAATCGAAGTCCATGAATTCGGCCATGCCTTCGCCGGTGGCGCCGACGTCGCCGTCCGCGCCGGCCAGCACGTCGTCTAGGCTGCCGCTTGGCACCAGCATCAGCGACTCGATCCGGTAGCGCATCGAGCGCACGCGCGCGAACGGCAGGAACAGTCCCAGCGTGCAGATCACGGCCAGGTAATTGGTCACGGTGATGAACAACATGCGGCCCCATTTGACGTCGGACTGGAACCGGTGCTGCTCGAGGCTGGTATGGTTCCACACCATGTTTTGCACCATGTTGATGAACAACGGCCCGAGCAGCAACAGCCAGGCGTAGATCGCCATGATCACCAAGCCGGTTTCCATCTGGGCACGCGCGGCATAGCCGGGCGCGTCGGGCGACACCGGCGCGCCGGACAGGATCAGCCAGATGGTCAGGCCGATGCCGGCGCCGCCGGCCAGCACGAAGCAGCCATAGAGCTTGTAAAAATCGCCGACGCCGGCGTCGAACGAGAAGCGCGCCTGGCCGAAACGGCTTTCATCGACCTGCCAGGCCTTGGCGCGCTGGTGCACGAACGGCGCCGCCAGGCCGGCGGTCACGGCGTTGAGCCACGGACGCACCAGATAGTTGACGTAGGCGTCGCGCACGTCCGCGACAAAGCGGAAGCGGATGCCGCGATACGCCGAGTTATGCAGCCGGAACTGGAAGCTGCGCCAAATGAACCAGGGCGCCGCGCCGGCCATGACCAGCAGCGCGACGAGCGACAGCACCGGCGAGACCTGGGCGCCGAAAAAGTAGATCGCGAACGCCACCGCCGCCACGATGCGGCCTTTGAGGATGGCGACCGGATTGCCGTGGTACTCGAAGCTGCTGCCGGCCAATTGCGTGCTCGAATAAAAATACTGGTTGCGGCGCACCTTGGCCCAGGCGGAATAAATACCCAGCGTGACAATGGTCAGCAGCAGGTTGACGATCCAAATGCGGAAGTACTCGCCGCCGGTGGCGTGAAAACGCAGGCGCTCCGGCTGGGCATCGGGCTCCGTCTGGAATTGCTTCATGGGGCACATCCTCTAATTGGAATAAGCGAACCAAGCCTAAACGCAGGCAAAGCAAGACGATGCCTTTAAGTCATCGTGTTGTCAATGAGAAATTATACTTTTTGATAACGCTCCGTCGGGCCTGCCGCCACCGCGCGATGCGGTAAAATGGCGGCCATTGTCCGGCCTCGCCGGCCCACCCTACCGTTTTGCAGGTCCCAACATGCTAGATAATCTTACCCAACGCCTTGCCAAGGTCGTCAAAACGATGCGCGGCGAGGCCCGCCTGACCGAAGCCAACACCGCCGAGATGCTGCGCGAGGTGCGCATGGCGCTGCTCGAGGCCGACGTCGCCCTGCCGGCCGTGCGCGAATTCATCGCCCGGGTCAAGGAAAAAGCCCTGGGCGAGGAAGTGATCTCGTCGCTGACACCCGGCCAGGCGCTGGTCGGCGTGGTGCAGCGCGAGCTGGCCGCCCTGATGGGCGCCGACCTCGGCCCGGAAGCCACGCAGCTGAGCTTTGCCCAGCAGCCGCCGGCGATCATCCTGATGGCCGGTCTGCAGGGTGTCGGCAAGACCACCACGGTCGGCAAGCTGGCCAAATACCTCAAGGAAGAAAAGAAGAAGAAGGTGCTGACGGTGTCGGCCGACGTCTACCGTCCGGCCGCGATCGCCCAGCTGCAATCGGTCACCGCGCAGGTCGGCGCCGACTTCTTCCCGTCCACCGCGCAGGACAAGCCGGTCGACATCGCGCTCGCCGCGCTCGACTGGGCCAAGAAGCACTACCACGACGTGCTGATCATCGACACCGCCGGCCGCCTGGGCATCGACGAGGCGATGATGACCGAGATCGCCGCCGTGCACGCGGCCGTCAAGCCGATCGAGACCTTGTTCGTGGTCGACGCCATGCTCGGCCAGGACGCCATCAACACCGCCAAGGCCTTCAACGACGCGCTGCCGCTGACCGGCATCGTGCTCACCAAGCTCGACGGCGATTCGCGCGGCGGCGCGGCGCTGTCGGTACGCCACATCACCGGCAAGCCGATCAAGTTCGCCGGCGTGTCCGAAAAGCTCGACGGCCTCGAAGCGTTCGACCCGGCCCGCATGGCCAACCGCGTGCTGGGCATGGGCGACATCATGGCGCTGGTGGAAGAGGCGCGCAAAGGCGTCGACAGCAAGGCGGCGGCCGACCTGGCGCAAAAGATGAAGGTCGGCGGCAAGTTCGACATGAACGACTTCAAGGCGCAACTGGGCCAGATGAAGAAAATGGGCGGCATGGCCAGCCTGGTCGACAAGCTGCCGGCGCAGTTCCAGCAGGCCGCCGGCGGCGCCAACATGGACCAGGCCGACAAGCAGGTGCGGCGCATGGTCGGCATCATCGACTCGATGACGCCGCAGGAACGGGCCAAGCCGGAACTGATCAAGGCCACCCGCAAGCGCCGCATCGCCGCCGGCGCCGGCGTGCAGGTGCAGGAGGTCAACCGCATGCTGACCCAGTTCGAGCAGATGCAATCGATGATGAAAAAGCTCTCCGGCGGCGGCATGATGAAGATGATGCGCTCGATGAAGGGCATGATGCCGGGCATGCGCTAAGGCCGGGAACGGGTGCGTAAAGCGTGCCCGGAACGGTGCGCCAAAGCGGCGCGGACACAGGGAAATATGCGGGTTTGCGCCCTTGGACGGTGCACTGGCCCACGTAGCCGGGGATTTACGTGGTGTTTCCGGACAAAAACGCGAAAAAGACTTGCATAAGGCTTAAAACCCCACCAATATTAGCCGGTGCGATCAATTGCGCAATTTTCCATGTGTTCGTTAAGGAGGCTCGAGAATGGCAACAGCCAAAAAAACCCCAGCAGCAGCACCAGCTAAGAAGGCCGCGGCCGCTAAACCGGCAGCCGCGAAAAAAGCAGCACCAGCAAAAGAAGCAGCAGCCAAACCAGCCGCAGTGAAAAAAGCCGCCGCGCCGGCCGCCGCACGCAAACCGAATGCCGCATTCATGAAAGCGATGACCCCATCGACCGTGCTCGCAGCCGTCGTGGGCGCCACCCCGCTGCCACGTACCGAAGTGACCAAAAAAGTCTGGGACTACATCAAGAAGCTTGACCTGCAAGATCCGGCCAACCGCCGCATGATCAACGCCGACGACAAGCTGAAAGCTGTATTCGGCGGCAAAGCCCAAGTGTCCATGTTCGAAATGACCAAGCTCATTTCCGACCACCTGAAATAAGCGCAGCGGCCGCGAGGCCGCGCCGGAGATGCCTCCCTCGCCCACGCGACGGAGGCATTTTTTTTGCCCGCAACTCCGGGGTCAGGTCCACCAATTCTACACAAGCTCGACCGTGAGGCGGTCGTACACAAGAGGCCGTGTAGAAAAGGTGGACCTGACCCCGGAGTATCAAGTGCCGGCCAGCGAGGCGTCGGACGATTCGCGCGTGATCAAGGTGAACGGCAGCAGCTTGTGCTGCACCGGCGCGGGGTCGCCGGCGCGGCGGCGGCGGATCTGGTCGACCAACAGGTCGACGGCGGCGCGCGCCATGTCGCTGATCGGCTGGTGGATCGTGGTCAGCTCCGGCCAGACGGTGGTGGCGACCGGCGTGTCGTCGAAGCCGCACACCACCAAGTCCTCCGGCACCTGCAGATGCAAACCGTGCGCCACCGCCACCACGGCGGCGGCCATGTCGTCGTTGGCGGCGAAGATGGCGCTCGGCCGCGTCTTGTGCGCCAGCAGCTGGCGCGCGGCCGTCAAGCCCGAGCGGTACGTGAACAGCCCGGGCGCGACACGCTCCGGCAACACGGCCAGGCCGGCTTCGGCCATGGCGTCCTGGTAGGCCTTGTAGCGCAACTGCGCCGGCGTGTGCAGCGGATCGCCCTGGATGAAGGCGATGTCCTTGTGGCCGCGCCCGAGCAGGTAGCGCATCATCGCCATCGCGCCCTCATAGTCGTCGATGCGCACGGCCGAGACGCCCGCGACCGGCCGGCCGGTGGCGATCGCCACGGTCGGCATGCCGATCTGGTCGAGCTGCTTCAACGCCGACTTGGAATCGCACAACGGCGGCGGCACCAGGATGCCGTCGGCGCCGTTGGCGATCAGGCGGGCGATGGCGCTGCGCTGGCTGCGCAGGTCGTCGCAGCGCTCCAGGATCAACTGGCCGCCGCTCTGGCTGCACTGGTCCATCGCGCCGACCAGGAACGCGCTCATGTAGGCCGAGCTGGGGTTGCTGTAGAGCAGGCCGACGCCCAGCGTGCCCACGCGGGCCGCGCGGGCGGCGAAGTTGACCTGGTAGTTCAGGGATTCGATCGCCGCCGTCACTTTCTCGCGCGTGGCGTCCGAGACGTGCGAGTTGCCATTCATGACCCGCGACACCGTCATGGCCGATACTCCGGCAACGCGCGCCACATCATAAATGGTTGCGCCGCTCTGGCTGCGATCAGTTTGTTTTACAGGCACGTGGTTCCCTTGCTGGCTGGTCAGCGATTCCTTGGTTGATCAAGCTTCTGATTATATGCGATTGCGCCCGGCTTTCCGTGGCGTTGACGGCGGCCGCCACCCCGCACGGCCATGCGGGGACGTACCCCTCCGGGGTACGTCCCCTAAGCCGAATCGCGGACGGTCAGGCGAACGCGGGCCGGGTTTGACGCTTTACTGCCGCACCACCGAAGGCGCCACGGTGAAGCTGTAGCTGGCCGGCTGCTGCTTGATGCGGTACTTGGCGTGCGCACGGCCGTCCAGGCTCCAGCCCGTGTCGCCGCCGACGCCGGCTTGCGCCAGGTCGATCAGCAGCGAGCCGTCGCCGTGCGGCGCGATCTCCGAACTCTTCCACACGCCGCGCGGACGCAGGTACAAGTCCTCGTACGGGAAGGCCAGCGCGTTGACCGACAACGGCGCCGCGCCCCGGACGGTGATCCCGGCGCCGCGCGCGTCGAACAGCGACAGCCAGCGCACGTCGGTCTTGTTGCCGCTTTCCTGCGGACGGCTGTAACCGTGATACTGGTCCGCCACCTTGCCGGTATAGCGGCCGATGGCGTAGCCGGTGCTGCGGTCGGCGTACGATTCCTGCGGACCACGGCCGTACCATTGCACGCCGTCGAGCGAGTTGTCGTTGTCGAAGCGCAGGCCGAGGCGCAGTGGATCGGGCAAGTCGTCGCGCAGCGGGGTGAAGGTCGCGGCCACGCCGAGCACGCCGTCGGCGTTCAGGGTGTAGACGGTTTCCCAGTGGGCCGCGCCGGCCCCAAAGCTGTACAGCACCTTGACGCTGTTGGCGCCAAGCTCCACCGAGCGGACATTGCGCTGCTCGGTGAAGGTCTTCCAGACCTTGTGCGTCTTCTCGACGCCGGTGCCCTCGTCGTTGTCGTTCAGGCCGCGCCAAAAGTTCGGCGTGCCGCCCTTGAGCAGTATCTTGCCGTCGACGATGTAATTGATCAGGCCGGTCTTGGCGTCCATCCGCAGCGAAGCCTTGCCCGCCTCGATGCGGATGTCGTCGCCGTTGCGCGACGGCTTGACGGCCCTGGCCGCCTTCGCCATCTTGGTCGCCGGCGCCAGCACGAACTGCGACCAGCCGACCACGCTGCCGGCGGCCACGCCCATCGTGGTCGCGTCCTTCGCCTTGGCCCGCACCGTCAGCACCTGCTCGCCACCGCCGCTGCCTATCCTGGGCAAGCGCAGCGGAACCTCGCGCTTGCCGGCGGCGGCCACGGCCGGCACCTTCAGCACGCCCTTGGCCGCCTCGACGCCGTCGTTGGTGAGCACCCAGTCGAAGTCCAGGCCCGTGGTGTCCTTGAAGTCGTAGCGGTTGACCACAGTGATGTTGCCGGAGGCCGGCTTGCCCTCGAACACCAGCGGCGAATAGACCTTCTGCACCTCGAAGTATTCCGGATCGGGCGTGCGGTCGGCGCGCAGCACGCCGTCGCCGACCACGCTGTTGTCGCCGTTCTTGGGGTTGACGTCGAAGCCGGAGGCCCAGAAGCGGCGCCCCTTGTCATCGTTCATGTAGACGGTCTGGTCGACCCAATCCCAGATGAAGCCGCCCTGCAGCTTCTTGTTGGCGCGGATGACTTGCCAGTAGTCCTCGAAGTTGCCCAGCGAATTGCCCATCGCGTGCGCGTATTCGCACTGGATCATCGGCTGCTTGTAGCGCGGATCGGCCGCATAGTCGGCCATCTTCTCGATATCGTCGTACATCGGAGCGTAGATGTCGGTGTACGTGTTGGGCAGGTGCTCCTCGCCGATGGTGCCGTGGCCCAGATAGCTGATCAAACGGGTCGGATCGTTGTCGCGTATCCACTGGGCAGCGTTGTCGAAGTTGGGACCGGTGCCGGCCTCATTGCCCAGCGACCAGAAGATGATCGACGGATGGTTCCTGTCGCGCTGGACCATGCGCGAGACGCGGTCCAGATGGGCCGCCTTCCAGTGCGGTTTGTAGCCGAGCTGGATCTTCTCGCGTTCTCCCGGCAGGCCCTTTTCCATGGCCTGGTCGCCGGCCTGCATATAGCCGTGCGACTCGATGTTGGCCTCGTCCATCACGTACAGGCCGTATTCGTCGGTCAGGTCGTACCAGCGCGGGTCGTTCGGATAATGCGAGGTGCGCACGGCGTTGACGTTGGCCTGCTTCATCATCTCTATGTCCTTGCGCATCAGGTCCATCGACATCACGCGGTAGGTGACCGGATCGTGCTCGTGGCGGTTGGTGCCCTTGATCATCACGCGCTTGCCGTTCACACGCACCTCGCCACCGGCCACCTCCACCGTGCGGAAGCCGATCCGGCGCGACGTCGCCGACAGCAGCTTGCCGTCCGCGTCCTTGTACTCGACGACCATGCGGTACAGGTTCGGCGTCTCGGCCGACCAGGGTTTGACGTTGCGGATCACGCCATCCAGCGCCAGCTTGTCGCCCTGCACGCGGCCAGTGGTGGTCAGCACCGCCTTGTCGCCGTCGTACACGGTGACGGCGATCTCGCCGTTGGACGGCGCGCCGGCCAGCTCGGCCTGCAGCGAGAACAGGCCGTCCTTGTAGGTCTTCTTGTCCAGCAGCGCCGTGACCGTGTAGTCGCGCAGGCGCGACTTCGGCTCCGCGTACACGTAGACGCTGCGCTCGATGCCGGACAGGCGCCAGAAGTCCTGGTCCTCCAGATACGAGGCGTCGGCCCAGCGGTAGACCTCGATCGCGATGCTGTTCTTGCCCGGCTTGACGTACTTACTCAGATTAAATTCCGACGGCAGCTTGGAATCCTCCGAATAGCCGACCTTTTCGCCGTTGACCCAGATGTAGTACGCCGCGCCGGCCGCGCCGACATGCAGGAACACATCGCGCCCATCCCAATCGGCGGGGACGACGAAGTCGCGGCGGTAGGAGCCGACCTCGTTGAGCGCGGGCGGAATGAAGGGCTCGGCCATCGGGAACGGGTAATCGATATTGGTGAAGATCGGCTTGCCGTAGCCCTGCGCCTGGATCATGCCCGGCACCTGGATCGTCTTCCAGCCGGCGAGGTCGAAGTCGTCGCGGTAGAAGTCCTTGGGGCGGGTCTCGGGCCGCTCGGAGTACGCGAACGACCAGGTGCCGTCGAGCGACAGATAATACTTCGACGCGGCCGGATCGGCGGCGATCGCCTTTTCCCGGCTCTCGAAATTAAAAAAGGTCGCCTTCATCGGCTCGCGATTGACGGCGACCACTTCGGGCTGTTCCCACTCGGTGGGGGGCGCGGCCTGCGCCGCCCCCATCGATAGGCTGGCCAGCGCCAGCAGGCATGCGTGGACGGAAAGGCGAAGTTTCATCTGTTTTGCCATCGGGTTTGCCATCTGTCTGTATCTCCTTTATTGTTTTTTGTCCCAAAAACGAAAAAAGACGGAAGGTGCGACCTTCCGTCTTGTCCATGACAGCGCCCCGGTTTATTTGCCGAATTTGTAGCGCAGTGCCAGGCTGAAGGTCCGTCCATTGCCGTAGTGCTGGCGCTCCAGGTTGGTCTGATACGTGCCCGGTTCGCCGACATAACGGTTGATTGCCTTGTCGAGTATATTCGACGCGTTCAACGACAGGGTAAACTCGTCGGTGAGCTGGTAGTTTATAGAACCGTCGAGAACTCCGTTGGAATCCATGTATCGTGCTTCGATCGGATTGGCCGACACGCCGAACAGGATCGCCTCCGAGCGCCAGGTGTAGACCAGGCGCGCCGACAGCTTCTTGTCCTCGTACAAGCCGGAGATGCTATAGCTGTTCTTCGACTGCATCGGCTGCGGCGTGGCGACGATGCGCGGCGCGGACGCGGTGCCGAAGTTGACCGGGTTCGACGTGTTGACGTGGGTATAGGAACCGGCCACGCCGAAGTTTTTCCAGATGCCGTCGAAGGCGTCGAGGAAGTACTGGCCGCCGATCTCGATGCCGCGCACATAGCCTTTTTCCGAATTGACCGACTTGGTCACCGAATACTGCCCGCCGGTGCAACCGTTGTCGGCCGATCCGCTGTACGGCACGGCCGTGGCGACCGCCTGGCACTGGGTGATGCCGTTGAAGAAGCCGCTGATCTCCTTGTCGAAAATCGCCGCCGACACATAATTCGACTTGCTGAAATAGCGCTCCAGCGAGAAGTCGAAACTGTTGGCCGTCTGCGGCCGCAAGTCCGGATTGCCGACGTTGCCGGTGCCGGTGACCGGATTGACGGAAATACTCGGATTGAGTTGATCCAGGCCGGCGCGCGTCATGCCCTTGCCGTAGCCGAAGCGGGCCAGGAAATCTTGCGTAATGTAGCCGGTCACATTCAGCGACGGCAGCGCGTTGGTGTACGAGGTCTCGCGGAAGATTTCCGGATAGCTGACCGGCGTGGTCTGGTTGTTGATGGTGCGCGCGGTCGCCTTGCCCTTGGTGCGCACCACCCGCACACCGACGTTCCCGACGATGCGGTCGTCGAAGGCGGAGAACTCGCCCATCATGTAGCCGGCCAGCGTGTTTTCGCTGATCACGCGGCGCGCGTCGAGGTTCTCGACATAGTTGCCCTCCTGGCGGATGCCGGCGTTGGGGAACTGCGTGGCCACCTGGTTGCCCGTCAACCGGTCCGGCGAATACACCAGATAGCCGCCCGAGTAACCCGTTTCGCCCTTCATGAAGTTGGTCGGCGACTGCTCGACCTGGCCGACGGTGGCCACCGAAATGGCGTTCGAGCGGTTGGCGGCGAGCGCCGCGCCGTCGGTGGTCAGCGGCCGGCCGTTGAAGGTGTAATTGTTGAAGGTGCTTTCCTGGTGCGCGTAGCGGCCGCCAACCTTGACGCGGCGCAGGAATCCGTCGCCGACGATGTAGGCGGCGCTGAGGGCGCTGGCGTAACCGCTGTCGTCGTACTTCACGTTGGTGCCGTTGTTGTAGTCGCGGTAGACGAAGTTGGCCGGATCGGTCAGGCTCGGACCGGCGAAGTTCAACTGGTGCGGCGAGCCGTCGGCGACGCGGCTGGTGGACCAGCCCAGGCCGGGCGCCGAATCCAGATTGACGGAACGGTTGTCCTGCTTCTGCGTGGCCTTGACGTAGTTCACGTCCCATTTCAGCGCCAGGTTCTCGGTCGGATTCCAGTCCACGCCGCCGGCGGCGATCCAGGTCGTGTAAGGCCGGCGCTCGTCGCCACCGGTGGTGCTGACGCCGGAATTGAGGAAGGTACCGCTGCGCAGGCGCTGGCCCACCAGCACATCGTTGGCGCCGCCGTTGCTGTTGCGGTTGGCCAGCCCCTCGGTGAAGGCGAACGGCGTGGTCTGCAGGTTCTGCACGTTGGCGCCGTCGACCGAATTGAGGCCGCGATAGTTCTGGTGGTATTCGTAGAACGTGTAATTAAATTCCGTGAACACGCGTAAGGTGTTGTCGGCGCGGTAGTCGGCCGCCAGGTTCAACCCTTTGCGCTCGCGCATGATGGTTTCCTGGAACACGTTGTTGGTCAGCGTGGGCGCGGCCATCACATTGCTCGCCTGCTCGGCCGTCAGTCCGCGCAGATCGGGCGTGTTGGCGCCCACGGTGGCCGACGTCGGCAAAGTCGGCACGCCGGTCAGGAAGTGGACGTCGGTGCGGCCCACGTAGGCGGGACTGGCCTGGCCGCGGTTGTTGCTGGTGTTGGCCGCGGCCAGGTTGGCGTATTCCTGGCTGTCGGCGCGGATCGCGCGCTTGAAGTTGGCGCTGCCATTGGCCGGGTTGTTATCCGAGCGGCCGGTGCTCTTTTGATAGACGCCGGCCGCCATCAGGCCGATCTTGGCGCCGCCCGACAGGTTCCAGCGGTTGGCCACCAGGCCGAACACTTCCGGCTCGGTTTCCTTGGCCAGGTCGTTGTACTTGCCGGCGATACCCATCGACACCGTCAGGCCCTTGAAATCGCTCGGATTGCGGGTGCGGACGTTGACCAGTCCGCCGATACCGCCCTCGATATGCTCGGCGCTTGGATTCTTGAACACGTCGACGCCGGCGATCATGGCCGGAATCGCGCCTTCCAGATTGTATTCGCGGCTGCCGGCGGTAAAGTAGGCGCGGCCGTTGACCTGCGACGCGGTCTGTCCCGACAAGCCCCGGATCACCAGGCCCGAGCCGGTGCCGACGGGCGAAGCGCCCTCGCCGCCGTAGCGGTAGCCCTGCACGCCGGGGACACGGGTCAGGGTATCGACGACGTTGGGATCGGGCAGCTTGCCGATATCCTCGGCGGTGATGGAATCGACGATTTCCATCGAATCGCGCTTGATGGCCAGGGAGGAACGGGCGCTGGCGCGCATACCGGTGACGACGACAACTTCCGGCTCCTGGGCCAGCGCGCATGGCGCCACCAATAACCCCTGCCCTACGGCGAGCGCGAGCGCCGACACCTGTAACGCGACAGTGACTTGCTTGTTCATTGAATGATCTCCGTTATTGTTTTATACGGGCTTGGTGCCCGTTTTTAGAAACTCTGCCGAAATGATATCGATAACAAGTTTCAACCACATTGTACGACAGTTCGACACTTGCGAATCGGCATGTCTCTTTTTTCTAACAGTAAAAAAAACCGGCGGTTGTGAGGCCGCCGGCCAAGAGCGACGGGGATAAAGCTCCACTGGAGGCAAAGCGTTATCCAGCGATGCCGCAACAAACACTGAGAAAACAAGACCCGGAAAGACCGGGGTGTACCGACAACGTGTTATCGATAACAGTTCGGATCGTAGCACATCTTTTTGGCGACTTGAATTATTTTTTCGATTATTTTTTTCTTGCCCGGGATGGCGTTACAACCGGCAATCGCTATCGGCGACACCGGGCGCGCGCTGCCACTGCCACACCTGGACCCGCTCGCCGCGCGGCAGATAGGTGACGGGGAAACGGCGGCCGTCGCGGGTGACGTTGAGCGTCAGCTTCGCGTCCTGCTCGCCCTGGATCTTGTCCATCGCCACCGCGTAGGTCACCACGTCGCCGTCGCGCAGTCCGGCCTTCGCCGCCTCGCCACCGGCCTGCAGGCCGCGTATCGTCTTGACGTCGCCCACCAGCGAGGCGGGCTCGAAACCCAGCTCGAAGCGGCGCACTTTCTTGACGGTGCGCTTGAAGCATGGACCGAAGTCGTCGGACTCCGGCACGATCACCTCGCCCGCCAGCATGGCCTCGTGCAACGCCGTGCCCGATGGCCCCAGTTCGCGCACCAGCAGTTGCGGCCACAGCGCGGCCATGTCGACGGGCTTGGCGTCGGACTTTGCATCTGGCTTGGCGCCACGGCGCTGGTTCATCTCCAGCACCAGATCGTCCAGCGAGCGCTTGCCTCCGGAAGCCTTGCGGACGCGTGCGTCGACCACCGCGAAGTACATCGCGCCGCGATCGTAGGGCAAAGTGCGGATGCGCGTGTCCTCCCAGAAGCGCGGCATGATCTCGGCGTCCGGCGTGGTGTTGAGCGCGTCGGAGTAATAACGCGCGGCGGTGTGGTTCAGGTTGTCCAGAAACTGCCGCGCCGTGATCAGCCCCGCGCGAAACGGCGCCAGCGCCTGGTAATGCACGGCGATGCCCTCGTCGTACCAGGCCGCGTCCACGCCCTCGGTCCAGGTATGCGCCATTTCGTGCGACAACGTGATCTTCAGGTCGTCGGTCGAAACGCCCTTGCCATGGGTGATCAGGAAGGACCGCGTCAGCGCGGCGCCGCCGCCGGCGTTGATCGGGTTATAGCGCAGGAACACGCGGTAAGGCGGCGCTTGCTTGCCATCGCCGAAAAATCCGTTCATCCACTGATGCAGCTTGCCGGCCCACTCCATCAGCGGCGCAGGATCGGTGGACGGCGTTCCCAGCCAGGCGGACGAAAAGCCATGCGGCGCCACCTCGGCAGGCACGCGCGCCATCGGCCCGGCCATGAAGATGGTCGACCACAGCCGCGACGGCGCCCCGTTCGGCAGATTCAGATCGCCCTCGCCGTAGCTCGACGTCGCGGCGGAGTCCGCGCCCAGCTTGGACAAGTCCCAACGCAACGACAGCGGATAATTCTTATCGCCCTCGGGCAGCAGCAGGAACACATTGCCGACGCCGGAAAAGCCGCCGCCTTCGGTGCGCAAACTGTACGGCGGCGCCGCGCCACGGGCCGGCGGCTTGTTATCGATCGGCGCCTGATAATGGATCACCAGATCACCCTGCACCTCGCGCGTGGACGACCAGTGGCGCACCGGACCATCAGTACCTTTGACATCGCGCGCGGCCAGCGGCACCTCGCCGAAGCCATCGCGCACCACAAGATCCTTCAACGTCAGCGCGATGGTCTCGACATTGGCCACCACGCGCGGCAGCTTGAACAGCGGGACGCCGGCGGCCGCCTGCACGTTCGGTATCGTCATCGTCACATCGACCACGCCGCTGCCGGCATCGATATCGTCGGTCTCTTTGAGCGGCCCCGGCTGAAGCACCAGCACCAGCGGCTTGGGCGCCTGCGCGGCGGCGGAGCCGAGGGCAAGCGAGGCCAACAACACGGAAGCGACAACTCGACGAACGACAACATCTGCGAACATGGGTGCTCCGAAAAGGCTGGGGTAGCTACAACTTTACCACCCGCCAATATTTCGACGCGCAACGTACGGCCTCAACCTTCGGGGTCAGGTCTGACATTCGGACATTTAGGAACTTTTAAAAACCAAAAAAGTTCCAGTTTTTCGCCATTTGTCCGCATGTCGGAACTGACCCCGGGGTTGGAGACGTGCCAATCAGACGCCCGTCTGCTCACCCGCAAACCGTTTCCCACGCCGCTTCCTATACTGGTCTGATTCGCGCCACCAGCCCAGGGGAAACCGATGAGTCTAGCCGTGTTGAAAAGCCGAGCCCTTGCCGGCATGGACGCGCAGGAAGTCAACGTCGAAGTGCACCTGGCCAATGGCTTGCCCGGCTTTACCATCGTCGGGCTGGCCGACACCGAAGTCAAGGAGGCCAAGGACCGCGTGCGCGCCGCCATCCAGAACGGTGGCTTTGAGTTTCCCGCCAAGCGCATCACCGTCAATCTGGCGCCGGCCGACCTGCCCAAGGAATCGGGACGATTCGATTTGCCCATCGCGCTCGGCATCCTCGCCGCATCCAAGCAAATCCCCTCCTCGCGCCTGCACCAATATGAATTCGCCGGCGAGCTGTCGCTGTCAGGGGAGCTGCGACCGATACGCGGCGCGCTGGCGATGTCGCTCGCGACCCGGCGCGACGGCGGCCGCCTGGCCTTCATCCTGCCGCAAGCAAACGCCGACGAGGCCGCGCTGGTCGCCGACGCCGCCATCTATCCGGCGAAATCGCTGTTACAGGTGTGCGCCCACTTCGCCGCCAAATCGGCCGAGTCCATGTTGTCGCGCCACGAATCGTCGCCACTGATCGTGCCGGCCGAATATCCCGACTTCGCCGACGTCAAAGGCCAGATCATGGTCAAGCGCGCGCTGGAGGTGGCGGCGGCCGGCAACCACAGCATCCTGCTGGTCGGCCCGCCCGGCGCCGGCAAGACCATGCTGGCCTCGCGCTTCGCCGGACTGCTGCCGGCGATGACGGACGAGGAAGCGCTGGAAGCGGCCGCCGTGCAATCGCTGACGGGCGGCTTTCGCATCGAACACTGGAAGCGCCGGCCGTTCCGCTCGCCGCACCACACGTCGTCGGGCGTGGCCCTGGTCGGCGGCGGCAGCGTGCCGCGCCCCGGCGAGATTTCGCTCGCGCATCGAGGCGTGCTGTTCCTCGATGAGCTTCCGGAATTCGACCGCCGCGTGCTCGACGTTCTGCGCCAGCCGATGGAATCCGGCCACATCACCATCTCGCGCGCCGCGCGGCAGGCCGACTTTCCGGCGCACTTCCAACTGATCGCGGCGATGAATCCCTGTCCGTGCGGATACAACGGCCACAGCAGCGGCGTCTGCAACTGTTCCCCGGATCTGATCAAGCGCTACCAGGGCCGCGTCTCCGGCCCGCTGCTCGACCGCATCGACATGCAAATGGAAGTGGCCGCCGTCGAACCGGACGTGCTCAGCGAGGACGCCAACGGCGAACACTCGGCCATCATTTGCGCCCGCGTGCAGGCCGCCGCCGAGGTGCAGCTGCAACGCCAGGGCAAGCGCAACCAGTACCTCACCACGCGCGAGATCGACCAGTTCTGCAAGCCGGACAAGCCCGGCAAGGCGTGCCTGAAAGCGTCGATGGAACAGTTCCAATGGTCGGGCCGCGCTTACCACCGCATCCTGCGCGTGGCGCGCACCATCGCCGACCTGGCGCACTCCGAACGCATCGGCGAAGCGCATGTCAGCGAGGCGGTGCAGTATCGGCGGGCGCTGCGCGACCGCTAAGCTATTCTTAGGTCAGACGGGAACAGTCAGCAATTCAATGCTGATAGATCGTTCCCAAATTGCCGCTGCCCGCCTGCGCGACGCTGGCTACGAAGCCGTCACCGGCCTGGATGATCGTCGCGACATTTGCCGGCTGCAAGCCCGAAAGCGCAACCCCGCTCTGCACGATGGTAGCGGCATTCAGATTTCCGGTCTGCATGATGGACGATCCGTTAAAGCTCAAACTCTTGGTGACGCTCGCCGTATTGGCGTCGCCATTTTGAATAATGGACGAAGGGTTGCGGCCGCCGTTGCTGGTCAGCGCGGCCTGATTGTCCATGCCGTTTTGCACAACCGACATACCTTCGCCGAAAGTGCTGCTGCTCCTGACGACAGTGGCATTGTTGCGCATGCCAGTCTGGGACATCCTGATACCGCCGGTGAAAGCGTCCGAATACTGGGTAAGGTTTGCCACGTTGCCGATGCCGTCTTGCGTGATGAAGGGGCCGCCATATGCGGCGCCGTTCTGATCGACGGTGATGATATTGTCGGTGCCCGTTTGACGGGTCCGCACGAGATTGTCCACGTTGGATTGATTGATGTAGGCGGCATTGCGCGTCCCTGTCTGCAACGCCTCGACCGCCGGTGAAAAATTGCTCACCTGGCTGATCAGCACTAAATTGTCGTCGCCGGCCTGGTTGACGGTCGCGGTGGCATGGGTGCCCGTCCGCTGCTGCAGGACGCCGGCAAGGTTGCGGTTGCCATCTTGCGTGATGGTGGCCGCGCCTCTTGACTCCCTCTGCACGATGCCCCCCTCCAGCATGGCGCCCCCGGCGATATTGTCATTGCCGGTTTGCGTGATCACGGCCTGGGTGCGGAGCGCCGTCTCCTGTTCGATCCCCGCGCTGTTGTTGGTGCCGGTTTGCGTCAAAGTCGCCATACTCCGCTGCGCCAGGCCGTCCTGGCTGTACGTCAACGACATGACGAAGGATGCAGCCAGGGCGGCTGCGGACAAGGTGGTTTTCATGATCGTCTCCCGAGGTTCTGTCTCGAGTATAGGAGCCGCCACCCCGTCAAATTTGACGACGGTCAGGTGGAGCGGCGATCGCTGAAAATGACCGTTCTGGACGGCGACCACTTGCCGCGCCGCCCCGACATCAAGTCGTGCCACCCATCCAGAACTTCCATTCCGCCTTTTGCTTCGCCGAATTCAACCGGGACTTTTGCCAACTCGCCTTGTCGTCCAGTTTCTGCCATGGCTGCTTGCCTGCGGCGGTCGTGGAGGCAACGTACTGCCGCCAGCGATAATGATCGTAGACCGAGATGATATGCGCCGCATACGACTCCGCCACGCTACGGTCGCCCTCGATGACCAGGAAATTCTCGTCATTGCTTTCCGACGCCATCTCGGAGAAATTGTGCGAGCCGGTGACGACGACCGGATGCGCGCCGAACGGGTCAATGCACATGACCTTGCTGTGCACGAGGACCGAGATTTTCCCGCCCCGCATGAACTCCTTGGCCCAGAACGAAAACTGCTGCTTGATGCCGGAAGGCGTGAACACGTCCAGGTTCATCGGATCCAGTTTGCCGCCGCCGACCAGCTCCGCCATCAGCGCGCCGTCCGCGCCGCCGACAAACCGGTTCAACACGCCGCGCACGAATTGCCCTTGCGCGCGCTCCTCCAGAATATCGAGCACCGGACCGTTCGGACCGGGCATGAAGGAGAGGAACAAGATGCCGTCCTGCGCGCCCTCGACCAGCGCTTGAAGACGCTTGAGGTCGGCGTTCTTGACCGTCGGCGTGAACCACGGCTCGATCTTCGCAGGAACGGAGGTGCCGGCATCGGGCGCCGCATTGCTCGTCTTCAAGGTCGACGGCGCCTTGCTTTCCGCCTCGGCAAGACGGTGCCACTGCGCCAGGTATTGCGTGGCCAGCTCCGCGCTCTCGATCAGCACCGCATTGTTTATTTGAGTAAAAAGTCCGGTCGGCGTCAGATTGGTGGACCCGGTCCAAACGGCCACGGGCCGGTCGCCATCCAGTACCACGATGAACTTGTTGTGTCCCAGCGCGCCCACTTTGCCGGGACTGGCGGTCATGCGGTCGATGACGACGCAGCCCGCCTCGTGCACCTTCGCCCTGCCCTCGGCGTTGGCATCCGGTTCCGCCACCTTGGTGCTGCCGTTGGCCAATACGATGTTGGCGCGCGGTCCTAGGTCGCAAAAGCGCCGCGTGACCTCCTCGTCCTCCAGCTCGAAGAGGGCTGCGTACAAACTGATGTTTGGGTTGCCGTCGGCGTTGTCGAACAGCTGGCGCAGCGCCAGGATCAGCGAACCACCGCAGAAATCGCGCAGGAATTCGCTGGAGACGTCCGATATCCGCTCGACCAATTCGGTTCCCGTCTCGATCTCCATCTCGGCGGCGACCTTGGCCATCCAGCGCGACGCGGCCATGGGGCGATTGAAGAAGCAGCTGAGCCGTCCGCCGGCCGGCTGGACGGCATGGACCTCGACCCATGCACTGGCCCACTCTTCCCGTGGCTCCAGCGCGCCCGGCTTGCCGACCATCGGAACGACGCGATACCTGGCACGATCATTGAAGCTCACCTCGTGGTCCGTCCAGCTATAGCGCTGAAACGGCCAGACATCCGAAGGCTGCCGCTGATCGGGCCCGCCGCCGATATCCTTGGCGAAGCCGACGCGGTTCAGCAGGAACTCGGCTTGATCCAGTGGCCGGTTCTCGTCATCGCTTTCCAGCCACACCCGCTCGATGGCGAAGCCTATGCAATTTTCCAGTTCCCCGGCCTTCCAGATCAGAAAGGCATCGTCGGTGTTGCAATACACATTGAGTTGGACTTGGCCCATCTGTTCCTCCGTGCCGAAAGTTTAGAAAGCGGGAAATTGACAATCTCAAGCGGGGACAACGCAATGACAGTAGCAGCGGCGCATGACCGGAACATGTCAAAACAACATAGATTTTTGCTATCAATTATGCTCGGAGACGGCCGCCTCACATCTCCCACTGGAACTTCATCGTCAACGACTTGCTCACCGTATCCGGCGCGCGCGTCTTGTCGCGCGAATAGCCGACCGACAGCGAGCGGCCGTGGCGCCACAGGTGGCGATACAGCAGCGAGCGGTGCACCTGCCGCTCGGCCCACGGCTCCAGGCCGGAGACGCCGTCGTCGCGCCGCGCCGCCGAGGTGTTCTGCGCCAGCAGCCGCAGCGAATCGGCGGGCGTGAAGTGCAGCATGCCCAACCAGCGCCAGCCGTTGTCGACGAAGGCCGGCCGCCCGAGCGTGCCCTGCACCCAGGCGCGGTTGACGCGCTGGTCCAGCTCCATCGCCCAGCCGCGCGGCAACGCGAAGCGCAGGCCCAGCTCCACCAGCGCGTTGCCGCCCCGGCCAACGCGGTCGGCGTCGACGTCGAGCTGCTTGCCCAGGGTCACTTCGGACTTGAGCTTGGTGATCCACGGCAGCGGCGACGTTTCCAGACCGAAGTGCAGCGCCGGCACATCGTGCAGCCGTCCCGCGCGGCGCCCGCGCTGCTGGTCGAAACCCAGGTTGGCCCAGAAATCCGTCTGGCGCGCTGCGCGGAACCAGATACCCGGTTGCAGCTTGCGCTCGACGATCTGGTTGGCTTGCTGGCCCGAGAACGCATCGGACACCGTGCGGATCTCATGCAGCCCCAAGTGCGCTTCCATCTCGTACGCCTCGAACGCCGTGTCCATCACGCCCAGCCGCTGAGGACCCAGCCTGCGGTTGAGGTTGATGTCGGTCTTGACGATGCCTGTCTGCGGCACAAAACCATTGTCGTTGACGAAACCGGGACCGACGGCCTCCAGTTTCAATTCGTTCCACCAGTCCTCTGACAGGTGCGTGTACTTGCCCGACAGGTAAGCGCCGTTGCGCGACCGCACCCGCACCACGTCGGCCACCGGTTCGGTGACGAAGCCGGCGCTGGTCTGCGAATGCATCAGCAGCCAGGTCGCCTGCCGGCCGTCGCCCCGCCATTGGCCGTCGAAGCCGAACACCTGGTTGCTGCCGGCGTCGCCATAGTCGCGCTGAGAGACGAAAGCGCCCAGCAGCGCGCCGTCGGCGTGCCAGCGCGCGCGCAGCAGGCTGGTCAGGGTACGCCGCGTTTGATCGTACTCGGCAGTCTCGTACGGTCCGCCGCGCAGCACGACGCCGCCCTCCTGGTCGCGCAGGCTCATCGCCGTGGCGTCGGCCTGCGCCGCGCGCCAGGTGCCGCGCAGGCCCCATTCCGGGTCGGCCACCGTGCGCGAGTAGAACGCCGCCAGCGGCAGTCCCAGCACGTCGGCGCTTTCAAGAAAGAAGCCACGCTTCTCCGGCAGGCTCAGCGCGATGCGGCTGGCGCCCGAGGACGTCGGCTCGTCGATCTCGACCTGGGAAAAATCCGGGTTCAGCGTGGCGTTGAAGACCATGTCCGCGCGCGGGCGGGCGTTGATCTCCAGCCCCAGGCTGGCTTTGTTGGCGCGCTGCCGGCCGGCGCTGTCGGTGTCGCTGTTCGAGCGCAAGGTCAGCTCCGGCTTGACTTCGAGGAAGCTGCGGTCGCGCACGGCGGCGACCGTGCCACCCATGCCGTCGATGTCCTGCATCACGCCGATATGGCCGATGGTGTCGGTGGTCAGCGGGGTGCTGGTCAGCAGCAGGCCGCCGGCGTGCGGCACGTTGCGTTCGATCATCACGCGCCAGGCCTTGCCGTCGGCATAGGGGAAGCGCAGGTTCGACAGCGGCCAGCGCACTTCCATGCTGTAGCCGTCGGGCAGGCGCTGGACGGCGGCGTCGATCGGGAAATCGGGACCGAGATCGGACTCGTCCTCGTCGGCGCGGTACATGCCGTCGTTCAGCACGCCGGCGGTGTTGACGCGTACGAACTGGGCCGCGCGGCCGTGGCCGGTCGGATCGAGCCAGATGCCGATGAAGTCCTGGTCCGTGCCGACCTTGTCGCGCCGCGCCAGCGAGCCGCGCAGGTTCTCCGGCGCGGGGTCCCAGGCGCGGATGCCGAACACCAGTGCGCCGTCGTCGATCAGCAGGCGCACGGTGGTGCGCAGCGCGGCCGGCGCGGCGTTGCCGCTGTTGGGCAGAAACTCGTGGAAGGTGTCGAACTCCGGGGCATTGCGCCAGGCGTCCTCGTCCAACGCGCCGTCGATCCTCACCGGCGAAGTGTGGTCGATCAGGCGTGCAGGCAATGGCAAGACCTTGCGCTGCTCGCGCCCGGCGGTCTCCAGCGCCTGGACCTCGCAAGTGGCAGCCAGACCGGAAAGAAACAGCATGCCGATGCCGACCCGGGCATTGCTCGCAGCTTTGCTCAAAACTTTGATTAAATGATCCACCGCCACCTTCAACTCAATCGCAGTCAAGCGCGCTGCGCGGGCGGTAGTTTAAACTAAAGAAATATCTTTTTGAGAACTTTTTTGAACGGGCATCGCTCGCTGTTCGACATGACCGGCATTGTGAAATCCACCAATCCGCGTAATGATTCTTCCCATCTGAACCTGGAAGCATGGTTTCGCTCATTCTTATCTGCTAATCTTTTTTCCGAAACAAGCAACCCACCGAGCGACCTCGGCCACCATATCGGCGGCCCTCGTCTTATCGGCGCGGAGTACGCGAGGTACTCCAGTGAGCGCTGCAAAAAGCAGCGCCTATAACTGGAGACATGTCATGCGCATCGCCAACCTGGGCCCGAAACAACGGCCTGTTCCTGTATCGTCCTTCGTGGCTTCGGCCGTGGCCGCCGCGCTGCTGTGCGCCCAGCCACTGGCGCTGGCGCAGGACACGCGCGACGTGCGCGAGCCAACCCTGCCGAAGTCCTGCGCGGTCGTGGCCGCCGACGCCGCCACACCCGGCCGCGACGACGCCGCGCGCATACAGAAAGCCATCGACCTATGCACCCAGGGCGGCGCGGTCCACCTGGCGGCGGGCGGCGACAACAAGGCCAACACCAGTTTCACCGCCGGCCCGCTGACAATCGGCAACGGCGTCACCCTGGTGGTGGATGCCGGCGTCACGCTGTACGCCAGCACCAATCCGATGCTGTTCGACCAGGGCGAAAAAACCTGCGGCACGCTTGATGCCGCCGGCAAGGGCTGCCGCCCCTTCATCACCGTCAACGGCGCCAGGGGCGCCGGTATCATGGGCGACGGCGCCATCGACGGCCAGGGCGGCCAACCGATCGACGGCAAGCCCGAAACCTGGTGGCAGATCGCCCGCCGCGCGCAAAAGGAAAAGCTGCGCCAGAACGTGCCGCGCCTGATCCAGATCGACAACGCGCGCGACTTCACGATGTACCGCATCACCTTGCGCAACTCGCCCAACTTCCACGTCGCCCTGAACAAGGTGGACGGCTTCACCGCCTGGGCCGTGCGCATCGATACGCCGCATGACGCGCGCAACAGCGACGGCATCGACCCCGGCGCCTCGCGCAACGTGACCATCGCCCACAGCTACATCCGCACCGGCGACGACAACATCGCCATCAAGGCCGGCAACAACGGCATGAGCGAGAACATCTCGATCCTGCACAACCACTTCTACAGCGGCCACGGCATGTCGATCGGCAGCGAAACCAACGGCGGCGTGCGCAACGTGCTGGTGGACGACCTGGACATGGACGGCACCACCTCCGGCCTGCGCATCAAGAGCAACGACCGGCGCGGCGGCGTGGTCGGCGGCATCGTCTACCGCAACGTCTGCCTGCGCAACAACCGCTGGCCGCTATATGTCGACACCAACTACGAACCCGGCCCGGCCGGCCAGCTGATCCCGTCGTACACCGGCGTGCGCATGGAAAGCGTGCACAGCCTGACGCCGGGCCAGGTGATCCTGCAAGGCTACGACGACGCCCATCCGCTGCGGCTGACGCTAAAGGATGTGGTGGTGGACGGCAACCCGCCGGTCAAGACCTCGTCCATCAAGCTCGACGGCCAACTCAACGCGCCGGACGCGAGTGCGCTCGATTGCGCCAAGCGCTTCGTCCCCTTCCCCGAGGGCCCGGAGGGCTGGCCGGTCAAAGTCGCGCGGCAATGATCATGCGGCTCCTTTTTTTCGTCCTCCTCGGAGCGGCGTTGCCGCTGCATGGCCACGCCGCCGGCGCGCCGCAGTTGAAACTGTCGCCTGCGGCGCGCGCCGCCGATGTCCAGATCGATACGCCACTGCGGATCGCCTTCGATAAGCCGCCGGTGCTCGGCACCGAAGGCGCGGTCCGCATCTACCGCGTCGCCGACCGCGCCCTGGTCGACGAGCTGCGCGCCGGCGAAGACGTCGATGTCATCGGCAACGCGCAACAGGAATACAAGCGCGTGGTGCGCTACACCCCGATCATCGTGCGAGGCACGACCGCGACCATACGCCCGCGCAGCGCCAAACTCGACTATGACACCGAGTACGAAGTCGTCGTCGATGCCGGCGTGTTCACCAGCGCCAGCATCGCCCCTTGGACTTTCCGTACCCGCGCGGCGGCGCCGGCCGGCGACAGCCTCAGCGTCGACGATGACGGACCGGCCGACTTCCGCACCGTTCAGGGCGCGCTCAACCACGCGATGCGCCGGTTGCCGCGCGCGGCGCCGGTATCGATCCGCATCGCCAACGGCCGCTACGACCAGTTGCTATACCTGCGCGGCAAGGACAACGTCACCTTGCATGGCGAAAGCCGGGATGGCGTCATCCTGGAAGCGACCAACAACGACGGCATCAATCCGGGAACCGGCGCCGGCCGGGGCCCGCTGACACCGGCCGCCAACGGCGGCCGCTCGGTGTTCCTGATCGAGGACGCCGACATTGTGACGCTCGACAATCTCACGCTGATCAACAACTCCGTACGCGCGCACAGCAAGGGTGGACAGGCCGAGACGCTGGTCTTCAGTAGCGACCGGGGGCGCCTGGTGGCGCAAAACGCCAGCTTCTTCAGCGAGCAGGACACGATCCAGGTCAAGGGCTACTCGTGGTTCCATCGCACGCTGATCGCCGGCAATGTCGACTTCATCTGGGGCGGCAACCGCGCGGCGCTGTTCGAGGACAGCGAGATCCGCACCGTCGGAGACAGCGCCCATGCCGGGGGCGGCGGCTACATCGTGCAGGCGCGCACCGTCGCGGCGGGGGAGCCGGGGTTCGTGTTCCTCAACAGCCGGTTGACGCACGGTCCGGGACCGCTGGGGAACGATGTGCCGGCGGGCAAAGCCTACCTCGCACGGCAGGGACCGCCGGCGACGTGGGACAACGTCAGCTTTATCAACTGCCGGATGGACAGTCATATCGCCGCGCAGGGCTGGGCTCCGAAGAAACCGCAAACGCCGGAGGCCAGGCCGGGCGCCGGCTGGGGCGAGTTCGGCAGCATGGACCTGGCGGGGCGGCCGCTGGATTTGAGCCAACGCACGGCGGGGCATGTGCTGACGGCGGAGCAGGTCGCCGCCCGCTTCGGGAGCCGCCAGCAAATATTCAGGAGTTTCGATGAGGGCAAGGGCTGGGCCCCTTCCGCACAAACACCAACACAAACACTTAGGGCGGATTAGCGCAGCGTAATCGGCCATGGTTGAGCCGCCGACGGCGCATGCATGGCCTATTTCCGATGTCTTCACGAGTTTTACCGTTGTACCGCTTCACCACAGACGTTCCATTATAAAAAAATAGGAGACTGAACATGACAACCACCACCAACCCCCGGCTCGTCCTCAGCGCCATCACCCTCGCGGTGCTGGCCCTGACCAACCCGGCTTATGCGCAGCAAACCGACGACAGCATGACCCGCGTCGAAGTCACCGGCTCGTCGATCAAGCGCATCGCCACCGAGAACGCCCTGCCCCTGACCACCTACAAGGCCGAGGAGCTGGAAGCCCAGGGCCTGACCACGATGTCCGAGGTCGCCACCTCGCTGGTCACCGGCGCCACCAACGAGCCGGTCGGCGGCGGGGGCGGCGGCACCATGATCAATATGCGCGGCCTGAACACCAACCGCACGCTGGTGCTGCTCAACGGCCGGCGCCTGCCCAACGAGGCGATCGGCGCCAGCTCGGTCAACGTCGATGTCGTGCCGATGAGCGCGGTCGAGCGGGTCGAGGTGCTGCGCGACGGCGCCTCGGCCATCTACGGCACCGACGCCATCGCCGGCGTCATCAATTTCATCACCAAGCGCACCGTCAACAAGGTCAGCCTGAGCGCCGGCATCGTCCAGCCGCAACGCTCCGGCGGCGGCGAGCAGCAGCGCGTCTCCATCACCGGCGGCACCGGCGACCTGAAAAAGGACGGCTGGAACGTCTTCGCCGCGTTCGACATGCAGCGCCGCACGTCCCTGATGCAAAAGAGCCGTCCGGAAATCTGGGACGCGAATCGCATCGCGCAACTGGGCGGCACCGTCTTCACCAGCAACACCTCCGGCTCCTCGTCGTCGCCGGCCAACTACACCGTCTACAACAACGGCAAGCCGACTACCACCACCGGCAACCCCTATTGGGCCACCGGCTGCGGCAGCAACTACGACGCACCCTACAGCCTGGCCTCGACCAAGGCGTCCGGCGCCGGCGCCAAAACCTGTATCCTCGACCCGACACTGTACCCGCAACTGCTGCCCGACAACAAGCAAACCACGCTGTTCACCAAGGCCTCGATCCGCCACGGCGAGGACAAGCTGTTCACGGTGGAAATGCTCAACACCGAGTCCTACATCGACGCGCTCAATCCGCCGCAGGTGTTCGGCGCGCAAACCGATTACGACAAGCTCAACCCCGGCGTGCGCAAGCCGCTGTTCATCAACCGCAGCAGCAAGTGGTATCCGGGCGGCAGCGGCGGCGTGCCGGCCGTGGCCGGCGTCACCGGCCAGGACCTGGCGCTGACGTGGAGCCTGGACGAACTCGGCACGGCCGGCACCCACGACCGCCAGAACACCAACCGCATCGTCGTCGCCGACGAAGGCGCGGTCATGGGCTGGGACTACCGCGTCGGCTTCAACGCCGCCATGAGCGAGCGCCGGGTCGGCTACAAAAGCGGCTTCGTCACCACGCCGGAGCTGTACGCGGGCGTGGCCAACGGCACGCTCAATCCCTTCGGCAAACAGGACGCCGAGGGCCGCGCCTATCTCGACAGCATCAGCGTCGATGGCGAAAACTACCGCACCGCCCGCGTCAAGTATTTCGGGCCGGACTTCAACCTGTCGCGCGAGTTGATGCCGCTCGAAGGCGGCTCGCTGGCGATCGCCGTCGGCGGCGACCTGCATCGCGAAATGTATAGCGACCGCACCAGCATGCTGGCCAACGCGGTGACCTACAAGACGTCCGGCGCGCCGGGCACCAATCCCAAGGGCGCGCGCACCATCGGCGGCCTATACATGGAGCTCGACGCCCCGCTGACCAAGCAGCTCGACCTCACCCTGGCGGCCCGCGCCGACCACTTCAGCGATTTCGGCTCGACCTTCAACCCGAAGGCCAGCGTACGCTGGGAACCGCACACCGCCGTCATGCTGCGCGGCACCGCCAGCACCGGCTTCCGCGCGCCAACCTTGCCGGAGCTGTACGGCGCGGCACGCACCCGGACGCCGTCGGTCAACCGCTGGGACGACCCGCTGCTGTGCCCGAGCCCGACGCCGTCGCAGCCGAACACCGGTTCGCTGACCACCGACCCGCGCTACGCCGGCCTCAACCTCGATCCGGCGCGCGTCTGCAACACCCAGCTGACCACCCTGACCGGCGCCAACCCGGACCTGCAACCGGAGGAATCGCGCACCTACACCGCCGGCATCGTTCTCGAGCCGGTCAAGAACATGATGCTGTCGTTCGATGTCTGGGACATCAAGATGAAAGGCACCATCGCGCAGATCACCGAGGACACCATCTTCTCCGACGTCAACCGCTACAACAACCTGTTCACGCGCAATCCGGACGGCACCCTCGACTACATCGTCGTCACCCGCATGAACATGGGCGGCCTGCACACGCGCGGGGTCGACGTCAGCTTCCGCTACGTCGTGCCGACCAAGCAGTGGGGCAAGTTCGGCGTCAACCTCGACGGCACCTATGTCGACCAGTACGAAGGCCAGAACGACGCCGGCGGTGCCTGGGTCGACAGCGTCGGCCGTCCGGGCGCGCTGGCGACCGGTTCGACCTCGGCCAACACCTACATCTTCAAATGGAAGCACAACCTGCGCTTCTCGTGGAACTACGCCAGGTTCGGGGCGCAGCTGACGCAGTCCTATACCTCCAGCTACGAGGACACCAACGCGCTGCCGACGCAGAAACCGGGCCAGCCATTCCACAACGTCATCGACCACTACATCCTATATAACCTGAGCACGAACTACAAGTTTTCGGATAACCTGAAGGTAACCTTGGGCGTCAACAACCTGCTGAACGAAGAACCGCCGCTGTCGAACCAGCGCTTGAGCTCGCGCGTGGTGTTTGCGCAAAACATCGCCAAGCCGATCGGCCGCGCCTATACCTTGCGTGCCGAATACACCTTCTGATGCCATGACCATGAAAACAATGAACCGTCACAAAATCGCCGGCGCCATGTTGCTGCCGCTCGCGCTGGCCGCCTGCCAGACCGCCCAGGGCGACGGGCCGGCCAAGCCATCCTCCGCGCCCTGGGTATCGGACCTCGGCAACGGCCAGTACAAGAATCCCGTGCTGCACGCCGACTATTCCGACCCGGACGCGATCCGCGTCGGCGACACTTATTACATGACCTCGTCGAGCTTCAACAGCGCGCCCGGCCTGCCGCTGCTGACCTCCAAGGACATGGTCAACTGGGAGCTGATCGGCCACGCCCTGCCGGCGCTGGTGCCGTCCGAACGCTTCGCCGTGCCGCGCCATGGCGAGGGCGTCTGGGCGCCGTGCCTGCGCTATCACGACGGCAAGTTCTGGATCTTCTACCCGGACCCGGACCACGGCATCTTCGTCATCACGGCGGACCGGTTCGACGGCCTGTGGAGCGCGCCCAAGCTGCTGCTGCCGGGCAAAGGCATCATCGACCCGACCCCGCTGTGGGACGACGACGGCAAAGCCTGGCTGCTGCACGGCTGGGCCAAGAGCCGGGCCGGCTTCAACAATATCCTGACCTTGCGCGGCATGGCGCCGGACGCCAGCAAGCTGCTCGACGCCAAAGGCACCACCCTCATCGACGGCAACGCGATCAAGGGCTACAAAACGCTGGAAGGGCCGAAGTTCTACAAGGCCAACGGCTACTACTACGTGTTCGCGCCGGCCGGCGGCGTCGAGGAAGGCTGGCAGTCGGTGTTCCGCTCGCGCAGCCTGAACGGGCCGTACGAAGTGCGCACCGTGCTCGAACAAGGAAAAACGGAGATCAACGGTCCGCACCAGGGCGCCTGGGTGCGCGCGCAGGACGGCAAGGACTGGTTCATCCACTTCCAGGACAGGGCCGCCTACGGCCGCGTAGTCCATCTGCAACCGATGCGCTGGGTCGACGACTGGCCGATCATGGGCGAAGCCGGGCCCAATGCGGGCGCCGGGCAGCCGGTGACCACCCACGTCAAACCGGTGGCCGGCGCGGCGGTCAAAACACCGCCCACCTCCGATGAATTCGATGGTTCCCGCCTCGGACTGCAATGGCAGTGGAACGCCAACAGCAACGCCAAGTGGTATTCGCTGAGCGAACGTCCCGGCCAGTTGCGCCTGTTCACCCAGGCGGCGCCGGATGCGGCCGACTATGTCCGCGCGGCGCCGTCCATCCTGGCGCAAAAACTGCCGGCGCCCGAGTTCGTCGTCAACACCCGCGTCCAGCTCAACGACGCCAACAACGGCGACCGTGCCGGCCTGATCGTCAACGCCATGCAATATGCCTGGCTGGGCCTGCGCAAGACGGCCGACGCCACCCAGCTGGTCTATACCACCTGCGGTCCGGCCGCGGTGCGCTGCAAGGAGACCGCGACCGTGGTGTTGCCGTCGGCGCCCTCGACGTTGTACTTGCGCATGAGCATGGCGCCCGGGGCGATGGCAAGCTTCGCCTACAGCACCGACAACGTGGCCTTCCAGACCGTGGGCCAGCCGCTCAAGATCAGCAAGGGCCGCTGGGTGGGCGCGCAGATCGGCGTGTTCAGCGTCGGCGACGGGGCTTACGGCAGCACTGGTGCCAAGGCGTCCAGCCTGGACGTCGACTACTTCCGCGTCACGGCGCAATGATGGAGATGAATAAAATGAACCAAGTAATGAACCCACAACGCCGCAACGTCCTGCGCGCGGCCTCGGCCGGTGCCATGCTCGGCGGTGCCGCGCCGCTCGCGCTCGGCCAGTCCGCACCCGCCGCCTCCGCCGATCCCTGGGACACGGCGCAGCGCATCATCGACCGCTTCGCCAAGCCGCTCGTGTTCCGCAAAGAAGATTTTCCGATCACCAAGTTCGGCGCCAAGCCGTGCAAGCTGGCCAAGGTCATCACCTCCGGCGGCGACGAGCCACTGCCGCGCATGTCGCCGGTCGCCAAGTCGCCGGACTGCTACCCCGCCATCGCCGCCGCCATCGCCGCCTGCAACAAGGCCGGCGGCGGCCGCGTGCTGATTCCCGCCGGCAGCTGGTACTGCGCGGGGCCGATCGTGCTGCTGTCGAACGTCAACGTCCATCTGGCGGCCGGCGCCGAGGTGTACTTCAGCGCCAACCCGAACGACTACGCCAAATACGGCGATATCGATTGCGGCAAGAACGGCAAGCTGGTGATCTCGCGCTGGCAGGGCAACGACGTGCTGAACTACTCGCCCATGATCTACGCCCACAACCAGCGCAACATCGCGCTGACCGGCGAGGACTGGACCAGCATCCTCAACGGCCAGGCCGGCGTGCCGTTCGAGACCGGCGGCGGCTCGTGGTGGGACTGGAGCGGCAAAAACAAGCAGGCGCCCATGCACGGGCGCAAGATCAATCCGGCCAATCCGGAGTCGCTGGCGGCGGTGGCACCAATGCTGTCGGACGCCGAGCGCGCGCTGATCCAGGGCACCCGGCCCGACTGGCGCACCGACTCGCGCTACCTGCCGGCGCTGTCCGAGGCGGGCGTGCCGGTGGCCAAGCGCATCTTCGGCATCGGCCACTACCTGCGCCCGTGCATGGTCGAGTTCGTCGGCTGCACCGACGTGCTGATGCAGGGCTACCAGTTGCTCGATTCGCCGTTCTGGCTGCACCACCCGGTCAACTGCCGCAACGTCCACTTCAGCAAGGTCCGGATGGAAAGCAAGGGCGCCAACAGCGACGGCTTCGATCCCGAGTCGTGCGACACCATCCTGGTCGAAGGCTGCCTGTTCAACACCGGCGACGATTGCATCGCCATCAAGTCCGGCAAGAACCGCGACATCGCCGAAGGTCCGACCCGCAACATGGTGATCCAGGACACCATCATGAACAGCGGCCACGGCGGGGTCACCTTGGGCAGCGAGATGGCAGCCGGCATCGAGCACGTGTACGCGCAGCGCATCGAATTCCGCAACATCCACTGGGACAGCGACCCGCTCGGCACGGCGATCCGCATGAAAACCAATATGAATCGCGGCGGCTTCCTGCGCCACTTCTACGTGCGCGACGTGACCGTGCCCAACGGCGTAAAGACGGTTCCCGGCTTTTACAATCCGCTGCCCGGCTCGGTCATCAAGCCGAAGACGGTCTCGACCAGCGGCGGCGGCCTGATCACCATCGACTGCGACTACGCGCCGGCCGACGACGACGTGCGCATCCGGCCGCCGTCGGTCTCACACGTGCACATCTCCAACGTCAAGGCCGGCAACGTCAAGATCGACGGCGCCGAGGTGTCGTGCTACCAGGCCATGGTGATCCTGGGACCGGTGGCGACCAGCTTCAACGGCAAGCCGGGCACGCCGGTGTTGCCGCTGACCGACATCACCATCACCGACTGCGACTTCGGCACGCCGCGCAACGCCGAGCAGCCGTGGTTCACCCACAACGTCAAGGGACTGACGTTGAAGAATGTGCGCATCGCCGGCAAGACCATCTCGACGGTCCTCGACACCTGACGCGGGGCTGACGATGACCACTCCAGCCCCCCATGCCGCCCGCCGCAACTTCATGCAGACCCTGGCGGGCGGCACACTGGCCCTGGCCGGCGGCCTGCCGGCGCAGCTGATGGCGGCGCCGGGCGCCTCCTCCGATCCCTGGCGCCAGGCGCAGGCCATCATCGACCGCGTGTCGAGCCCACTCACCTTCCGCGAGGAGGATTTCGTCATCACCGCGTTCGGCGCCCAGGCGTGCGAAGTGGTGCCGATCAACGCCTGGGTCGGCTCCAGCGAGCGCGCCGATATCCACACGCCGGCGCCGGGCGCGACCGATTGCTACCCGGCCATCAGCGCCGCCATCGCCGCCTGCCACAAGGCGGGCGGTGGCCGCGTGTTGATCCCGGCCGGCAACTGGCTGTGCGCCGGGCCGATCGTGCTGCTGTCGAACGTCCACGTGCATCTGGCCAAGGCCGCGCATGTCTACTTCTCGGCCAATCCGCTCGACTACGCGCGCCACGGCGAATTCGATTGCGGCGCCAACGGCAAGCTGTCGCTGACCCGCTGGGAGGGCAACGACTGCCTGAACTATTCGTCGCTGGTGTACGCCCACGGCCAACGCAACATCGCCCTGACCGGCGAGGACTGGACCTCCATCCTCGACGGCCAGGCCGGCGTGCCCTTCCCCGGCGATGCCGATTGCTGGTGGTCGTGGAAAGGCCGCGAGCGCAAAGGCGAGGTGCATGTGCCGTTCACCGTAGGCAAGGTGCAGGAGCGGCCGAATCCGCGCAACCGCCCGCTGGCCGAGATCGCGCCGCACCTTTCACCCGAGGAAGCGAAGAAGATCGAGGGCGACGATCCGTGGTTCCTGTCGGACTCCCACTATCTGCGCGCGCTGAGCGAGGCGCGCGTGCCGGCCAGGCAACGCGTCTTCGGCATCGGCCACTTCCTGCGTCCGCACATGGTGCAGTTCATCAGTTGCAAAGACGTGCTGCTGGCCGGCTACCAGACCACCAACACGCCGTTCTGGCAGCACAATCCGGTGGACTGCTCCAATGTGCATGTGAAAGGCATCTACGCCAACAGCATGGGCGCCAACAACGACGGCTTCGATCCGGAGTCGTGCCGCCACGTGCTGATCGAGGGCTGCCAGTTCAACACCGGCGACGATTGCATCGCCATCGATTCCGGCAAGGGCACCGATACGCAGTTCGGTCCGTGCGAGAACGTGGTGGTGCAGAATTGCCGCATGCACAGCGGCCATGGGGCGCTGACCTTGGGCAGCATCATGTCCGGCGGCATCCAGAACGTGTATGCGCAGAACCTGGTGTTTGAGAACGCCAACTGGAAGACGGACCCGCTCAACATCGCCATCCGGCTCAAGACCAATATGGCGCGCGGGGGGTTTCTGCGTAATTTCTACGTTCGGAATGTGCGGATACCTAACGGGATACGCACCACGCCGGCGTTTTACAAGCCGACGCCAGGGTCGGGGATTCCTGAGAAGACGGTGGCCGCCGGCGCCGGTGGCGTGATCACCTTCGACTGCGACTATAGCCCGCTGGACGATACCATCCGCACGCGGCCACCGTTGGTGACCAACGTGCATATCTCGGGTATTACGGTGGGCAATGTACAGACCAGGGATGGCAAGTTCTCGTGCTACCAGCCGATTGTGGTGCTGGGGCCGGTGGCGGTGAACTACAACGGGCCGGGCAAGCCGCGGATTCTGCCGGTGAGTAATGTCACCATCAGCGACTGCGACTTCGGGACGCCGGTGGCCAGGCAGCCGGCCTACCTTTATAACGTCAAGGACCTGGTGTTGAGGAATGTGACCATCGCCGGGAAGGTGCACAACCAGCGGTTGTCGTCGTAGGCGCCGTCAAACCGTTGCCAGCGCCAGTTGGGGGGCCGGCCGTTTTTGCGGCTGGTGGCCCGTCGGCGCCGCGCGTCCCTGTTCCAGCTTGAACACGCTGACCACCTGCGTCAGACGCGACGCCTGGCCCTCCAGCGCCGCCGTGGCGGCCGCCGCTTCCTCCACCAGCGCGGCGTTCTGTTGCGTCACGGCGTCCATTTCGTTGACGGCCTGGTTGATCTGCTCGATGCCGACCTCCTGCTCCCGGCTGGCCGCCGTGATTTCGCTCATGATGTCGGTGACCCGCTGGATGCTGGCGACCACCTCGGTCATCGTGGTGCCGGCCTTGGCCACCAGCTGGTTGCCCGCGTTGACTTGCTCGACGGAGTCGTTGATCAAGGTTTTGATTTCCCTCGCCGCGCCCGCCGAGCGCTGCGCCAGGTTGCGCACTTCCGAGGCCACCACGGCGAAGCCCCGGCCCTGCTCGCCAGCGCGCGCCGCCTCGACCGCCGCGTTCAAGGCCAGGATATTGGTCTGGAAGGCGATGCCGTCGATGACGCCGATGATGTCGGAGATCTTGCCGGCCGACGCGTGAATGTGGCCCATCGTCGTCACCACTTCCGTCACCACCGCGCCACCCTGGCGCGCCACGTCGACGGCGGACACGGCCAACTGGTTGGCCTGCCGCGCGTTGTCGCTGTTTTGCCTGACGGTGGAGGTCAACTCCTCCATCGACGACGCGGTCTGTTCCAGCGCGCTGGCCTGCTGTTCGGTGCGCGACGACAGGTCCAGGTTGCCGCTGGCCACTTCCGCCGTCGCGGTCGAAATCTCGTCGCTGCCGGCGCGCACCTGGCCGACGATGTTGTTCAGGCTCAGCGTCATGTCATTGAGCGCCTGCAACAGCGAGCCGATCTCGTCCTTGCTTTGCACGTCGATATGAGCGCTCAAATCGCCGGCGGCGACGGTCTGCGCCAAGCCCACGGCCCGGTTCACCGGCACCGTGATCGAACGCGTGATGAACCAGCCGATCAGCGCCGCCATGATCGCGGCCGTCACCGACAGGATGACGCTCAGTTGCACGGCCAAGGCGCCGCCCGCCGCGATTTGCTCGCCGTCCTGCTTCATCAGCGATTCCTGAAAATCCTCCATCGCGTTGATGGCGCTGAAATACGGGGTTTGCACCGCCCGCAGCTCCTTGCTGACATATTTGCCGGCCTGCTCGGACTGGCCATCCTTGATCATCTTGACAAGGGTATTGCGCGCCGCCGTGTAAGCGTTGCGCCGTTCGCTCAGGGTCTTGAACAATTCCTTCCCCTTGGGAAGCGTCAGCATGTGGTCCAGCTTGACGATATATTCTTCGTTCGCCTTCAGCGACGCATCCATCTTCTCCAACTGCTCCCGCACTTCCGCAGGGTCCGCCACGCCGATGACGGCGTTGCGCAACAAGCGCGCTTGCACATTGACCTCGGTCTGAATTTGGCGGGCCAGCGTCAACTTGACGAAGCTATCGTTCAAGATCCGTTCCGTCGCCTGGTTGATCAGGTTGATGCGGGTGATGGCCACCAGCGCCACGGCGGCCAGCAGCACCACCACCACGCCGAAACCCAAGCCCAGCCGCGTTCCGATTTTCAAGTTAGAGATGTTCATGATAGTTTCCATTTGGGATCAATTGGCACTGCAATATTTCGATGTTGACCCAATGGCGGCTGCGCATATTGCGTAACAGCAAGCCAACCAGTTGCCTGTTGTTATAGAGCGTCAGCATGCTTATTGATAGCGTAAACGCCGAACGGCGCGGCCATGCCGCGCCGTTCAGGCGTCAGTTAAAGGGGCCGCCCTGCCGGGCGGCAGCCATCCTCAGCCGGCCAGCGCCAGGCGCGGAACGGCCCGCCGCGATGGCGAGGATGATGAATGCGCCACCACCGGCGGCGCGTTCCGCGCGCCCGTATCCAGCTTGAACACGCTGACCACCTGCGCCAGATGGGCGGCCTGCTGCTCCAGCGCGCCGGTCGCTGCGGCGGCCTCTTCCACCAAGGCGGCGTTCTGCTGCGTCACCGTGTCCATTTCGGTGACGGCCTGGCTGATCTGCTCGATGCCGACTTCCTGTTCGCGGCTGGCGGTGGTGATCTCGCCCATGATGTCGGTCACGCGCTGGATGCTGGCGACCACCTCGCTCATCGTGGTGCCCGCCTTGGCCACCAGCTTGTTGCCCGCTTCGACCCGCCCGACCGAGTCGTTGATCAGGGTTTTGATTTCCTTCGCCGCGCCGGCCGAACGCTGCGCCAGGTTGCGCACTTCCGACGCCACCACCGCGAAGCCCCGGCCCTGCTCGCCCGCGCGCGCCGCTTCCACCGCCGCGTTCAACGCCAGGATGTTGGTCTGGAAGGCGATGCCGTCGATGACGCCGATGATGTCCGAGATCTTGGTGGCCGACTCGTTGATCTGTCCCATCGTCGTGACCACTTCGTCCACCACCACGCCGCCCTGGCGCGCCACCTCGACGGCGGACACGGCCAACTGGTTGGCCTGCCGCGCGTTGTCGCTGTTTTGCTTGACGGTGGAGGTCAGTTCCTCCATCGACGAGGCGGTCTCCTCCAGCGCGCTGGCTTGCTGTTCGGTGCGCGACGACAGATCCATATTGCCGGTGGCGACCTCGCCGGTCGCCGTCGCGATCTCGTCGCTGCTGGCGCGGACCTGGCCGACGATGTTGTTCAGGCTCTGGTTCATATCCTTGAGCGCCTGCATCAATGAACCGATCTCGTCCTTGCTTTGCACCTCGATGCTGCTGCTCAAGTCGCCGCCGGCGACGGTTTGCGCCAGCGCCACGGCGTGGTCCACCGGCACCGTGATCGAGCGCGTGATCAGCCAGCCGATCAACGCGGCGGCCACGGCGGCGAACGCCGACAGCGCCACCGTCATCCGCACGGCGAACGCGCCATCGGCCTCGGCTTGCTGGCCCGACTTGTTCATCAACAATTCCTGGAAATCCGCCATCGCATCGATGGACTCGAAGAAGGCGTCTTGCGGCCCACGCAGTTCCTTGAGCAGGTATTTACCGGCCAGGTCGGCCTGCCCGTCGAGCAACAGCTTGACGGTGGCGTCGCGCGCGCTGCCATAGGCGTTACGGCGCTCGCTCAAGGCGCTGAAGAGCGCGTTGCCTTTTTCCGTGTTCAGCATGGCTTTCAGTTTCGCCAGATGCGCGCCATTCGTTTTCACCGACGCGTCGAGCTTGGCCAGCGAGGCCGAGACTTCGGCCGGATCGGCCGCGCCGATGATAGCGTTGCGCAAATAGCGCGCCTGCTTGTTCACCTCGGTCTGGATATCCTGGGCCACCGTCACCTTGGCGTAGCGGTCGTTCAGGATTTCGTCCGTCGCATCGTTGATCAGGTTGATGCGGCTGACGGCGATGAAGGCCACGGCCAGCAGTAAGACGACGACCACGCCAAATCCAAGGCCGAGTCGAGTTCCGATTTTTAAGTTAGCGATTTTCATGTTGTTTCCGTTTTCGGGCTGCATGCGCAGCGATATAAGTAACAAACGACGATCGATGCGGGATTGCGGCGGCATCAGGTCGCTTGCGCGAAAGCGGCAGGAATCAGGGACGCGGAGAGTGACAGCATTGTCCCGGGGGCATGGGGACGGAGGGCATTATCGATCGGGCCATCGCTGGCCCGGCAACCAAGAGTTGGTGCCCTATAGTATCAAATATCAAAAGAATTGCCACACGAAAAATATGCAAACTGACATTTTTCCGGCGATGCCGCGCTATCGCCGAGGCTGCCAACCCACAACAGCCCGGCAGCAGCACCTGAAGATGGCCGTTCGTGATGCTAACTGCTATATTTCCTGATTAACATTTGACCCGCCGGAACCAGCATGACACGTCCGCCATTGCATCTCCCAACCTTCCTCGCCGCCAGCGCCCTGCTGGCCGGCTGCGCCACTACCCAGGTGCCGCTGACCGACTTCACCGCCGGCTCCGGCGGCCCGCGCGCGCCGGAGCAACTGGCCGTCACGTTTGAAAAAGCCGACCTGGCGCTGCGTGTCGATCCCGCCACGCAAAGCATACGCGGCGACGCCGCGCTGACCTTCACCGCCAATCCGTCGGCCACGACGCCGCTGACCCGCATCGCCGTCGAGCTGGACCGCAACCTGCCGGTCGACGGCGCCAGCGTCGACGGTGTGGAATTGGCGCGCTCGGCGATCAGCAACCCGGACGGCCGTCTTTACCTGACGTTGCCGACACCGCTAGCGGCCGGCACCAGCACCACCGTGCGCATCCGCTACCACGGCGTGCCGCACGTGGCCAAGCGCGCGCCGTGGGATGGCGCCTTCGTCTGGAGTAAAACGGAGGACGGGCAACCGTGGATCGCCACCACCGTCGAGGGCGAAGGTTGCGACCTGTTCTGGCCCTGCATCGACCACCCGATGGGCAAGGCCAAACTGATCGACCTGCACATCAGCGTGCCGGCGCCGCTGGTGGTCGCCGGCAACGGCGTGGCGGTCGGCATGGATGAGAAGGACGGCTGGCGCACCTACCACTGGCGCGCGAAAAACCCCAGCACCTACGGCGTAGCGCTTAACATCGGCCCCTACGAAATGCTGTCGGGCGACTACGCCAGCCGCTACGGCAACACGATTCCGCTGCGCATGTGGTATCTGAAAGGACACGAGCAGCAGGCCAGGGGCCTGTTCGCCGAGTTCGCGCCGATGCTCGATTTCTTCGAGCGCCGCATCGGTCCCTATCCGTTCGGCGACGAGAAAATGGGCGTGGTCGAAACGCCGCACCTGGGCATGGAACACCAGACCATCAACGCCTACGGCAACGGTTACCTGAAGTCGCCCTACGGCTACGACTGGTTGTTGCACCACGAACTGTCGCACGAGTGGTTCGGCAACCAGATGACCAATTCCGACTGGGACGACATGTGGCTGCACGAAGGCTTCGGCAGCTACATGCAGCCGCTGTACCTGCAATGGCTGCGCGGCGACATGGCGTTCCAGGCCGAGCTGTTCAACCAGCGCAAGTCGCTGCGCAACAAGGTGCCGGTGGTCGGCGGCAAACCGCAGCGCATCGAGGACGTCTACGACGACAAACGCGGCGGCCCGGGCAACGACATCTACACCAAGGGCTCGCTGATCCTGCACACGCTGCGCAACCTGATCGGCGACGACGCCTTCTTCCGCGCCACGCGCCGCATGGTCTACGGCACCGACACGCCGACGCCAGGCAACTTCCAGCCGCGCTGGAGCAGCACGAACGAATTCATCGCCATCGCCAACCAGGCGAGCGGCCGCGATCTGGGCTGGTTCTTCGACGCCTACCTGTATCATGCGGCATTGCCCGAGCTGGTCGAGACGCGCAGCGGCGACAAGCTGCAGCTGAACTGGAAGCTGAAGGACGGCGGCCCGTTCCCGATGCCGCTGGAAGTGCGCATCGTCGACGACCAGGGCGAGCGCATCGTCCAACTGCCGATGAGCGGCAGCCACGGCGAACTGCCCCTGGCCGCCAACGCGCACTATACTGTCGATCCGGCGTCCCGCGTGCTGCGCCAGCAGGCGCATATCGACGAATGGAAGCGCGACGAGGAAGAACGTAAAAAGAAGAAAGCGAAGGCATCATGAAAAAGATCTCGCTGGCGCTGCTGATGGCGGCCGCATTGTCCGCCTGCAGCCCGCAATACGATTGGCGCGATTACCGCAGCAATGACGCGCCCTATGCCGTGCTGTTCCCCGGCAAGCCGGCCAGCCAGACCCGCGCCATCAAGCTGGGCGATCTGGACGTCAACATGACGATGACGGCGGCCGAGGTGGACGGGGTGGTGTTCGCGGTCGGCAGCGCGCAATTGCCGGACGCGGGCAGGACCCCGGCGGCGATCGAGGCCATGAAGACGGCGCTGGTCAGGAACATCGGCGCCACGGTGACCAAAAGTGCATCGTCGGCGGCGGGCGGGCAAACCGTGCTCGACGTCGAGGCGAAAGGCAGCCAAAATGGCGAGCCGATGCTGCTGATCGGACGTTTCATCGCCAAAGACACGCGCGTGTATCAGGTCATCGTCATGGGCCGCGAGAAAAACATCGTGCGGGACACGGTGGAAACCTGGTTCGGCTCGTTCAAACTGAACTGAAACCGGGCGATTGGCTTAGGAGATACTTAATTGACGTGCGCTAACGTCCATACAGATGGGTTCGTCTCTTGTAAAGTTTCCGTGACGACCTAATGTGTACAGCAGCGGCACGCCGCTGCTTCGTCATTCGGCGCACCGTCAGACCTCTTGATCAATAATACTAAGAAAGCGCATCATGTTAATTGCCTTCAAATCCAAATCCAGCCCTGAAGTCCTGATGTATCAGGAACACGCCCAACGCATCCTCGACCTGCTGCACAAAAACCCCACGCGCGGCGTGATCACCGCCGCCGAGGCGGAGCAAGCGCTGTCGGTGCTCGAGCATGAAGTGGCCGAAAGCAAACTCCATCCTGAAAACGATATCGAGCACGACATCCACGCGCACGAGAAGGAAGAGAACGAGACGGTGGAACATGCCGTCATGCAGCGCGTGGGATTCCACGCGCGCGCGTATCCGCTGCTGGAGATGCTGCGCTCGGCCAAGCAGGAAAACGAGAGCATTATCTGGGGCGTGTAGGCGATAAATAATGCGGTAAGACGGGAATGCGGTTCGTCAATCGCCTGCCAGGCTCGCCTTGAGCGGCAGGTCGATCGTGAACCGCGTCCCCACCCCGACCACGCTGTCGACCCGGATGCTGCCATCGAGCAGCGACGTCACAATGTTGTACGTGATGCTCAACCCCAGCCCGTTGCCCCCCTGCCCCAGCTTGGTCGTGAAGAACGGATCGAAAATACGCGCCTGATGCTCGATGGCGATGCCCGAGCCGTCATCCTGGAACACGATCCGCACCCGGTCCGGTCCCAGCCGCACCGCCCACAGCCGTATCACGCCGCCGCTGCGCCCCTCGAACGCGTGCAGCAAGGCGTTGTTGATCAGATTGATGATGACTTGGCCGTAGGGCCCCGGGAAGCTGTCCATCTCTATATCGTCCGGCATCTCCAGATCGACCTGGTGGCCCGCCTTGCGGATCTGGTTCTTCATCGTGGTGACGATTTCCTGGCTGGCCTGGTGCAGGTTGAAATGGCGCCGCTTGGCGCTGGCCTGGTCGACCGCCACCTGCTTGAAACTATTGACCAGCTCGGCCGCGTTGCGCAGGCTGCGCATCAGCAAGGTCGACGCCTCGCGCGCGGCGTCGATGAATTGCGCCAGGTCCGAGCGGCGCAGCACGTTGCTGTTCTGGCGCAGTTCGATCTCCGTGGTCTTGTCCTCGAGCGTGCTGGCGATCACCAGGCTGTTGCCGATCGGCGTGTTGAGCTCGTGCGCGACGCCGGCCACCAGCGAACCCAGCGCGGCCAGCTTCTCGCGCTCGACCAGCTGCTGTTGGGTGTCCTGCAACTGCCGGTAGGAATCGGCGTTGGCGAACGCCACCGCCACATACGACGCCAGGGTGGTCAGCATGTCGACATCGATGCGCCGGTAGGCGTGCGCGCGGTAACTGTGGACGGTGATGATGCCGCGCACCTGGCCGTTGACGGAAATCGGCACGTAGATCAGCGAGCGCGGCTCGGTCGGCAGCGAACCGTCTTCGAGCGTGCCCATGTTGTCGACGCCGGAGACCAGCGCCAGGTTGGCGATGTAACGCGCGTATTCCTGCTCCAGGTCGTTGATGAACACTTCCTCGGCATGGTTGATGCACCACACGGCCAGCTGGTTCGGCTCCAGCATGCTGCGCGTGTACGGCGTGTAGCGCTTGCCCTTTTCCATCGCGAACGGATACTCGATCAGCTCCTGCTCGGGCCGGTAAATGCCGATGCCGAACACGCTCGCGTCCATCAGCGCATGCACCTGCTGGTAGAGCATGGTCATGATGGCCTCGCTGTCGAGGTTGGCCGTGATGCGGCGGCCGATATCGGACAGCAGCGAGATATTGCGGTGCGCCAGCTCCACGCTTTCCTTCTGCAGCTCGGCCTCCTGCTTCTGCCGTTCGATCGACTCCTTCTGCAGCACCAGCTCGCGCGTGCGGCTGCCGACCTCCTCCTCGAGGGCTTGCTTCTGCCGCATCAGCATGCGGATGCGGATGCGGAACAGCAAATACGCCGCGCCCACCACCAGGCCGACCATGAGCAGGCGGAACCACCACATCTTCCACACCGGCGGCGTGACGATCAACTCCAGCACCGCCGGTTCCGGACTCCAGACACCGTCCTTGTTGGCGGCGCGCACGCGGAACACGTAATGGCCCGGGTCCAGGTTGGTATAGGTGGCGAAGCGCTTGCCGGCGTCCGTCGTCACCCACTGCGGATCGAAACCCTCGAGCTGGTAGGCGTAGCGGTTGCGCTGCGGATCGGCGAAATGCAGGGCGGCGAACTCGATCGAGAACATGACGTCGCGATGGCTCAAGGTGAGCGTCTTGGCGTCGCTCAGCGAGCCCTTCGGCAGTACGTCCGGCCGGTGAACGTCGCTCAGGATCGACTCGTTGAAGATGAAGAAATCGGTGATGGCGATCTGCGGTGGACGCGCGTTGTCATGGACTTCCGACGGCTTGAACGCGGTCATGCCCGCCAGGCCGCCGAAGTACAGCGTGCCGTCCGGCGCCTTGTAGGCCGCGCCGATGAAGTACGAGCCGTCGATCAAACCATCCTTGGCCGTGTATTGCTTGAAAAACCCGCTCTCGGGATTGAACATCGCGATGCCGGCGGTGCTGCTGATCCATAGCCGGCCTTTGCCGTCCTCCAGGATGGCGCCAATCGGATCGACCGCGCCGCCGTTCTGTCCCGGGTAATAGCGGAAGCGCAGGTCGCCGTCCGGCTGCGGCAGGGCCTTGCACAAGCCGGCGGCGGTGCCGACCCACAGCACGCCGTTCCTATCCTCGAAGATGAACGGCACCCTTTTGTGGCTCAGGCTGTCCGGCCGGTCCGGATCGTGGCGGTAGTGGCGGAACTTGCCAGTGCCGCGGTCGAAGCGGTTCAAGCCGTTTTCCGTGCCGATCCACAGCATGCCGTGGCGGTCCTCCAGCAGCGCGTACACGCGGCCGTCGACACTGTCCGGATTATCCAGATCGGCGCGATAGGTGGTGACGGCGTCGGTGTCCGGATCGACGCGGTGCAGTCCGCTGCGCGTGCCGGCCCAGATGACGCCGGCCCGGTCGACCAGCAGCCGCTGTATCGACAGGGCGTTCGGATCGGCGTCGAACGGCACGCGCGTGTAGCGGCCGGTGGACGGATCGCGCCGGGCCAGGCCGGTGGACGTGCCGACCCACAGCCGGCCCTTGAGGTCGGTGGCCAGCGCGATCACCACGTCGCCGGGCAGGCTGCCGGGATCGCGCTCGTCGCGGTGCCAGGACTCGACCGTACGCCTGGTCACGTCCAGCCTGGTCAGGCCCTCGCCGGAACCGAGCCAGATCTTGTTGTCGCCGGCGCCGGTGATCGCGCGCACCTTGCTGTTGGACACGCCCGGCAGCACGCCGGTCGACTCGGTGTAGCGCTCGAAGCCACCGCTGTCGAGATCGACCCAATCCAAGCCTGAGTACCAGTTGCCCACCCAGAGCGTGCCGGTGCGGTCCTGATACAGCGCGGTGATCTGGTTGTCGCCGATGCCGTGGCGGTTCAGGCTATCCCAACGGTAGCTATGGAACTCGCCGCTGGCCGGATCGCGCCGTTTCAGGCCGTCCTCCTGGGTGCCGACCCACAAGGTGCCGTCGCTGTCGTGCATCAGGACGTTGACGCGCAGATCGCCGAACGGCTGCGACGCCGCCGGTGGCAAGCGTTTGGGCGTGGTCCCGTCGACCCTCCAAGCCTGCAGGCCGGCCATGGCGCCGGCCCACACCAGCCCGTCCGGCCCCACCGAGAGCGAGGTGATGTTGTTCGATGGCGTGGAGCCGTGCTGCGGGGTCAGATGCAGGAATTTGGCGGCGCCCGGCGGCAGCATTTCCAGCCCGCTGGCCGTGCCTAACCACAGATTGCCCGATTTGTCGCGCGCCACGGCATTGACCCGGTCATCGGAGATGCTGTCCGGATCGGCCGGCGCGTGCCGCAACGTGCGCACCTGGCCGCTCTTGATATCGAGATGCTGCAGGCCCTCGCTGGTGGTCAGCCACAGGCCGTCCTTGCCGTCGCCGATGATATTGGTGACGGCAAGGTTGCCGGCCTTGATGGCTTGATGGACGAAACCGCCGGTGGACGGGTCGTAACGGTCCAGCCCGCCTTTACTGCCGACCCACAGCCGGCCGTTGGCGTCCTCGTACAGCGCCTGCACATAGTTGTCGAGCAGGCTGTGCGGATTGCCGGGGTCGTTCTTGAAGACGGTGACGCGGTAGCCGTCAAAGCGGTTCAGGCCGGCCTGCGTGCCGATCCAGATGAAGCCCTGGCGGTCCTGGACGACGCGCGTGATGGACTCCTGCGTCAAGCCCTGCTCGACGCCCAGGTGTTCGAACCGCAGGCTGAGCGGGGCGGCGTGGACGAGCGAACACAGCGCCAGCAGAAGCAAGCCGCAAAAACGCGCCGTACGCATCGCGAAACGTGACATAAGGTTGCACTCCAATATTAACTATATTGTAATGCAGAAACGTGGGGCGAAAACAAAGGGATGGGAAGGCGGGGGATCGGCGCCGCTTGTTAAGCACACTCGCGAAACATCCGGCTAGAATTGCATTCTTGTTCATGTTCATGGATGTGAATCGATGAAAAAAATTTTGACGGGTTGTTTGTTGTTGGCGTCGCTGGGTACCGGCGTGCAGGCGCAGGAGTGCAAGAGCCAGCAGGAGTATGCCAAGGCGCGGGAGGTGATCAAGGACTTGGGCCGTATCGTCGCGCCGTCCGGCGTGCAGGAAGCCTACAAGGCCAAAATCGGCGGCATCGCCCAGTGGATCAACGTGCGCGGGCAGGACAAGAACAATCCTGTGATCCTGTTCGTGCATGGCGGTCCGGCCTCGCCGCTGATCCCGACTATCTGGCAGTTCCAGCGCCCGCTGGAAGAGTACTTCACCATCGTCAATTACGACCAGCGCGGCGCCGGCAAGACCTTCAATGAAACCGCGCCGGATTCGCTCAGTGACAGCATCCACATTCCGCGCTACATCGACGACGCGATCGAAGTCGCGGAGTACATCAAGACCCGATACCACAAGGACAAGGTGATCCTGATGGGCCACAGCTGGGGCACGGTGATCGGCATGGGCGCGGCGCTGAAGCGGCCGGACCTGTTCTACGCTTACGTCGGCATTGGGCAGGTGATCAGCACCCGCGAGAATGAACGCATCAGCTTTGACTACGCGGTGGAGCAATCGAAGGCGCACAACAACGAGAAGGCCATCAAGGAACTGGCGTCGATCGCGCCGTATCCGGGCGACCAGCCGGTCACGCGCGAGCGCATCGTCACGGCACGCATTTGGGCGCAGTACTATGGTGGCCTGAGCGCCTATCGCGACAGTTCGAACTACTTCCATGAGGCTGGCAAGCTCTCGCCGGAGTATAACGACTGCGACGTGCGCGCCATCGACGCCGGCAATATGTTCTCGCTGGGCCGCTTGCTGCCGGAGTTCCTGGGCGTCGACTATCGCAACGTGCGCAGCTTCCCGATCCCGGTGGTGATGTTCATGGGACGCAACGACTACACCACGCCATCGGCGCCGACCGACGAGTGGCTCAAACGCGTCAAGGCGCCGTACAAGCGCGGCGTGTGGTTCGAGCATTCCGCCCACATGATCCCGTGGGAGGAGCCCGGCAAGACCCTGGTCAGCCTGCTGGAGACGGTGCGGCCGCTGGCCATGGCGCCAGATGGCGAAATGCCGCAGAAACGTAGGGCGGATTAGCGAAGCGTAATCCGCCATGCATGCGTTTCGGCGGCTCATGGAATGGCGGATTACGGCGTTCCGCCTAATCCGCCCTACGTGTCTCCAGATGTATCTCCAGACACGGGGCATGGACGAAAAAAAACCCCTACCAGATCACTGGAAGGGGTTTTTTAATATAACTAGCCTGACGATAACCTACTTTCACACTGGTTGCAGCACTATCATCGGCGCAGAGTTGTTTCACGGTCCTGTTCGGGATGGGAAGGGGTGGGACCAACTTGCTATGGTCATCAGGCATTGACTTGTACCGGGCTGCGCGCATTCGCGTCGCCCTGAATCTGGAAGTAGTAAGTAATATGGGTAATGAAGTTGTATCAACGTTCGCACAACATACTTCTCATTCACCATAACCTGCTAAGGTTATAGGGACAAGCCGTACGGGCAATTAGTATCAGTTAGCTTAATGCATTACTGCACTTCCACACCTGACCTATCAACGTCCTGGTCTCGAACGACCCTTCAAAGAGCTCAAGGCTCTGGGAAATCTCATCTTAAGGCAAGTTTCCCGCTTAGATGCTTTCAGCGGTTATCTCTTCCAGACTTAGCTACCCGGCAATGCCACTGGCGTGACAACCGGTACACCAGAGGTCTGTCCACTCCGGTCCTCTCGTACTAGGAGCAGCCCCCTTCAAATTTCCAACGCCCACGGCAGATAGGGACCAAACTGTCTCACGACGTTTTAAACCCAGCTCACGTACCACTTTAAATGGCGAACAGCCATACCCTTGGGACCGGCTACAGCCCCAGGATGTGATGAGCCGACATCGAGGTGCCAAACTCCCCCGTCGATATGAACTCTTGGGAGGAATCAGCCTGTTATCCCCAGAGTACCTTTTATCCGTTGAGCGATGGCCCTTCCATACAGAACCACCGGATCACTATGTCCTACTTTCGTACCTGCTCGACTTGTCAGTCTCGCAGTTAAGCACGCTTATGCCATTGCACTATTAGCACGATGTCCGACCGTACCTAGCGTACCTTCGAACTCCTCCGTTACACTTTAGGAGGAGACCGCCCCAGTCAAACTGCCTACCATGCACTGTCCCCGACCCGGATAACGGGCCAAGGTTAGAACCTCAAATGAACCAGGGTGGTATTTCAAGGTTGGCTCCACGAGAACTGGCGTCCCCGCTTCAAAGCCTCCCACCTATCCTACACAGATTGATTCAAAGTCCAATGCAAAGCTACAGTAAAGGTTCATGGGGTCTTTCCGTCTAGCCGCGGGTAGATTGCATCATCACAAACACTTCAACTTCGCTGAGTCTCGGGAGGAGACAGTGTGGCCATCGTTACGCCATTCGTGCAGGTCGGAACTTACCCGACAAGGAATTTCGCTACCTTAGGACCGTTATAGTTACGGCCGCCGTTTACTGGGACTTCAATCAAGAGCTTGCACCCCATCATTTAATCTTCCAGCACCGGGCAGGCGTCACACCCTATACGTCCACTTTCGTGTTTGCAGAGTGCTGTGTTTTTATTAAACAGTCGCAGCCACCAGTTTATTGCAACCCGTTCGCCCTACTGAAGTAAATCAGCCAAGCTACAAGGGCGTACCTTTTCCCGAAGTTACGGTACCAATTTGCCGAGTTCCTTCTCCCGAGTTCTCTCAAGCGCCTTAGAATACTCATCTCGCCCACCTGTGTCGGTTTGCGGTACGGTCTCGTATGACTGAAGCTTAGAGGCTTTTCTTGGAACCACTTCCGATTGCTTCGA